>NZ_JBTAMK010000018.1:0-107005 GCF_054796215.1 Alsobacter sp. SYSU BS001988 | reverse complement strand
AGCGTCCCCCCTTGGCGATGCGTCTCGAAGGACGAGGGGCTCCAGGGCGCACGGCCGTTGCAACCTCCTGGAGCCCTCGTCCTTCGAGACGCGATGCTGCGCATGGCTCCTCAGGATGAGGGGGTGGTGGGCCGGGAAGGAGGGTGACGCCGTTCTCCTCTCCCGCCCGCCGCCGTCATCCCCGGCGGCGCGCAGCGCCGGGAAGGGGATCCAGAGAGGGTTAGCGAGGGGCGCCTCTCGCCCAACCTTTCTGGATCCCCTTCCCGCGCCTGCGGCGCGCCGGGGATGACGGGGTGGTTTCATGCTCGCTCCCTCATCCTGAGGAGCATCGCCCCTCGGCGATGCGTCTCGAAGGACGAGGGCTCCAGGGCGCGCGATCGTTGCAGCCTCCTGGGGAGGGCGGGGCTGGACGGTGGGGAAGGGCCGCCGCCGGCTCCCTCGCCCCGGAACGGGGAGAGGGCCGGGGCGAGGGGCCGGGAGGCCGGACGCGTGGTCGCAGGGGCGGAACGGGGCCGGGCAGGGGGCCGTTGGGCGGCGCAATCGCCGCAACGCCAGGGAGGTCGCGATGGAGAAGGCGCAGCCGGAGGTCGAGGAGGAATTCCGCCGGGTGGTCAACATGGCCCCGGCCGAGCTGGAGCGCTGGCTCAAGAGCGAACCTTCGCGCGAGGTCGGCTGGGCCGACGGCCACCCCAAGGCGAAGCCGGGCGGGCCGGAATCGGTCGGCCACCATTCGGGCCGCCGCATCGTGGAGATCCTGCGCACCCGCGGCCGACCTCGACGACGACGACCGCGCCCATATGCGCAAGGTGGTGGGCTACGTCCACCGCCACCTCGCCCAGCGCCCCGCCGGCGACGTCTCCGGCACGCGCTGGCGCTACTCGCTGATGAACTGGGGCCACGACCCCCTGAAGGACTGACGCGCTCCGGAGAGGCGTAAGGGCCCGGGTTCGTCCTTCTTAAGGCTGGTTGGATCAGGAGGCGGTGCTGCTCAACCGATTGCATTATGTCACGGACTCGGAGTCACCTCAGTCTCCGATGATTTTTTGCCTTCCAAGAAACGGAAGAACTTTTCAACAAATGGATTGGGGTGAGCTGCATCCTTTCCATCACCATCCATCTTTTCCGCCGGATTAAAGGAAAGTTGCGCGAATGAATAAGCGGCTAATTCTTGCTTGTGATCGGGAGACTGACGTTGAAAGCCTTCTACCGATGTTGCAATCGAGTATTTGTATGCATAGTGCTCACGTAGGCGAAATAATCTATCATATCGTCTGCCAGTGGTTCGGACTAGCCAGATTCCCGGAATAAGTATCAGAAATCGTGTTGCGATCGACAACGCCACTTCCAAATCAGGACGCTTTGAATGGATATCGATCACTGCGTTATACGCTTTCAGGCCGATATGTTCCAATAGGGTAGGCGGGATTACGTGAGCAAGAATTGGAATGCCTAAGACAGTTAGAACAACAATGCTGGCATAGAAAGATAATTCCGCCTTGATGAGCTCTTTGGAAATTTCACGTTCCCGGATACTAAACGCACCTGCAAGACCAGCATTCGTCGCGCCCGAAAGCATGTCAGATGCAGCTTTATTAATCCGATCAATTTCAGCTATTTGTTTTGAATATTTATCAGATTGTGTTTTTAAATTCTTTTCGATTTCGCTGACGATCTTCGTGCGTTCTGAGAAAAAATTATCGAATGATTCCACTCTCGGAGAAATAGATTCAATTCTAATTTGTAGTTGCTCGAGTTGAGTTAATATTTCTTTCGAACGGGCGGACGCTTGGCTGATATCGTTAAGAGATGCGGTTGCGCTCTCTGTGAAGCTATCGATCCGCGATTTTTGATCAGCAATGCGTTTTGCTTCGGACTCTGAATACAAGGTGGCTGACTTAAGCCGTTCTCCGCTTGAAACTATATCGGAGAGTGCATCTGTAGCTTGCGCCCTCAGTCGTTCGAGGGTGACCAAGCTTTGCGCAGCGCGTCGTCCGAGATCGTCTATTTCGGACGGAGATGGACGGACCTCTATGTATTGCGCTGCCGAATTAATGATGAGTGCATCTAAGTGGCGCGAAAAATTCTGAACGTGTCTCAGGAGTGTATAGTTCGTCCCATTTTTTCCCTGGAAAGCTATATGGGATATATGATTGAAATGATGGATACCCTGGCTTTCAGTTGTAAACTGTAACACTACTTGTAATTCAGCCTCTGCGCTGGCAAGCTGCGTGTCGATTCGTTCTTTTGCGAAGCCTACGTCGAGAATAGGCGCTTTTTGTAATCGCTGAAGCACTGTAATTGAGTTCTGGCGTAGCTCGCTCCATGATGGCCCGAAATCCAAAGACTGGCCGGGATCAAAGTTAGGTGCCTGCTCCGAGCTGCTCAATAGAAAATCATTCAGTTCGTCGAGCTTTTGACGAACGGCGGCGGCCAGCAAAAATTGCTTGGCGAAACGAGTCTCGCTCAAATTTGTCTCCATGAAAACAGAAGGGCGGCTGGTAAAGCTCCAGCCGCCCTAATCCCCTCAGCTACATCCCGTCGTCCCGCCACACGTATCGCACTTCAAGCACGTCCCGTTCCGGACCAGCGTGAAGTTGCCGCACTCGCCGCAGGCGTCGCCCTGGTAGCCCTTCATCAGGGCTTCGGCGCGCTTGGAGGGGCCTTGCTCGCGGGGGGAGGGGGGCGCGAAGGCGAGGTTGCCGAGGCCGCCTTCGTCGATGACGCGTTCGACCTCCTGGGCGACGTCCTCCTTCAGGGCCTCCTGCTGCTTCAGCGCCGTGGCGCCCTGGGTGACGTAGCCGCCGGCCGAGGCCGTGGCGGGCGTGCTGCGGGGTTCGGCGGCGCCGCCCTGGATGGCCAGGAGGCTCGTCGACTTGCCGCGGATCAGGCCCTTGGAGACCACCCGCGAGGCGTGGCCGGCCGGGGCGCGGCCCTCGTCCTCGCCCTTGCCGAGCGCGTCGAACACGGTCGCCTCGGGCGGCACATGGGCGAGGTCGTGCCGGCCCAGATAGGAGATGGCGAGCTCGCGGAACACGTAGTCGAGCAGCGAGGTGGCGTTCTTGATGGCGTCGTTGCCCTGCACGAAGCCGGCCGGCTCGAAGCGCGTGAAGGTGAAGGCGTCGACATACTCCTCCAGCGGCACGCCATATTGCAGGCCGAGCGAGATCGCGATGGCGAAGTTGTTCATCAGGCTGCGGAAGGCGGCGCCCTCCTTGTGCATGTCGATGAAGATCTCGCCGAGGCGCCCGTCCTCGTACTCGCCGGTGCGCAGATAGACCTTGTGGCCGCCGACGCTGGCCTTCTGGGTGTAGCCCTTGCGCCGGTCGGGCAGCTTCTCGCGTTCGCGCATGCGCTCGATGCGCTCCACCACCCGCTCGACGATCTTCTCGGAGAGCGCCGCCGCCCGGGCCGAGGCCGGCTGGGCGATGAGGGCCTCCACCTCGTCCTCCTCGTCCTCGTCGGCGATGAGCTGCGAGTTCAGGGGCTGGGAGAGCTTGGAGCCGTCGCGGTAGAGGGCGTTCGCCTTGAGGGCGAGGCGCCAGGACAGCATGTAGGCGTTCTTGCAGTCCTCCACGGTGGCGTCGTTGGCCATGTTGATGGTCTTGGAGATGGCGCCCGAGATGAAGGGCTGCGCCGCCGCCATCATGCGGATGTGGCTCTCCACCGAGAGGTAGCGCTTGCCGATGCGCCCGCACGGATTGGCGCAGTCGAAGACCGGGTAGTGCTCACGCCTGAGATGCGGCGCCCCTTCCAGCGTCATCGCCCCGCAGACATGGATGTTCGCGCCCTCGATCTCACCCTTGGTGAAGCCGAGATAGGCGAGGAGCTCGAAGGAGGGGTCCGCCAACTTCTCGGCCGGAACCTTGAGGGTCCCCGCCAGGAAGTCCTCCCCGAGCGTCCACTTGTTGAAGACGAACTTGACGTCGAAGGCCGACGCCAGGTTCTTCTCCACCGCCGCGATCTTATCGTCGGTGAAGCCTTTCGCCTTCAGCGTGGTGTGGTTCACACCGGGCGCCTGGGCGAGGGAGGCGTGGCCGACCGCATAGGCCTCGATCTCGGCGATCTGCGCCTCCCCGTAGCCCAGCGTGCGCAGGGCTTCGGGGACGGCCTGGTTGATGATCTTGAAGTAGCCGCCGCCGGCGAGCTTCTTGAACTTCACGAGCGCGAAATCGGGCTCGATGCCGGTCGTGTCGCAGTCCATCACCAGCCCGATCGTGCCGGTGGGGGCGATGACGGTGGACTGCGCGTTGCGGAAGCCGTTCTTCTCGCCGAGCGCCAGCGCGTCGTCCCAGGCCTTGCGGGCGTGGTGGACGAGCCGCCCATCCGGGCAGGAGGCGTGGTCGAGCGGCACCGGGGCGATGCGCAGCCCCTCATAGCCGGAGGTCTCGCCATGGGCGGCGCGGCGATGGTTGCGGATGACGCGCAGCATGTGCTGGGCGTTGTCCTTGTAGCCCGGGAAGGGGCCGAGCTCGCCGGCCATCTCGGCCGAGGTCCTGTAGGCGACGCCGGTCATGATCGCGGTCAGCGCGCCGCAGATCGCCCGGCCCTGGGCCGAGTCGTAGGGGATGCCGGAGGTCATCAGCAGGCCGCCGATATTGGCGTAGCCGAGGCCCAGCGTCCGGTAGCGGTAGCTGAGCTCCGCGATCTCCTTGGACGGGAACTGCGCCATCATGACCGAGATCTCGAGCACGATGGTCCACAGGCGCGTGGCGTGCTCGTAGCTCTCCACGTCGAAGGAGCCGTCCGCCTTGCGGAACTGCAGCAGGTTGGCGGAGGCGAGGTTGCAGGCCGTGTCGTCCAGGAACATGTATTCCGAGCACGGGTTGGACGCGCGGATCTCGCCCGAGGCCGGGCAGGTGTGCCAGTCGTTGATGGTGGTGTGGAACTGGATGCCGGGATCCGCCGACGCCCAGGCGGCGTGGCCGATCTTCTCCCACAGGTCGCGCGCCTTCAGCGTCTTGATCGGCTTGCCGGTGATGCGCGCCTTCAGCCGCCAGTCGCCGTCGCTCTCCACCGCGCCGAGGAACTCGTCGGTGACGCGCACGGAGTTGTTGGAGTTCTGGCCCGAGACGGTGAGATAGGCCTCGCTGTCCCAGTCGGTGTCGTAGGTGTCGAAGGCGATCTCCGTATAGCCCTGGCGGGCGAACTGGATGACGCGCTTGATGTAGTTGTCCGGGATCATCGACCGGCGGGCGAGCTTGATCTCGCGCTTCAGGGCCGGGTTCTTCTCCGGGTCGAAGCAGGCGTCGTCGGGCCCGTCGCAATTGACGCAGGCCTTCATGATGGCCTTGAGGTGCTTCTGGCAGAGCTTGGAGCCGGTGACCAGGGCGGCGACCTTCTGCTCCTCCTTCACCTTCCAGTCGATATAGGCCTCGATGTCGGGATGGTCGGCGTCGACCACCACCATCTTGGCGGCGCGGCGCGTGGTGCCGCCCGACTTGATGGCGCCGGCGGCGCGGTCGCCGATCTTCAGGAAGCTCATGAGGCCGGAGGAGCGCCCGCCGCCGGCGAGCTTCTCGCCCTCGCCGCGCAGCGCCGAGAAGTTGGAGCCGGTGCCCGAGCCGTATTTGAAGAGGCGCGCCTCGCGCACCCACAGGTCCATGATGCCGCCCTCGTTGACGAGGTCGTCGGCGACCGACTGGATGAAGCAGGCGTGCGGCTGGGGATGCTCGTAGGCGGATTTCGAGCGGGTCAGCTTGCCGGTCTTGTGGTCGACATAGAAGTGGCCCTGGGCCGGGCCGTCGACGCCATAGGCCCAATGCAGGCCGGTGTTGAACCACTGCGGCGAGTTCGGGGCCACCATCTGCATGGCCAGCATGTAGCGGTGCTCGTCGAAGAAGGCCTGCGCGTCCTCCTCGGCGGTGAAGTAGCCGCCCTTCCAGCCCCAATAGGTCCAGCAGCCCGCGAGGCGGTCGAACACCTGCTGGGCGGTCATCTCCGAGCCGGTGCGCTCGGCCTCGGGCAGGGCGGCCAGCGCCGCCTCGTCGGGCACGGAGCGCCACAGCCAGGACGGGACGTCGTTCTCCTCGACCTTCTTCAGGCGGGTGGGGACGCCGGCCTTGCGGAAATATTTCTGGGCCAGCACGTCGGCCGCCACCTGGCTCCACTGGCGCGGAACCTCGATTCCCTCCAGCCGGAACACGACCGAGCCGTCCGGGTTGCGGATCTCGCTGGTGGCGGAGCGGAACGGAATGTCCGCGTAGGGCGACTGTCCGGTCTTGGTGTAGCGACGTTCGATCCGCATCGTGGTCCCCTATAGGGCGGACGCGCATGTCCGCCGAGCCGGTTCAATGTCCAGCCCCTGGCCATAATCTGTCTGCTGCCCCTGCGGGCCCGGACGGCTTCTTCAGGCCCTCCGTCGCCCTCGCGCCGCACCCGCCCCGCGGGAGACGGAAGCAGGGCGGCGCCAGCCTGCGGCGTCCCTGTCCCGCCCCGCCCGACGCCGCCCGGAAGGGGCCGCGACGGCTGTGCTGCACGGTCATGAAATTAGGGCGGCGCCCCTCCAGACGTCAAGGACTAGTGTATTCGCGAACCCGTACGCCCAAGATGTTGTGACGCGGGTGTGAAGAGTGGGGAGAATGCAACGGCGTTTCGTAAGCCTCGGATTCTTCTACAAGAATCGTTCGAGTTTGAATCGATTCACCCTGATCGCAGGGAAGCGGCGACGTCGCGGCGGGGGATGACGGCCCGACACGCCCGCGTTCACGCTTGACTCGGCGGGCGTTTGCGGAATGGAGGCGAAGACGTGGCGAAAGTGAGGCAGGCGCTCGCCTGCAAGCGGAATCGCCGGCGCGCGGGTCCAGGGTGCGCGCGTCCCGCGGTCCGGCCGAATCGGGAATCGCGGCGCCGCCCCCTCCTTGGACGCTTGGCGCACTGGACAGGACGGCGTTCGCCCGTATAGTCCGCGCCGAAACGCCTGGGGCCGCCCTGGATGGGCGGAGTCGAGGCCCTCCACAGGCCCGTGATCCACAAAGGCCCGCGATGAAGACCTTCCTGCTGCAATTCTTCACCTGGTGGAGCGGCCAGACGATCGGCACGCGCTTCCACACCTGGCGCTTCGGCGAACTGGTCGGCACGGACGAGTTCGGCAACACCTATTACCAGACGATCGGCGGCAAGGTGGATCCGCAGATCGGCGTCGTGCGCCGCTGGGTCATCTACAAGGACCGCACCGAGGCGACGCTGACGCCGCCGGGCTGGGTGGGCTGGCTGCGCAACACGTCGCCGCTGCCCCCGACCCAGGACGGCTATCAGCCGCGCGAGTGGGAGAAGCCGCACGTCCCCAACATGACCGGGACCCCCTTCGCCTACCGGCCGCAGGGGTCGATCCTGTCAACGGGCGAGCGCCCGGCCGCCACGGGCGACTACGAGGCGTGGTCGCCGACCGGCCAGCCCGCCGCCGCGCGCCCGACCGAGGGCGAGATCTCCCGCGGCTGAGCGCGCCCGCTCCCGTCTCCTGCGTCTTGAGGCGCCGCCCTTTTCGGGCGGCGTTTTCGCGCGCCCGGCGTTATGGTCGGGGCAGGAGGCGCCCGCCATGCGCGAACACCGCTACCGCACGACCACCGTCTGGACCGGCAGCCTCGGCGTCGGCACGACCGACTACCGCAGCTACAGCCGCGAGCATGTGGTGCGGGTGGTCGGCAAGCCGGACATCGCCGGATCGTCCGACCCGGCCTTCCGGGGCGATCCGGCCCGGCACAACCCCGAGGACCTGTTCGTCGCGTCGCTCTCGGCCTGCCACATGCTCTGGTACCTGCACCTCGCGGCGGTCTCGGACGTGGTCGTGACGGCCTATGAGGACGACGCGGAGGGCGTCCTCTCCGAGGGGCCCGACGGCGCGGGACGGTTCACCGCGGTGGTGCTGCGCCCCAGGGTCACGATCGCGCCCGAGAGCGACGCCGGGAAGGCGCGCGAGCTGCACGATCAGGCGCACCGCTTCTGCTTCATCGCCAATTCTGTGAGCTGCCCCGTCTCGTGCGAGCCCGAGATCGCGCAAGGCTGAGTGCATCTTTGATTGATAACAATCAGTGGTAGAATCCGCCAGAATCATCTGGTGGACGACGCCGTGCAGCCCAGCCCCACACCGCTTCAGGAGCGCCCGCCCGGGCGCCTCGACGTCGAGCGCCTCGTGGCCCTCGCCGATCGCGAGCAGGCGCAGGCCCGCTTCCCCATGGCCATCGCCCTCTACAGGCTGGCGCTGGAGGCCGACCCCCACCATCTCGGCGCGGCGTCGCGCCTGTCGCGCGCGCTGTTTTGCGCCGAGCGCTGGTCGGAAGCGTGGCCGGCCTACGAGGTGCGCTTCAGGCTGATGGCCGAGGCGCCCACCGTCACGCGCCGCGGCGCGGACGGGCGGCGCGAGCCGGTGCGCCGCTGGACGGGAGGACCGGCGCCGAGGAGCCTGCTCGTGCTGGCCGAGCAGGGGCTGGGCGACACGCTGCAATTCTGCCGCTTCCTGCCGCGGCTGGCGCAGGCCGGCGTCAAGGCCAGCCTGGTCGCGCCCGCCAGGCTGCTGCCGCTGCTGTCCAGTCTCGACGGGCCGGTGGAGCTGCGGCCGCTCGAGGCGGCCGGCTCGGTTCCCGGCATCGACGCCTGGGCCACGCTGCTCGACCTGCCGCGCGCGATGGGGCTGGCCCCGGCCGACTACGGCGCGCCCGCGCCCTATCTGCGCGCCGACCGGGCGCGCGTGGCGGCGTGGCGCGACCGCCTGGCCGCCGAACGCGCCAAGGGCGCGACGCTGCTGGTCGGGATCGCCTGGCGGGGCAACCGGTCCGCGCCGGGGGATGCGCGCCGCTCGGCGGCGCTGGAGGACTTCGCCCCGCTCGCCGCCGTCCCGGGGGCGCGGCTCGTCTGCCTGCAGAAGGACGCGGAGCCCGGGGAGATCGCCGGATGCTCCTTTCCGTCGTCGATCTTCCATCCCGGTCCGGACTTCGACGCCGGGGAGGGCGCCTTCGCGGACACGGCCGCCATTATGGCCAGCCTCGACCGCATCGTCTGCGTCGACACGGCCGTGGCGCATCTGGCGGGGGCGCTCGGGCGGCCGACCGACCTTCTGCTCCAGCCCGACTGGGCCGACTGGCGATGGCTGGGCCGGGCCCTCGACACGATCTGGTATCCGACCATGCGGCTGCGCCGGCGCGCCCGGGGGGAGACTTTCGCCGACGCCGCCGCGCAGGCGGCGGCCGACCTCGCCGGGAGCGCCGCGCCGGGCGCCGCCGCCCGCGGCGCGCTGACGGCGCCGCTCTCGGCCGGCGAGCTGCTGGACCGGATCTCGATCCTGGACCTCAAGGCCGAGCGCATCCCGGACGCCTCCAAGCGGGCGCATGTGCGCGCCGAGCGGTCGCAGCTGCTGGCGGTGAGGGACGCGGCCGGGCTCCCGGGGCGGGCGCTGGCGGCGCTCGAGGAGGAGCTGCGGCGGGTGAACGGCGAGCTCTGGGACGTGGAGGACCGGCTGAGGGCCTGCGAGGCGGGGGGCGACTTCGGCCCGCGCTTCGTGGCGCTGGCGCGGTCGGTCTATCTCGCCAATGACAGGCGGGCGGCGCTGAAGCGCGAGATCAGCCGTCGGGCCGGCTCGCCGATCCTGGAGGAGAAGTCCTACGGGTGAGGCTCCAGGCGCGCCCGCCCTTTCTCCGCCCTCATTGCCATGTTAATCACCCGGCCCGGATGACGACCGCGGCGCCGAGTCGCGGCGCGACAACGAACGCGTGCTGATGCTCTTGCTCCGAAACGCTTCTCCCGCCCGTGGGTCCCATTCCGTCGCGGCTCGCGCGGCTTGCGCGCTCATGGCGGCCTGCGCCGTGGCGGCCGCGCCAGGCCCGGCCCGCGCCGACAAGATCAAGAACCCGACCGCGATCTTCGCCGGGCTCGACAAAATCACGGGCAGAATCATATCCTTCGAGGCGGCCGTTGATGAAACGGTTCAATTCGGCGCGCTGCAGATCACGCCCCGCGTCTGCTATACGCGCCCGGCCACCGAGCCGCAGAACACGACGGCCTTCATCGAGGTGGACGAGGTCACGTTCAGCAACGAGGCGCGCCGGATCTTCGGCGGCTGGATCTTCGCCTCGAGCCCGGGGCTGCACGGCATCGAGCACCCCATCTACGACGTCTGGCTGACGACCTGCAAAGGCGGCAAGGACGTGATCCCGGACCCGGTGGATCCGGACAAGTTCGACCCGCTGAAGCCGACGCAGCCCGATCCGAAGGTGTCGCAGCAGCGCCGGCAGACGCCGCCGGCGGGCGTCACCGCCTCCGCGCCGAGGACGCAGCCGGGCGCTCCCTCCGGCGCCGTGCCGCCCGCGCCGGTGGCGGGCGGGCAGATCGGCGTCGCCGCGCCTCAGGGCGTGCCGGTGGCCCCGCGCCAGCCGACGCAGCGCTTCTTCCCGACGAACCAGCGGACGCTGACGGAACGCGACGGCGGCGGGAACCGCTGAGCGGCTTCGTCCCGCTCCGAGCGGGGCGTCCCGGGCGGGAGGATCACTCCGCCGCGACCGCGCCCTCCGCCACGGGGTCCTGCCGGGCCGGGAGCCCGGAGAGCAGGCCCAGCAGCGCCCGGTCGTGCAGCACGACCATGGCCTCCTTGGGATGCAGCCACTCCAGCGCGTCCTCGAGCGATTCCGCGTCCAGGAGCTTGGCCTCCGCGACGGCGCGCTCGCGGTCGATTTCGCCGCGCTTGCGGCGCGGGGCGGAGGGCAGCATCGTCTCGTGGCGCGAGCGGAACAGCGGATCGTCGTGCACGGCGCGGATGGCCGAGGCCTCGTCGATTCCGGAGGCGGCGAGCTCGGCCATCAGGGCGTTGGCGCGGGTCGCGATCGGCGGCGGCGAGCTCTCTTCGGGCGTCAGCAGGAGGCCCGCGCCTTTCAGCGCCAGGCCCATGGACAGCATGCCGGAGGCCGCCGAGATCGGGATCGCCAGCACCAGCCCGAGGATGGTGGGCGACATCCAGCCGAACAGGGACGGGGCGATCATGAAGGCGGAGACGCCGGTGACCACGCCCAGCAGCATCTGCAGGCGGTGGCGGCGCACGATGTCGCGGAACGGGATCGAGCCGTCGTCGCGCCGCTGCGGGTTCCAGCCCGTGTCGCGCCCGGCGATGATCTGGAACACCGCGCCCGACTGGATGACCATCAGGATCGGCGCCAGCAGGGCCGACATGATCACCTCGATCAGGGCCGAGACGACCAGCCGGAAGCCGCCGCCGCTGGCCCGGCGGATGGACCCGCGCACCAGCGCCAGGATCAGCCCGAACAGCTTCGGGGCCAGCAGGATCGCCATGGTGATGCCGAAGAGCTGCAGCGCGCGCTCGGCGTCGAAGCGGGGCCAGGCCGGGAAAAGCGAGAACTCCTTGGTGAAATATTCCGGCCGCACATAGCGCGTCTGCAGCACCAGCACGATGCCGACCATGAGCTGCATCAGCCAGAGCGGCGAGGCGAGATACGAGAAGATGCCGGTCGCGAAATGCTGGCGCGTCGGCCAGGTGAGGCCGGCGGCGCCGATCACGCGCGAGTGCTGCAGGTTGCCCTGGCACCAGCGCCGGTCGCGCGTGGCGAGGTCGATCAGCGACGGCGGGCTCTCCTCGTAGCTGCCGTCCAGCTCGGGCAGCATGTAGACGGTCCAGCCGGCGCGGCGGATCAGGGCCGCCTCGACGAAGTCATGGCTGAGGATGTGCCCGCCGAAGGGCGGCTTGCCGGAGAGATGCGGCAGCCCGCAGTGATCCGCGAAGGCCTTCGTGCGGATGATCGCGTTGTGGCCCCAGTAGTTGCCCTCGCGGCCCGACCACACGGCGAGGCCGGTGGCGATCACCGGGCCGTAGATCTTGGCCGCGAATTGCTGCAGCCGCGCGAACAGCGTGTTGCGGTTGATGATCAGCGGCAGCGACTGGACGATGCCGGCGTCGGGATCGGCCTCCATGGCGGCGGCCAGGCGCGTGATGCAGGCGCCCGTCATCAGGCTGTCGGCGTCCAGCACCAGCATGTGCTCATAGGCGCCGCCCCAGCGGGTGACGAAGTCCTCGATGTTGCCGGCCTTGCGGCCGACGTTCTTCTGCCGGTGGCGGTAGAAGAACCGCGCCTGCGGGCCGAGGCGCTCGCGCAGCGCCCAGAAGGCGCGCTCTTCGGCGATCCAGGCGTCCGGCTGGGTGCTGTCGGACAGGATGAAGAAGTCGAAATGCTGGATGAGGCCGGTGGCGGCGATCTCCTCGTACATCGCCTGGAGCGAGGCGAAGACGCGGGCCGTGGCCTCGTTGTAGACCGGCATCACCACGACGGTGCGGGCCTTGAGGCTGTCGGGGACCGGCGGCGGCCGGCGCCCGCGCAGCAGCGCCAGGAAGCCCACGATGGCGCTGGTGAAGGCCAGGGCGATCCAGGAGAAATTGACCGTGAACAGGGCGACGAGCGCCCACTGCAGCGCCGTGACGCCGGAGACCGAGACGACCCGGTACATCTCCATCGCGCCCCAGGCGGTCAGGCCGATGGACGCCGCGAAGACGAAGATGCGGGCCAGCCAGGGCTTGGAGCGCCGCACGACCGGCTTGCGCACGTCCTTGCGCGACCAGGCCTTGAGCGACTGGACCGGCATCGCCAGCGGCGTCTCGGGCGGCAGCGGGGGCAGGGGCGCGGACAGGGTCGCGCCGACGGGCGCGGGCTGCGCCTCGAGGTCTCGGGCGCCGTGCTCTCGCGAGGTCTTTGCGGCGTCTAGGGTGTCCAACGATACAGCCATGTCTCGCTCAGCGCCTTGCCGCCTGCCTCCAGCACGAGGCGCAGCTCGCACGCGGTCTCGTTTCCGGGCTCCAGTTCGAAACCCACTCGGTAGAGCCTGCGTTCCGGGTAGGGCCAGAGCCTCAGATTGGACACCGTCCCGGTCGCCGAGGACAGCATCGCCTTGAGCTCCAGCACGGTCTGCGTCTGCTTCAGCATTTCGCCGGTGAAGTCCACCGCGAAGCGCCGCGCCGTCGCCGTCCGCCCCTTGCCGACCCGCGTCGCCGTCACGGTCGCCAGTGGCGTCCGCTCCGGGGGCTGCCAGCACCAGAACTGCCGGTAGGCGACGGAGACGTCCCCGCCCGGCTGAAGCGGCTGTTTGGGCCGCCAGTATGTCAGAACGTTGTCGTTGATCTCCGATTCGGTCGGAATCTCGATCAGCTGCACCAGTCCGGGCGACCAGTCGCCGATCGGCTCGATCCAGAGGCTGGGGCGGCGCTCGAAGTTCTGGTCGTCGTCCTGGAAGGCGCTGCTGTCGCGGTCGCGCTGGATCAGGCCGAAGCCCTTCGGCGCGGGATCGACGAAGGCGGAGATCTGGAGCGTGTCGGGATTGGACAGCGGGCGCCAGACCCACTCGTCATTGCCGTTGTGGATCTGCAGGCCGCCGCTCTCATAGACGGCGGGCCGCACGTCGTCGACGTTGCGCCGGTCGTTCGACCCGAACAGGTAGGTCGAGGTCATGCCGGCCACGCCCCAGTTCTCGACGGGCGCGCGGGGAAAGAGGGTGAGTTCGGCGTCGATGATCGAGACGTCGCCGGTGCGCAGCGTGAAACGATAGGCGCCGGCGACGCTCTCCGAATCCAGCAGCGCGTGGATGACGAGGTTGTCCGTGCGGGCGGCCGGCTGCTCGATCCAGAAGGCGCGAAAGAGCGGGAACTCCTCGCCCTTGGGGTCGCCGGCCTTCAGGGTGAGGCCGCGCGCCATGACGCCCAGATTCTGGCCGCGCGCGGAGGAGCGGAAGAAGGTCGCTCCCTGGAAGATCGCGACCTCCCGCTGGCGCCCGTTCTGGCCGTCGCCGAAGACCCGGAACCCGGAAAAGCCGAGGTCGGGCAGCGTCGCGGGCACGTTCAGCTTGCCGTAGTCGAAGCGGCTGCGGTCATAGATGACGCGGCGCACCGCGCCGTCCTCGACGATGAAGAGCGAGACCGCGTTCTGGAAGGCGAAGCCGCGGTGGAGGGGCTCCACCGTGAAGCCGCGGCCCTCCATGTTCCACAGCGTGGCGCTGGGCTGGGCGCGGATGCCGATATACTGCTCGTAATTGAGGTTGGCGAAGGGGTCCGGCAGGTCGCTGGGCGGCGGCGTGTAGGCGCGCTTCGACAGGAGCCTCGCGAGGTCGACCAAGGTCGTCGGACTGAAGCGCTGGCCCTCGCCCAGCGTGCTCTGCAGCGCCTGCGCGGCGAAGTTCTGCGCCAAGGCTGGCCCGGCCGCCGCCAGCAGGCCTGCGCCGACGCCGAGCGTCAGGACGGAGCGCCTGTCGAACGGGCGCGCGGCCTTCGCGGGGGAGGTCGGAGGAATTTCGCTCGACATCGACGACAGGAACCCAATTAGCCTTTGGCGACGACGGCGCATGATGCTGGGCTGCGCCGCGCCCGTCGATCGGGCGCGCTTCTAGCACACTATAGAGGCAGGGCGATCCGTTTCGAAGATCGCGTGAAGGCGGAGCGTCATGCGATCAAAACATGCCGGGCCGCCGCAAGACCACCGATTTGTGTCCTTTGGCCCCGAGGCGGCGTCCGCCGGCGGTCAGGCTCCGGGCGAAAGCCGCGCGCCGTCGGCGCGGGCGACGTCGCAGGCGGCGCCCTTGGCCCGCCAGCGGCCGCAGAACTCGGCCGCCTTGGCGGCGTTCGCAAACGGACCGAGCGTCAGGATCTGCCGCTGCGGAGCGTTCGGCGACGGCCGCACGGAGGCGGAGAGCGATCCGATGTCGTCGGCGTGGGCCTGCTGGAGGATGCGCCACCGGCCCCACAGGGTCGCGGCCGCGGCGCTTTCGCCCAGCGCGATGGTGAAGGTCTCGGCGGACACGGCCTGCAGCGGCTCGGCCGGGGCCGCCGCCGCTGGCGCGGGCGCGGCCGGCTCGGACGGCGGCGCGGGCGCCGGGCGGGACGCCAGCGAGCCGGTCGCGACCACGTCGGGACGCGGCGAAGACGCGGAGAGGTCGGCGGCGGACGCCTGCCGGACCGGCGCGGGCTCGGTCCTGGCGGCGGGCCAGAGGCAGGGCGCGCAGAGGAGGATCGCCGAGACGGCGACGCCGGCCCAGGCGGCGGCCGACGCCGCCGCGGCGCGATCGGCCGGCGCCGTCGGCGGGACCGGAGCCGCAGCGCCGCCCGGAAGCGGGCTCCCGGGCGCCGCCTGCGCGAATGTGGGCTCGATACGCAACGGTTGGAGCATCGAAGGACCAGTGTCTCCGGACGGGAGTGGTGCGCCTCGCCGGCATGTGCGATTCATTGCGACTCTAGGTCGTCATCGTAAATGAAACCCCACCAGCCGATCCGGATCCTCCCATGAGCGACATCACCATCCCCCCTGCCGCCGCCGCGGCCTCGACGACGGACGGGCGGCCGAGCCCCGACCACGAAGCGGCCGGCGCGCTGAAGGATGAGCTGCTGGGCCCGGCGGTGACGCGGCGCGGCCTCGCCGTCATCCTGGCGGCGGGGGAGGGGACGCGGATGAAGTCGTCCCGGCCCAAGGTGCTGCACGCCGTGGCCGGGCTGAGCCTGCTCGGGCACGTGATCGCGGCCGTGCGGGCGGCCGACATGGACGCCATCGCGGTCGTGGTCGGGCCGGGGCGCGAGGACGTGGCCGAGGAGGCGCGCCGCCTCGCGCCGTCGGCCCGCATCTTCGTGCAGGCCGAGCGTCTCGGCACGGCCCACGCCGTGCTGGCCGCCCGGGAGGCGATCGCCGACGGCTTCGACGACATCGTGGCGCTCTTCGCCGACACCCCGCTGGTGCGGCCCGAGACGATCCGGCGGCTCCGCAACGCGGTCGGGGAGGGCGCCTCCGTGGCGGCGCTCGGCTTCGAGGCGCAGGACCCGACCGGCTACGGGCGCCTGCTGATCGAGGAAGGGTCGCTGCTGGCCATCCGCGAGCACAAGGACGCCACCGAGGAGGAGCGGGCCGTCCGGCTCTGCAACGCCGGCCTGATGGCGCTCGACGGGCGTCACGCGCTGGAGCTCCTGGACTCGGTGGGCGCCGACAACGCCCAGAAGGAGTATTACCTGCCCGACGTGGTGGGGGCGGCGCGCGAGAGGGGCTACGCCACCCAGGCGCTCATCGCCGGCGAGGACGAGGTGCGCGGCGTCAACGACCGCGTCCAGCTCGCCACCGCGGAGGCCCTGATGCAGGGCCGTTTGCGCGAGGCGGCGATGCGATCGGGCGTGACGATGATCGCGCCCGAGACGGTGTTCCTCAGCCACGACACGACCTTCGGGGCCGACACGGTGCTGGAGCCGAACCAGTGGTTCGGCCTCGGCGTCGAGATCGGCGCCCACGTCGTCATCCACGCCAATTGCCACATCGAGAAGGCGAAGGTCGGCGACCATGCGGAGATCGGCCCCTTCGCGCGGCTGCGGCCGGGCGCGGAGCTCGGCGCCAAGACCAAGGTGGGCAATTACGTCGAGGTGAAGAACGCGCGGCTCGGCGAGGGCGCGAAGGTCAACCATCTCAGCTATGTGGGCGACGCGGAGGTCGGGGCCGGGGCCAATATCGGGGCCGGGACGATCACCTGCAATTACGACGGCTTCCACAAGGCGAGGACCGTGATCGGCGAGAAGGCCTTCATCGGCTCCAACTCCGCCCTGGTCGCGCCGGTGACGGTCGGCGCCGGCGCCTTCGTGGGATCGGGCTCGGTGATCACCGACGACGTGCCGGAGGACGCGCTGGCGCTGGGCCGCGGCAGGCAGGTGGTCAAGGCGGGCTGGGGCAAGGCTTTCCGGGACGCCAACAAGAAGAATTGACGATAAATGCACGTTATGCGGGCTTACTGATGAAGGACGCGCGCAGATCGACCTTCGATCTGTTACTCTTGGTCATCCAATGTGATTTCGCGCGGTGACAAGCGCGATCTAATAAGCACTGAACGGGGCGCTCGCTCGTCGCGGATTAGGCTCTGGAGACCAAACCATGTGCGGGATCGTCGGCATCCTGGGAACGACACCGGTCGCATCGCTGATCGTGGACGGGCTGAAGCGCCTCGAATACCGGGGCTATGACTCAGCCGGCGTCGCCACCCTCGAACGCGGGCGGCTGGATCGCCGGCGTGCGGAAGGCAAGCTGCGCAACCTCGAGGCGCGCCTGCGCGAGCAGCCGCTGGACGGCCTGATCGGCATCGGCCACACGCGGTGGGCCACCCATGGACGGCCGAGCGAGCGGAACGCGCATCCGCACGCCACCGACAAGCTCGCCGTGGTCCATAACGGGATCATCGAGAACTTCCGCGAATTGCGCGAAACGCTCCAGGCCGACGGGCTGCGCTTCGAATCGGAGACCGACACCGAGGTGGTGGCGCAATACGTCACCCGCGAGATGCGCCGCACCAACGATCCGGTTGCGGCCGTCGCGGCGTCGCTGGCCCAGTTCCGCGGCGCCTTCGCGCTCGCCTTCCTGTTCGACGGCGAGGAAGACCTCATGATCGGCGCCCGGCGCGGCGCGCCGCTGGCCGTCGGCTGGGGCGACGGGGAGATGTATCTGGGCTCCGACGCCCTGGCGCTCGCGCCCTTCACCGACACCATCACCTATCTGGAGGACGGCGACTGGGTCGTGCTGCGCCATGGCGGCGCCGAGTTCCGGGACCAGAACAACGTCGTCGTCCAGCGCCCGAAGCAGAAGACCAGCGCCGGCGCCTTCCTGGTCGACAAGGGCGCCCACCGCCACTTCATGGCCAAGGAGATCCACGAGCAGCCGGAGGTCGTGGGGCGCACGCTCGCCCACTATATCGACATGGCGACCGGCCGCGTGCGCCTGCCCTTCGAGGTCCCGTTCGACTGGGCGGACCTCGACCGGCTGACGGTCTCGGCCTGCGGCACGGCCTATATCGCCGGGCTGGTGGCGAAGTACTGGTTCGAGCGCTTCGCGCGGCTGCCGGTGGAGATCGACGTCGCGTCGGAGTTCCGCTACCGGGAGGCGCCGCTGCCCCGCAAGGGCCTGGCGCTGTTCATCTCCCAGTCGGGCGAGACCGCCGACACGCTGGCGGGGCTGCGCTACGCCAAGGAGAACGGCCAGAAGATCCTGTCCGTCGTCAACGTGCCCACCTCCTCGATCGCCCGCGAGAGCGACGTGGTCGCCCCGACCCTGGCCGGTCCGGAGATCGGCGTGGCGTCCACCAAGGCGTTCACCTGCCAGCTCACCGTGCTGGCCTGCCTGGCGGTGGCGGCCGGGCTCGCGCGCGGGACCCTGTCGGAGAGCGAGGGCCTGCGCCTCGTGACCGAGCTCATCGCCGTCCCCGGCCTGATGGCGGAGACGCTGAAGCACGAGCATGAGGTCGAGCAGGTGGCGCGCGACCTCTCCAAGGTCAGCGACGTGCTCTATCTGGGCCGCGGCTCCAGCTTCCCGATGGCGCTGGAAGGCGCGCTGAAGCTGAAGGAGATCTCCTACATCCACGCCGAGGCCTATGCGGCGGGCGAGCTCAAGCACGGCCCCATCGCGCTGATCGACGAGACCATGCCGGTGATCGTCATCGCGCCGCGCGACGCGCTCTACGAGAAGACGGTCTCCAACATGCAGGAGGTGGCGGCGCGCGGCGGACGCATCGTGCTCATCTCGGACGCGCATGCGGCGGCCGAGTCGGGGCTGGACGGGCTGGAGAACGTGGTGATGCCGCCGATGGGAGCCGACTTCGCGCCCATCGTCTATGCGGTTCCGATCCAGCTGCTGGCCTACTGGGCGGCGGTGGCGCTGGGCAAGGACGTCGACCAGCCGCGCAATCTGGCAAAATCCGTCACCGTCGAATAAACCTGTTCGTCGGAGCGCGTCGCGGAACGCCTCTCGCACGCATGGCTCCGCCTGCGTGCGTCGCATTGTCCGTCGAGGGGTTCTGACGCATGAGCATCGAGCCGGTTGAGGCCCCGCAGGCTGGTCTGGCGGCGACTCCGTTCATCGCCCCGGTTCCCCCGCCGAAGCGGTCGGCGGGGCACCGGCTCCGGGCCTATTTCCTGACCGGCGTCGTCGTCGCGGGGCCGCTGGCGATCACCGCCTACATCACCTGGTGGGTGGTCAATCTGGTCGACGGCTGGGTGAAGCCCTTCATCCCGGCCCCCTATCTGCCGGAGACCTATCTGCAATACCCGATCCCCGGCTTCGGGATGATCGTCGCCTTTTTCGGCCTGACGGTGCTGGGCTTCCTGACGGCCAACCTGGTCGGCCGTTCGCTGCTGGACTTCGGCGAGACCCTGCTCGGGCGCATGCCGGTGGTGCGCGGGCTCTACAAGAGCGTGAAGCAGATCTTCGAGACGGTGTTCTCGCAGTCGGGCACGTCATTCCGCACGGTCGGGCTGGTGCAGTTTCCGGCCAAGGACATGTGGTCGATCGTGTTCCTGTCGACCCCGCCGCAGGGCGAGCTGCAGGAGCGCATGCCGGGCCAGCACGAGTATGTCGCCGTGTTCATGCCCTGCACGCCGAACCCGACGACCGGGTTCTTCTTCTACCTGCCGCGCCACGAGGTGATCGAGCTGTCGATCTCGGTCGACGAAGGCGCGAAGCTGATCATGTCGGCGGGGCTGATCCAGCCCGACGGCCAGCGCCGGCTCGCCAAGCTGGCCGAGCAGGCCCGGCAGCGGGACGAGGCCATGCGGCTCGTCCCCGCGGACGAGGACGGCGCCGCCGCATCCAAGGTCGAGGCGGCCGAGTAGGCCCGCTCCCGCGCTCGGCCGAGCCGCGTCAGATCGGGCGCTTCAGCTTGCAGGCGTCGATGTTGGCGAGAGCCTTGTCGCGGGTCGTGTCGTCGAAATAGCTCTTCTGGCGGAAGTTCTCGAACTCCACCTTGGTCATGCCGTCGACCGTCCTGGTCGAGTAGCAGCTGCACGGCGTGTGCACCGCCTCGCGGGTCGTGCCCATGAGCCTCGACTGGCTGATCAGGCAGCGATCGAACACCCACAGCTTCGCCGCATAGCGGTTCATGCTCCTCGTGGCGGGATCGGGCTGCGGCTCGGCGAAGTTCGAGGAGGAGCCGCCCGCCATGGCGGAGGATGCGACCAGGGAGAAGGCGAGGGCGAGGCGAGCGACGAGCATGAAGGAGAATCCCTGTGCAAGGTTTGTCTCGCACCCTTCGCAAGTGCACGCGTCACGTCAAGTCTTCACGACGCGCACGCGATTGTCGTGGAACGCGGCGCCGCCGAAGGGCGCCGGCGCGTCCGCGCCCGTGAGGTGGTTGATGCCCTTGCCGTCCGGATAGGCGCTGTCCGGCCAGATCGACTCGGCGATCAGGACGCCACGCCGGACCCCCTCGAACAGGCGCGCGGCGAGGCGCACCGAGCCGCGGTCGTTCTCCAGCGCCACCTCCTCGCCGTCGGCGACGCCGAGCGCGGCCGCGTCGGCCGGGTGGATCATCACCGTGGGGCGCTTCTCGTTGCTCAGCGAGGTCGGCGTCTCGTTGAAGCTCGTGTTGAGGAAATTGCGGGCCGGGCTGGTCGCCAGCCGGAACGGGTGTTCGGGCGTGGCCTCCTCGATCACCGCCCAGTGGTCCGGGAGGGCCGGCATGTCGGCGATGGGACCCATCGGCCCGTCATTGGAAAAGGGCACCTTGGGCCAGTCGGGCTTGAAGCGGAACTTGCGGTCCGGCCAGGCGAAGCCGTCCAGATAATGCGCCTGCTCGAAGGGGGGCTGGGCGTCGATCCACTTGCCCGCCTCGAGATCCTCCAGCGTCCCCCAGCCCGACTCGCGCAAGGTCCAGTCGATGATCTCGCGCGGCGTCATGTCGAAGCCGCGGTGGCGGGCCCCGACCCGCGCCGCGATGGCGGAGACGACCTCGTGGTTGGAGCGGCATTCGCCCGGCGGATCGACCAGCTTCCCGCCGAACATGATGTATTGGTGCCCGCCGCCCTGGTAGAGGTCGTCGTGCTCCATGAACATCGTGGCTGGCAGGACGACGTCGGCGAGCCGGGCCGTCTCGGTCATCACCTGCTCGTGGACGCAGACGAAGAGGTCCTCGCGGGCGAAGCCCTGCTTGACGAGGCCCTGCTCGGGCGCGACCGCGGCGGGGTTGGTGCTTTGCACGAAAAGCGCCTTGACGGGCGGCCCGCCCTTGAGGGCGTCCGGATCGCCGGTGAGGATGCGCCCGATCTTCGACTGGTCGAGCTTGCGGACGGACGGGTCATAGGCGTCGAGGCCCTCGATCAGGGACTTGCGCCAGTGATAGATCGCGCCGTTGTTGTGGAAGGCCCCGCCGCCCTCGTGCAGCCACGCGCCCGTGACGGCCGCGAGGCAGGACGCGGCGTGCATGTTCACCGCGCCGTTGCGCTGCCGGGAGAAGCCGTAGCCCAGACGGAAATAGGTCCGCGGCGTGCGGCCCACGAGATGCGCGAAGGCCTCGATCTCCTCGACGGGCAGGCCCGTGATGGCGGAGGCCCATTCGGGCGACCGCGTCCGCAGGTGGTCGCGCAGCTCCTCCGGCGCGTCGGTGTAGCGGCGCAGATAGTCCCAGTTCGCCAGCCCGTCGCGGAAGAGCACGTGCATCACCGCGCAGGCGAGCGCGCCGTCGGTTCCCGGCCGCAGGCAGAGCGCCATGTCAGCCTGCTTCATGGTGGCGTTCTGGTAGACGTCGACGACGACGATCTTCGCCCCGCGCTCCTTGCGGGCCCGGACCGCGTGGGTCATCACGTTGACCTGCGTGGACACCGCATTGGTGCCCCAGATGACGACGCAGTCGGACTTCCCCATCTCGCGCGGGTCCGGCCCCGCCAGCTTGCCCGTGCCGGCGATGTAGCCCGGCCAGGCGAGGTTGATGCAGATGGTGGAGTAGAAGCCCGAATAGCGCTTGGCGTGGGTGAGGCGCTTCACGCCGTCGCGCATCACCAGGCCCATGGTGCCGGCGTAGTGATAGGGCCAGACGGACTCGGCGCCGAACTCGCGCTCCGCCTTCAGGAAATTCTCGGCCACCACGTCGAGCGCCTCGTCCCAGGATGCGCGCCGGAACTGGCCGGACCCCTTGGGGCCGACGCGCAGAAGGGGGTGGGTGACGCGGTCAGGGTGGTGAACCCGTTCGGCGTAGCGGGCCACCTTGGCGCAGATCACGCCCGCCGTGTAGGCCTGGTCCGGCGCGCCATACACCCGGCCGACGCGCGCGCCGTCGATGATCTCGACCTCCAGCGCGCAGGCGGACGGACAGTCATGCGGGCAGACGGAGGGACGACGGGTGACGGTGACGGGTGCGTTCATGTCGGCGCCTGGCGATGCCGCCAGACGACATCACGCGGCCCGGCGAATGTCCATGATGATCCGCCAGGCGTCCTGCCGGCAGAGGTCGATGAGGGCGGTCCGGCGTTCGCCGTCGCCCAGGTGAGGCAGCGCCTCGTCGATCCGCTGCACCGCCTCGCCGGTGATCTGGTCGAGCACGACCAGGCTCGGGATCGTGCTCCAGGCCATCTCGCAGGCCAGGAAGCGCAGGTCGTGGACGAGCTTCTCCACGGGAGATTCGGTCGCTTGCGCCTCGGCCTGCGCCGTTCCCCTGAGCCGCTGCGCGGCCCGAAGCAGCAGGTCGCGCGCCACGGACGCCCAATCGAGGGACGCGCCGTCCCCCCGCCCGGCGTCAAGCCGCGTCAGCTCTCGCGTGGTGAGATCCAGTGCGGGCGGCATGGCGGGAACCCTGTTGTGGTTCCCGCCAGAAGATTTCCGACGATTGATTCTCTCAACCAACCGTCAGTTGCGAATTCGGTTGAAGTCAGCCGACGATCTCGTTCCCCGCGAAGAACTGCGCGATCTCGACGGCCGCGGTCTCCGGAGCGTCCGAGCCGTGGACCGAGTTCTCGCCCACCGACTTGGCGAAGAGCTTGCGGATGGTGCCGTCGGCGGCGTTGGCCGGGTTCGTCGCGCCCATCACTTCGCGGTACCGGGCGATGGCGTTGTCGCCCTCGAGCACCTGCACCACCACGGGGGCGGAGATCATGAAGTCGACGAGCTCGCCGAAGAAGGGCCGCTCCTTGTGGACGGCGTAGAAGGTCTCGGCCTGCTGGCGGGTCATCTGGATCCGCTTCTGGGCCACGATGCGCAGGCCGGCGGCCTCGATGACGGCGTTCACGGAACCCGTCAGATTGCGCTGCGTGGCGTCGGGCTTGATGATCGAAAAAGTGCGCTCGAGCGCCATGACGAAATGTCTCCTGATGGGTTGTCCGCCGGCTTGCGGCGGCGACGGCCGTGCGGCGCCCGGCTTATACAAGCGGCGGCGCGGGGCCACAAGGAGACGCGCGAGACCGCGACGCGCCGGGCGCGCCGCGGCCGGTTCCCGGTCAGTCCTCCAGGACTCGGTTGCGGAACAGGGCGCCGGCCGCAAGGCCGCCGAGGACGGGCGCGACGATGAAGAGCCACAGCTGCGCCATCGCTTGGCCGCCGACGAAGAGCGCCGGTCCGAAGGAGCGGGCCGGGTTCACCGAGAGGCCCGTGATGGCCACGAAGGGCAGGTGCAGGACCAGGAGCGTGACCCCGATGGCGAGCCCGGCGACCGGCGTCGCGCCGGCCTTCGAGGTGGCCCCGAGGATCACGACCGTGAACAGGAAGGTGGCCACGACCTCGCTGACGAAGGCCGAGAAGACGTTCCAGTCCGCTCCCCAGCCGTTCTGGCCGAGCCCGGCCTGGCCGACGTCGTAGCCGCCCTTGCGGCCCATCAGGATGACGACGAGGAGCCCCGCGCCGAGCACGGCCCCGATCACCTGCGCGGCGACGTAGCGCAGCGCGTCGCCGCCGGTCATGCGGCCGGCCGACCACACCGCCGCCGTGACGGCCGGGTTGATGTGGCATCCCGAGATCGGGCCGATGCCGTAGGCCATCGCCGTCACCGTGAAGCCGAACGCGATCGCGATGGGCAGGATGGCGAGCGGCCCGCTGGGAACGCCGCTGCTGAGCACCGTTCCGAGCCCGCTGACTGCGACGGCGCCGCAGCCGATCAACACGAGCGCGGCCGTGCCGAGTCCTTCCGCCAGATAACGTTTCATCTTTTCCCCTCCGCGGGCTTCGGGGTAGCATCCCGCTCGAAGCCAAGGTCCACGGTAGACCTGCGCCGTCCAATTGACAAAGGTCTTCAGATGAATTGCCCGCGCATCCGCTCCTTCGCCGGCTACAACGCCTGGGCCAACCGCCGCCTCTACGACGCGGCGGCGCGGCTCGACGATGCGGATTACCGCGCCGACAGGGGAGCGTTCTTCCGGTCCGTGCACGGAACACTGAACCATCTGCTGGCGGCGGATCGCATCTGGATGCGCCGCTTCACGGGCGAGGGCGATGCGCCGAAGCGGCTGGACGTCATCCTGCACGACCGGCTGGAGGATCTGAGGCGCGCGCGCGAGGCGGAGGACGCCCGGATCGTCGCCTTCGCGCAGGGACTGACCGAGGAGAGGCTCGCCGGGTCCATCCGCTACGCGCGCGTCACGACGGGCGAGGTCTTCGCCCAGCCGCTAGCGCCCGCGCTGGACCACTTCTTCAACCACCAGACGCACCATCGCGGGCAGGTCCACGCCCTCCTGACCGGCCTCGGCGCCGAGGCGCCCGAACTCGACCTGCTGTTCTACCACCGCGAGAGCGGCGAGGGAGCGTCGGTGAAGGTCGGGGACGTCAGGTCCTGAAAGAGGTCGCCCAGCTCGGCCTCGTCTAGCATCATGGGCGTGGGCCCATGCGAGATCCGCCGCACCGCGACGTCGATCGTGAGCGCCGTTCCACCCAGGAGCGCGACCATCGCGAGGATCATCGAAAACGCAGACCAGTGTCTGTGCCGCATCGTGCTCTGCCCCGAATCACCTTGCTTTTGCAAGGAGTTGACTGATGAACCCGCCGAAAGCCGGCAGGATCATGGCAACCTGGAGGCGCAATGATGCGTGTAGCGACTTCGGTCAATCCAGCAGGGGGCTGACGAGCGCGGGCTGCGGTTTTGCGCCAGCTACGCGCACGCGCTGGCCTTCGCGGCGGGCCCGGCCGCCGGCCGCGAGCGCCAGGCCGAACGGGTAGAGCGCGTGCTCGGCCTGGAGCACCCGCGCGCCGAGCGTATCGGCGCTGTCGTCGTCCAGGACCGGGACCGCGGCCTGCGCGATGATCGGGCCGGCGTCGAGCTCGGGGACGACGTAATGCACCGTGCAGCCATGGATCCGCACGCCTTCGGCGAGGGCGCGCTCATGCGTGCGCAGTCCCCGGAAGGCGGGCAGGAGGGAGGGGTGGATGTTGATCAGGCGGTCCTCCCAGCGGGCGATGAAGCCCGCGGTGAGGATGCGCATGAAGCCGGCGAGGCAGACGAATTCGACGCCATGCGCCTCGAGCTGCGCCTGCATGGCCGCCTCGAACCCGTCCCGGTCGGAATGCGACCGGTGGTCCACGACCGCTGTCGGGACGCCGGCCTGCGACGCTTTGTCCAGGCCGCCCGCGCCGGGACAGTTGGACAGGACGAGCGCGATCTCGGCCGGGAAGGACGGATCCCGCGCGGCCTGGATCAGCGCCTCCATGTTGGAGCCGCGGCCCGAGATCAGGATCGCGGTGCGCCGGCGCGTCATGGGTTCGGCAGGGCCAGGTCGAGCTGGCCCTTGTAGACGACGGCCTGGCCGTCCTTGCGCGGGGCGAGGCGGCCGAGGCGCACGGGCTCTTCCCCGGCCTGCGCGAAGGCGGCCGTCACGGCGTCGGCCTCGGCGGCCGCGGCGACCACCACCATGCCGATCCCGCAATTGAAGGTGCGCAGCATCTCCGCCTCGGTCACGCCGCCGACGGCGGCGAGCCACTTGAAGACCGGCGGCGCCGGCACGGCCGAAAGCTCCACCACGGCGGCGAGGCCCTCCGGCAGCACGCGCGGGATGTTGTCCGGGAAGCCGCCTCCGGTGATGTGGGCCAGCGCCTTGATCCCCGTGGTGCTTCTCAGCGCAGCCAGGATCGGCTTTACGTAAAGGCGCGTCGGCTCGAGAAGGGCCGCCCCGATGGCCTGCTCGGGCTCGAAGGGCGCCGGGGCCTCCCAGGGCAGGCCGCTCAGGTCGACGATGCGGCGGACGAGCGAGAAGCCGTTGGAGTGCAGGCCCGAGGAGCGCAGGCCGATGAGGACGTCGCCGTCGGCGATGTCGGGGCGGGGCAGCAGCGTCCCGCGCTCGGCGGCGCCCACCGCGAAGCCCGCGAGGTCGTAATCGCCTTCGTTGTAGAGGCCGGGCATCTCGGCCGTCTCGCCGCCGATCAGGGCGCAGCCGGCCTCCTTGCAGGCTTTCGCCACGCCGGCGATGACCTGCGCGCCGACATGCGGGGCGAGCTTGCCGGTGGCGAAATAGTCCAGGAAGAACAGCGGCTCGGCGCCCTGCACGACGAGGTCGTTGACGCTCATGGCGACGAGGTCGACCCCGATCGTGTCGTGCTTGCCGGTCTCGATGGCGATCTTGACCTTGGTGCCGACGCCGTCATTGGCGGCGACAAGCACCGGATCCTTGAAGCCGGCGGCCTTGAGGTCGAACAGGCCGCCGAAGCCGCCGATCACCGCGTCGGCGCCCGGGCGCGCGGTGGCGCGCACCAGCGGCTTGATCGCCTCGACCATGGCGTTCCCGGCGTCGATGTCGACGCCCGCTTGCGCGTAAGTCAGGCCGCCGCCCTTGTCGGTCGCCATGGAAATCCTCCGTCCTGCGGGCGGAGTAAGCCGACAGCGGCGGGCTGGCAAGGGGCGCGGCCTCGCTTGCCTGTGAGGACCGCCGCTCCCGCGCCGGCGAAAGCTCGCGAAAGGCGCCCCGGTCGCCTAAGCTTTGATCATGCGCGTCGTGAACATTCCGAATCTGATCACCATCGGCCGGTTCCTCCTGGTTCCGTTCGTGGTGGCGATGATCGGCCAGTCCGAATGGACCCTCGCCTTCGTCGCCTTCGCGATCGCGGGCGTCTCCGACGCGGTGGACGGCTACATCGCCCGGCGCTTCGACATGCGCTCCGAGCTGGGCGCCTATATGGACCCGCTCGCCGACAAGGCGCTGCTGGTCTGCATCTACGTGTCGCTGGCCGTCGTGGGCCAGCTGCCGGGGTGGCTCGCCATCGTGGTCGTGTCGCGCGACGTCATGATCCTGGGCGCGATCATCCTGTCCTGGGTGCTGGGCAAGCCCATCGCGATCAATCCGTCGCGGCTGTCCAAGGCCAACACCACGGCGCAGATCGCCTTCGCGGCGGTGATCCTGGGGTCGCTCAGCTACGGCTTCGACGAATCCCGGCTCGTCGAGGCCGGCATGGCGGTCGTGGCCTGCTTGACGATCGCATCGGCGGGCGCCTATCTCGCACGATGGCTGAAACACATGGCGTCGTGATCGCCCCCTATGACCGCACGGCCGTCCAGCCGGCGGATGCGCCCCCGGCCGCCCCCGAACGGCCGATGTCGCTGCAGCGGCAGGCGGCGTTCTGGCTGATCGCGCTCGGCGTCGCGGGCCTGGGCATCTACGTGTTCAGCGGCATCCTGCTGCCCTTCGTGGCGGGGCTGGCGCTCGCCTATTTCCTCGACCCGCTGGCCGACAGGCTGGAGCGGCTGGGCTGCAGCCGGCTCTGGGCGTCGGTGGCCATCCTCGGCCTGTTCGTCTTCGTCTTCGTGGTGGCGTTGCTCCTGCTCCTGCCGGTGCTGGCCAGCAATCTCGCCGACTTCGCCGAGAAGGTGCCGGGCTACGCGCAAAGGCTGCAGCAGCTCGTGGCCGAGCGCGGCCGGCCCCTGCTGGAGCGCTTCGGCGGGACCGTCGCGCCCGACCTTCAGAATTCGCTGGGCGATTTCATCGGCAAGGGCATCGCCTGGCTGGGCGACGTGCTGAAGTCGCTGTGGAACGGCAGCCAGACCCTGATCGGGCTCGTCTCGCTGCTCGTGGTGACGCCCGTGGTGGCCTTCTACCTGCTGGTGGACTGGGACCGCATGATCGAGAAGGTCGACAGCTGGGTTCCTCCCCGCCACAAGACGACGGTCCGCGGGCTGGCCCGCGAGATCAACGACGCGATCGGCGGCTTCATCCGCGGCCAGTCGCTGGTGTGCCTGCTGCTGGGCACCTGGTACGCGGTCGGCCTGCTCCTGTGCGGGCTGAATTTCGGCTTCCTGATCGGCATGCTGGCGGGGCTGATCTCGTTCATCCCCTATGTGGGGTCGCTCACCGGCCTCGTGCTGGCGGCCTCGGTCGCCATCGTGCAGTTCTGGCCCGACTGGGTGATGGTCGGCGCCGTGCTGGCGGTGTTCTTCACCGGGCAGTTCCTGGAGGGCAACGTGCTGTCGCCCAAGCTCGTGGGCGAGGCGGTGGGGCTGCACCCGGTGTGGCTGATGTTCGCGCTGTTCGCCTTCGGCACGCTGTTCGGGTTCGTGGGCCTGCTTCTGGCCGTGCCGCTGGCGGCGACGGCCGGGGTGCTGGCGCGGTTCGGCCTGCGGCAATATCTGGCGAGCCCGATCTACACCAGCGCCGCGGCGCCGCTGCGGCGCGACCCCGGGCCGGACGCCTGAGCGTGACCGAAAAGCCCCGCCAGCTCGCGCTGGACCTGCCCGTCGACGCCGGGCTCGACGCCGAGGACTTCCTCGTCAGCGCCTCGAACGAGGCGGCCTTCGACGTGCTCGACCGCTGGCCGGACTGGCCGGATCCCGTGCTCCTGCTGATCGGGCCGCCGGGCTCCGGCAAGAGCCACTGCGCCGCCATCTGGGCCAAGCGCAGCCACGCCTGGACGGTCGCCCGCGCCGCGCTGCGCCTGCCCGACGTGCCTCACCTGGCCTCGGCCGGCGCGCTGGTGATCGAGGACTGCGACGCCATGCAGGGGCAGGAGGACGCGCTGTTCCACCTCCTCAACATCGCCCGGGAGCGCAAGTCCTCGCTGCTGCTGACCGCCCGCACGCCGCCCTCCGACTGGGGGCTGGCGACGCCGGACCTGCTGTCCCGCCTGCGCCTGGCGCCCACGGCGACCTTGGGCGAACCCGACGACGCGCTGGTCCGCGCCGTGCTGGTGAAGATGTTCATCGAGCGCCAGCTCGTGGTCGACACCTCGGTGGTGGAGTATCTGGCGCTGCGGATCGACCGCTCGATCGCGGCCGCGCAGGCGGTGGTGGAGACGCTCGACCGGGAGGGGCTCGCCCGCGGTCGCCGCATCACGCGGCCGCTGGCGGCCGAGATCCTCAGGCTCCGGGACGGGGACGAGCCGGGCTGACGCGCGCCGCCCGCGCCTGGCCCGGTTGCCTGTCTTCGATTTGTCGTAGACCCTTGGGAGAAGCTGTTTGACGACCGCAAAGCTCAATCCCGGGAGACGGCGAGTGGCCTTGAAGGACGAGCAGACGACCGGTCCGGCCAAGGCCGACAGGAAGGCCGCCGCGAAGCCTGCTCCGGGGGAGGACGCCAAGCCCGCCAAGGCGGCGCGCCCCAGGGACGCCGCAGCCGCGAACAGCGGCGCCGTCGCCAGCCTCCGGGACGCCGCCCCCAAGGCGCCGGTCTCCGCCCAGGCCGAGCTCACGCCGATGCCGGCGGCGGTGGTTTCCGAGGCGAAGCCCTCGGCGGACCTGACGGCCTCGCCCGAGCGCTTCATCAACCGCGAATTGTCGTGGCTTCACTTCAACCGGCGGGTGCTGGAGGAGGCGTCGAACCTCAGTCATCCTCTCCTGGAGCAGCTGCGGTTCCTGTCGATCTCGGCCAACAATCTCGACGAGTTCTTCATGGTCCGGGTCGCCGGCCTGAAGGGCCAGTTCAAGTCCGGCATCGTGCAGCTCTCGCAGGACGGCCTGTCGCCGGCCGAGCAGCTCGCCCGCATCGGCGAGGCCGTCACCGTGCTGGCGAGCGACCAGCAGCGCCGCTGGCGCGAGCTGCGCCATGCGCTGTTCGAGGTGGGCATCGTGCTGGTGGACGGGCCGGAGGTGACCCGCAACGAGCTCGCCTGGCTGGAGGACTTCTTCCTGCACCACGTCTTCCCGGTGCTCACCCCGCTGGCCGTGGACCCGGCCCATCCCTTCCCGTTCATCCCCAATCTCGGATTCTCGCTGGCGCTGGAGCTGTTCCGGACCACGGACGGGCGTCTCCTGAACGCGCTGATCCGCGTGCCCAACAAGGTGGACCGGTTCATCCGCCTGCCGGACCTCGCCGAGACCGGCGCGGTGCGCTTCATCGCGGTGGAGCAGGCGATCTCGCTGTTCATCGGGAGGCTCTTCCCGGGCTACACGGTGCGCGGGCTCGGGGGCTTCCGGGTCATCCGCGACAGCGACATCGAGGTGGAGGAGGAGGCCGAGGACCTCGTGCGGGTGTTCGAGACGGCGCTGAAGCAGCGGCGGCGCGGATCGGTGATCCGCCTCGAGGTCGAGGAATCGATGCCGGAGAACCTGCGCCAGTTCGTCGCCAAGGAGTTCGACGTGCAGCCGGAGGAGCTGTTCTTCACCGAAGGCATGCTGGCGCTGAACGACCTGTCGCAGCTGGTCGGCCTCGACCGGCCGGACCTGAAATTCTCCCCCTACAATCCGCGCTTTCCCGAGCGCATCCGCGACCATGGCGGGGACTGCTACGCGGCGATCCGCCAGAAGGACATCATCGTCCACCACCCCTACGAGTCCTTCGACGTGGTGGTGCAGTTCCTCGCCCAGGCGGCCCGCGACCCGAACGTGGTCGCCATCAAGCAGACGCTCTACCGCACCTCCTCCGACAGCCCCATCGTGAAGGCGCTGGCGGAGGCGGCCGAGGCCGGCAAGAGCGTCACCGCGCTGGTCGAGCTCAAGGCGCGCTTCGACGAGGAGGCCAATATCCGCTGGGCGCGCGATCTGGAGCGGGCGGGCGTGCAGGTCGTGTTCGGCTTCATCGAGCTGAAGACCCACGCCAAGCTCTCGATGGTGGTGCGCCGCGAGGCGGGGCAGCTCGTCACCTATTGCCATGTGGGCACCGGCAACTACCACCCGATCACGGCGCGGGTCTACACGGACCTGTCCTTCTTCACGGCCGACCCGGTGATCGCCCGGGACGTGGCGCGGATCTTCAACTTCATCACGGGCTACGCAGAGCCGGCGGAGCTGGAGCGCATGGCGGTGTCGCCGCTGACGCTGAAGAAGAAGCTCCTGGCCCATATCGCGGAGGAGATCGCGCACGCCAAGGCCGGGCGGCCGGCGGCGATCTGGGGCAAGTGCAACGCGCTGGTGGACGCGCAGATCATCGACGCGCTCTACGAGGCCAGCAAGGCGGGCGTGCAGGTCGACTTCATCGTTCGCGGCATCTGCTGCCTGCGGCCGGGCGTGCCGGGCCTCTCCGAGAACATCCGGGTGAAGTCGATCGTGGGGCGCTTCCTGGAGCATTCGCGCATCTACGCCTTCGGCAACGGCCATGGGCTGCCCCACCCGAAGGCGCATCTCTACATCTCCTCGGCGGACCTGATGCAGCGCAACCTCGACCGCCGGGTGGAGGCGCTGGCTCCGATCCTGAACCCGACCGTGCACCAGCAGGTGCTGGACCAGATCATGCTCGCCAACTTCCTCGACAACGAGCAGAGCTGGCGCGTGCTGCCGGACGGGACGAGCCAGCGGGTCTCGCCCGCCGAGGGAGAGACGCCGTTCAACGCCCACCGCTATTTCATGACGAATCCGAGCCTTTCGGGCCGCGGCAAGTCGCTCAAGAGCTCGAGCCCCAAGAGCCTGGCCGCGCAGCGGATCCGCCTGGAATCCGTGCTGGCGGGCGCCGCCGACGTCTGACCATAGGGACCCCATGCCTGAACTCGCCCAAGGCCGCCTGAAACTCGGCGCGCCTGTCGCCATCGTGGACATCGGCTCCAACTCGGTGCGCCTCGTCGCCTATGAGGGGCTGACGCGCTCGCCCACGCCCATCTTCAACGAGAAGGTGCTGTGCGGGCTGGGGCGCAACGTGCTGACCACGGGGCGGCTCGCCCAGGACGCCATGGACAAGGCGCTCTCGGCCCTGGCGCGCTTTCGCGTGCTCTGCGAGACGATGCGGATCGAGGAGGTGAGGGTGCTGGCCACCGCGGCGGCCCGCGACGCCTCCAACGGCGCGGAGTTCCTGGCCCGGTGCGAGCAGGTCACCGGGCAACCGGTGGAGCTGATCTCGGGCAAGCGGGAGGCCAAGCTCTCGGCGCTGGGCATCGTGTCGGGCATCTGGAAGCCGGACGGCGTGGTCGGAGACCTCGGCGGCGGCTCGCTGGAGCTGATCGAGGTGAAGGGCCACCGGCTCGGCGGCGGCGTCACCCTGCCGCTTGGCGGGCTGGCGCTGCAGGACAGGTCCGGCGGGAGCATCAAGAAGGCGATCAAGCTGGTGCGCGACGCCTTCGAGGACCTGCCGCAGATCGAGGCCGCGCGGGGGAGGGCGTTCTATGCGGTCGGCGGCACGTGGCGCGCGCTCGCCCGCCTGCACATGAAGCAGCGCGGCTATCCCCTGCGCGTCATGCACAACTACGTCATCCCGGCCCGCGACGCGGCGGATTTCGCCCGCCTGGTGGAGCGGGTGGAAGCCGAGACGCTGGATTCGATCGAATCGATCTCCGCCGCGCGCCGCCCGCTGCTCGCCTACGGGGCGCTGGTGCTGGAGCAGATCATCAAGATGGCCAAGCCGTCCGAGGTGGTCGTCTCCGCCATGGGGGTGCGCGAGGGCCTGCTGTTCGAGCAGCTGGAGGAGGCGCAGCGCGCCGAAGACCCGCTCCTGGTCACGGCGCGCGAGCTGAACGTGCTGCGCTCGCGTTCGCCCCGGCACGGCGAGGAGCTCTGCGCCTGGACCGACCGGTTCATGGCGTCCAACAATCTCGACGAGACGGCGGACGACCGGCGGCTGCGGCATGCGGCCTGCCTGCTGGCCGACATCGGCTGGCGCGCGCATCCGGACTATCGGGGCGAGCAGTCGCTCAACATCATCGCGCATGCGGGCTTCGTGGGCATCGACCATCCCGGGCGCGCCTATGTGGCGCTGGCGGTGGCCTACCGGCATCTCGGATTGTCGGACGACCAGGTCAGCCCGCGCCTGCGCGAACTCGCCTCCACCCGGATGATCGACCGCGCCCGGATCCTCGGCGCGGCGATGCGGGTGGCCTATCTGGTGTCGGCCGCCATGCCGGGCGTGCTGCCCCGCACGCCGCTGGCGTGCTCGCAGGGGCGGCTCGAACTGGCGCTGCCGCCGGAGCTCGGCGCCCTCGCCAACGACCGGCTGTTCAACCGCCTGAAACAGCTGGCCCGCATCATCGGACGGACCCCCCATATCGCCATAGCATGAAGCGCGTCGGCCGCAGGCGGATGGGCGGCTGGTCCGGCGCCAGGAGCTGCGGAGCGCGGCGGCGGCGCAATCCGCGTTCCGGCCCGGCTCCCCGCTCCAGCGCGGCGAGGTCGAGCGGGGTGTCCTGGAAGCAGCCTCCGCACATGAACACGGGATGGCGGCGGATCCACGCGCCGCTGCGCGCCAGCTCCAGGCCACAGCGCCCGCATCGCAGCACGAATTCGCGGTCCGGGTCGGCGTCCAGAAGGCGCTGGGCGAGCCTGGCTCGCGACGCCGTCAGTTCGGCCTGGGGTTCCATGCTGCGCTCCCGCAGAGGTATCCACGCCGAAATTATACAACTATAGCGTTAACAGACGATAACGCCGCCGGCCCGGCGCTAACGGTCGACGCCCACGACCCGTCCGTTCTCGATGGCGAGAGCCAGCCGCCCCTGCTTGAGATTGAGCGCGCGGACGCCGAAGAGCTCACGGCGCCAGCCCGACAAGGCCGGGACCTTCGCCTCGTCGTCGGCCGCGATGGCCTCCAGGTCGTCGACGGTGGCGACGATCTTGGCGGCGACGCCCTCCTGCTCGCAGGTCATCTTCAGCAGGACCTTCAGCAGCTCCACCGTGGCCTGGTTGAAGTTGCGGCGCGAGCCGCGCTCCAGCGGCGGGAGCGTGCGCGGATCGCGCTCCAGCCCGCGCTCGACGGCGGCCACGATCTCCGCGCCCGAGCGGGAGCGCTCGAAACCGGACGGGATGGAGCGCAGATGGCCGAGCGCCTCGGGCGTTCGCGGCGCGGAGGTGGCGACGTCGATCAGGGCGTCGTCCTTGAGCACGCGGCTGCGCGGGACGTCGCGGGACTGGGCCTCGCGTTCGCGCCAGGCGGCGAGCTCGACCAGGATGGCCAGCTCCTTGGCCTTGCGGATGCGTCCGCGCAGGCGCTGCCAGGCGTCCTCCGGATGCGCCCGATAGGTGGCGGGCGACGTGAGGATCTCCATTTCGTTTTCCAGCCAATGGGTTCGGCCGGATTCTTCGAGCTTCGCGTGAAGGGCGGCGTAGACATCGCGCAGATGCGTGACGTCCGAGCGGGCGTAGACGAGCTGGGCCTCCGAGAGCGGGCGCTTGGACCAGTCGGTGAAGCGGGAGGACTTGTCGACCCGCGCCTTGGCGAGGTCATGCGCAAGCTGCTCGTAGGAGACGCTGTCGCCATAGCCGCAGACCATGGCGGCGATCTGGGTGTCGAACAGCGGCGTGGGGATGCATTCGCCCATGTTCCAGAGGATTTCGAGATCCTGCCGGCCGGAATGCACGACCTTGACGACGGCCTTGTCGCGCATCAGGTCGAGAAAGGGGGCGAGATCCAGGCCGGGCGCCAAGGGATCCACCAGCACCACGTCCTCGGGACTGGCGAGCTGGATCAGGCACAATTTCGGGTAATAGGTCGTCTCGCGCATGAACTCCGTGTCGAAGGTCACGAAGGGGTGGCGGGCGAGCCGCGCGCAGGCGGAGGCGAGGGCGTCGGTTGTGGTGATCAAAGGCATGGCTGGCCCTGATAGCGCAGCAAAGCCTGGGACGCCAGTGCGGGCCGGCCCGCTTCTTGACAAAGCAGGGGGCGTGTGGGTTTTTCCGGCCCACGTTTCCGGGCCGGAGCCCGGCCATGCAGACATGTCGCCGGCCATCGCGGCGATCGTTCAGGACGGTCCCATGCACCGCTATCGCACCCAGACCTGCGGCGCGCTCCGCGAGAGCGACGTCGGCCAGGAGGTCCGCCTCTCCGGATGGTGCCACCGCATCCGCGACCATGGCGGCCTGTTGTTCATCGACCTGCGCGACCATTACGGCATGACGCAATGCGTGGTCGACCCGGATTCGCCCGCCTTCAAGGACGCCGAGAAGCTGCGCGCCGAATGGGTGGTGAGGGTCGACGGCAAGGTGCGCAAGCGGCCGGCCGGGACGGAAAATCTCGACCTGCCGACGGGCGCGGTCGAGATCTTCGTCACCGAGATCGAGGTTCTGGGGCCGGCGGCGGAGCTGCCGCTGCAGGTCTTCGGCGACCAGCCCTATCCGGAGGAGACGCGGCTGCGCTACCGCTTCCTCGACCTGCGCCGGCAGGGCCTGCACGACAACATCATGAAGCGCGGGGCGATCATCGATTCGCTCCGCCGGCGCATGAAGGGGCAGGGCTTCTTCGAGTTCCAGACGCCGATCCTGACGGCGTCGTCGCCGGAAGGCGCGCGCGACTTCCTGGTGCCCTCGCGCCTGCATCCGGGCAAGTTCTACGCCCTGCCGCAGGCGCCCCAGCAATACAAGCAGCTGATCATGATGGCGGGCTTCGACCGCTACTTCCAGATCGCGCCCTGCTTCCGCGACGAGGACCCGCGCGCCGACCGCCTGCCGGGCGAGTTCTACCAGCTCGACCTGGAGATGAGCTTCGTCACCCAGGAGGACGTGTTCGCCGCGGTGGAGCCCGTGGTGGGCGGGGTGTTCTCCGAGTTCGGCGGCGGCAAGCCGGTGACCCCGAGCCCGTGGCCGCGCATCCCCTATGCGGACGCGATGCGCAAATACGGCTCCGACAAGCCCGACCTGCGCAACCCGCTCGAGATGCAGGACGTGTCCGAGCATTTCCGCGGCTCCAACTTCAAGGTCTTCGCGCGCATGCTCGAGGACCCGAAGAACCGCGTCTGGGCCATCCCGGGTCCGGGCGGCGGCAGCCGCGCCTTCTGCGACCGCATGAACAGCTGGGCGCAGGGCGAGGGCCAGCCGGGGCTGGGCTATGTGATGTGGCGCGAGGGCGCCGGCGCGGGGCCGATCGCCAACAATATCGGCCCGGAGCGCACGGCCGCCATCCAGGCGCAGCTCGGCCTCAAGGACGGCGACGCCGCCTTCTTCGTGGCCGGCGATCCCGACAAGTTCGTGAAGTTCGCCGGATCGGCCCGCAACAAGGTGGGCTTCGACCTCAACCTCGTGGACGAGAACCGCTACGAGCTGGCCTGGATCGTCGACTTCCCGATGTTCGAGTACAACGAGGACGAGAAGAAGGTCGACTTCTCGCACAACCCGTTCTCGATGCCGCAGGGCGGGCTGGAGGCGCTGCAGACGCAGGACCCGACCACCATCAAGGCGTTCCAGTACGACATCGCCTGCAACGGCTTCGAGATCGCGTCGGGCGGCATCCGCAACCACCGCCCCGAGGCGATGGTGAAGGCCTTCGAGATCGCCGGCTATGGCGAGGAGACCGTGGTGGAGCGCTTCGGCGGCATGTACCGGGCCTTCCAGTACGGCGCGCCGCCCCATGGCGGCATGGCGGCGGGCATCGACCGCATGGTGATGCTGCTCTGCGGCGCGCAGAACCTGCGCGAGGTGGCGCTGTTCCCGATGAACCAGCAGGCGCTCGACCTGCTGATGGGCGCGCCCAGCGAGGCGAGCCCCAAGCAGCTGCGCGAGCTGCACATCCGCCTGAACGTGCCGGAGAAGTGAGGCTCGGTCGGGTTCTCGCTCATGCCCCGATCCTTCCGTCGTCCTCGGCGGCGCGGAGCGCCGGGAAGGGGATCCAGGGGCGCCGGCGGCCAGGGATCGACACGGGACCGCGGCGGGCCCTGGATCCCCTTCCCCTCCGCGGCTTCGCCGCTCCGGCCGGGGATGACGGCCGACATACAGCGTGACGCCGAGCGGAAGCGGACGCGTGGGGGAGGGCGCCTGTGAACGCCGTCACCGCCGTCGTGGTCACGTATGACAGCGCGCGCGTGCTGCCGGCCTGCCTGGCGGCGCTGAAGCGCGAGGGCGTCGGCGTCGTCGTGGTGGACAACGCCAGCCGCGACGGGACGCCGGAGCTGGCCGAGCGCCTGGGCGCGCGGGTGATCCGAAACGCCCGCAACGAGGGCTTCGGACGGGCGATGAACATTGGCGTGCGCGCCGCGGCCACGCCCTTCTGCCTGCTCACCAACCCGGATCTCGTCTATGATGAGGGCGCGGTCGCGGCCCTGCTGGAGGCGGCGTCGCGCTGGCCCGACGCCGGGCTGCTGGCGCCGCGGATCATCGAGCCGGACGGGCGCTTCTTCTACCAGGCGACGTCCCTGCTCTCGCCCTTCCTGCAGAACCCGGGCGGCAGGCTCTCCCTGCCGGAGGGCGACTGCTGCACGCCGTTCCTGTCGGGGGCGTCCCTGCTGGTCCGCCGCGACGCCTTCCTGGACATCGGCGGCTTCGACGAGCAGCTTTTCCTCTTCTACGAGGACGACGACCTCTGCCGCCGCATGGCCGACGCGGGCCGCGCCCTGGTGCATGTCCACGGCGCCGTGGCCCGGCACGAGCGCGGCGGCTCGACGGCGCCCAGCCCCGGCCGCGTGTTTCGCGCCCGCTGGCACATGGCGTGGTCGCGCGCCTATGTGAGCCGCAAATACGGGCTGCCGGACCCGGCCAGGGCTACGCTGGCCGTGAACCTGCCCAAGGCGGCGCTCGGCGCCCTTGCGCTGCGGCGCGCCCTCGTGGAGCGTTACGGCGGCTCGGCGGCGGGAGCGCTCGGCTGGCTGCGCGGCGAGACGGCGCTGAAGCGCGAGGGGCTGGAATGATCGACTGGAGCGCATCCTTCGCGGGAGAAGGGCGCGGCGCAGGGGCTTGTCATGCGTAAGCTGATCGCGCGCTGGTCCAACCCCCACAATCTCACCCGCGTCCACCTCGCCAAGCAGGCGGCGAAGCGCGGCTGGACGATCGGGGACTACAGCTATGGCCGGGTGCGGGTGCGCGACTGGGGCGACGGGGCGGGCCTCACCATCGGGCCCTTCTGCTCCTTCGCCGACAACATCCAGATCTTCCTCGGCGGCAACCACCGCACCGACTGGGTGACCACCTACCCGTTCTCGGGCATGCGCGAGCTGTTCCCGGAGGCGCCCAAAGGCGCGGCCTATCACACGTCGCGCGGCGGCGTCGCGATCGGGGCCGACGTCTGGGTCGGGTCGGGCGCGACGATCATGTCCGGCGTGACGATCGGGCCCGGCGCGGTGGTGGCCGCCCGGGCGGTCGTGACCCGGGACGTCCCGCCCTACGGGATCGTGGGCGGCAATCCGGCCAAGCTGATCCGTCTGCGCTTCGAGGAGCCGGTGGTGGCCGAACTCCTGCGCACGCGGTGGTGGGAGCTCGACCGGGCCGCCCTGGCGATGCTGATCCCCGCGCTCCAGAGCGCCGACGCCGCGCAGGTCGTGGCGCTTTGCGATCGGATTCGGGCCGGGGAGGCCGCGAAACCTGCCGGCGCGGGCAGTCTTTCACCGGCGGAATAGGTGTTCGGCGTCACGGGGACGTGACCGGGGCAAGGCGCCGCGCTAGGGTCGACGTCGAAAGATGTCCGCCGGGCGCCCGAACGAACGCCCGTCCAAGGAGGAATGTCGCGCCAATGGCCTCGAACATGTCGACCATGTCGGACGATCTGCGCTCGGGCGCGCTCGTGTATCACCGCTTCCCCAAGCCGGGAAAGCTGGAGATCCAGGCCACGAAGCCGCTCGGCAACCAACGCGACCTGGCGCTCGCCTATTCGCCCGGCGTGGCCGCCCCCTGCGAGGCGATCGCGGCCGATCCGTCCCAGGCGGCGGAGCTGACGGCGCGCCAGAACCTGGTGGCCGTGGTGACGAACGGCACGGCGGTGCTCGGCCTCGGCGACATCGGCGCGCTCGCCTCCAAGCCCGTGATGGAGGGCAAGGCCGTCCTGTTCAAGAAGTTCGCCGGCATCGACGTGTTCGACATCGAGGTGGACGAAAAGGACGTGACCCGGCTGGTGAACGTGGTCGCGGCGCTGGAGCCGACCTTCGGCGGCATCAACCTGGAGGACATCAAGGCGCCCGAATGCTTCGAGGTCGAGGCGCAGCTGCGCGAGCGCATGGCCATCCCGGTGTTCCACGACGACCAGCACGGCACGGCCATCATCGTGGCGGCGGCGGTGCGCAACGCGCTCGACCTCGCCGGCAAGCAGCTCGCCGAGGTGAAGATCGTGACCTCCGGGGCCGGCGCGGCGGCGCTCGCCTGCCTGAACCTGCTCGTGTCCATGGGGGCGAAGCGGGAGAACATCTTCATCACCGACATCGAGGGCGTCGTCTATGAAGGGCGCGCCTCGCTGATGGACCGCTGGAAGTCGATCTTCGCGCAGAAGACCGACGCGCGCACGCTGGCCGAGGTGATCCCGGGCGCGGACGTGTTCCTCGGCCTTTCGGCCGGCGGCGTCCTGAAGGCCGCCATGGTCGCCCAGATGGCGCCGAACCCGCTGATCCTGGCGCTCGCCAATCCCAATCCGGAGATCGATCCCGCCGAGGCGAAGGCGGTCCGCCCCGACGCCATGATCTGCACCGGCCGGTCGGACTATCCCAACCAGGTCAACAACGTCCTGTGCTTCCCCTACATCTTCCGGGGCGCGCTGGACGTGCAGGCGACCACCATCAACGAGGCCATGAAGCAGGCCGCCGTCGAGGCCATCGCCCGGCTGGCGCGCGAGGCGCCGTCCGACGTCGTGGCGCGGGCCTATGGCGGCGAGGTCACCACCTTCGGGGCGGAATCGCTGATCCCGAGCCCGTTCGATCCGCGGCTCATCCTGCGCATCGCGCCCGCTGTCGCGCGCGCCGCCATGGAGAGCGGCGTCGCCAAGAAGCCCATCGAGGACTTCAAGGCGTATGACGAGAACCTGTCGCGCTTCGTGTTCCGCTCCGGCTTCGTCATGAAGCCGATCTTCACGGCGGCCAAGGAAGCCCCCAAGCGCGTCATCTACGCCGACGGCGAGGACGAGCGGGTGCTGCGCGCCGCGCAGGTGGCCATCGAGGAGGGGATCGCCACCCCCATCCTGGTGGGCCGGCCCGCCGTCATCGAGACGCGGTGCAAGCGCTACGGGCTGTCGCTGCGGCCCGGCCACGACGTCGAGGTCGTCAATCCCGAGGACGATCCGCGCTACCGCGACTACGTGGCCACCCTGGTCGAGGTGGCGGGACGGCGCGGCATCACGCCGGACGCGGCGCGCACGCTGGTGCGCACGTCGACGACCGTGATCGCCAGCGTGGCGGTGATCCGGGGCGACGCGGACGCGATGATCTGCGGGCTGGAGGGGCGCTTCCAGTCCAAGCTGCGCCTGATCCGGGACATCATCGGCATCGACGTCGGGGTGAAGGGCCTCTCGGCCATGACGCTGATGATCACCTCGAAGGGCCACTACTTCCTGGCCGACACCCATGTGCGGCCGGACCCGACCGCCGAGGAGATCGCCGAGACGGCGGTGCTGTGCGCCCAGCACGTGACGCGCTTCGGCATCGAGCCCAAGATCGCGCTGGTCTGCCACGCCGATTTCGGCGAGGCCGACACCCCTTCCGCCCGCAAGATGCGCCAGGCGCTGGACCTCATCCGCCAGCGCGCGCCGCAGCTCGAAGTGGACGGCGAGATGCAGGGCGATACGGCGCTCTCCGAGATGGTGCGCGAGCGCAAGCTGCCGCAATCCAACCTGAAGGGCGAGGCGAACATCCTGGTGTTCCCGAATCTCGACGCCGCCAACGCCGCCTACCAGTTCACCAAGATCCTGGCGGACGCGCTGCCCGTAGGCCCGATCATGATCGGGCCGGCGAGGCCCGCCCATGTGCTGACCACCTCGGTGACGGCGCGCGGCGTGGTCAACATGACGGCTTTGGCCGTCGTGGAGGCCCAGGCCCGGGCCGAGCGCAACCAGGCGGCGAAGGTCGCCGCCGAATAGGCGGGCTCCCGCCCGCCCGGGCCTATTCGGCCCTGGCGGTGAGATCGATCTGCTCGAGCAGGGCGGCGGGATCGCCCTGCGCCATGGCGAAGTCGGCGAAGCCGAGCCCGCCCGGATCATGCGCGGTCGCCGTCACGGTGAGCCGGCCGGGCTTCAGCAGGAACTTGGCGACGGCCGCGCCCAGCGCCTTGGCGTTGGGCGAGCCGCCCAGCATGGCCGGGATGCCGATCTGGGCCGCGCCGCCCAGCTCCTTGCGCAGCTGGTCCACGCTCTTCTTCTGCCGGCGCGCCTCGCGCTCCAGGAGCTTCTCGGCGAGGCCCTTGTTCTCCAGCGTGAAGCCGACCTGCTTCACGGTGGCGCCGAGAAGCGCCACCTGGGCGGTGGCGCTGTCGCCGGCGAACACGTCGCGCGAGACGTTGCCGAGCACGCCCTTCACGGCGAGGCTGCCCATGTTGACGCCCTGAAGGGCGATCTGCCCGATATTGAACTCGGCCGCGTTCTCGTTCCAGCGGCCCTCGAGCCCCATCGTGACGTCCAGGTCCTTGTAGCCCATCGCCAGGAGGTCGCGCAGGCCCTCCTCCTTGGTCCCGGGCGGGATCGCCATCGTCATGCGGTCCAGGCCGATCCGCAGGGCGGTCGGGACGCCCTTCACGGGCGCCTGGGCGGCCACTTCGAAGGTCTTGAATCCGACCCGGATGTTGGGGGCGGCGGGATCCGTCTCCCGGGCTTTCTTGTCCGGCACGTTGAGGTCGACGTCGCGGATCGCGAAGGTCCCGAGGTCCGGGATGAAGGCGCGCGGGTCGATGGCGGAGAGGTCGGCGTCGGGATCGCCGACGGTGGCCCGCAGGGCGTCGAGCGTCGTGCGGAACGACCACCCGGTCTGCGAGATCGACCCGATGCGGCCGTAGCCGTCAACGGCCGCGACGTCGAGCCCTTCCAGGCGCAGGTCGTTGGGCCGGCCCATCGCCGCGCCCGCATAGCCGAGGCGGGCGACCTTCACGGTCGCCTTGTCCTTGCTGGAGGCCGGGGAGGTCACGGTCAGGTTCACGGCCTCGGCCGACTCCACCGCGATCGCGTCCAGGATGTCGGTGAGGCCGCGGACGAAGCGGGCGCGCTCCTGCGGAGGCAGCTTGGCGACGTCGCCCTTGCCGGCGAACTCGGTGAGGAAGGGCAGCCAGGCCTCCTGGGTCGGCCGGCCGCGGACGTTCTTGAAGGCCAGCCGCCCGATCGTGAACTCGCCGCCCTTGGCCGACGAGCCCTTGACCGCGTCGACCGTGAAGCCGCCGTAGATGAGCTTCATCTCCGTGTCGCCGGGCTCGGCCTTGGCGCCGTAGATCCTGGCCACCAGCGCCGCGTCGATGTCGACGCCGGCCATCGGCCCGACGGTCCCGCTGACGGCGTCGTCGGTCCGGCGGGTTTCGAAAGAGCCGCCCGAGGCCGCCATGCTCTTGATCGCGCCCTTGCTGACGCCGACGAGCCGGATGTCGCGGTAGGTCACCGTGGAGGACTGATCCGCCATCTTGCCGGTGGTCACGAGCTCCGGAATCGAGATCTGTTCGGCGGTGATGCGGGCCAGCCGCTCGTAGAGCGGCGCCGCCGAGGAGGCGTCGAACAGCGCGGCGACCTCGTCGCGGGTCGAGGTCGCGCCCGTCAGCTCGATGCGCTTCATCACGTAGCTGGCGCCGCCCGTTTCGACCTTGACGTTCTCCAGCGTCACCGCATCCGCCGCGCGGGCGGGGCCGACGATGGCGAGGCCGCCCAGGGCCGTGGCCCGGCCGACCGAAACGCGCGTCCCGTCAGGCCCGCTCCAGGACAGCCCCGCGATGGCGATCCGCCCCGACCAGGGATCGACGTCGATCGCGGCCGCCTGCGCGGAGGCCGGAAGGGCGCGCGCGATGTCGGCGCGCATGACGCCCTGGGCGCCGAGATGGGCCGCGATGACGGCCAGGGACGCGCCCCCGGCCAGGGATTTCCATCGGGTCGCGCGCATCATCAAGTCTCCGGAATCGCGCCGCGGGGGGCGCGGCGATATGAAGAAGCGCGATCCTGTCCAAAGGCTCGCCCAAAAGCCAGCGGCGTCGCGTCGCGGCCTGCGTGTAATCTGGTCTGAGAGCAACCGAGCGACGCTCAGGCCGCCTCGGCGAAGCCCTGGCGGATCGCCTCGATGTCGGCCAGCGACGGCAGGCCCGCCTCGTTGCCGAGATGCTGGATCTTGAAGGTCGAGGCGGCGCGCGCGAAGGCGAAGTGCTCGGCCCAGGGCTGGTCCGGCCGGCGCAGATAGGACGCCACATAGGCGCCGTGAAACACGTCGCCGGCGCCGCTGGTGTCGATGATGGCGTCGGACGGCACGCACAGGGTCGGCTGGCGGCGGATCTCGCCCGTCTCGTCGTACCATAGCATGCCCTTCTCGCCCATGGTGACGCCGCCGATGCGAACGCCCTTCTGCTTCAGCAGGAGCAGGAGGTCCTGGGGCGACACGTCGAGCTGCTCGGCCAGGCGCTCGGCGCAGATCGCGACGTCGACGAAGGACAGGAGCTCATGCGTGTTGTCGCGCAGGCCGCCGCCGTCCAGCGAGGTCAGCACGCCGCGTTCGCGGCAGAGCTTGGCGTAGTGGATCGCCGCGTCGGACTGGTGGCCGTCCAGATGCAGCGCGCGGCAGCCGCCCATGTTCAGCATGGGGAAGGGGTGCAGGTAGTCGTCGTCGCGGCAGCGGATGATGGCGCGCTTGCCGTTGTTGGGCAGCACGAAGGAGAGCGAGCTCTCGCGCACCTTCCGGCCATGGACCGGGATGGCGTATTTGGCCGCCATGTCGAGGAACATGCGCCCGAGCCAGTCGTCCGCCAGCGAGGTCAGGAGGTCCGGCACGACGCCGAGCTTGGCGCAGCAGAACGCGGCCGTGACCGCGTTGCCGCCGAACGAGACGGCGTAGTCGCGCGCCACAGTCTTCTCGTCGCCGGTGGGCATGTGCTCGGCGAGGAAGGTGACGTCGATATAGGTCTGGCCGATGAAAAGGGCGTCCATGTCGATCTCCTGGACGCCATCTTCAGGATTGCGGATGCGCGGGCAAGTGCGGCAGGCCGGTCGCGGCCTCCGGCCCGGGGGGAGGGGGCTGCGAAATCGGGCCCCTGTGTTCCGGGCGACCCACCCGGATCCGGCGAAAGGGCGCGAGCCTCAGATCGAGAAGCTGGTTCCGCAACCGCAGGCGGCGGTCGCCTTGGGGTTCTGCACGCGGAACGATTGGCCCATGAGGTCGTCAACGAAATCGAGCGTCGAGCCCTCCAGGAAGGGCCGCGACACCGAATCAACCAGCACCGTCACGCCGTCGCGCCGGATCGCGACGTCGTCGGGCGTGATCGCGGTGTCGAAGGAGAAGTCGTACTGGAAGCCCGAACAGCCCCCGCCATTGACCGCGACGCGCAGCATGGCGCCTTCGGCCTCGGATTTCAGGATGGACTGGATCCGCCGCGCGGCGCGCTCGGTGACGGTGAGCGGTGCGGTTTCCACGTCGGGCATGGTCATGTAAGCGCCTCCGAGACGTCTGGCGGTTTGCACGCCCTGCTTTATATCGCAGAAGCGTAAGCAACGGGCCGCAAGCTTTCAGGACGGGATGTAGCGATCCCGGGGTCCGTCATCAATGGGAGGCGCCGGTGCCGCAGAGCCGCTTCGATCGATGGCGGGCGCCCTATGCGGCCGACCCGGCGCTCAGCCGCGGCCGGCTCACGCCCGAGGACGCCTCGCCCACCCGCAGCGAATTCCAGCGCGACCGCGACCGGGTGATCCACGCCAACGCCTTTCGGCGCCTGAAGCACAAGACGCAGGTCTTCGTCTTCCACGAGGGCGACCACTACCGCACCCGGCTGACCCACACCATCGAGGTGGCCCAGATCGCCCGGGCGCTGGCGCGGGCGCTCGGGCTCGACGAGGATTTGGCGGAGGCGCTGGCGCTGTCGCACGATCTCGGCCACACGCCCTTCGGCCATACCGGCGAGGAGGCCCTCGACGACTGCATGGCCGACCATGGCGGCTTCGACCATAACGCCCAGGCGCTGCGGATCGTGACCCGGCTGGAGAAGCGCTACGCCGAGTTCGACGGCCTGAACCTGACCTGGGAGACGCTCGAGGGCCTCGTCAAGCACAACGGCCCGCTGACGACGCCGAAAGGGCGGCCAACCGAGCGCTACCGCAAGCGGGGCGTCCCGGGCGCCATCCTGGACTATGCGGCGCGCCAGGACCTGTGGCTCGACACCCACGCCAGCGCGGAGGCGCAGGCCGCCGCCATCGCGGACGACATCGCCTATGACGCGCACGACATCGACGACGGCCTGCGCGCCGGGCTGTTCGCGCTGGAGGACCTGCGCTCCGTCCCGTTCCTGGCGGACCTGCTGGACGACATCGCCGGACGCTGGCCCGGGCTGGAGCGCAGCCGGGTCATCCACGAGCTCGGGCGGCGGATCATCACCCGGTTCGTGGAGGACGGCATCCGCGAAGGCGGGCGGCGCCTCGCGGCGCTGCAGCCGACCGACGCCGACGCCGTGCGGCGGGCGGGCCATGCGGCGATCGGCTTCTCCGGCGAGATGGCGGAGGCGGACCGGGCCATCAAGGGCTTCCTGTTCCCCCACATGTACCGCCATCCGAGCGTCGTCGCCGTGCGGGTCCAGGCCGACGCCGTGGTGCGCGACCTGTTCGGGCGCTTCACCCGCGACCCCGACGCGATGCCGGGGGAGTGGCGCGAGGGCCTGGCCGGCGCCGAGCCGTCGCGGATCGCCCGCCGGGTCGCCGACTACATCGCCGGCATGACGGACCGCTACGCCCTGGACGAGCATCGTCGGCTGTTCGACGTCACCCCCGATCTGCGCTGAGAGGGGCCGAATCGCCGAACCGGTGGTCAATCCGCGCCGCGATGTGATATTGGCGCGGCGTCGCGATGCAGGGCCGTCGCGCAGGTTTCACGAGGGTTTCGCCCCGGCGCAGAGATCGGCGCCGGGCGGCCCGCACCAGCCGAGCTGACATGAACATCTTCGACGACTTCCAGCGCCGGCTCGCGGCGATCATCGCCCGGCTCGGGGACCAGGGCGCCCTGCCGCAGGGCCTCGACACCGCCAAGGTCGTCGTCGAACCCCCGCGCGACCCCAGCCACGGCGACCTCGCCACCAACGCGGCGATGGCGCTGGCCAAGGAGGCCCGGAGCAATCCGCGCGCGCTGGCCCAGCTCATCAGCGCCGAACTCGCCCGCGAGCCCGGCGTCGCCAGCGCGGAGATCGCCGGCCCCGGCTTCATCAACATTCGCCTGGACGCCAGCGTCCACCATGACGTGGTCCGCGCAATCCTCAGGCTTGGCAAGCAGTTCGGCCGGCCGGCTCATCCGAAAAGCGAGCCTGTGAACGTCGAATATGTGTCGGCGAACCCGACCGGCCCGCTGCATGTGGGCCATGGCCGCGGCGCGGTGTTCGGCGACGCCTTGGCGAATCTGCTCGACTTCGCCGGCGCGGCGGTGACGCGCGAATACTACATCAACGACGCCGGGGCGCAGGTCGACGTGCTCGCCCGGTCGGCCTACCTGCGCTACCGCGAGGCGCTGGGCGAGGAGATCGGGACCATCCCGGAGGGGCTCTATCCGGGCGACTACCTGAAGCCGGTGGGCGAGGCTCTCGCGGCCCGGCACGGACGCGCGCTGCTCGATGCGCCCGAGGCCGAATGGCTCCCCGTCGTGCGCCAGACCGCGATCGACCTGATGATGGAGATGATCCGCGTCGACCTGGCGGCTCTCGACATCCGCCACGACGTGTTTTTCTCCGAGCGCTCGCTGGCCAGCGGCCCGGTCGACCAGATCAGGGCCACGATCGACGACATGCGGGCCCGCGGCCTCGTCTATGAGGGCCGGCTGCCGCCCCCCAAGGGCGCGCCGGTCGAGGACTGGGAAGACCGCGAGCAGACCTTGTTCCGGGCCACGGCCTTCGGCGACGACGTGGACCGGCCTCTGCTGAAGTCGGACGGCTCCTACACCTACTTCGCATCCGACATCGCCTATCACGCGTCGAAATTCGCGCGCGGCTTCCGGACCATGATCGATGTCTGGGGGGCCGACCACGGCGGCTACGTCAAGCGCATGAGCGCGGCCGTGAAGGCGGTGACGGGAGGCGAGGGCGAGCTCGACGTGAAGCTGTGCCAGCTCGTGCGGCTGCTGCGCCACGGCGAGCCGGTGAAGATGTCCAAGCGCTCAGGCGAGTTCGTGACGCTGCGCGACGTGATCGACGAGGTCGGCCGCGACCCGGTGCGCTTCATGATGCTGTATCGCAAAAACGACGCCACGCTGGATTTCGACCTCGCCAAGGTGATCGAGCAGTCGAAGGAGAACCCGGTCTTCTACGTGCAGTACGCGCACGCCCGCTGCCGCTCGGTGTTCAGGCAAGCGGAGCAGGTTTTCCCGGGTGCGTCAGAAGATCGCGGAGCGCTTCTGAATGCAGATGTCTCCCTGCTTAAGGACGAGGCCGAGCTAGACGTGATTCGCCGGCTTTCTCAGTTCCCAAGGATCGTGGAAGCTTCAGCTGCGGCGCATGAACCTCACCGGATCGCATTTTTTCTTTACGAACTGGCCAGCGACTTTCATGGACTCTGGAACAGGGGCAAAGAAGCGCCGCATTTACGTTTTGTTATCGAGACTGATCGAAATTCGTCCTATGCGAGGCTGGCGCTGGTCGACGTGGTGATGTCGGTCCTTGCAGCCGGTCTGGGCATCCTGGGGGTGACCGCGCCGGACGAAATGCGCTGAAAACGCGGGCTTGCGCACGGCATCCGTCATCGGACGGACTTGCTTTGCGCCAGAATGGACCACACCATTCGATGCGCCCGGGTTAGCGATGGGAATCGGTGGCGCCTGCGCCATCGGGCTGTGTGACAGCGGGTGTTTCATGAATGAATTGAACAGGCAGCGGCCCGTGATCGACCTCGACGAACTCGAGCGCCAGCTGCGCGAAGCGGCTGGCCATCGCGATTCGGCCAGGCCCTCGTCTGCTCACCATGCCCACGGCCACGCCCAGCGCGGCCATGGACAGCAGAACGACGATCCGCTGGCCGAACTGGCGCGCATCGTCGGGCAGGACGATCCCTTCAAGGCGCTCTGGTCCGATCGGGACGGCGGGCCTCGCGACGGCCACTCGGCCCGCGTGGAGCCGTCGATGTCCCTGCGCCGCCCCGCCGCCGAGCCCGCTCATGAGCAGAGGCCGACCGCGCAATCCTTCGAGGACCAGTTGTCCGCCTACGAGACGGACGTCGCGCCTCACGGGGCCTTGCCCTATCAGCTGCGCCAGCCCGCCGCCCACAGCGCCCAGGAGCGCGACTGGGACGCGGCGCCGACCCAGGCCGCCGCCTACGGCCAGTCCCCGCGCCCGACGCACGCCGCCTATGACGACCGTTACGCCCAGGCCGAGGCCGAGCCGGTCTATGAGCCGGAGGGCCAGCTTCCTCCGCATGACGAGGACTTCGCGGAGCCGCCGCGCCGGCGCCGGGGCCTCATGGCCGTCGGCGCGATCATGAGCGTGGCCGTGGCCGGCGCGGTCGGCCTCTACGCCTACAAGGGCGCGGGGCCGGGCGCGGCGAAGATGGCCGGCGCCCCGCCGCTGATCAAGGCCGAGGCGGGACCCTCCAAGGTTCAGCCGCAGAATCCCGGCGGCGTCGAGGTGCCCAACCAGGACCGGCAGGTCTACAACAAGTCGCAGGCGCCCGAGGACCTCAAGAGCGTCAAGGTTTCGGGCCGCGCCGAGCAGCCTCTGGACGTCGAGCAGATCACCCGGCGCGACCTGCCGATCGAGCCGCCGGCGCCCAGCGCCAGCGCATCCACCTCGACCGGCGCCGTCGCGGCGCTCAAGGCCCAGTCCGCCAATTCCGGGCTGCCGGCCCTCGGCGAGCCGCGCCGCGTCAAGACGGTCTCGGTGCGCCCGGACGGCACGATCATCGAAGGCGAGGCCGGACCGACCCGCGTGGCGTCGCTGGCCAGCGCGCCGCCGGTCGGCGTTCCCGCTCCGGCGGGGGCTTCGACCTCGACCCCGTCGGGCGCGACCCCGGCCCCGATGCCGATGCCGCGTCCCAAGCTGACCTCGCTGGCTCCGATGACCACGGGCTCGGCCCCGGCCAAGCCCGCCCGGCCGGCCGTCGAGGCCGAGACCACGACGGCGACGACCGCTCCGGCCCCCGCGGCCGCGGCCGCGCCCAAGCCCGCCCCGGCGGCGCGCCAGCAGGTCGCCTCCGCTCCGGCGACGGCCGCCGCGCCGCAGGCCGAGGCCGCCTCGGGCGGCGGGTTCGCCGTGCAGCTCGCCGCGCCGCAGAGCGAGACGGAGGCGCGCGACGTCATCGCCAAGCTGCAGAAGCGCTTCTCCGGCGAGCTGGCCGGGCTCAATCCCGCCGTGCGCAAGGCCGACGTGAACGGCAAGACCATCTACCGCGTCCGCGTCAGCGGCATGTCGCGCGACGAGGCGACGGCGCTGTGCGGCAAGCTCCAGGGCGCGGGCGGCCAGTGCTTCGTGGCCAAGAACTGATCCGCGACCGATCCGGCGAGTCATAGGCGGGGACAGCCAGTCTGTCCCCGTTTTGCCGTCTTGACCCCTTCGGGGCCGGCCGATAGCGCTAGTTGATGGCGATAAGAGCATTCATCGCGGGCTGTTCGGGCCCGGCGCTCACTCCCGAGGAGTTCGGCTTCTTCCGCGAAGCGAATCCGTGGGGACTGATCCTCTTTCGGCGAAACGTCGAAAGCCCCGAGCAGCTGATCCGGCTGACGTCCGACTTCCGCGACGCCGTGGGGCGCGCCGACGCGCCCGTGCTGATCGACCAGGAAGGCGGCCGCGTGCAGCGGATGGGGCCTCCGCAGTGGCGCGCCTACCCCGCCGCCCGGCGCCTCGGCGAACTGGCCGTCAACGATCCCCTGGTGCGCCGCGAGCTGACCCGGCTGGCGGCGCGGCTGATCGCCGACGATCTCCTCAAGGTCGGCGTCACGGTCGATTGCCTGCCGGTGCTCGACGTGCCCGTGCCGGGCGCGCACGGGATCATCGGCGACCGGGCCTATGCGCAGGACCCCGAGACGATCGCGGTGCTCGGGCGGGCCGCCGCCGACGGGCTGTTGGCCGGCGGCGTCCTGCCGGTCGTCAAGCACATGCCCGGGCACGGGCGCGCCCGCGCCGACAGCCACGAGGCGCTTCCCACGGTGGCCGCCTCGCGCGCCGAGCTGGAGGAGCGCGATTTCGCGCCGTTCCAGATCCTGGCCGACATGCCGATGGCGATGACGGCCCATGTGGTGTTCGAGGCCATCGACCCTGAGAACCCGGCGACCACGTCAGAGATCGTGTTCCGCGACGTCATCCGCGGCGCGATCGGCTTCGACGGACTGGTGATGAGCGACGACATCTCCATGAAGGCGCTCTCGGGATCGCTGGCCGAGCGGACCTTCGCGGCGCTGCGGGCGGGCTGCGACATGGCCCTGTACTGCCACGGCGTGCTGGCCGAGATGGAGGAGGTCGCCACGGCCGCCGTCGAGCTCGCCGGGGACGCGCGCCGGCGGGCGGAGGCCGCGCTGACGCGCATCCGGCATCGGCCCGAGCCGTTCGATCCTGTGGAAGCCTGGGCCCGGCTCGACGCCGCGCTTGCCCCCCAGGTCTGACGCGCCCAAGATTCGGGTCCATCGAGGCGATTCGCCCGTCCCGCACTGGGCGGATCAGGAGGATGAGTGGCCAAGCCGCACGAACAGCTCGACTTCGAAGACGCCGTCCGGGTCGACAAGGCCGACGCCGAACCGGCGCTGATCATCGACGTCGACGGGTTCGCGGGGCCGCTCGACCTGCTGCTCGAACTGGCGCGGCGCCAGAAGGTCGATCTCCACAAGATCTCCGTGCTGGCCCTGGCCGAGCAATATCTCGGCTTCATCGAGGAGGCGCGCCGCTTCCGGCTGGAGCTGGCGGCCGACTATCTGGTGATGGCGGCCTGGCTGGCCTATCTGAAATCGCGCCTGCTGCTGCCCGAGCCGCCCAAGGCGGACGAGCCGACGGCGGAGGATCTGGCCGATGCGCTCGCGCGCCGGCTGCAGCGGCTGGAGCTGATCCGCGCGGCGGCCCAGAAGCTCGTCGAGCGCACCAGGCTCGGCCGCGACGTCTTCGCCCGCGGCATGCCCGAACCCGTGGTGGTGACCCGGACGCCCGAGTGGGACGCCAGCCTCTACGACCTGCTCTCGGCCTATGCGCGCGAGCGGCAGAAGCAGGCGCTGTCGCATGTCAGCATGCCCAAGCGCCAGGTCTGGTCGCTGGCGGACGCGCGCGAGGCGCTGCAGCGGCTGGCCGGCGTGGCCATGGACTGGACGGCGCTGGACGAGTATCTCGCCAGCTACCTGACCACCCCGGAGCTGCGCGCCACCGTGCGGGCGTCCACCTTCGTGGCGGCGCTGGAGATGGTGCGCGAGGGGCTGCTGGAGCTGCAGCAGGATCGCGCCTTCGCGCCCATCTGGGTCAAGCAGCGCACGGCCGTCAGCCGCGCGGCGCGGGCCTGAGCCCATGAAGCGCGTCACCGTCGCCGGCCAGGACATCCAGGAGACCGCTGCGGCGCTCGACCTGGCGATCGAGACGGCCTTCGACGCCGTGGAGGAGGCGCGCAGCTTCGCCGAGGCCTGCAGGATCGCCGAAGCGCTTTTGTTCGCCTCCGCCGAGCCCCTGTCCACGGAAGCCATCGCGAGCCGGCTGCCGGGGTCAGCCCCGGCCGCTTCGGTTCTGCGCACGCTCGAGAAGGAATACGCCGCGCGGGGCGTCAACCTGGTGCGGCTCGCCGGAAAATGGGCCTTCAGGACGGCCGAGGACCTCGGCTACCTGCTGTCGCGCGAGGCCGTGGAGCCCCGCAAACTCAGCCGCGCCGCGCTGGAGACGCTCTCGATCATCGCCTATCACCAGCCGGTCACGCGCACCGAGATCGAGGACATCCGCGGCGTCTCGACGAGCCGCGGCACGCTCGACGTGCTGATCGAGGCCGGCTGGGTGAGGCTGCGCGGCCGCCGCAAGGCGCCGGGCCGGCCGGTGACCTACGGGACGACGGAGGCCTTCCTCGTCCATTTCGGGCTGAACAGGATCGACGACCTCCCGGGCCTCGACGAGCTGAAGGGCTCGGGATTCCTGGACGGGCGCCTGCCGCCGGGCTTCGGCGTCCCCACGCCGTCGGACGACCCCCATCTGCGCGACGACGAGGATCCGCTGGGCGACGACATCTTCGCCGAGCTCGCCGAAGAGGCGGCGAACCGCGTGGAGGAGCCGCTGCGGGACGAGGAGCGCGGCTGAGCGGGCTCCGCGTCGCTCGCGCATCGGGTTCTTGTTTTTGCCGCACCGGGAGCCTAGGTTCCGGGCGAGACGACAATGACGGGGGCCGGCGCGCCGGCTGAACCCGAACGGGAGTTCAAGCCATGGGCGGCGTGAGTATCTGGCACTGGATCATCGTGGGCATCGTGGTGATGCTGTTGTTCGGACGCGGCAAGGTGTCCGACCTGATGGGCGACGTGGCCAAGGGCATCAAGTCCTTCAAGAAGGGCCTGGCCGACGACGAGACCGAGACCACCACGGCCGCGACGCGGCCGGTCGAGCCCGCGCGTCCCCTGGAGGACCAGCGTCCCGCTCCCGTCCAGACCCCCGTGGGCGAGCGCAAGGTCGGCTGATCGCGAATGCGGCCCGGGAGCGCGGGGCGGCGCACCGGGGCGAGGCTGGCGGAATCCCCCAGCTTTTTTCGCCCCGCCGCCCTTCCGTCCGGATCGAAATTCCGCGCGCGTTGATATAAGGAGCATATCGCCGTCCCGGCTCCGGGGCGGGATATGTCTCGGCCGGGTGACCAGCACGCCATGTTCGATATCGGGTGGGGAGAGTTCGTCGTCGTCGGCGTGGTGGCGCTTGTCGTCATCGGGCCGAAGGAGCTCCCCGGCGTGCTGCGCACCGTGGGCCGGACCGTCGGCAAGGTGAAGCGTCTCGCCGGCGAGTTCCAGGGCCAGTTCCAGGACGCGATGCGGGAGATGGAGCTCGACGAGGCCCGCAAGACCGTCGAGGGCCTCAACACCGAAGTCTCCACCACGCTGAACACCGGGTTCAACCCGATCCAGACGATCCGGGACGAAATCAAGGGCGCGACGGAGACGCCGGCCACGGGCGCGGCTGCGCTGCCGGAGACGACGATCGACATCCCCGAGCCGCCTCCGGTCCCGGACCTGACGCCCGAGCAGATCCAGGCGGCCTTCGCGCCCGTGTCGCCTATCGGCGGCGACGTCGAGGCGGACCAGGCGCAAGAGACGCCCGCCAAGCCGAAGCGGCCGCGCAAGAAGGCGGTCGAGGCGCCCGCCGCCGACGAGGCCTCCGCGACCCTGTTCCCGCTCGCGACCGCCCCGGTCGCGCCAGAGGCGGTGGCCGAATCGGTCGAGGAGGCGCCCAAGCCCAGGCGGGCCAGCCGCTCGCGGCCCGTCGCCGCCGAGGCCGGGCCCGCCGAAGGGGAGGGCGCCAGGACGCCCAAGCGCCGCGCCGCCCGCAAGACGGCGGACGCCGAGAAGCCGACGACCGAGGACGAGGGTAGCGCCGGATGAGCCACGAGGACATCGAGGCCACGAAAGCGCCGCTGATTGAGCACCTCATCGAACTCAGGGCCCGCCTGATCAAGGCGCTGGTCTCGTTCGTGATCATGTTCGTGGTGTGCTTCGCCTTCGCCAAGCAGATCTACAACGTCCTGATCTACCCCTATGTGCTGGCGGCCGGCGACGTCTCGCAGGTGCGCCTCATCTACACCGCGCCGCTCGAATATCTGTTCACGCAGATCAAGCTGGCGGTGTTCGGCGCGAGCTTCTTCTCGTTCCCGGTTGTGGCGACGCAGATCTACAAATTCGTGGCGCCCGGCCTCTACAAGAATGAGCGCGACGCGTTCCGGCCTTATCTGGTAGCGACGCCGCTGCTGTTCGGCCTGGGCGCGGCGGTGGTGTTCTTCATCGCCATGCCGATCGTCATGCGCTTCTCCATCGGCCAGCAGCAGATCATCCCGGGCGAGGCCTCGATCGAGCTGCTGCCCAAGGTCAGCGAGTATCTGTCGCTGATCATGACGCTCATCTTCGCCTTCGGGATCAGCTTCCAGCTGCCGGTCGTGCTGACGCTGCTGGCGCGCGCGGGGTTCATCGATTCCGTCTTCCTGAAGGAGAAGCGGCGCTACGCGATCGTGCTCGTCTTCGTGCTCGCGGCCGTGCTGACGCCGCCGGACGTCATCAGCCAGCTGGCGCTTGCGGTCCCGACCCTGCTCCTCTACGAAGCCTCGATCATTGCGGTGAAAATGGCCGAGAAGAAGCGGGACGAGCAGGCTGCGGCCGGAAGCGCGACGTCCTGATCCTTCGCCTCGGTTCGCGGCGCACGCTTCGCGCCGCCGCGGCGCCGGGCAAGACAACGGACGGTCGGCATGTACGACATCAGGTGGATACGCGAGAACGCCAGCGCCTTCGACGCCGGGCTTGAAAGCCGCGGCGCGGCGCCGCTCTCGTCCGTCCTGCTGGCCATCGACGACCGCCGGCGCGCCGCCATCCAGCGCGCGCAGTCGTCCCAGGAACGCCGCAACGCCCTGTCGAAGGAGATCGGGCAGGCGATGGCCGCCAAGGACCTCGCCCGCGCCGAGGCGCTCAAGGCCGAGGTGGCGGCGCTCAAGGACGCGCTGGCGGCCGCGGAGGCCGAGGAGAAGGCGACGGTCGCCGAGCTCGACGCGGCGCTGGCCGCCATTCCGAACCTGCCGTCGCCGGACGCGCCGCTTGGGCGCGACGAGCACGACAATGTGGAGATGCGCAAGGTCGGCGCCCCGCGCACGGCCTCCTCGCTCGGCTTCGCGCCGAAGCAGCATTTCGAGGTGGGCGAGGGGCTCGGCCTGATGGATTTCGAGGCCGCCGCCCGGCTCTCCGGCGCGCGCTTCGTGGTCAACAAGGGCGGGCTCGCCCGCCTGGAACGGGCGCTCGGCCAGTTCATGCTGGACCTGCACACGGGCGAGCACGGCTACACGGAGGTGAACCCGCCGCTGCTGGTGCGCGACCACGCCTTTTTCGGCACCAACCAGCTGCCGAAATTCGAGGACGACCAGTTCTGGGCGGTGACCAGCGACATGATCGAGGGGCTCGACGCCGCGGCCGCCGGCGGATCGGTGAAGGAAGCGCTTCGGGCCGCCTTCCGGTCTTCGCGCTACGGCCTCATTCCCACGGCCGAAGTGCCGCTCACCAATCTCGTGCGCGAGCAGATCCTGGACGAAAGGGAGCTGCCTTTGCGCTTCACGGCGTGCACGCCCTGCTTCCGGGCCGAGGCGGGCGCGGCCGGCCGCGACACCCGCGGCATGATCCGCCAGCATCAGTTCACCAAGGTGGAGCTCGTCTCCGTCACGACGCCCGAGACGTCCAGGGACGAGCACGAGCGCATGACGGCCTGCGCCGAGGAGGTGCTGAAGCGCCTCGACCTCGCCTACAGGGTCGTGACGCTGTGCACCGGGGACATGGGCTTCGGCGCGCAGAAGACCTACGACATCGAGGTCTGGCTGCCCGGCCAGGACGCCTACCGGGAGATCTCGTCCTGCTCGGTGTGCGGCGAGTTCCAGGCCCGGCGCATGAACGCCCGATTCCGGCCGGCGGAAGGCAAGAACACCCGCTTCGTCCACACCCTGAACGGGTCGGGCGTCGCGGTCGGCCGCGCGCTCGTGGCCGTGCTGGAGACCTATCAGAACGCCGACGGCTCCGTCACGGTCCCGTCGGCTCTCGCGCCCTATATGGGCGGCGTGACGCGCATCGAGAAGGCGGCCTGACCCATGCGGATCCTGGTGACCAACGACGACGGCGTCCACGCCCCCGGCCTGAAGGTCTGCGAGGCGGTGGCGCGCGCGCTGTCGGACGACGTCTGGGTCGTCGCGCCGGAGACGGACCAGTCCGGCGTGGCCCATTCGCTGTCGCTGAACGACCCGCTGCGCCTGCGGCAGGTGGACGAGCGCCGCTTCGCCGTGAAGGGCACGCCCACCGACTGCGTCATCATGGGCGTTCGGCACATCCTGAAGGACCGCAAGCCCGACCTGGTGCTGTCGGGCGTCAACAAGGGCCAGAACGTCGCCGAGGACGTGACCTACTCGGGCACCGTGGCGGCCGCCATCGAGGCCACGATCCTGGGCATCCCGGCGGTGGCGTTGTCGCAGGCCTATGGGCCGAACGGGCGCGACAGCATCTCGTGGGAGGTCGGCGAGCGCCAGGCGCCGGCGATCATCCGCAAGGTGCTGGAGGCCGGCATCCCCAAGGGCGTGCTGGTCAACGTGAACTTCCCCCATTGCGAGCCCGGCGTGGAGCTGGAGGTCGTCACCGGCACGCAGGGCTGGCGCTCGCAGGAGCTGCTGCGCATCGAGGAGCGCGCCGACGGACGGGCGATCCCCTATTACTGGATCGGCTTCGTGCGCGGCAAATACGAGCTGGAGAACGGCTCCGACCTGCACGCGCTCGCGCACCGGAAGATCTCCGTGACGCCGCTGCGCATCGACCTCACCGACGAGCCCACGCTGACGCGCTACGCGCAGCTCTTCGGCCGCTGAGGCGGGCGGCCCCCCATGTCCGTCGCCGAGGGCCCCGTGGGGCGTGAACAGGACGGGCGTGGCCAGCCGCTGGAACACCATGGGGCCGAGGCCCGCATCGTGTTCCTGCTCGCGCTCCGGGCGAAGGGCCTGCGCGACACGCGGGTCCTGAGCGCCTTCGAGACCGTCCCGCGCAGCCGCTTCGTGCCGCAGCGCTTCATCGACCTCGCCATGACCGACGTGTCCCTGCCGATCGCCTGCGGTCAGTCGACGCTGGCGCCCTCGGTGATGGCCGAGATGATCATCGCGCTCGACGTGCGGCCCGAGCATCGGGTGCTGGAGGTGGGGACAGGCTCAGGCTACGGCGCCGCCATCCTGGGCAAGCTCGCCGGGGAGGTGGTCTCGGTCGAGCGGTACCGGTCGCTGGCCATCGAGGCGCAGGGGCGGCTCGACGCGCTGGGCGTCGGCAATGTCGTCGTCCGGCACGCGGACGGGCGGAACGGCTGGGACGCAGGCGCTCCCTATGACCGGATCCTGATCCACGCGGCCGTCTCCGAGATCCCGCCGGCGCTCGTGGCTCAACTGGCGCCCACCGGCCGCATCGTGGCGGTCGAGCGCTCGGCGTCCAGATCCTCGCTGGTGCGCTATGCGCGCGGGGCGACCATGGACGAACTCGCGCGGGTGGTGATCGGACCGCTCGCGCTGCCGGCGCTGATGGTGGGCGTCGCGCAGGCGCTGTGAGGCGCGGTCTCCTCTTCGGATGACTGTCGCGTTGCTTGGAGAGACGCGCCGCCCGGCGTCGTTATAGTGAATCAAAGAGGCGCAATCGCTCCGACCAGAACGCTTTCTTAACCCCAACAGCCCTTTAATCGTCATCACGGATTTCGACTTGTGGCTGTTCTGAGTGGGTTGTGTCATGCGTGTGCGTCCTGGTTCCGTCGCCGTGCGTTCGGTCCCCCGCCTGCTGGTTGTGTGCCTGGTGGGCGGCGCAGCGGCGGCCTGCAGTTCCGAAACGATGCGTTTCGCGGACAATCCCTTCCAGAATCCCTTCTCCAGCTCGGCGCGCCTCGATCCCGGCGCCACCGGCAGCGTAGGCCCGGCGCGGACCCAGGCTGACGGCCGCGCCAAGCAGGCGCAGTCCTTCCACGGGGTGGCTCCCGCCGGGCAGGTGTCGTCGGCGCCGCTTCCGGCTCCGGTCGCCTCCGCTCCGATCGCCTCGGCGCCCGCCGCCGCCCCCATGGCCGCCGCGCCGGTCAGGACGATGAACGCGGCGCCGGCCGGCCTTCCCGCCACGGGCGGCCCCAAGGGCTGGACTGCGCAGGGCGGCTCCACGGTGGCGCTGGGGCAGGGTGAGACGATCACCACCCTGTCGAACCGCTACGGCGTCCCCGAGGCGGCGATCCGCTCGGCCAACGGCATCGCGCCCGGCGCCCGGCCCGCGCCCGGGTCCCAGCTGGTCATCCCGGTCTACAACGCGGCGGGCGCCGCGGCCCCGGCCGCGCCGCACGTCGCCAGCGCGCCGGCTCCGTCCCGCGCCGCCGCGCCGTCCGCCCAGCCGGCGCCGGCTCCGCAGCCCCAGGCGGTCGCGGCCGCCCCGAAGGCGGCGCCCGGAAAGGCGCGCATGCAGCTCGTCCAGGGCGCCAAGGCGGCCCAGGCGAAGCAGGCCGCCGCCCAGGAGGACGCCGCGCCTGCGCCCGCCGCGCCGGCGCGCATCGCCGCCGCCAAGCCCGAGCGCAAGGTCGAGGCCGCCAAGGTCGAGCCCAAGGCCCTGGCGAAGCCGGAGCCGGCCAAGACCGTCGCCAAGGTCCCGGCGCCCGTCGCCGCCGCCAAGCCTGCGGTCGTGGCGGCCGCCCCGGCCCCGGCTCCGGCCGCCGCCGTCGTCAAGCCCGCTCCCGTCAAGCCGGCCAAGGCCGTCGAGGCGCCGGCCAAGGTCGCGGTCGCCGCTCCGGCCGCCGTGCAGGCGCCGGCCCCGGTCGCGGCTCCCGCTGCGGCGCCGGCCGCCAAGGCCGAGCCGGCCGAGACGGCCAGCATCGCTCCGGCGGGGCGCGGCGGCTCCGAGTTCCGCTGGCCCGCCCGCGGCCGCATCATCACCGGCTACAACAAGAGCGGCGGCAATGACGGCATCAACATCTCCCTGCCGGAGGGCACGCCCGTGAAGGCGGCCGAAGGCGGCGAGGTGGCCTATGCGGGCAACGAGCTGAAGGGCTACGGCAACCTCGTCCTGGTGCGCCACCCCGACGGCTGGGTCTCCGCCTACGCCCATAACGGCGAGCTGAAGGTGAAGCGCGGCGACAAGATCGCCCGCGGCCAGCTCCTCGCCCTGTCCGGGCAGTCCGGCAACGTCTCGTCCCCGCAGCTGCACTTCGAGCTGCGCAAGGGCTCGACCCCGGTCGATCCCATGCCCCATCTGGCCGGCAACTGACCGGCGTGGCCGGCAACTGACCGGCGTGGCCGGCAACTGACCGGCGTGGCCGGCAACTGACCGGCGTGGCCGGCAACTGACCGGCCACGATCCGAGACCACGGAAAGTCGATCAGCATCCGCGAGACACGTAGGCTGATCGGTCGTAGGCGGGCGGTGCGTCGGGCGCCGCCCGCTTTCGTTTGCAAGGGCCGGGGCCGGCCCGCCGAGCGCCTCAGAGCGTCTTGCCGAGGCGGCCCGCGAGGTCCTGGATGAACTGCCAGGCGGTGCGGCCCGAGCGGGAGGCCCGGGTGATCGACCACTCCAGCGCGTCATGGCGCATCGCCTCGGGATCGGCGACGTCCAGGCCGTAATGCTGGGCGTAGCCCTCCACCATGGCCAGGAACTCGTCCTGGCTGCATTTGTGGAAGCCGAGCCACAGGCCGAAGCGGTCGGACAGGGAGATCTTCTCCTCTATGGCCTCGCCGGGGTTGATGGCCGTCGAGCGCTCGTTCTCCATCATGTCGCGCGGCAGCAGATGGCGGCGGTTGGAGGTGGCGTAGAACACGACATTGTCGGGCCGGCCCTCGATGCCGCCCTCGAGCACGGCCTTCAGCGACTTGTAGGACGTGTCGTCGCCGTCGAAGGAGAGGTCGTCGCAGAACACGACGAAGCGGAACGGCGCCTCGCGCACCATCTCCATCAGCAGGGGCAGGCTGTCGATGTCCTCGCGATGGATCTCCACCAGCTTCAACGGCGTCCCGCCCTGGCCGGCCCTGTCGAGATTGACCTGCGCATGCGCGGCCTTGACCAGCGACGACTTGCCCATGCCGCGGGCGCCCCAGAGCAGGGCGTTGTTGGCGGGCAGCCCGCGGGCGAATCGGGCGGTGTTCTCCAAAAGCGTGTCGCGCGCCCGGTCGATGCCCTTCAGCAGCACCATGTCGACCCGGTTCACCTTCGGGACCGGCACAAGCCCGGCCGGAAGCGGCCTCCAGACAAAGGCGTCCGCGGCGGCGAAGTCCGGCCGCTCCGGCCGGGGAGGGGCCATGCGGTCCAGCGCTCCGGCGATGCGCGCCAGCAGGGCGGCCTGTTCGGCGGTGAAAACGGCGGTTTCCGGGCCGACGGACGCGGTCGGACGGGTATCGGGCATAGCGGGACGGGACATGGCTGGACAGAACCTGCAGGCTGGCGCAAGACGACGGCGCGCCCCTGTCTAATGAGGCGCGCGCATCGTGTCATCCCGCCATGAGGCGCCCGGGCGGGGCCGCTGGCGGGCCGCCCGTCGCGGCATTTGCTTTCCGCCGGCCCGTGGCTATAGTCCGCGCCACTTTTCCGGCTCCCCCCGCCGCACCGGCGGGACGTGGGGCCTTTTTCCCGTGCGGAGGTTCTCCCCGTGATCACGCCAGCATTCGCCCAGACCGCCGGAGCCACGGGTGGGATGGACATGGTCGTCCAGCTCGTCCCGTTCCTGCTGATCTTCGTGATCATGTATTTCCTGATCATCCGGCCCCAGCAGCGCCGGGCGAAGGAGCATCAGGATCTCATCAAGAACGTGCGCCGCGGCGACACGGTGGTGATGAACGGGGGACTGATCGGCCGCGTCACCAAGGCGAGCGATGATCCCGAAATGGAGATCGAGATCGCGGAAGGCGTGCGGGTTCGCGCCGTTCGTGCGATGATCGCCGAGGTTCGCGCCAAGGGCGAGCCCGTCAAGGCCGCCTGAGACCTCGCGCCCGCGGCGGCGAGGTCCGTCGCCCTTACCGGATTGGCGAGCGGCGCAGCCGGCGCAGCCCGTCGCCGCCCCTGACGCCTCAGGAAACGACCCGACACGATGCTACGCTTTTCACGATCGAAGACCATCGGCGTTCTGCTCATCGTCCTGTTCGGCGTGCTCTACGCCATGCCGAGCCTGCTTCCCGCGGACACGCGCAAGAGCATCGAGCAGTCGATCCCCTCGTTCCTGCCGCGCTGGATCATCCCGCACCAGGCGATCGTGCTGGGTCTCGACCTGCAGGGCGGGTCGCACGTTCTCCTCGAGGTGGATTCGCAGGCCGTCATGCGCGGCCAGGTCAACACGCTGCGCGACGACGTGCGCCGCCTCCTGCGCGAGGAGAAGATCGCGCTGGCCGGCGGCATCGGCGTGCAGGCGCGCGGTGTGACGGTCCGGGTCTCCGACCCGGCCGAGCGGGCGAGGCTGCTGCCGCGCCTGCGCGAGCTGGCGCAGCCGGCGGGCGGGATCTTCGGCCAGGGAGGCGGGCAGAGCTCCGTCGAGATCGTCGACCAGCCGGACGGCCTGATCACCATGACGGTCACCGAGGCCGGCGTGAGCGAACGGGTGCGCAAGGCCATCGACCAGGCCATCGAGGTTCTGCGCCGCCGCGTCGACGCGCTCGGCACGACCGAGCCGAACATCCAGCGCCAGGGCGTGGACCGCATCCTCGTCCAGGTGCCGGGACTGCAGGATCCGCGCAAGCTGAAGGAGATCCTGGGCACCACCGCGCAGCTCGAATTCAGGCTCGTGGCCGACCCCGGCGCCCCTCCGGGCGACGTCGAGCAGCTGCCTTCCCAGGAGGAGGGCGGCGCCATGATGCCGGTGGAGAAGCGCGTCATCGTGCAGGGCGAAGACCTGATCGACGCCCAGCCCGGCTTCGACCAGCGCACCGGCGAGCCGATCGTGAACTTCAAGTTCAACATCCGCGGGGCCCAGCGCTTCGGGCAGGTCACCACCGAGTCGGTCGGCCGGGCGCTGGCCATCGTGCTGGACAAGAAGGTGATCTCGGCGCCGCGCGTGCTGCAGCCGATCACCGGCGGGCAGGGCCAGATCTCGGGCCGTTTCACCGTCGAGGCGGCCAACAATCTCGCCATCCTGCTGCGCGCCGGCGCGCTGCCGGCGCCGCTGACCATCGTGGAGGAGCGGACCGTCGGCCCCGGCCTGGGACAGGACTCCATCGACGCCGGCAAGAAGGCCTCCTATGTGGCCACCGTGCTGGTCGTCGGCTTCATGTTCGTGACCTATGGGCTGTTCGGCCTCTTCGCCAACATCGCGCTGGCCGTCCACGTGATCCTGATCTTCGCGCTGATGTCGCTGATCGGCTCGACGCTGACGTTGCCCGGCATCGCCGGCATCGTGCTGACCATCGGGACGGCGGTCGATTCCAACGTGCTGATCTATGAGCGCATCCGCGAGGAGGCGAGGGGCGGCCGCTCCATGATTTCCTCGCTGGAGGCGGGCTTCCAGCGCGCCTTCGCGACCATCATCGATTCCAACGTGACGATGTTCATCGCCGCCGCGATCCTGTTCTTCCTGGGCTCCGGCCCGGTGAAGGGCTTCGCGGTGACGCTCATCCTCGGCATCGTGACGACCGTCGTCACGGCGGTGACGATGACCCGGATGATGATCGCCCTGTGGTATCGCTCGGCCAAGCCGAACAAGCTGCCGTTCTGACGCAGGAGAGAGACATGAGACTTCTGCGGATCATCCCGGACGACACCAAGTTCCCGTTCATGAGCTTCCGGCGGGTGAGCTTCCCGTTCTCGGCGCTCCTGTCGGTCGTCGCGGTGCTGTGCTTCTTCTTCGTGAGCATGAATTTCGGCATCGACTTCACCGGCGGCACCCTGATCGAGATGCAGGCGAAGTCCGGCAAGTCGGACATCGGGGCCGTGCGCGCCACCGCCAACGAGCTCAATGTGGGCGAAGTGGAGGTGCAGGAATTCGGCGAGCGCGGCGACGTGTCCATCCGCTTCGGGCTGCAGCCGGGCGCGAACCAGCAGGATCGCGAGCGGGCGCAGCAGTCCGCGCAGGAGCGCGTCCGCACCGCCTTCGAGAAGGACTACGACTTCCGGCGCGTCGAGGTGGTGGGGCCGCGCGTGTCGGGCGAACTCGTCCAGTCCGGCACGCTCGGCGTCGTGCTCTCCATCGTGGGCGTGCTGATCTATCTGTGGTTCCGGTTCGAGTGGCAGTTCGCCGTCGGGGCGGTAATCGCGACGCTGCACGACCTGGTGCTCACCATCGGCTTCTTCGCCATCACGCAGATCGAGTTCAACATGACCTCGATCGCCGCGATCCTGACCATCGTCGGCTATTCGCTGAACGACACGGTCGTGGTGTTCGACCGGATCCGCGAGCTGCTGCGGCGCTACAAGAAGATGCCCGTGGAGGACCTGCTCGACCTGTCGATCAACTCGACGCTGTCGCGCACCATCATGACCTCGGTCACGACCACGCTGGCGCTGCTGGCGCTGGTGCTGTTCGGCGGCCAGGTGATCTCGAGCTTCTCCTGGGCGATGATCTTCGGCGTCGTGATCGGCACCTATTCGTCGATCTTCATCGCCGCGCCGGTGCTGATCTATCTCGGCCTCAAGGTCGGGGCCGAGGCCCCGGCCGCCGCCGAGCCGGCGGGAAAGCCCGCGGCCAAGGCCGCCAACCGCGTGCGCGGGCCGGCGGAGCGGCCGGCGCAATGAGCGGCGGCGCCCGCTACGAAGGCTTCGTGCCGGGCCGCCATCTGCTCGACGCCTACGGCAATGGCGGGTTCCGCTTCGCCGACATGTCGCACCGCGGCTCGATCCTGGCGCTGCCCTCCGGCATCCGCGCCTGGGCGGTCACGGCGCCGTCCGAGCTGACGACCTCCGCCTTCGAGCCGGTCTTCGCCGAGGAGGCGCCGCCCGAAGTGCTGCTGATCGGCACCGGGCTCGACGTCGCCCCCCTTCCCGAGCGCCTGCGCTGGCGCTTCAAGGACGCCCGCATCCGCATCGACGTCATGCAGACCGGCGCGGCCGCCCGCACCTACAACATCATGCTGGCGGAGAACCGCAGCGTCGGCGCCGCCCTGATCGCGGTCCCCTGAGGTGGAGACCGGGCAGGGCGCCGCAGGGGTCGACGTCGTGGCGGACCTCGTGCGCGAGCACGACCGCGACCGTTATGTGGCGACCCTGTTCGCGCCGGAGGCGCATCGCCCGGCGCTGCTGGCGCTCTACGCCTTCAATGTCGAGGTGAGCCGCGTCCGCGAGGCGGTGTCCGAGCCGCTGCCCGGCGAAATGCGCCTGCAATACTGGCGCGACCTCCTGGCCGGCGACGCCATGGAGGCGAGCGGCCACCCCGTCGCAGCCGCGCTGGGAGCTGCGATCGCGCGCTACCGCCTGCCCCGCTCCGCGCTGCTGGACCTGATCGAGGCGCGCACCTTCGACCTCTATGACGATCCCATGCCGTCGGTGGGCGATCTGGAGGGCTATGCGGGGGAGACCTCTTCGGCGCTGATGCGGCTCGCGAGCCTGATCCTGGCTGACGGCCAGGACCCCGGCGGGGCGGACGCCGTGGGCCATGCGGGCGTCGCCTACGCCATCGTGGGCCTGCTGCGGGCGCTGCCCTGGACGACCGCCCGCGGGCAGGTGTTCCTTCCCGCCGACCTCATGGCGCGCCATGGCCTCACCCGCGCGATGGTGCTGGCCCGCGACGCCGGCGAGCCGCTGCGCGCCGTGCTGGCGGATCTTCGCGCGCTCGCCCGTCAGCATCTCCGCCAGGCCGAGGCTGCGGCGGACGCCGCCGCTCCCGCCGTGCGGGGCGCGATCGCGCCGGCGGCGCTGGTCGAGCCCTATCTGCGCAAGCTGGAGGCGGCCGGCGCGAATCCCTTCCAGACCCCGGCCGAGCTGTCGCCGCTGCGCCGCTTCCTGACGCTCTGGCTCGCCTCGCGCCGGGCCCGCTGAGGGCTACTCCGCGGCCCGAAGGGTCGCGCCGGGGTTTTCCGCCCAGCCGCGCATGTCGTTGAGCGCCCGCGTCGTCAGCGCGGTCTTGCGGGCGATGGCCTTGGCGGTTCCGCGCAGACGCTTGCCGTCCTCGCTCGTCGGCGCCTCGGCCAAGGGCGGGAACAGGCCGAAATTCACGTTCATCGGCTGGAAGGAAGGCGGGCCGTCGTCGATCGTCTCGATATGCCCGCCGGTGATGTGGTTGAGGAGCGCCCCCATCGCGGTGGTGGGCGGGGGAGGGGCGATCGGCGCGGCGAGCCGCTCGGCGGCCGCCATCCGGCCCGCCAGCAGGCCCATGGCGGCGCTTTCCACATAACCCTCGCAGCCTGTGATCTGGCCGGCGAACCGCAGCCGCGGCATGGCCCTGAGCCGCAGCTCAGGGTCCAGCGTCACGGGCGAGTTGAGATAGGTGTTGCGGTGCAGGCCGCCCAGGCGGGCGAACTCGGCGTTCTGCAGGCCCGGGATGGTGCGGAACAGGCGGACCTGCTCGGCGTGCTTCAGCTTGGTCTGGAAGCCGACCATGTTGTAGAGGGTGCCCAGGGCGTTGTCCTGGCGCAGCTGCACGATGGCGTAGGCCTTGGCGGCCGGCCCCTCGCGATGCGGATTGGTGAGCCCGAACGGCTTCATCGGGCCGTGCCGCAGCGTCTCGCGCCCGCGCTCCGCCATCACCTCGATGGGCAGGCAGCCGTCGAAATAGGGCGTGTTCGTCTCCCAGTCCTTGAAGCTGGTCTTCTCGCCGGCGATCAGGCCGTCGATGAAGGCTCCGTACTGCTCCTGCGTGAGGGGACAGTTGATGTAGTCGGCCCCGGTGCCGCCGGGGCCGGCCTTGTCGTAGCGCGACTGGAACCAGGCCGTCTCCATGTCGATGCTGTCGCGGTGGACGATCGGCGCGATGGCGTCGAAGAAGGCCAGCGAACTCTCGCCCGTGAGGCTCCTGATGGCCTCGGCCAGGGCCGGGGAGGTGAGCGGGCCGGTGGCGACGATCACCGAATCCCACTCCGCCGGCGGCAGGCCGTCGACCTCGCCGCGCTCCACCGTGATCAGCGGATGCGCCGTCAGGGCGGCCGTGACGGCGGCCGAGAAGCCGTCCCGGTCCACCGCCAGCGCGCCGCCGGCCGGGACCTGGTGGGCGTCGGCGCAGCGCATCACGAGCGAATCGAGGAGGCGCATCTCGGCGTGGAGCAGGCCGACCGCATTGGTCCGGGCGTCGTCCGAGCGGAAGGAGTTGGAGCAGACCAGCTCCGCCAAGCCGTCCGTCTTGTGGACCTCCGTCGGCCGGACGGGCCGCATCTCGTGCAGCACGACCGGGACGCCGGACCGGGCGATCTGCCAGGCCGACTCGGATCCGGCGAGGCCGCCGCCGACGACGTGGATGGGTGCGAGGGTGCTCATGCGCCGGAACCTAGGCGCCCGAGCCGGTTCGCGCAACGCCTCGCGGGGGCGCCCGACGCAAAACGCCCGCCGGGAGGGGCGGGCGTTGCGCTCGGGAGCGATCGGGGAGGGGATCGATCAAGCTCCCGAAGAGAGATCGTTCGCCGGAGGCTCAGGCCTTGACGGCGTGCTTCTTGGCGATGAAGCGAATGTCGCCGCGCGAGATGCCGAGATCGCTCAGGTCACGGTCGGTCAGCTGCGAGAGCTCACGGACGGTGTTGCGATAACGGGCCCAGTTGCGGAGACGCTTGGAGATGGTGTTGACGGTCAGCATGGCTTTGTTCCTGTGCAGTGCGGTAAGGCGCGGAGCAGTCAGGAGAAAGTATCGGTCCCGGCGGCTCGTCGCGTCAGCGATTTGCTGCACCGCATATACGTCTGGCCGCCATGCTCAGCCATGGGTGCTGCAACATGCCCGACCCTCTGTCAACGCATAGCGGAGAGAGGAATCGTTAAGAGATGCGCGACTGACGCATGGCATGAAAGTGGCGCTCTCGCCGCCTTTTCGGGCGCATGCTGGCGAAAGATTGCGCCATTCGGCCGACGTTCACGCGCCGCGTGCAGGAACGCGTGTGAAGCGCGATGGAACAGGGTTAGGAAAACCCTTCATCCAGGCCGCGCAACGCTGCGGCGGGCGAGCCCGGCCGCAGTTGCGCTCGAAGATCATGGTGAACGGAGTCCTGCGCAGTCGCCGGACGCCGCCGCGACAGGGCGCGCGGGGCGTTCCGGCGCCTCGCCGTCGCCGGCGGGGCCTACTCGGCCGCCTGCTTGGCGGCCTTCAGCGGCCGGCGCGCCAGGACCTCCTTGAGGAAGCGCCCGGTGTGGCTGGCCTTCGCCTTGACGATGTCCTCGGGCCGGCCCTGGGCCACGATCGTCCCGCCGCCGTCGCCGCCCTCGGGTCCGAGGTCGAGCACCCAGTCGGCGGTCTTCACCACTTCGAGATTGTGCTCGATCACCACGACGGTGTTGCCCTGCTCGACGAGCTCGTGCAGCACCTCCAGCAGCTTCGCCACGTCGTGGAAATGCAGGCCCGTGGTGGGCTCGTCGAGGATGTAGAGGGTGCGCCCGGTCGAGCGCCGCGACAGCTCCTTGGACAGCTTCACGCGCTGGGCCTCGCCGCCGGAGAGCGTCGTGGCCTGCTGGCCGACCTTGACGTAGTCGAGGCCGACGCGGGCCAGCGTCTCCATCTTCTCGCGGATCGACGGCACGGCCTTGAACAGCTCGCCCGCCTCCTCGACCGTCATGTCGAGCACGTCGGCGATGGACTTCTCGCGGTACTTCACCTCGAGCGTCTCGCGGTCGTAGCGCTTGCCCTTGCACACGTCGCAGGTGACGTAGACGTCGGGCAGGAAGTGCATCTCGATCTTGATGACGCCGTCGCCCTGGCAGGCCTCGCAGCGGCCGCCCTTGACGTTGAACGAGAAGCGCCCCGGCAGGTAGCCGCGCGCCTTGGCCTCGGGCAGGGCCGCGAACCATTCGCGGATCGGCGTGAACGCGCCCGTATAGGTGGCGGGGTTGGACCGCGGCGTCCGCCCGATCGGCGACTGGTCGATGTCGATGACCTTGTCGAGATGCTCGAGGCCCTCGATCGTGTCGAAGGGCGCGGGATGCTCCAGGGCCCCGTTCAGCCGCCGGGCGACGGCCTTGTAGAGCGTGTCGATGATCAGGGTGGACTTGCCGCCGCCCGAGACCCCCGTGACGCAGGTGAAGGACCCCAGCGGAATCTCGGCCGTGACGTTCTTGAGGTTGTTGCCGCGCGCGCCGGTGATCTTCAGCATGCGGCCCTTCTGGGGCTTGCGCCGCTTGGCCGGGACCGGAACGGACAGCTCGCCCTTCAGATAGCGCCCGGTGAGCGAGTTCTTGTCGGCGAGGATCTCCGCCGGCCGCCCCTGGCTGACGATTCGACCGCCGTGGATGCCGGCGCCCGGGCCGACATCGACCACGTAGTCGGCCTGCAGGATCGCGTCCTCGTCGTGCTCCACCACGATGACGCTGTTGCCGAGGTCGCGCAGGCGCTTGAGCGTCTGCAGCAGGCGCTCGTTGTCGCGCTGGTGCAGGCCGATGGAGGGCTCGTCCAGGACGTAGAGCACCCCCGTCAGGCCCGAGCCGATCTGGGAGGCGAGGCGGATGCGCTGGCTCTCGCCGCCCGAGAGCGTGCCGGAGGCGCGCGCCAGCGTCAGATATTCGAGGCCCACGTCGAGCAGGAAGGTCAGGCGCTCGCGGATCTCCTTCAGGATGCGCCCTGCGATCTCCGTCTGCTTGGGGTTGAGGGTCTCCGGCAGCGCGCCGAACCAGGCGTGCGCGTCCTTCACCGACAGGCGCGACACCTCGGCGATGTGCTGGCCCGCCAGCTTGACGGCCAGCGCCTCCGGCTTCAGGCGAAAGCCGCCGCAGGCCGCGCAGGGCGTCTCGGACATGAAGCGCGAGATCTCGTCGCGCGCCCAGTCGCTCTCCGTCTCCTTGTAGCGACGCTCCATGTTGCGCACGACGCCCTCGAAGGGCTTGCGCACCTCATAGGCCCGCAGCCCGTCGTTATAGGCGAAGCGGACGCTCTCCGAGCCGGTGCCGTACAGGATGACGTCGCGCGCCTTCTGCGGCAGGTCCTTCCATTTCGTCGTCAGCTTGAAGCCGTAATGGTCGGCCAGCGACGCCAGGGTCTGTCCGTAATAGGGCGAGGTCGACTTGGCCCAGGGCGCGATGGCGCCGCCGCGCAGCGTCAGGGTCTCGTCCGGCACGATCAGGACCGGGTCGACCGCCATCTCGTGGCCGATGCCGTCGCAGGTCGGGCAGGCGCCGAACGGGTTGTTGAACGAGAACAGCCGCGGCTCGATCTCGGGAATGGTGAAGCCGGAGACCGGGCAGGCGAATTTGGACGAGAACACCTGACGCCGGGGCTCGCCCTTCTCGTCCTTCTCGTCGGCGAACTCGACGACCGCGATGCCGTCGGCCAGGTCGAGGGCGGTCTCGAAGCTCTCGGCCAGCCGCGAGGCGATGTCGGGGCGAACCACCAGCCGATCCACCACGACGTCGATGTCGTGCTTGAACTTCTTGTCGAGCGCGGGGGCGTCGGCGATCTCGTGGAACTCGCCGTCGATCTTCACGCGCTGGAAGCCGCGCTTCAGGAACTCGGCCAGCTCCTTGCGGTACTCGCCCTTGCGGCCCCGCACCACGGGCGCGAGCAGATAGAGGCGCGTCTTCTCCGGCATGGCCAGGACGCGGTCGACCATCTGCGACACGGTCTGGCTCTCGATCGGCAGCCCGGTCGCCGGCGAGTAGGGGACGCCCACGCGCGCCCAGAGCAGGCGCATGTAGTCGTAGATCTCGGTCACGGTGCCGACCGTCGAGCGCGGATTCTTCGACGTCGTCTTCTGCTCGATGGAGATGGCCGGGGAGAGCCCGTCGATCTGGTCGACGTCGGGCTTCTGCATCATCTCCAGGAACTGGCGGGCGTAGGCCGACAGGCTCTCGACGTAGCGGCGCTGGCCCTCGGCGTAGATGGTGTCGAAGGCGAGCGACGACTTGCCCGAGCCCGACAGGCCCGTGAACACCACGAGCTCGTCGCGCGGGATGGTCAGGTCGACGTTCTTCAGATTGTGCTCGCGGGCGCCGCGGATCGCGATCACCCGCTGGTCGGCCCACCGCTGGGACGCGCCCCTGCCGGTCTCGGAGGCCTGTCCAGCTTTGGGGGCGCGATCAAAAAGTTCGTCGATGGCGGCCATACGGGGGCACCTGCATTGCACTGAAGGCGTGGGGGCCCACCCTGAGGAAGGCGACGCGCGACGGGATCGGATGTCTGAACGCCACATGTAGGGCTCAGGACGCCGCTGCGACAGGTCCGGCGAGATCCTGATGCGGCGACGAGTCCGGCCTTGATCGTCTAACCCGATCCTGATAGGAACACAACAGGAACAATCGATCGTGGCGATGTGGCAGGCGGTCCGGAACCTGCGGTGTGGATAACTCGGCCGATCCGGAGCGCCCTTCGCGCGGCGTCGGCCCGATGGTCTAAGGTCGCGCCAAACACATCGAGGAGATCCCCATGGCGGGCAGCGTCAACAAAGTCATCCTGGTCGGCAATCTGGGGCGCGATCCCGAGGTCCGGCGCATGAACAACGGCGAGCCGGTCGTCAATTTCAGCGTGGCCACGTCGGAAACCTGGCGCGACAAGGCCTCCGGGGAGCGCAAGGAGCGCACCGAGTGGCACAACGTCGTGATCTTCAACGAGAACCTCGCGAAGATCGCCGAGCAATATCTCAAGAAGGGCTCGAAGGTCTATCTCGAGGGCCAGCTGCAGAACCGCAAATACACCGACAAGACGGGAGCCGAGCGGACCGCGACCGAGGTCGTGCTGCAGCGGTTCCGGGGCGAACTCACCTTGCTGGACGGGCGCGGCCAGGGCGGAGGGATGAGCGACGACGAGGGCGGCTCTTCCGGCGGTTATGGCGGCGGCGGCCGGGGAGGGGATTTCGGACGCTCCTCGCCGATGGAGCGCCGTCCTGCGCCGGCGGGCGGCGGCGGGCGCTCCAACGATCTCGACGACGACATCCCGTTCTAAGGGACGCGTCCGCAAGGCTCGCCCGCCGGCTTGATCCTTGCGGGAGGCGTGTCATTCTGCCCGGAGGGCTCCGCTCTTTCCCCCGCGGGACCCTTCGGTCGAAGGCGCAGGTGAAGCGCCATGAACACTGGGGGAAGCGCCATGACGGACGCGAACGACGCGACCATCGCCGCCGCGACGACGCAGGACAGGCGGCCGGATCCCAAGGTTCGGGCGGCCACCGTGGGCGACATCGGCGAGGCGCTGGCCGAAGGCCTCCGGGACTTCCAGGCCGCGCCGCTCTATGGGCTCTTCTTCGGCGGGGTCTACGCGCTCGGCGGCGTCGCCATGGCGCTCGCCGCGACGGCCTGGGGCATGGCCTACCTCGTCTATCCGCTCGCGGCCGGCTTCGCCCTGATCGGGCCCTTCGTGGCCGTGGGCCTCTACGAGGTCTCCCGGAGGCGCGAAAAGGGGGAGCCGCTCGGCTGGGCGCCCGTGCTGGGCGTGGTCTTCGCGCAGAGCCGGCGCGAGCTCGGCTGGATGGCCTTCGTCACCCTCTTCATCTTCATGATGTGGATGTACCAGGTCCGTCTGCTGATCGCGCTGTTCTTCGGCTTTCAGTCCTTCACGCCGGACGAGTTGCTGCGGGTCCTGCTGACCACCCCCGAAGGCTGGCTCTTCCTCGGCGTCGGCCATCTCGTGGGCGCCATCCTGTCCGTGATCCTTTTTTCCGTGACGGTGGTGTCGTTCCCGCTCCTGCTCGACCGCGATGTGGACTTCATCACGGCCATGATCACCAGCGTGCGGGCCGTCACGATGAGCCCGGGCCCCATGCTGGGCTGGGCGGCGGTCGTCGTCGCGGTCCTGCTGGTGTCGTGCGCGCCGATGTTTCTCGGCCTCTTCGTCGCGCTTCCGATCCTGGGGCACACCACGTGGCGGCTCTATCGCAGGCTGATCGTGGAGGCTCCGCCGGCGTGAGAGCCGGCGGGTGACGCGCGTAGTCGGTTGCTTTAAGACGACGAGCTCAAGTCCACCATGCGTTGTGCAGGAGCGCGCCGAATGAGCCCCATCGATCTCGAAGCCATGCTTCAGGGCATCTCGCGCTGGGTTGCGATCGAGAGCCCGACGCGCGAGACGGCGGGCGTGAACCGCATGATCGACGCGGTGGCGCGAGACGTCGACGGAACCGCGATCGCGGTGGAGCGGATTCCCGGCAAGGATGGACTCGGCGACAGCCTGATCCTGCGGGCCGGACCGCAGAACGACCGTCCCGGCATCCTGGTGATGTCGCATGTGGACACGGTGCACCCGCTGGGTTCCATCGCCAGCGACCTGCCGATGCGCCGCGAAGGCGACAAGTTCTTCGGCCCGGGCGTCTACGACATGAAGGGCGGGGCGTATCTGGCGCTGGAGGCCTTTCGTCGCGTCGCGGCGTCGGGCGCGGCGACGCAGCCGCTGACCTTCCTCTTCACGCCCGACGAGGAGATCGGCTCGCCGACCACGCGCGGGCTGATCGAAGAGCTGGGCGCCAAGGCGTCCGCCGTGCTGGTGACGGAGCCCGCCCGGGACGGAGGCAAGATCGTCACCGGCCGCAAGGGAGTCGGGCGCTTCGACGTGCATGTCGAGGGGCGGCCCGCCCATTCCGGCTCGCGCCACGAGGATGGGCGCAGCGCCATCCGGGAGGCGGCCCGGCAGATCCTCGTGATCGAGGGCATGACCGACTACCCCCGCGGCGTGACCACCACGGTCGGCATGCTGGCCGGCGGGACGGCGGCCAACGTCATCCCCCAGCATGCCCGCTTCTCGGTGGACCTGCGCGTGGTCGAACCGCTGGACGGCGAGGTCTACAAGGCGAAGATCCTGGGCCTCAAGGCGGCGGATCCGGACATCCGGATCACGGTCGTGGGCGACATGAACCGCCCGCCCTACAAGAAGACGGCGGCCGTGGAGGGCCTGTTCCTGAAGGCGCGCGCCATCGCGGCCGAGATCGGGATCGACCTGCAGGACGTGCCGCTCACCGGCGGCGGCAGCGACGGCAATTTCACGGCCGCGCTGGGCGTCCCCACCTTGGACGGCCTCGGCGTGGACGGCGACGGCGCGCACACGCTGCACGAGCATGCGCTCGTGTCCTCCATCGTTCCGCGGACGCAGCTGATGGAGCGGCTGCTGACGTCGCTGCGCTGACCTCAGCCGGCCACGATCGCCCGCACGCCGTCGGCCACGAACTGGACGGCGAGCGCGGCCAGGATGACGCCAAGAAGGCGGGTCAGGACCACATTGCCGGTCACGCCGAGCCAGCCCGAGATCCGGCTCGCGGCGAAGAAGACGACGAGGCAGCTGAGGCAGACGCCGAGAATCACGGCCAGGAGCAGCAGCAGGCGGGTCGGGTCGCCCTGGGCCCGCCCCGCGAGCAGGATCGTGGCCGTGATCGCGCCGGGCCCGGCCATCAGCGGAATGGCGAGCGGAAAGGCCGCCACGTTGCGGATATGGTCGAGAGTGATGGCTTTCTCGGCCGCCTCGCCCTTGCGCTCGCCGCGGCCGCCGAAGACCATCTCGAAGGCGATCCAGAACAGCAGGAGGCCGCCCGCGATGCGGAAGGCGGGGAGGGTGATGCCGAGCGCGGTGAGAAGCTGGGCCCCGACGAGGCCCGAGGCGCCCATGATGAAGGCGGCGATCACGCAGGCGCGGACGCCGACCTGACGCCGCTCGGCGTCGCTCATGCCGCGCGTCACGCCCAGAAAAAGAGGCGCGAGGCCGGGCGGGTCGACGGTCACCAGCAGGGTGACGAGCGCAGAGGTGAGATAGTCCAGCAGCATGGGGCGAGCCTAAGCCGGACCGCGTCCGCGCGATACGCCCGAGAATGGGCCGGGATCGAACCCGCCTTCTGGCCGTTGCCCGCGCGCACATCGCCGCGCACGACCTTGGGGATCATCTAACGCCAACTCGCAACTTGAAATATATCAACCTATGGCGCAGGCTTTCTCGCGGACGGATTCGCGGCGAGAGCTCCCATGTTCCAGGCCATCTATAGCAGCGAACACCACCTGACGGTGGACAGCCGGGGTTACAGCCCCGAATTCAGGACGATCACGGAAGGCGCCCGGCGCCGCAACGAGGCTCGGCAGATCACGGGCTTCCTGATCTGCGCGTCATCCTGGTTCTGCCAGGTCCTGGAGGGTCCCGAGGGGCACGTCATGGAGCTGCTCGGTCGGATCGAGGACGACCCGCGCCACCATCGCATCCAGATCCTGCAGACCCGGTGGACGCGGGACCGCGAGTTCCCGTCATGGTCCATGGCCGGGATGACCCTGTGCCCCAACGCGATCGTGCTGCAGCTGATCCTTCTGGAGCGCCAGTTCAGCCGCAGGCACCCGCCGCGCGACAGGACCGCCAGCGAGCTCTTCGACCTGTGCCGGGCCTTGTCCGCCGCCGCCAGCCGCGAGGTCGCGCCGGCTTTCGTGTGAGGCGGGGCTCGTTCCGGGGCCATTTGCGCCTCGATCGGAGCCGCCCCGTCGTCAGCCCGACGGGCCGAAAAGGAGGGCCCCGGATCGCGCCCCGGAGCCGGATCTCGGCCGCAGCGTCGCCCGGTCCGCCCGCGGGGCGGCCGGCAGGCGTATAAGTCCTTGTTTTCTCGCTGATTCTTTGTCGATCAGCGTGCCCCCTGCGGGTGGCCTTCCGCGCCGGAATCGTTTAAGAGAAGGCACGCGAAAACACACACCCGGACAGCACATTGGCCGAAGACGAAAAGACCCCGCCCGCCGGGGGCGGCGAGGGACAGGACATTCGTCCCGTCTCCATCGCCGACGAGATGAAGCGCAGCTACCTCGATTACGCGATGAGCGTGATCGTCTCCCGCGCCTTGCCGGACGCCCGCGACGGCCTCAAGCCCGTTCATCGCCGCATCCTCTATTCGATGAACGAGAACGGCTACACGCCGGAGCGGCCCTACCGCAAATCGGCGCGCGTGGTCGGCGACGTGATCGGTAAGTACCACCCGCACGGCGACCAATCGATCTATGACGCGCTCGTGCGCATGGCGCAGAACTTCTCCATGCGCCTGCCCCTGGTCGACGGCCAGGGCAATTTCGGCTCGGTCGACGGCGACCCCGCGGCGGCGATGCGATACACCGAGGTGCGCCTCGCGCGGCCCGCGATGGGCCTGCTTGACGACCTCGACAAGGACACGGTCGACTTCCAGCCGAACTATGACGGTTCGGAGAAGGAGCCCACGGTCCTTCCGGCCCGCTACCCCAATCTGCTCGTCAACGGCGCCGGCGGCATCGCGGTCGGCATGGCGACGAACGTCCCGCCGCACAATCTCGGCGAGGTCATCGACGGCTGCATCGCCTACATCCAGGACCCGGCCATCACGGTCGAAGGCCTGATGGAGCACATCCTCGGGCCGGACTTCCCGACCGGCGGCTCGATCCTGGGCAAGGGCGGCATCCGCAACGCCTACCTGACCGGGCGCGGCTCGGTGATCATGCGGGCCAAGACGACGACCGAGCAGATCCGCAAGGATCGCGAGGCGATCATCGTCACGGAGATCCCGTACCAGATCAACAAGTCGACCCTGATCGAGAAGATCGCCGAACTCGTGCGCGAGAAGCGGGTGGAGGGCATCGCGGACCTGCGCGACGAGTCCGACCGCGACGGCATGCGCATCGTGATCGAGATCAAGCGCGACGCCATGGCGGACGTCGTCCTCAACCAGCTCTTCCGCTATACGGCGCTGCAGTCGAGCTTCGGCTGCAACATGGTGGCGCTGAATGGCGGGCGCCCCGAAACCCTCAACCTGCGCGACCTCATCGCCGCCTTCGTCGACTTCCGCGAGGAGGTGGTGAGCCGGCGCACGCGCTTCCTGCTCGGCAAGGCCCGCGACCGGGCCCATGTGCTGGTGGGACTCGCCATCGCGGTCGCCAATATCGACGAGGTGATCCAGACGATCCGCAGCTCGTCCGACGCCAACGCCGCCCGCGAGGCCCTGATGGGCCGCGACTGGCCGGCCAAGGACGTGGCCTCGCTGATCGCGCTGATCGACGACCCGCGCCACCGCGTGTCCGACCAGGACACCTACCGGCTCTCGGAGGCGCAGGCCCGCGCCATCCTGGACCTGCGCCTGCAGCGCCTCACGGCCCTGGGCCGGGACGAGATCGCGGACGAGCTGAACAAGCTGGCGGCCGAGATCTCCGACTATCTGGACATCCTGCGCTCGCGCGAGCGCATCATGGCCATCGTCTCGACGGAGCTCGCCGAGTTCAAGGCGGCCTTCGCCACGCCCCGCAGGACCATGCTGGTGGAGTGGGACTCCGACCTCGAGGACGAGGACCTGATCCAGCGCGAGGACATGGTCGTCACCGTGTCCCACGCCGGCTACATCAAGCGCGTGCCGCTCTCCACCTACCGGGCCCAGCGCCGCGGCGGCAAGGGCCGCTCAGGCATGCAGACCCGCGAGGAGGATTTCGTCTCGCGGCTCTTCGTGGCCTCGACCCACACGCCGGTGCTGTTCTTCTCGTCGCGCGGGCAGGTCTACAAGGAGAAGGTCTGGCGCCTGCCGCTCACCGCCCCGCAGGCCCGCGGCAAGGCGCTGGTGAACATGCTCCCCCTGCAGGGGCAGGAGCGCATCACCACCATCATGCCGCTGCCCGAGGACGAGGCCGCCTGGGACACGCTCGACGTCATGTTCGCGACCGCCTCCGGCGGCGTCCGGCGCAACAAGCTGTCGGACTTCGTGAACGTGAACCGCAACGGCAAGATCGCCATGAAGCTGGACGAGGGCGACCACATCGTCGACGTCCAGATCTGCTCGGCCGACGACGACGTGCTGCTGACCACGGCGCGCGGCCAGTGCATCCGCTTCTGCGTCGACGACGTGCGCGTGTTCAAGGGCCGCGACTCGACCGGCGTGCGCGGCATCGCGCTGGCCAAGGACGACACCGTCATCTCGCTGGCGATCCTGAAGCATGTCGAGGCTTCGGCCGAGGAGCGGGCGGCCTATCTCAAGATGCGCCGCGCCATCCAGGGCGAGAGCGTCGCCGACGAGGCGGCGACCGACGACGAGGAGACCGACGTGGTCGCGGCCCTGTCGCAGGAGCGCTACGCCGACCTGTCCGCCCGCGAGCAGGTCATCCTCACCCTTTCGCAGAACGGCTACGGCAAGCGCACCTCCGCCTATGAGGTCCGCGTCACCGGCCGCGGCGGCAAGGGGATCGTCGCCATGGTGGTGAACAGCCGAAACGGGCCCCTCGTGGCCTCGTTCCCGGTCGAGCATTCCGACCAGATCATGCTGGTGACGGATGGCGGCCAGCTGATCCGCTGCCCGGTCGACGGCATCCGCATCGCGGGGCGCGGCACGCAGGGCGTCATCGTGTTCAACACGGCCCAGGACGAGAAGGTCGTCTCGGTGGAGCGGATCTCCGACGAAGGCGACGACGCGCCCAACGGCAATGGCGATCTCGACGCCGATCCCGCCGGCGGCCCCCCGGAAGGCGGCATGCCGCCCGGCGGAACGGACGGCGACGCCGCCTGAATTCGGGCTGCCTCCGATGACCTGAAAGGCCGGCCTCGTCGCCGGCCTTTCTGCGTCGGGAGCTCGGCTGCGGCGGCGCGACGGGGAAAGTGCGCGGACCCGCCGGAACGCGGTTGCGCGGGGCCGGATGGGTGCTTATAAGCACGCCACGTCGGAGTGTAGCGCAGCCCGGTTAGCGCACTAGTCTGGGGGACTAGGGGTCGTGGGTTCGAATCCCGCCACTCCGACCATCTCATCGGTTGTTTTGAAAACGGGGCCTCGGCCCCGTTTTCCGTTTCCGGGCTCTGTGAGCCGCGCGGGACGATGTCCGCGGTTCATCATCCGGCGGGAATGCTCCATGATGTCTGACTGATTCTCGGGATGGACTTGGTAAGCCAACGTCAATCGGTCCTTGCTAGGACTGGTTGCACGATGATCCTGCCTTGGGCGACGAATGGCTTCTTCCGCACAGGACCTTGAGCGCACGGCCGACGCCTCGGGGCGAAGCGCGCCCGTGGTCGGCGCCGCCGGCGAACTGGGGTCCCGGGTGGCCGTGAACATGCGCGCCGCCGCCTTCGAGACCGGCGGGCAGCAGCGCATGACGCTCGAGATCATGAAGCGCCTGCCCGAGATCGGGCGGATCGCGCCCCGGCGGGCGCTGCGCGGCGTCAAGGGCCATGCATGGGAGCAGCTGATTCTGCCGCTCCTGGCGCAGGGCCGGCTCCTGTGGTCGCCGTCCGCCACCGGCCCGGCCGCCTACCCCAAGCAGATCGTGACTCTGCACGACGTGGCCTTCTTCGACATTCCGGAGTTCTTCGCCCCGTCCTTCCTGCGCGCCTACCAGACGCTCATCCCGATGCTGGTGCGCCGGGTGGCCCATGTCGTCACCGTGTCGGCCTTCTCGCGCCAGCGCATCATCGATCGGCTGGGCGTGCCGGAGGACAAGGTCAGCATCATCTATAACGGCGTGTCGCCGAGCTTCGGCCCGAGGGCGCCGTCCGAGATCGACGCCGTCAAGAAGGCCTTTGGCGTCGAGGGCCGCTATGTCCTGCTGCACGCGACCTCCGACCCGCGCAAGAATCTGGGCCGGGCGCTCCAGGCCTGGCGGGGCGTGGTCGACCGCGCCGCGCCCGACCTGGAGCTCGTGGTGTTCGGGCTCACGGGGCGCGCCCACGTGTTCGGCCAGCATGAGGACCTGTCGGCCACGCCCCGCGTCAGGCGGCTGGGCTATGTGGCGGACGAGGCCGTCCCGGCGCTGATCGCGGGCGCCGAGCTCTTCCTGTTCCCGTCGCTCTATGAGGGCTTCGGGCTGCCGATCATCGAGGCGATGCGCTGCGGCGCGCCCGTTCTGACGAGCGCCGCGACCTCGACCCAGGAGATCGCCGCGGACGCCGCGCTGTGCGTCGATCCCACATCGGCCGAAGCCATAGGCCGGGGCGTCCTGGCGCTGCTGGAGAACCCCGAGCTGCGCGCGCGCTTCGTGGAGCGCGGCTTTAGGCGCGCCGCGGATTTCGACTGGGACGACGCCGCGCGGGCCTATGGGCGGCTCTTCGAGCGGTTCGCCGGATGACTCTGGCGCCGCGATCGAGGCTGTCGCTGCTGGTGGTGGCCCGGGTGCTGGGCGGGGCGGCGGGAGCGCTGCCGCCCGTCTACGCCATCACGTTCCTGGATCGCGCCTCCTACGGGGCCGCCGCGGCGGATGTGGCGGCCGCCATGCTGCTATGCGGCCCGCTCGGCCAGTTCATCAACCAGGGCTATATGCGCGACGCCCTGGCGGCCGGCCGGGCCGGCCATTCCGGACCGCCGGCGGGCGCCTTCCTGGTGCACCTCTTCGCCACGCTCGTCGTCGTCGCCATGGCGATGGCCGCCGGGGCGGGGGTTCTGGCGGCGCCGGACGCCTGCCTGGTCGGAGGCATGTCGCTGTTCTACCTGGCCTCGCGCATCCAGGAGAGCCACCTCATCGCCGCCGGGCGGCAGCTCGGCGCCGTCGTGCTGGTGTTCATCCTGCCGCCGACGCTCACCTGCCTCTTCATGGCCGCGTTGCAGCTGTCCGGCATGGAGGATCATTTCTCGGTGGTGGCGATCGGGCAGCTCTTGGCCGCGCTGGTGAGCGTCGCGGCGGGCGCGATCCGCGATCCGGCCTATCTCGGGCGGCTGAAATTCCCGCGCGCGCCCCGCAGTCGCGACGAGTGGCGCAGCGAGGGATCGGCGATCGTCGTCTTCATCACCCACGGGGCGTTCCTGAGCGCCGCAGAGCAGGTGCCGGTCATCGCCCTGCGGCTGCTGGGCCATTCGGGCGTCATCCCGGGCTTCGAACTCGCGCGCAAGATCGCCTCCGTGCCCGGCGTGATCGTCCACGCGCTGTTCATGCAGACGGTTCCCCGCATGATCGACGCGGCCCATGACTGCGACTGGGCCGCCCTGAAGGCGATCATCCGGCGCTATACGGTCCGCCTCGCGACCTTGGGCCTGGTCTATGCGCTGGGCGCCGCGGCCGCGCTCGCGCTGCTGCAGCGGTTCGGGATCGCGGCGAACACGCTGCCGCTGGGCCTCGCCGCGCCCCTGCTGGCGGCTGCGGTCATCGGGGCCACGGCGGCCCCGTTCGGCGGCGCCAGCCTCGCCTTGCGGGGCGAGAAATGGTGGGTGGTCGGGGGAGGCCTCGGCCTCGCCGTCGAGTGCGCCGTCGCGTTCGGAGCGACGGCCGTCGCAGGGCCGAACGCGGTCGCCTGGGCGGTGCTGGGGCAGATCGTGATCCTGCACGCCGTGATCGTGACGGGCACGATCGCGGATCTGGCGCGCCTCCATGGAGCGCAGCGGTTCAGCCCGGGCGCGGAGGCGGTCGAGCCATGAGCGTCCAGGAGGCGGCGGCGCCGACGGCGGAACGCGAGGCCCGGGCCGAGCGGTTCCTGATGCTTTCGCAGCACGATTTCCGGACGCCGCGCTGGGCCAATGTCCACTTCATCGCCGCCGAACTCGCCAAGCGCGGCGAATGCCGGTTCTTCTCGCACGGCTTCAGCGTCCTCTCGGCGATCAAGGGCGATCCCCGCACGCCCATCGCGGCGTCCGCGAACAGGATCGAGAGGCGCGACGGCGTCGAATGCTATCTGTGGAAGACCCCGCTGCACCCGGTGCATCTGGACGCGCCGGCGCTGCGGCCGATCGAGCGGCTGGCCTTCGCGGCCTACCGGGCGTTTCCCTCGCCGGTGCTGGCGCGATGGATCCGCGAGGCGACGACCATCGTCATCGAGTCCGGCCTGTCGCCGCTCTTCATCGCGCTGTGCCGCAAGGCCAATCCCTCCGCCCGGCTCATCTATCTGTGCTCCGACGACCTCGCGACGATCGGCTGTTCGCCGGTCCTCATCGAGGCGCTCAGGGCGAGCGAGCCGATGCTCGACGACATCGTCATCCCGTCCCGGGCGCTGGCGCCTAGTTTCGAGCGCGGCGACCTCCTGCGGAACGTGCCGCATGGGATCGACCCGTCCATCGCGCGGGATGCGGATCCGTCGCCCTACGAGCCCGGGCTGCACGCCGTCTCGGTCGGGTCGATGCTCTTCGACCGAACCTTCTTCGAGATCGCCGCGCCGGCCTTTCCGGCGGTGACGTTCCACGTGATCGGGGCGGGCGCGTCCGCGCAGGGGCTGTCCGGCCCCAATCTGCGGGTCTATCCCGAGATGGAGTATCGCCGCACGCTGCCCTTCGTGAAGCACGCCGCCTTCGGCGTCGCGCCCTATTCGCAGGCGCGCTTCCCGGCCTATCTGGTCGACACCTCCATGAAGCTCATGCAGTTCGCCTATTTCGGCACGCCCGCGGTCTGCCCGCATGCGGCCGCAGGCGGCAGGGCGGGACGGTTCGGCTATGTCCAGGGCGACAGGGCATCGATCCTGGCGGCGGTCGAAAACGCGCTGGCGGCGCCGAGGCTCCCCGGCGGCTCGGTGCTGACCTGGGCCGAAGCCACCGACCGGATGCTCGATCCGGCGGCCTACGCCGACACGAGGGTCTGACCGGGAGGGACCTGGGCGACGCTGTCGCGGGCCGGGGCCCGCTTCAGGCGGTTCGACATGATGGCCAGGCCCCACACCATCCCGAACAGCCACCAGAAATGGCGCCAGTGGTCGGTGTCGATCTGAAAGCCCTGCACGATCTGCGGGAAAAGGCAGCACCACAGGCCGATGGCGTCCTTCTGCCAGGGGGAACGCTGGAAGACGAGCCGCCATCCCATGACGCAGGTGAGCGCGATCAGCGCGAAATACGAGATCCCGCCCAGCCAGCCATAGGAGCTGAAGGCGTAGATGTAGACGTTATGGGGGTTCTCGGTGAACTTCTTGTCGAATTGGAGCGGCCCGAACCCGTTCGGCAACTCCAGCAGCAGCGGGATCGAGCGCCGCTGGTTGCCGAAGCGGCCGGTCTCGCCGGCGTCATAGGACTTGATGAGCTGGGCGCGGTCTTCCAGCATGGTGCTGATCACCGGCGAGGTCAGGGCCGCCGCGCCGACGAAGACCAGACCCGCCGCGCCCAGCATGGTGACCACGGCGATGCGCCGGCGCTCGCGCCATGAGCGGGAGACCGCCAGGTTGAGGCCGATCACCATCACGAGCCCGAAGGCGAGCACGCCCCAGGCGCCCCGGGAGAACGAGAGCAGCACCGCAAAGCAGAGGAAGCCGAACACGGCGAGGCCGGTCCAGAACCAGCGGATCGAGCCGTTCACGATGCGGTTGAAGAGGATCGTCGCCGCGACGCCGATGAACGGGCCGAACACGTTCGGGTCCTTGAACATGCCGGACGCGCGCGATCCGTCGAAGGACGTGAACGCCGCGCTGAGGCCCGCGACGTTGAAATAGCCGAGGGTTCCGGTGACGCCCGCCACCACGGCGGCGAGAATGTGGGCGTTGAGAATCGCCTGGATGCGCCGGCTGGTGTTCTCCACCATCAGCATCATGAACAGGATGGTCACGCAGGCGAGATAGACCGAGATCGCCGTGAATGTGATCGCCTTCGCGTCATGCATCACCTCCATCAGCGACAGCACTCCGCCGAGATTGAACAGGGTGAGCAGGACCAGGAGAGGGATCGACTCGGCGGGCAGCCGCACCCCCCCGAACAGAAAGGTCAGGAGCGCGACGACGAACACGGCCTCGAAGGGCGAGGGCTCGATGAAGGCCACGCAGCCGGAAAAGAGCAGGAGGGCCAGGACCGCGTTCTGGATCGCGGGGATCGAGATCGATTTGCGTCGCGCGGAGCCGTCGGCGGAGGTCAGGCCCGCGGCGCTCAATAGGCGTTCTCGGTCTTGGCCAGCGCGAAGGGCGTAATGGCCAGGATGTAGAGGTCGAAGAACACCGACCAGTTTTCGATATAGTAGAGGTCGTGCTCGACGCGCTTCTGGATCTTCTCCAGCGTGTCCGTCTCGCCGCGCCAGCCGCAGACCTGCGCCCATCCGGTGATGCCCGGCTTCACGCGGTGACGCGCGAAATAGCCGTCGATCAAATCGTCATAGCGACGGTGCTCGGCGCTGGCGTTCACCGCATGCGGGCGCGGACCCACCAGAGACAGATCGCCCTTGAGGACGACGTTGATGAGCTGGGGGAGCTCGTCCAGCGAGGTCTTGCGGATGAAGCGGCCCACCCTGGTGACGCGCGGATCGTTGCGGGTCGCCAGCCTGGAGGCCGTCGGGTCCGACTGGTCGACATACATCGACCGGAACTTGAAGACCTCGATGAGCTCGTTGTTGAACCCGTAGCGCCGCTGCCGAAAGAAGGCGGGGCCGCGCGAGTCGAGCCTCACCGCCAGCGCGGTCGCCAGCATCACCGGCGACAGGAGGACGAGGAGGGTGGTTCCGACGATCTTGTCGAAGAGCCACTTGAAGACCACGTCCCAATCGGCGATCGGGCGGTCGGTGACGGCGAGCACCGGGACGGAGCCGATATAGGAATAGGACCGCGGGCGCAGGCGCAGCTTGCTCTGGTGGGCCGACAGGCGGATGTCCACCGGCAGCACCCACAGCTTGCGCAGCATCTGCAGGATGCGGTCCTCCGCGGTGATCGGCACCGTGAAGATGACGAGGTCGAGCTGCGCCTTGCGGACGAAGTCGACGAGGTCGTCGGTGCTGCCGAGCTTGGGATAGCCGCCGACGCTTTCGGGGGACCTCACCTCGTCGCGGTCGTCGAACACGCCCAGCACGCGCACCTCGGAATCGGTCTCCGCGTCGAGCGCGCGCAGGAGGCTTTCGGCCGCCGGTCCGCCGCCCACGATCGCGGTTCGCCGGTCGAGCTGGCCGCGCCGGACCATGCGGCGCACGACGCCGCCCACGCCGATGCGGAACAGCACGAGGGCGACGAGCCCCACCACGAACCACTCGGCGAACCAGACGCGCGACACGAGTTCGCTCAGCTTGGCGACGAAGGAGGTGGCGAGCGCGAGCGCGCACACGCCGCTCCAGGCCAGCATCAGGCGGATGAACTGGTTGAGCGGCGACCGGATGGCGCTCAGCTCATAGGCCCGCACGGCCTGGAACGCGATCACGGCGGCGGTGGACGACCCGAGGATCAGGACCGAGTAGACCAGGTCGGGCATGACGCCTCGCCTGAGGTACAGGTAATGGGCCAGGACGCCGGTCGCGACGAGCAGGAGGAACTCGGCCAGGCCGACCACGCCCGCCACGACCGTGGCCGAGTAGGACCTGGGCCGGGGTTCGGCGGCGATCTTTTCGGCCAGGGCGCTCAGCGAGGGGCGGGGGGGCGCTCCGAACGAGGGCGCCACGCCGGCGTCCAGGCGCAGAAGGTCGTCGAAACCGATCTTGGCCATCACTCTCCTCAGGCGCGACGTCCGCGATCCTTGGAAAAACTGGCGCAAGGATACGTAAACGGCTTCACCGAAGAGTTAATTCAGCGCCGAATCGCCTTGCGGTAGGCGGTCTCGACGGCGCTCGCCATGCGGTCGATCGCAAAGCGGCCGGCGACGTGAGCGGCGAGGGCGCGCGCCTCCTCGGCCCTCTCGTCCTGCCGCTTGAGCAGGACCGCCGCCAGAGCGGCCGCCAATCGTTGCGGAGAGTCGGCGGGAACGAGCCGATCGGAGAACGGTCCCAGGATTTCGGGCACGCCGCCGACCGCGGTCGCCACCAGGGGGCGCTGGGCGGCGGCGGCTTCGATCACCACATAGGGCAACGATTCGGCCCGGGACGGGACCGCCATGACCCGGCCGAGCGCGAAGGCCTGGCGGGCCGGCATGGGCGGCTTGAACTCGACGCCCCGCAGGCCGAACTGGCGCGCCAGCGCGCGGAAGTCCGCCTCGTCCGGCCCTGCGCCGACGATCACGGCCGACGGCTCCCAGGGGAGCATGTCGCGCAGCAGCGACAGGGCCTCCAGCAGGGTGTCGACGCCCTTGAGGCGCCGGAGCTCGCCCAGATAGAGGATGTCGGCCGCCTCGGGCGCGTCCATCACGGGCTCGAATTCGTGGGCCGCGAGCCCGTTGTGGATGACCACGGCGGCATGGGGAGCGTCGCCGAGCATCGATTCGAAGCGGCTGGCGACATAGTCGCTCTCGAAGGTGAACACGGACGTGCGCCGCGCCAGGGCGCGCTCGATGACGCCGTAGAGCCGGCCCGCGGGAGTGGCCTGGCCGTAATGGGCGCTGCCGCCATGCGGGGTGTAGATCCTGGCGGGCCCGGGGCCCCAGGGTCGGGCCGGCGCGAGGCGCCCGTAGAAGCCGCCCTTGGCGCCGTGCCCATGCACCACGTCGGGGCGGGCCCGCAGCAAGGCGCGCGAGACACTGGCGAGAGCCGTGGCGTCGAAGGGGCTCGGCTCCCGGGGCATGCCGATCCGGGCGACGCCCAGCGTCAACCGGGACGCGACGGCCGACAGCGCGGCCGCGGCCCGCTCGCCGCCGTTGGAGTCGCAGATCAGGCCGACGTCGTGCCCCGCGTCGGCCTGGGCGCAGGCGAGGTCGAGAACGTGACGAAAGAGCCCGCCGGTGGGAGCGCGGAAGACATGGACGATGCGCAGAGGCTGGCCTGACGGCATCGCTCCTAGAACCACCGCTCGCGCACCACCACGGTGTCGCCTGGCCTGACCGGGACCGTCACCGGCACCGTGGCGGTGACGAGGCGCCCGTTGATCTGGCGGGTGATCTCGGCCTGGGTGCGCAGGGCGCGGGGCGAGAAGCCGCCCGCGATGGCGACCGCCGTCTGCACCGTCATGGCGTTGACGTAGGGGTACTGGCCGGCGGTCGTGACCTCGCCGAGGATGAAGAAGGGGCGGTACTGCTCCACCTCCACGGACACCCGGGGCTCGCGAAGGAAGCCGGCGCGCAGCTTCTGCTCGATCGCGCGCTCCAGCTGGGCCGTCGTCTGGCCGCCGGCGCCGACCGGGCCGATGAGCGGGAGCGAGACGCGGCCGGAGCCGTCGACCGCGTAGCTGTTGGACAGGTTGTCCTGGCCGAAAACGATGATCCTCAGGCGGTCGCCGCTGGCGAGGGTGTAGGGCGCGTCGAGTTGCGCCGAAAAGCCCGGCGGCGCGTAGACCTGCGGCGCGCAGCCGGCCAGCGCGGCGGCGCCGAGAATGCAGAGGAAGCGACGACGCGACATTCACGACTCTCGGAGGGATGGTCCATCGATGCAGATGTTGTGGGCCGTCATGGTTAACAAAAGCTGATCAGGCGATAGTCTTGACTTAACGTTATTGAAACCTTGCCCGTTCACCATTCCGTCCAGTGTTCGTGTCGTAAAGGATGACGTGATGGCGTACGCCGGGCAGGCCCCCGCCGGTGGCGGCGATATCGACATGGGCCAGTTGTGGCGCGCGTTGAAGCGGCGAAGCGCGTGGATCCTGATCCCGGTTCTGATCGCCTTCGGGGCGAGCTCGTTCTTCGTCAACACGGCCACGTCGCGCTATACGGCGGACGCCCGCATCCTGCTCCAGACCGGCGACAGCTATTACACGCGGCCGGGCAATGGCGGCGAGCGGGACGCCACGATCGACGAGCGCGAGGTGGCGAGCCAAGCCTTGCTGATCACGTCGCGGGATCTCGCCAAGCGGGCGATCGAGCGGCTGCAGCTGCGCGGCAATCCGGAATTCGATCGGGGCGCGACGGTGCTGGGCTCGGCCTCCCGGCTGCTCGCCTATATCGGCGTGGTCCGCCCCAGCGAGAACGAACAGCTCATCGACACCTTCCTGGAGCGGGTCACGGCCTTTCCGGCGGGACTGTCGCGCGTGCTGACGGTCGAGTTCACCTCGAAGGATCCTGAGCTCGCCGCGCGCGGCGCCAACGCGATCGCGGAGATCTATCTGGAGCTGCAGGAGGAGGCCAAGCAGAAGGTGGCCCGCTCGGCCAGCGCCTGGCTGAACGGCGCCATCGACCCGCTGCGCCAGAAAGTCGCCGACGCCGAGGCCAAGGTGGAGGCGTTCCGCGCCAAGACCGGCCTGCTGGTCTCCACCAACAACGCGACCATCCAGCAGCAGCAGCTGGCCGAGCTGAACACGCAGCTGAATACGGTGAGGGTGGCCCAGGCGGACGCCGAGGCCAAGGCGAAGCTGCTGCGCGAGGCGATCGCGTCCAACCGCACGCTCGAAGTCTCTGACGTCGCCAATAACGAACTCGTGCGCAAGCTGGTGGGGGAGCGGACCACCCTGAAGGCGCAGCTGGCGATGGAGTCCCGCTCGCTGCTGCCCGGGCATCCGCGCATCAAGGAGCTTGCGGCCCAGTTGGCGAATTTCGACGGCCAGATCGCCGCCGCCACCGAGAAGGCCGTCCGGACGCTGGAGAACGACGCCAAGATCGCGGCGGGCCGCGTCGAGAGCCTGACGGCCACGCTGAACGGCTACAAGCAGCAGAGCATCACGGCGAGCGAGAACGACGTCCAGCTGCGCTCCCTAGAGCGCGAGGCGCGGTCCCAGCGCGAGCAGCTCGAGGCGATGCTGACGCGCTACCGCGAAGCGACCGCCCGCGACGTCAAGGACGCCGTGCCGCCGGATGCGCGCATCGTCCAGCGCGCCGACCCGCCGGTCGTACCGAGCTTCCCCAAGAAGCTGCCGACCATCATCATCGTGACGCTGGCGACCTTCCTGGTCTCGACCATGTGCATCGTGAGCTCCGAACTGATGTCCGGCCGCGCCATCATGAACGATCCCGCGGCGCCCGCGGCCTCGCCCGCCATGGCGGCGCCCGCCGCCGTCCTGCCCGCCCTGGCGCGCGTCGGCGAGCCCCCGGTCGACTGGATGAGCGAAGCGCCGGCGCGACGGACGGAGAGCCCCGCCCCGGAACCCGTCCTGCGTGAGGCCGATCCCGAGCCGATCCCTGCGCCGAAGGCTGCTTCGGCGCAGGGCGTGCGCCCGTCCGCGCTGGCCGACCGCATCCGCGAGATGGCGGCCGGCGGCCCGGTCCGCTGCGTCGTCGCTTCGGCCGGCCGGCAGCCCAGCCGCGACGTCGCCTTCGCGCTCGGCCGGATCCTGGCGCGGACCCACCGCGTCGTGCTGGTCGACGCCGAGAGCGCGGGCGGGCATGACGGCGCCGGCTTCTGCGAACTCGTGGCGGGCCGCGCCTCGTTCATGCAGGTGATCCATCGCGATCCGGGGTCCCGGCTGCATCTCGTGTCCGCCGGGGACGGCGCTCTCGAGGACGCGCCTGACCGGGCGCAGGGTATCGGCCTTGCTTTGGGCGCGCTCGGCCAGACCTATGACGTCGTGCTGGTCGCCGGCCCGTCGATCACGGCAGGGTCGGAGCGCCGCGAGCCGATGCTCGAACTCCTCGCCCATGCGGATCTGTGCGCCGCGGTGGTGAGCGGCGAGCTGGATGCGTCGGCCGCGTCCGAGTTCGTCGCCGAGATCGGCCGCAGGGGCCTGCCCGTGGTGCAGATCGTCCATCAACGCCTGGAGGGCGTCGCCGCCTGAGGTCAGGAGGCGCGGCCGCCGCCCACGAGCCTGAACGCGACGCGGCGCACGGTGCGAAGCACCCGGTCGTCGCGCTTCATGGCGCCCTTCAGGCGTCCCATCCCGATCAGCCCCAGCGCCACCGCGCGGCCGAGGGCGCTGACCGGCACGACGCTCTCGAAGCGCGATTCGCGTTCGGGACAGGTATGGCGCTTGTAGCCGTCGTCGCCCATGCCGAGGTCGAAGCTCCGCATGCCGCGGCGCAGCGCCAGGCGGGCGAGCTCCAGGGCGATGAGTTCGCCGGGGCTCGACCGCATGATCGCCGGGTCCGTCTCGAAGGAGATGAAGGTGCCGCTCAGGCGCCGTCCGTCGCAGCAGCCGCCGAAGGCCGCCGCGACCATGTCGCCGCACCACAGGGCGTGGATCTCCAGCGCCGGCCGGCCCTGATCCAGCCCGGCGAGAGCCGCCCGCCTCAGGAAGGCCTGCGTGGACGTGCAGGCGAAGGGGTTGACGATGCCCTGCGCGCGGAAGCGCTCGGCCTTCTGCCGGAAGAAGGCGCAGAGAACGCGGTCGACCTCGGCCTCGGTCTCGGCGCGCCGGAAGGCGACGCCGCCCAGCTCGTCCAGCCAGCGCAGCTTCTTGGCCAACTTCTTGCGGCTGTCCTTGCCGAGCAGGCGACGGGTGAGGGCCTCGTCGCTTTCCTCGTCCCGCAGGGTGAGCGCATGCGCGTCTTCGGCGGGGTGGCGTCCGGGCCCGCCCGCCAGGGGATTGGGCATGCCGCTCCAGGCGCCGGGCTGGGCGCGCAGGTGGAAGACGTCGACCTTGCCGAGGCCTTCCCTGGCGATCTCGTCGGCCATGGCGTTCAGGATGGCCGCGGCGGGCGTATGGCCGAGCTGTTCGGCGAAGCCCTGCCGGAACACGCCCATATTGGCGTTGCAGTGCTTGCCGCCGGCGAAGCGCGCCACGAGGGCGGGGCCCTGGCGCTCCAGAACGAGGGGAAACAGGGCCGCGGGCCGGCCGTTCGAATCGTGGAGCACGACGATCGCGGTCTGCAGACGGTTCATCATGGCGACCGTCGCGTACCAGGCGGACAGCCAGTCATAGCGCTGGTAGGGGGTGCACGCCCCTTCCGCCTCGAGCGCGCGCCACAGCGCCTCGGCGTCTTCAGCCGATCGGAAGACGGTGATGTCGCTCCAGCTGATCATCGGATATGCAAGGGCGACCGACATCGTGTTCCCGGCGTTTTGACGGGGTCACGGTGGTCGCCAAGGACCATCACGTCAACAGAATGCTTAAACCAGGATTAACGTCGCAGCCCCAAGTTGAACGGCCTGCGCCGACTTAACCGACGGTGTTGGACATGGGGCTGAAGCATCGTCTCTACAGCGCGGCTTTCGCGGGTCTGGCGGCGGCCGGAGCGCCGCGCTGGGCCGGGAGCGGCCTGCGGGGGCTCGGCGGGATCCTGATGCTTCATCATGTCCGGCCATGGGTGGAGCGTGACTTCGCGCCCAACCGCCTGCTGGAGGTGACGCCCGAATTCCTGGACATGGCGCTGACGCGCGCCAGGGCGGCCGGCTATCGCTTCGTTCCGCTGGACGAGGCCGTGGACGCCGTGGAGGCGGGGCGCGTGGACCAGCGCGTCCTCGCGCTGACGTTCGACGACGGCTACCGCGACAATCTGGAGCATGCGCTGCCGGTCCTGCGCGCCCATGGCGCGCCCGCGACCATCTTCGTGACGCCGGGCTTCGTGGAGCGGAGCGCCGAACTGTGGTGGCTGGACCTGGAGGACGCCATCGCGCGCGCGGCCCGCGCGAGGGCGCCGATCGGGGGGGAGAGGCTCGACCTGCCGGCGTCCACCTCGGCCGAGAAATCGGCCGCCTTCGAGACGATCTACTGGCGCCTGCGCGCCCGGCCCGAGCCGGAGCTGCGCGCCGTCATCGCCGGCCTGGCGCGCGAGCAGGGGGTCGACAGCCGCGCGACCGCCGAGCGCCTGTGCCTCGACTGGGACGGCGTCAGGCGGCTCGCGGCCGATCCCCTCATCGACATCGGCGCCCACACGCTCACGCATCCGATGCTGGCCAAGCACGACGCCGAGACGGCCCGGCGGGAGATGGCGGAGTCGAAGTCCATCCTGGAGAAGGAGCTCGGCGCGCCGGTGCGGCATCTCGCCTATCCGGTGGGCGATCCGAGCTCCGCCGGGCCGCGCGAATTCGCGCTGGCCCGGGAGCTGGGCTTCCGCAGCGCGGTGACGACCCGGCGAGGCATGCTCTTCCCCGAGCATGCGCGGCATCTCACGGCGCTGCCGCGGATCTCGCTGAACGGTTTCTTCCAGGACCCCCGCCAGTTCGACGTGCTCTTGTCGGGGGCGCCGTTCTGGCTCTGGAACAGGGGCCGGCGCGTCGACGCCGCATGAGGCTCACGCGTCTTCGGGATCGGGCCGCTCCATCCAGCGGATGAGCGGCATGATCGGCAGGATCCAACCGAGCCCCACCACGACGTAGAACAGGGCCTGCGCCAGCTTGCCTGCGTCCTGGATCGCGCCCTGCGCCACCGTCATCGCCGCCAGGGCGTAGACGCAGACGAAGACCAGCATGGTCACGGCGCCGATGAGTTTTCGCGTGCGTCGGCGCATCAGGATCGATCCGTTCCAAGGCGCGGCGGGGAGGGCGACGCGGCGGTCGCAAGGGCCGGGGCGCGCCTGCGGCGACGCGACCGTTGTGGGCCGGGGCCGGTGGGACTATGTGTCCCGCTGCCCTGACGATCAACCCCGACGCACGGCGCATTTCGCCGCGGCGCGGCGAACCGGATTGACGGACCACACCCATGTCTCTTTCCGCCGCCGAGCAGGATGTCGAGCGCGCGAGCCGCCTGGCGCGTTCCGAGACGGTCGGCCGCGGCCTGGCGGCGGTGCGGGGCTGGCTCTATCTCATCGCCGCGCTGGTGTTCGTCATGGTGCTGGTGGGAGGCGCGACGCGCCTCACCGGCTCGGGCCTGTCGATCACGGAATGGAAGCCGGTGTCCGGCGCCATCCCGCCGCTGACGGAGCAGGCCTGGACGGCGGAATTCGACAAGTACCGCCAGATCTCCCAGTACGAGCTCGTCAACAAGGGCATGACCCTGTCCGAGTTCAAGGAGATCTTCTGGTGGGAGTGGTCGCACCGGCAGCTCGGCCGGGCGATCGGGCTGGTGTTCGGCCTCGGCTTCATCGGGTTCCTGGCGACGGGCGTGCTGCGCGGGCGCCTCGCCCTGACGGTCCTGGCGCTCGGGCTCCTGGGCGGTCTGCAGGGAGCGATCGGCTGGATCATGGTGGCGTCCGGCCTGAAGCCCGGGATGACCGCGGTCGCGCCGGTCAAGCTGATGCTGCACCTCACCACGGCGAGCGTCATCCTGGCGGGACTGCTGGCCGTGGCGGCGGGCCTCGGCCGCTCCACGCCCGAACCTACCACGCCCCGGGTGCGCGGCCTTGCGACCGCGACGCTCGCGGCGGTGCTGTTCCAGATCGCGCTCGGCGCGCTGGTGGCGGGCTCCAAGGCGGGGCTGACCTACAACACGTGGCCGCTGATGGACGGGCGGTTCGTGCCCCATCTGTCCGGCCTGTTCATCATCTCGCCCTGGGTCGAGAACCTCGTCGACAACCCGCTGACGGTGCAGTTCAACCACCGCATGATGGCCTATGCGCTGGTCGCGATCGCGGTGGCGCAGGCCTGGACGGCGCGCCGGAGCCTGCCGGGATCCTCGGCCGCGCGCCGCACCGGCGCGATCGCGTCGCTCGCTGTGGCGCAGGCGGCCCTCGGCGTGGCGACCCTGCTGGCGATCACGCCGCTGTCGCTCGGCCTCGCCCACCAGGCCTTCGCCATGCTGGTGCTCAGCATGGCGGCGGTGCATTGGCGGCTGACGCGCAGCGCGCGCCTGCCGGCCTGACCGCGAGGGCCGCCGCGAGCCTCAGCTCGCCGCGAGCGCCTCGTCGAGGTCGGCGATGATGTCCTCGACGTCCTCGATGCCGATCGAGAGCCGCACCACCTCGGGGCCCGCGCCCGCCTGGGTCTGCTGGTCGGCCGTCAGCTGGCGATGGGTGGTGGAGGCCGGGTGGATCACCAGCGAGCGCGTGTCGCCGATATTGGCCAGATGCGAGAACAGCTTGAGGTTCGACACCAGGGCCACGCCGGCGTCATAGCCGCCCTTGAGGCCGAAGGTGAACACCGCGCCGGCCCCCTTGGGCGAATAGCGCTTCGCGAGCGCGCCATACTTGTCGCCCTCCAGGCCCGGATAGCTGACCCACGCCACCTTGGGGTGGCGCTGCAGGTGTTGGGCGACCTTGAGCGTGTTGTCGCAATGGCGCTGCATGCGCAGCGGCAAGGTCTCGATGCCGGTCAGGATCATGAAGGCGTTGAAGGGCGACAGGGCCGGGCCGAGGTCGCGCAGGCCGAGCACCCGGCAGGCGATGGCGAAGCCGAAATTGCCGAAGGTCTCGCCCAGCACCATGCCGCCATATTCGGGGCGCGGCTGCGACAGCATCGGATAGCGGCCCGACTTCATCCAGTCGAACTTGCCGCCGTCGACGATCAGGCCGCCGATGGAGTTGCCGTGGCCGCCCAGGAACTTGGTGGCCGAATGCACGATGATGTCCGCGCCGTGCTCGAAGGGGCGGATCAGGTAGGGCGTCGCCATCGTGTTGTCGACGATCAGCGGCACGCCCGCCTTGTGGGCGATGTCGGCGATGGCCTGGATGTCGACGATGACGCCGCCCGGATTGGCGATGGATTCGATGAAGATCGCCTTGGTCTTGTCCGTGACGGCGGCCTCGAAGCTCGAGAGGTCGTCCGGATCGGCCCATTTCACCCGCCAGTCGAAGTTCTTGTAGGAGTGATTGAACTGGTTGATGGAGCCGCCATAGAGCTTTTTCGACGCGATGAATTCGTCGCCCGGCTGCATCAGGGTGTGCATCACCAGGAATTCGGCCGCGTGGCCGGACGCGACCGCGAGCGCGGCCGTGCCGCCCTCGAGCGCCGCGACGCGCTCCTCCAGCACCGCGCAGGTGGGATTGCCGATGCGCGAATAGATGTTGCCGAAGGCCTGCAGGCCGAACAGCGACGCCGCATGGTCGACGTCGTCGAACACGAAGGACGTGGTCTGGTAGATGGGCGTGGCGCGCGCGCCCGTCGCCGGATCCGGCGCCGCGCCGGCGTGGATCGCAAGAGTGGCGAAGCCGGGAGCCTTGGGCTCGGTCATGGACGTGTCCTCATGCAGGAGCGCGGGCGAGCCCGCGACGTTCGTGGAACGGGAAATGCTGTTCTTTTTATCGAACGGCGGGCGGTGCGTCAACGCACGGACGGTTGCAGAACCTCAGCGCCGCGCCCCGAACGGGTTCACGCCGGGCGGCCCCAGCGTGCGCTTCTGGAACCCCTTTTCGGCCATCACGGCGCGCTTCGAGGACAGGATGCGCGAGTTGATGCCGTTCCAGCCGATCTCGCCGGAGAGCCGGCCGAACTCGATCTTGGGGCAGCGGTTCATGATCACGGTGACGCCCTTGGCCTCGGCGCGGGCGGCGGCCTCGTCGTTGCGCACCGAGAGCTGCATCCAGATCACCTTGGGAAGGGGATCCAGCGCCAGCGCCTCGTCGGTGATCGGCCCCGCGGCTTCCGAGTTGCGGAAGATCTCAACCATGTCGACCGGGCCTGGGATGTCGGCCAGGGAGCCGTAGACCTGCTGGCCGAGGACCGTCTGGCCCGCCAGGCCGGGATTGACCGGGATGAGCCGGTAGCCGCGCTCGATCAGGTACTTCGTCACGATCCAGCTCGGCCGCGCGGGATTGGCCGAGAAACCGACCAGCGCGATGGACTTGACGGTGTGGAGGACGCCCCGGATGAGGTCGTCGGGATAGCTGTCGTGGTTCATGACGGTGTCCTACACGCGATCCGCCCCGGAGCGGAAGGGACTCACTCCCACCGCGGCTCGCGCTTGGCCAGAAAGGCGCCGATTCCCTCTTCCGCATCGCGGGCGAGCATGTTCTCCACCATCACGCGGGACGCATGCGAATAGGCGTCCGCGAGGCCCATCTCCAGCTGCTCGTAGAAGGCGCGCTTGCCGATGGCGAGAACCGGGCCGGACTTCGATGCGATCGTCCGGGCGAAGTCCCGCGCGCCCTCCAGCGCCCGGCCCTTCGGGACGACGCGGTTGACGAGGCCCATGCGCAGGGCGTCCTCGGCCGGAACGGCCTCGCCGGTCAGCAGCAGCTCCATCGCGTGCTTGCGGGACAGGTTCCGGGACAGGGCCACCATCGGGGTGGAGCAGAACAGCCCGATATGGACGCCGGGGGTGCAGAAGCGGGCCTCCTCGCCGGCGACCGCGAGGTCGCAGGATGCCACGAGCTGGCACCCGGCGGCGGTCGCGAGCGTCTCGACGGCCGCGATGACCGGCTGGGGCAGGCGGACGATCCTTTGCATCAGGGCCGAGCAGCGGCCGAGCACGTCTTCATAATAGGCGCGGCCGCGATCGGCGTCGGCCCGGCGCGCGGTCATCTCCTTCAGGTCGTGACCGGAGGAGAAGCATGGCCCCGCCGACGCGGCGACGATCACCGCCTTGACGGAAGGCTGCCGGGCGATGGCGTCGAGCTCGACCGTCAGGGCGTCGATCAGGCCTTCGGACAGGGCGTTGCGCGCATGGGGGCGGTTGAGCGTCAGCACCGCCGTTCCGCCGTCGTCGGCCCTGAGCAGGACAGGCTCTCGTTCCGTGGAGGACAGCGTCGCGCTCATCTGCATGGGTTCCGTTTGCGTCGTTGCGCTGCGTTATCGGCATGATATGCGAAACGCCGCCGAGGGGAACGGCGGCGGCGAGAAGGGCAGGGGCGCATGAATGACACGGCTGCGACGGCGGTGATGACGGTTCGCGAGCTCGAGACGTTTCTGGAGCGCGAGTTCCCGGAGATGTACTCCCACGGACGCATCTGGCATGTGCTCGCCATCCCGCATCACGGGGCCCGGCTGCGCATGGACTATCACCCGAGCCAGCTTCGGCCCGGCGGGACGATCTCGGGGCCCGCGATGATGACGCTGGCCGATTTCGCCCTTTATGCGGCGGTCCTGGGCGCCATCGGCCCGGTCGGCCTCGCGGTGACGACCAATCTCTCCATCAACTTCCTGCGCAAGCCGGAGCCCCGGGCGCTGCTGGCCGAGTGCCGGCTGCTCAAACTCGGCAAGCGGCTGGCGGTGGGCGAGGTCACGATCACGTCGGAGGGGTCGGAGGAGCCGGTCGCGCATGTGACGGGCACCTATTCCATTCCGCCGCGTTGATATTTTCGCGGTGCTATTTTACCGCATATCCTAGGTCTTTGTTTCGGCTTCGTTTTTTTGGAAAGTCCGCTGGAATCCTGCATTGACGCGCGAGGGCGCCTGCTGTAGACGACGGCCATCGCACGGGCGGCCTTGGGGTCGCCCGCGTTTCATTCCCGCGCAGGCGACGTCGTCGGCGCGCCCATGATCGGAACTAGTCCCATGAAGACCTATTCGGCCAAGCCCGCCGAGGTCGACAAGAAGTGGGTGCTGATCGACGCGAAAGGCCTCGTGGTGGGTCGTCTCGCGTCTCTCGTGGCCATGCGGCTGCGCGGCAAGCACAAGGCGAGCTATACGCCCCACGTCGACTGCGGCGACAACATCATCGTCATCAACGCCGACAAGGTGGTCCTGACCGGCCGCAAGCGCGAGCAGAAGGTCTATTACCACCACACCGGCTATCCGGGCGGCATCAAGGAGCGGACTGCGAAGTTCATCCTGGAAGGCCGTTTCCCCGAGCGCGTCGTCGAGAAGGCCGTGGAGCGCATGCTTCCGCGCGGGCCGCTCGGCCGCAAGCAGCTCGGCAACCTGCGCGTCTACAAGGGCGCCGAGCACCCGCATGTCGCCCAGGAGCCCACGGCTCTCGACGTCGCGGCCCTGAACCGCAAGAATTCGAGGAGCGCCTGATCATGGCCGAAACCCTCCAGTCCCTCCAGGACCTCAAGGGCGCGGTCGAGACCGCCGCTCCCGAGGCTCCCAAGCACGTCCAGAAGATCGACTCGCTCGGCCGCGCCTACGCGACCGGCAAGCGCAAGGACGCGGTCGCCCGCGTCTGGATCAAGCCCGGCGCCGGCAAGGTGACGGTCAATGACCGCGACATCGGCGTGTATTTCGCCCGTCCGGTCCTGCGCATGATCCTGCAGCAGCCGCTGCTCGTCGCCAACCGCGTCGACCAGTACGACATCAACGTCACGGTCGCCGGCGGCGGCCTCTCCGGCCAGGCCGGCGCGGTCCGTCACGGCCTCGCCAAGGCGCTCACCTATTACGAGCCGGAGCTTCGCTCGATCCTCAAGAAGGTCGGCTTCCTGACCCGCGACTCCCGCGTCGTCGAGCGCAAGAAGTACGGCCGCAAGAAGGCTCGCCGGAGCTTCCAGTTCTCCAAGCGCTAAGGCGCCGGACATACGCGCTGCGGCGCGCGGGGAAGGGCGGCTTCGGCCGCCCTTTCGCGTTTTCAGGGCTTGGTCAGCTCACGTCGATCCAGGCCGACAGGCCCGTGTCGAGCCGCTCCAGCACGGTCGAGCCGATCAGCCACTTGCCCTTGTTGTCGGCCACGAAGGCGATCCGGGCGGTCTGGCCTTCCGGGACGATGACGGTGTCCAGCCAGTAGGGCTCCCACCCGTCGTCCAGGGGATGGAGCAGGCGGAAGCTGTGCCCATGCACATGCATCACCTGCGGGTAGGGCGTCCGGTTCACCAGGGCCAGGACCACGGTCGCGCCCCGCTTCACCGATAAAAGCGGCTTTCCGGGCGACTTGTCGCCGGCCGCCAGCCCGCCCTGGCCGTTGATGGTCCAGATCCGGTTCGGATCGCCCGCATAGGCCGCGGCCTTGCCGTCGGGTCCGGGCTTCGCGCCCCCTTCGATCACCACGTCGGCGCGCTGCGCCTTCTGCAGCGGGATGGCGGGGGGCAGGAGCGGGTTGTCGCCCAGGGGCGCCATCGGCGGCGGCGGGGGGCGGCGGGCGCTCATGGGCTCGCCCTCCACCTTGACCTCGACGAGCGGCAGGCCCTGTCCGATCACGGCCATTACCGAACCGCCCGACCCGGCGTCGCCGGCCTCGAACATCACGTCGTAGCGGGATCCCGGCGCGAAGGGCAGGGTGGAGCGCAGCGGCTCGAAGCTGTCGGTGGGCTGGCCGTCCGTGGCGATGACGAAGGCCTTCACCCCCTCGAAGCGGATTCGCATCAGCCGCGCGTTGCACAGGTTGGCGAGCCGCAGGCGGACGCGCGCGCCGGGCGCGACGGAAATCCGCTCCGGCGCCCTGGCTCCGTTCACCGTCAGGAGGTTTCCGAGCCGGCCGACGCTGGCGCGGTCCTCGGCCGCGCCGAACGGCTCCAGCTGATGCTGGTCGGAGAGGCGCCAGTCATCGACGGCGATCACCCGGTCGAGATCGACCGCAGGGGCTGCCGGGTCCTCCACGACCACCACCCCGGCGAGGCCCCGCTCGGTGAGTTCGGCCGTGAAGCCGGGCGCCAGGGGCCTGTAGATGAAAGTCCCGGCGTCGTGCGGCGTGAACCGGATCTCGGCGCTCGACCCCGGGGCGACCGGCTCCTGCGTGAGGCCCGCGACCCCGTCCATGTCGTTGACGATGCGCATGCCGTGCCAGTGCAGGGTCAGCGGCCGGGTCGTGCTGTTGACCAGCTTCGCCCGGAACGCCTCGCCCTTGCGCAGACGCAGTTCCGGCCCCGGCGCCTTGCCGCCGAAGCCGAAGATGTCTGTGGGCTGGCCGGCCTGGAAGTCGACCACGCCCGGCTTGGCCTCCAGCAGCACGGTCGGCATCCCGTCGGCGGCGGCCGAGGTCTGCGCCGCGCCGCTCGTCTGGGCTCGCGCCGTCCCGGGCCAGAGCGGTCCCGCGGCGGCGAGGGCCGCGCCCGCCAGCAGCGTGCGACGGGACAAGGCGGGGTTCGGGGCTGGTCTCGGAGGCTTTTCAGACATGGGGGGCGTTTGAGTCCGTCTCGGTCGCGACGCGTCACGCAGTTGTGCCACGGCTGGGCCGGGAGCGCGAGATGATCGCAGGGCGGCGCTCGCGTCGCGAGGCCGGCCGGCGCGGCTTTTTTCGCTGGCATGCTGCGCCGCGCATGCTATAGAGCCGCACCCGTGGGGCATGCGCTCCGCGGTGGGGCGCGGTCGCCCACATGCGGGCGTGGCGGAACTGGTAGACGCGCTGGATTTAGGTTCCAGTGACGCAAGTCGTGTGGGTTCGAGTCCCTCCGCCCGCACCAGGCCGCCGCCGAACGCGCTTCTTAGCGCGGTGAGGCGCCCGAATGGGTCGACCCGGGTCATTGATCCGGGCACGTCCCGAGCCCCGCGTTCCTTGCTCCATTCACGCTCGAAGGCACGTCACGCTATGCAGGTCACGGAAACACTGTCGGAGGGGTTGAAGCGCGAGTTCACCGTCGTTCTTCCGGCGAAGGATCTCGAGGAACGCCTCACCAACGAGCTCGTCGGGCTCAAGGACAAGGTGCGCATCAACGGCTTCCGCCCCGGCAAGGTGCCGGTGGGCCACCTGCGCCGGGTCTATGGCCGGTCGGTGATGGCCGACGTGCTGCAGAACCTCGTCAACGAGACGAACCGCAAGATCGTCGAGGACCAGGGCCTGAAGCTCGCCCTCGAGCCCCAGATCGTGTTCCCCGAGAACCAGGCCGAGGTCGAGGCCGCCATGGAGGCCAAGGGCGACCTGTCCTACAAGGTCGCTCTCGAGGTGCTGCCGAAATTCGAGATCGCCGACTTCTCCGGCCTTCAGGTCACCCGTGAGACCTTCGACGTTCCGGACGCCGAGCTCGCCGAGGCTCTCGACCGCCTCGCCCAGCAGAACCGCCAGTATTCCTCCAAGGGCGAGGGCGCGAAGGCCGAGACCGGCGACCGCGTCATCGTCGACTTCGTCGGATCGATCGACGGGGAGGAGTTCGAGGGCGGCAAGGGGACCGACATCCCCGTCGACATCGGCTCCAACGGCTTCATTCCCGGCTTCGAGGAGCAGCTCGTCGGCGCGGCCGCCGGAGAGCAGCGGACCGTGGTGGCGACCTTCCCGGCCGAATACGGCGCGGCGCACCTGGCCGGCAAGCAGGCCTCCTTCGCGGTCACCGTCAAGGACGTGCAGGCCCCGGCCGAGGTGACGCTGGACGACGAGTTCGCCAAGCAGTTCGGCATGGACAGCCTGGACGCGCTGAAGACCGCCCTCAAGGAGGCGATCTCGCGCGACTACACGGCCGTGTCGCGCCGCAAGCTGAAGCGCCAGCTGCTCGACGCGCTCGACGGGCAGTACACCTTCGACCTGCCGCCCAGCCTGACCGCCCAGGAATTCGAGAACATCTGGCGCCAGGTCGAGGCCGACATGCAGCAGGCCGGCAAGACCTTCGCGGACGAGGAGACGACCGAGGAGGAGGCCCGCGCCGAGTACCAGAAGATCGCCGAGCGGCGCGTGCGCCTCGGCCTCGTGCTGGCCGAGATCGGCGAGGCCGCCAAGGTCCAGGTGACCGACGACGAGGTTTCGGCCGCGCTGGTCGAGCGCGCCCGGCAGTTCCCCGGCCAGGAGAAGATGGTCTGGGAGTTCTATCGCAAGAACCCGCAGGCTCTGGCCGAGATCCGCGCGCCGATCTTCGAGGAGAAGGTGATCGATCACATCCTGGAGACCGCGACCGTCACGGACAAGAAGGTCTCCAAGGAAGAGCTGATGACGGAAGACGAGGACGGCGACAAGGCCGCCGCCCCGACGACCGCCAAGCCCAAGGCGAAGGCCCGGGCCAAGAAGAAGGCGGAGCCGGCGGCCGAGACGGCCGAGGCGCCGACCGACTCGGCCGAGTGAACGCTCGACCCATCGTCTCGCAGGCGGCCTCAGGGCCGCCTGTTTTCGTTGGCCCGCGAGGAGCGGCGGGCGCGTCGAAGGGTCTGTTCAGGACGCTGGGCCGTACCCCTTTGCGCGGCTGGCCCGGATCACTATGTTGAGCGTCGTGGCGGTTCGCCGCGACCCTGCCTGTTTCACTCCATCCTAGAATGAGCACGACAATGCGCGATCCGATCGAAGTCTATAACAACATGCTCGTGCCCATGGTCGTGGAGCAGTCGAACCGCGGTGAGCGCGCTTTCGACATCTACTCGCGCCTCCTGCGCGAACGCGTGATCTTCCTGACCGGCCCGGTCGAGGACAACATGGCCTCCCTGGTGGTGGCGCAGCTGCTGTTCCTCGAGTCCGAGAACCCGAAGAAGGAGATCTCGATCTACATCAACTCTCCGGGCGGCATCGTCACGTCGGGCCTGGCGATCTATGACACCATGCAGTTCATCCGGCCGCCCGTGTCGACCCTGTGCATCGGCCAGGCGGCGTCCATGGGCTCGCTGCTGCTGGCGGCGGGCGAGACCGGCATGCGCTTCGCGCTGCCTAACGCGCGCATCATGGTCCACCAGCCCTCCGGCGGCTACCAGGGCCAGGTCACCGACATCCTGATCCACGCCCGTGAGGTCGAGAGCCTGAAGCGCAGGCTCAACGAGATCTACGAGAAGCACACGGGCAAGGACTACAAGGCCATCGAGGAGGCCCTCGAGCGGGACAATTTCATGACCGCCGACGGCGCCAAGACCTTCGGCATCGTCGACCAGGTCATGGAGAAGCGCCCGGTCGAGCCGTCCTGATCGGGGAGTTCTGGCGTCGGCGTGTGCGACATTGCGACCTCTCGCGAGAAATCGTCACATTCCCGACACAAGCCCCCTGGATTCGGTAAGGCGCTGAGAGCTGGCGAAAGCGCGCCATCCTCCCGTAAGATACGGGAACGTTGGGGCTTGTACGCCTGTTTCATCCCTACAGCCCATCCCCATGAGGGATACAGCCTATTGATCCCCAACCGGCGCCATGTTTGCATCGGGCAGACATGGTCCCGAATCCGTCATGGTTTCGGTGTCAGTCGGGGATCAGTCCCTGGGGACAGGGTGCGAGGAACTACCGTTTCTTCACCTGCGCCCCATAACCTGATCGAGCGAGTCGCGCGGCTGCCGTCCGGCTCTCGATCGAGTGGAGGTTCGCCATGAGCAAAGTCGGCAGCGGTGATTCCAAGAGCACGCTGTACTGCTCGTTCTGCGGCAAGAGCCAGCACGAGGTCCGCAAACTCATCGCGGGTCCGACGGTGTTCATCTGCGACGAGTGTGTCGAGCTGTGCATGGACATCATCCGCGAGGAGAACAAGTCCTCGCTGGTGAAGTCGCGCGACGGGGTTCCGACCCCCAAGGAGATCCGCAAGGTCCTGGACGATTACGTCATCGGCCAGGATCACGCCAAGAAGGTGCTCTCCGTCGCCGTGCACAACCACTACAAGCGGTTGAACCACGCCACGAAGCACAATGACGTCGAGCTGGCCAAGTCCAACATCCTGCTCTGCGGCCCCACCGGGTCGGGCAAGACGCTGCTCGCCCAGACGCTGGCCCGCATCCTCGACGTGCCGTTCACGATGGCCGACGCCACGACGCTGACCGAAGCCGGTTACGTCGGCGAGGACGTCGAGAACATCATCCTCAAGCTGCTCCAGGCATCCGACTACAATGTCGAGCGGGCGCAGCGCGGCATCGTCTATATCGACGAGATCGACAAGATCTCCCGCAAGTCCGACAACCCCTCGATCACGAGGGACGTCTCGGGCGAGGGCGTGCAGCAGGCCCTGCTGAAGATCATGGAAGGCACCGTCGCCTCCGTGCCTCCGCAGGGCGGCCGCAAGCACCCGCAGCAGGAGTTCCTGCAGGTGGACACGACCAACATCCTGTTCATCTGCGGCGGCGCCTTCGCGGGGCTGGAGCGGATCATCTCGGCGCGCGGCAAGGGCACGTCGATCGGCTTCGGCGCCAAGGTGGAAGCTCCGGACGACCGCCGCACCGGCGCGATCTTCCGCGAGGTCGAGCCCGAGGACCTGCTGAAGTTCGGCCTCATCCCCGAGTTCGTCGGCCGCCTCCCGGTGATCGCGACGCTCGAGGACCTGGACGAGCCGGCGCTCAAGAAGATCCTCACCGAGCCGAAGAACGCCCTGGTGAAGCAGTATGGCCGCCTGTTCGAGATGGAGGACGTCGAGCTCACCTTCGCGGACGAGGCCGTGTCGCTGATCGCCAAGAAGGCGATCGAGCGCAAGACCGGCGCCCGCGGGCTGCGCTCCATCATGGAGGGCATCCTGCTGGAGACCATGTACGACCTGCCGAGCCTCGAAGGCTGCGAGCAGGTGGTGATCGGTCCCGAGGTCATCGAAGGCAAGGCCCGCCCGCTCTATATCTACTCGGACAAGTCCAACGAGCAGGCCGCCTCCAGCGCCTGATCCACCCTGCGGCGTCCGGCGGGCTGACCCGCGCCGGACGCCTGCGGCCCGAGGGCCGAAAACCTTGAAGTGGGGTGGTCGCCTGACCATCTTAACGTCAACACAACAGCCGGTTCGCTCATTCAACAGGGGAGGCCAAATCTCCGGCCCTTCCCTGGAGGAACCGGGTGCGTCAGCGCCGGAACGCAGCCGACCGCGGCCCGACGCTTCTCGTTCGCCGGGTTGCCCGCCGGGAGCCCTCGCGAGCGCACCAGAAAGGATTCTCCGTTCATGACGACATCCAGACAGCGTCCGCAGATCGAGCCGGGTTCGGTCGATACCTTCCCCGTGCTGCCGCTGCGCGACATCGTCGTCTTCCCCCACATGATCGTTCCGCTCTTCGTCGGCCGCGAGAAGTCCATCAAGGCTCTCGAGGAGGTGGTGAAGAGCGAGAAGCTCATTCTGCTGGCGACGCAGAAGAACGCCGCCGACGACGATCCCGCCACCGGGGCGATCCACTCCATCGGCACGCTCGCCAGCGTGCTGCAGCTGCTGAAGCTGCCCGACGGCACCGTGAAGGTGCTCGTCGAGGGCGTCGGCCGCGCGAAGGTCCGCGACTATGTCCGGACCGAGGACTATTACGAGGCCGAGGCGGAGTCGCTCGCCGACCAGATCCCGAACAAGATCGAGGCCGAGGCGCTCGCGCGCTCCGTCGTCTCCGAGTTCGAGAGCTATGTGAAGCTCAACAAGAAGGTCTCGCCCGAGGTCGTGGCGGCCGTCGGCCAGATCGACGACTACTCCAAGCTCGCCGACACCATTGCGTCGCACCTGGCCGTGAAGATCACGGACAAGCAGGACGTGCTGGAGATCACCGAGGTCTCCAAGCGGCTCGAGAAGGTCCTCGGCTTCATGGAGAGCGAGATCTCCGTGCTGCAGGTGGAGAAGCGCATCCGCTCGCGCGTCAAGCGCCAGATGGAGAAGACCCAGCGCGAGTACTACCTCAACGAGCAGATGAAGGCGATCCAGAAGGAGCTCGGCGACGAGGACGGCAAGGACGAGCTCGCCGAACTCGAGGAGCGGATCGAGAAGACCAAGCTGACGAAGGAAGCCCGCGACAAGGCGCAGGCGGAGATGAAGAAGCTCCGCCAGATGTCGCCGATGTCGGCGGAGGCCACCGTCGTCCGCAACTATCTCGACTGGATGCTGTCGCTGCCCTGGGGCAAGCGCTCGAAGGTCAAGAAGGACCTTGCCAGCGCCGAGCAGCTGCTCGACGCCGAGCATTACGGCCTCGACAAGGTCAAGGAGCGGATCATCGAGTATCTCGCGGTGCAGAGCCGCGCGAATAAGCTGACCGGTCCGATCCTGTGCCTCGTCGGTCCTCCCGGCGTCGGCAAGACCTCGCTCGGCAAGTCCATCGCCAAGGCGACGGGCCGTGAGTTCGTGCGGATGTCGCTGGGCGGCGTGCGGGACGAGGCCGAGATCCGGGGCCATCGCCGGACCTATATCGGCTCGATGCCGGGCAAGATCATCCAGTCGCTGCGCAAGGCGAAGACCCAGAACCCGCTCTTCCTGCTCGACGAGATCGACAAGATGGGCATGGACTTCCGGGGCGATCCGTCTTCCGCGCTGCTGGAGGTGCTCGACCCTGAGCAGAACAACTCGTTCAACGACCATTACCTCGAGGTCGACTACGACCTGTCGAACGTGATGTTCGTGACGACGGCGAACACGCTCAACATCCCGCCTCCGCTGCTCGACCGCATGGAGGTGATCAGGATCGCCGGCTACACCGAAGAGGAGAAGCTGGAGATCTCCAAGCGCCACCTGATCCCCGAGGCCGTGAAGAAGCACGGCCTGACGGAGAACGAGTGGGCGATCGACGACGAAGGCCTCCTGCTGCTGATCCGCCGTTACACGCGGGAAGCGGGCGTCCGCAACCTGACCCGTGAGCTCCAGAACCTCGCCCGCAAGGCGGTGAAGGAGATCATGATGTCGAAGAAGAAGAAGGTGGTCGTCACCGCCGCGAACCTGCCTGACTATCTCGGCGTTCCGAAGTTCCGCTACGGCGAGACCGAGGACGAGGATCAGGTCGGCGTCGTGACGGGGCTCGCCTGGACGGAGGTCGGCGGCGAGTTGCTGACGATCGAAGGCGTGATGATGCCCGGCCGCGGCAAGATGACCGTGACGGGCAACCTCAAGGAGGTCATGAAGGAGTCGATCTCGGCGGCCGCGTCCTATGTGCGGTCGCGCGCGGTGGACTTCGGCCTGGAGCCTCCGCTGTTCGATCGCCGCGACATACACGTCCACGTCCCGGAGGGAGCGACCCCGAAGGACGGACCGTCGGCGGGCATCGGCATGGCCACGGCCATCGTCTCCGTGCTGACCGGCATTCCGGTTCGCAGGGACATCGCGATGACGGGCGAGGTGACGCTGCGCGGCCGGGTGCTGCCGATCGGCGGCCTCAAGGAGAAGCTCCTCGCGGCGCTGCGCGGCGGCGTCAAGAAGGTGCTGATCCCCGAGGAGAACGCGAAGGACCTGGTGGACATCCCCGCCAGCGTCAAGAACGGCCTGGAGATCGTGCCGGTGGCGCGCATGGACGAGGTGATCCGCCACGCCCTCGTGCGTCAGCCTCAGGCGATCAAATGGGAAGAGGATCTCTCGGCGCCCCGCCCCAAGGCGGCCGGCGAGGAAGAGACTCTCGGTATGGTCGCGCACTGACGACTGACGCTTTGCAACGCGTCAATTGAAAATAGAAGGCCCCCGGCGACAGTCGGGGGCCTTTTTATGGGCGAAACCCTAGAGTTTTCCTGGGATTCAGCCCGGCACGCCTTGCGCCGGACCCGTCAAACTGAAAAAACCGCTCAGGCGTCGTTCGATTCGACGCACCGACTGAATTCAGAGGAGACTACCGATGAACAAGGGCGATCTCGTCGCCGCCGTCGCGGAGCAGGCGGACCTCAACAAGAACCAGGCCGCTGCGGCGGTGGACGCCGTGCTCGACGCGATCACATCCTCGCTGAAGAGCGGCGATGAGGTTCGCCTGGTCGGCTTCGGCACCTTCCTGGTGACGGATCGCCCCGCCGGCGAGGCGCGCAACCCGCGCACCGGCGAGACCATCAAGACCAAGGCCTCCAAGGCCCCGAAGTTCAAGGCGGGCGCCGGCCTCAAGTCGGCCCTCAACGCCTGAGCCCAGCGCTCCCGCAGCGACGGAGTTGGAACGGGTCGGCCCAGCGCCGGCCCGTTTCGCCATGATCACCCCCACGCGGGAGGCGGCGCGATCTTGCGCCTGGGGGTCGAAATCGCCATAAGAGGCGCACCATGCCGCGCCTGCGGCGAGGGCGGTTAGCTCAGTTGGTAGAGCATCTCGTTTACACCGAGAGGGTCGGCGGTTCGAGCCCGTCACCGCCCACCAACATTTGCCTGAATCAGCTGGATATTCTCGATCATCGCGATTCGTCGCAGGTTGGGGTGGTTAAGTGGGGGTCCCTGTGGGGGTCCATTTGTTGGGCCAGGTATCTCGCCTGGAGCGTTGGTTTCGCCGTCTGGCAGCTGAATCCCGCTCCGTCCCTCGACACTCAACAAAGAAGGATCTGGATGCCTGGACGGTGCAGAGGACCATCCGCTGCGGTTAGGCTGAGTGGCGGTCATGAGACGCTCGCAACGATGGAGGCGAAGTTGCGTTCTATTCCCGCACAGGTCGGCCTTCAAAGCCCCATGAGCCTCACGGCAACCGTCCTGCGGATCGCAACCGTCATGACCCTACGGAGCGCGACGCTCGCCGGGGCGAGCGAGCTGACCCGGTAGGTCATTCCCCGGAAATCCGCGTAATTGCCGCCTTGCGCCCCGGAACAGGTCCGCCTCTCTACCCGCAGGAAAGTTGCTGCGCGCCATGCTGCTGCGGGCGTTCTAAGCGATCCGCTCCGAGCGGCAGCTCACAAACCGGCTGGAGTAGCCTCTGCTGTTCCGCAGGTTCGTTGGGCTTCGACAAACCGGCCGGGATCCGTTCGACCGCCATAATCGGGGGCCAGTTTCTGGAGTGCGCTGTCGCCGATCGATTTTCGAACGCCCTTTGGGCAGAGCCACGGGTGACGCAGCTCTTCAACGCCCCGAAACTGGCTATTACGTCACGGAATTCTAGGCGGAACGTGAGACAGGTGTGTCGCCCCATAATGGCCCTCTATACCCAGCGACACACCTGTCCCATTGGGAGCTGGATGGCATTGGGAGCGCAGTAGCAGCGCTCGACATCGCGCATTGCCCCAGCTCCGGAGCTGGCGTCGCTTCGCGACAGGGGCATTCGACAAAAGCACGGACGAAAAATCTGGTTGCCACAAGCCCCGCAGGCGCGAAGCGCTGAGGACGTGGGGAACTTGGGTTTGAGCGGCGACGCCTACGTCTGCCGCCGCCAAGGTCTGCCGTCGCCGCGAGGCCGAAGTTATCGGACCGCGTCTATGCCCCTCATCACGGCATGGCGGGCCGCCGCGCCCAGCCCCAAACTAGGACCGCCAGCGGCTGAGACGGTCTCCGCGTGTAGAAGTAGCCGACCCACAGCGTCGGCCAGCCCAGCCCCTCGGTTGTCGCTGGAAACGGCGTTCCGTTGACCAGGTCCGCACGCAAGGTGCTACTCGCATTCAGAACCAGAGTGCGGCCTGACCGTGGGCGTCCATATGCTCTGGTCCACGCAGGCCGATGCGCCGGTGGCGGCGTCAGTCCACGGCCACTCGTCTCCCGAACGTGGTCCCTCGTGGGCGGCTTTGCCCAAGCCGCGCCAATTGCGTTCTCAAGCTTTGTGAGACGAAGGCGAATACGTCGGCGAAGGTCGTGTCCCACGGAGTGGTGTAGCTGGCCTGGCTGGCACAGCGTCCTCGGGCAGAGCCGAGTCTGTCAGGCTGCCGCCACGGGCAGGATGACGGTG
>NZ_JBTAMK010000017.1:0-109385 GCF_054796215.1 Alsobacter sp. SYSU BS001988 | reverse complement strand
CAGACTGGTGAACCGACCTTCGAGCGGGTCTTCGGGCAACCGCGCTTCGCGTGGCTCGGCCAGAACCCCGAAGCGGCCGAGGTCTTCCAAGCGGCCATGATCGCCTATGGACGCGGGTTGAACGAAGCCGTCGCCGCGGCCTACGACTTCTCGCCGTTCTCCGTAGTGGCGGACATCGGCGGCGGCCATGGCCGGCTCCTCTCGAATATTCTCGCCGCAACCCACACCTCGGCGGCATCCTGTTCGATCTTCCGAGCGGCGTCGCCGAGGCACAGAAAGGGGTCGGTGGCCCGCTCCCGCGAACGTCATTCGTCACGGGGGATTTCTTCGAGAGCGTGCCGGAGGGAGCCGACGTCTACATCCTAAAAAAGGTCATCCACGATTGGAACGACGAGAGATCGGTCGCGATCCTCGAGGCGGTTCGGCGTGTGTTGCCGGCACATGGGCGGCTTCTCGTCGCCGAAACCCTGGTGCCGCTCGGGGACGATTACGCCACGATCAAACTCATCGACCTCACGATGCTCACTGTCACGGGTGGCCTAGAGCGGAGCAAAGACGGGTATGCGGCGCTCTTCGAGAAGGCCGGCCTGTCGCTTTTGAGGATCATCCCTACGGGGGCGCCGATCCATATCCTCGAAGCGTCGCACGCAGGCGCCGGATGCTGAGCTTCGGCCCGGATGCCCCTTGAAAGGTCAGGCGGGCTCTGTCCCGCCTGCGGAGCACGATCACTCCCACCCGACAGGGCCCAGGAGGCCCCGTCCGGAGTTGATGCGGATGTTCGCCAGACCGTTCCGGACCGGTTGTGCATCGCTCTTCGCGCGGCCATGACCCCGCCGCCTCCGGCCGCATGGCCCGTTCAACCCGCGATCGACCCTGACCACGACAATAACGATGACAGAGCTTATGATCGGTAGTCGCGATCCAATATGACCGGCACTGAGCAGGAGGAAACCATGAGGACTCCGTACGCGCTCGCATTGTCACTGCTCGCTGGCGTCGCTCTCGGCGGATTGGCCGTCCAAGGCCTGCACGCACAGGCCAAACTGAAGGCCTACAGCATTGGCGAGATCGTGCCGATTGCGGGCTCGACGGTATCGCCGGCTTATCTCGCGGCCGCCAGGAAGGCGCTGGCCGACGCCCATGGGCGCTCCATGGGCACCTTGAAAGGCAGAGTTCTTCACGCTGAGGGCGAGGCCCCTCCGGTCAGCGTGGCAATGACGGAGTGGGACAGCGCCGAGGAAGCCCAGGCATTCTTCCAATCCAAGGCGTGGAAAGACCTCGCGCCCGAGGGTGAGAAAACGGCGAAAACCATCCGCCGCTACATTGTCGAGACCGAGCCGTAGGGCTGCGCCAGACCTAGCTCACTCCGCGCCGGCGCGCCTTGTCAAAGCCTCGGTGCGGAGGTTTGGCCATTTGAACTTTCCGAGCCCAGCAATTGGGACACGGCAGCAGTGATCTGGGCCGATGTGAACGGCTTCCCGATCAGGATGCTCCCCGGCACGCCTTGGGACGCCCACTCGTCAGCGCTCGCGCCCGTCCTCGCATCAGCCTTGGCCACTTTTTTGTCCCGGTGGAGCCCAATCCCGTGGCCGGGGCCTGAGATGGCGTTGGGCCCGGTTCTGGCCGAAGCGGGGCCACTGCCTGCGGTCCGATGGTCGGAAGAGCTGGCGGCGCTTGCACGGCCGAACCAGGCTGAAGGCCGGGCTGCACCATGACGTTGCGCAGACTTCCAGGCGACACCTCCGGCGCCGAGCTGTTCACGACGGCCAGCTTCGCTTTCGGTTGAGCGACGGTTGCCGAGCCAGAATCCAGGGCTTTGAACCCGGCCACCAATCCTACGCCCGCTAACGGGGGCCCAAGTACAAAGCGCAGCGCCATCGCTCATCTCGTAAATTGCATGCAATCAAATTGCGTGCAATTGATTAGATGTCAATTTGATTTTGCTTCACTCCCGTTCTATGTACGATGGCATGCCTGACTCATTCGAACGCCTCAAGCTCGACAATCAGCTCTGCTTCTCGGTCTACTCCACCGCCCAGGCCTTCACGGCCGCCTACAAGCCGTTTCTCGACCGAGTGGGCCTGACCTACACCCAGTACCTCGTGCTGATGGTGCTCTGGGAGACCAATGGCCTAACCGTCTCGGCCATTGGCGAGCGGCTTGGCCTCGACTCTGGCACGCTGACGCCGCTCCTCAAGCGCCTTGAGACGTCAGGGTTCGTCATCCGGCGGCGCAATCCAGCCGACGAGCGGCAGGTGCTGGTGACGCTCACCGACCGCGGCTGGAGCATTCAGGCTGAGGCCCTGACGGCTCGCGGAGATGTCGTCTGTGCGCTCGGCAAATCCGAAGCTGAAGTCCAGAAGCTCAAAACGTTGGTGGACGAGCTGCAAACGGCGTTGTCACGGCGAAGCAGGGAAGTATCCTGACCACCGGTAGGCCGATTATTGCTGCAGCGGGGCGGTATCTTCCGGGAACGGCGGGCGAATGCGATCGCTCTCCGAATGCGGCGGGACGGGTAGCTGTGCCGCTGGTGTGGGTGGGAGCTCGAAAGCACCAGGCGGGCCGATGCGAACTACTGTCGGGAGGCCTGCATGAAGGCGGCAGCTCGGGGGATCCCATGCCGAACCACTCTGTGCTGGGGCTCGATGGCTGCACTCGATCGAGCTCGCCGGCTTCGCTGGACTAATGGTGGGGGGCACGACCACTCTGCCGACCCAGGGAGGATGTTTCGGCGGCCATGGCGAAGCAATTCAGGGCGACTGCTTACGTCGAAAGATGGCCGGAACGCTCCCATCTCGCTTACGGAGCGCCGGTTTTGATGTCAGAAACGCCTTAGGTGAGCGGCAGCAGCTCCACTTGTTCACTGATCACGGCCGACCTCGATTGCGAGATCCGCTATCCCCCATCCGCAGCAAGCGGGGCGAAGCCCTCCAGCCGCCGTGGCTGGAGCTTCTGTCTGCTCTGGGTAGCCTGACTGCGCCTGCGCTGGTCTGAGCTCCCCGCGGCCATTTACCAACACGCGTCAGCAGTCCCTCCGATCAGAGCGCTTTTGGGCCCCTGTAGCGGGCGAACACCTTAGGGCTCTCGCCGCCGAATAGGATCACGTCATAGGCGTCCGCCGCTGCGCCCGCGACCTCCATCCCAGGCGAGCCGACTGGCATCCCCGCAACAGCTAAGCCCTTTCCGGCCGGACGCTCGGCGAGGAGACGCTTGACCGCCTCCGGCGGGACATGGCCTTCGAGCACGTAGCTCTCGACCTGCCCGGTGTGGCAGGACGCCAGATCGTCGGGCACGCCGAGGCGCTGCTTCAGCATCTGCAAGTCACGCGACTCCGTGACGGCCACCGGAAACCCAGCACGGCGCATATGTGAAACCCAGCCCCCGCAGCACGAGCAGGCGGGGTCCTTGATGACCGAAACCCTGGGCAAGGCTTCAGCCCGCGTCGGTGCGGCGGCGAGCGCCAACGGGGCGGCCAACATCAGTAACGTGGCGCGGCGGTCGGGATGCTTCGTCGTGTTCATTTCACTTCCTTACGTTGGGTGGCGAGCGCCCCAGCGTTTACAGCTAGCGTCGACGACTCTAACAGGAGCGTTTATGCGGCGTCAGGACGGGAACACGGCTGGCGCGATCGCGATTTGCCAGGCTGTCGCCCAGAAGAGGTCCTGACACGCGAAAGAAGCAGGAGATCAAAGGGGCGACCGTCTGGCCTCAAAGCGACCGGTCTCGCGCGACGCTTACGCGGCGCTTACCGAGGACGAATGGCGGCCACCCCGCCGCCGCTGCGCCGGGCAGCGACTAAGCCGCCCGGCCTGCAGCATCAACGCCGAACCAGCCGGTTGTAAGCCGGCACGAACAGCAGCGTCGCCACCCACGCCCCGGCGATGCTGCCCAGTACGCCCTCGACGAAGGTGCGGATCACGTGGTCCGGCTCACTGGCGAACAGGCGGACCCAGCCGTGCGCCAACCCTGCGGTCGGCCACACCAGGGCGGCCAACTCGCAGAGCACGAACAGGCCCACCAGGGTAATGGTCAGGGCGGCTCCTGTCGCCACCAAGTTGACCCTCCCTAGTGGGGCGGAATGCGCGCCCTCCAGGCGCGTGTTCAACGTAGTCATGTCACCCTCCTTGAAGGCTTCTGACGCCTCCCCTTGGGGGCCTACCCGGCCAAGAAGTTCTTGACCTGCCTATCGTGGGAAAGCGCAAGCCAATCGCCGAGTCTCGGCAGGCTTTTCGAGAGACCTTGGCGACGCTCCCATGAAACCAGCCCTCCGCCGTCGCGACGCCCCTGCCGTGGCTCGGAGAGGGCATGGCGGACATGAGCGTCTCCTACTTGGTTGTCGCCGACCAGGCCCGCAGCGCCTGGAGGCCGTCCTGGTGCGAAGCCGCTAGCTGCTGGGCCCGGCGTCGGGTCTCCGGGTCGTCCGAGAAGGCGGCGGCCGCATTGGCCGCGTCGGCCAGCGCCTCCTCCAGGGCGACGGCCAGGCGGGCGAACTCGGCGTCGTTTCGGGCCGGGCTCGCCTGCAGGGCGGCCACCGCGCGTTGGGCGATGGCCCGGTAGGTGATGCCCGAGAGGCTCTGGTCGGAGGCGGCGGCCCGCGCTCCGCCCGGACCCATGCCACCCATTCCGGAGCCCATTCCCATGCCAGCCGGCGTCCCCGTGCCGGCTGCCGCCGAGCCACCGGCCATGCCCTTCATCATGGACTGCATCATGTCGGACATCATCGGGCAGCCCATCGCAGTCGATGCGCCCGCGCCGCCCTCCGCCCGAACGGACGGTGCCGGCGATACGGGCGGCGACGCGGCGCCGTCAGTTGAAGGCGCGGCGGCCGCTTCGCCGGCCGGATGGTGGGCGGAATGATCCTGGGCGTCGCCCGTCTGGGCGTAGGCGGGCGCGGAGAGCGCGCCGATGGTGAGAAGAATCGCTGCAATGCGCATAGTTCAAGTCCTCGTCAACGGGAAAGGGCCGCCGCGCAGCGCGGACGGATTAGGCTCAACCGTGAGGGGATCTTGGGGGACGCTCGCCGGGGGAAGACTGGACGCCCCGCAGCGACCGTGGGTTGGTCAGCGGACGCGAGAGGCTGGCCATCAGGACGGCCGTCCCCGATGCTGTCGCGCCGACGAGCGCGCAGCAGCATGGGCCAGCCACGCAGCATGGACAGGGCGCCATGGCGGCGGCAGGCGCCAAGGCCGGATCCGCAAGGATTCAGCATGGTGCAGCCGTATCGAGGGATCGGCGGGAATTGAACCATGCGCGGCCGCAGGACCGGCGGACGCCAGCACAAGGAAGAGCAGACCCCGCGCCGCAACGAAGCGGGCCAGTAGACCGGTGGGAAGCAGCCGGGCGCTCATGTTGACATTCGATGCCCAGAACACCCGGACTGCATTGCGATGCGTCAAACGCGCCCGGGGCTTAAGTCGCGATGCGGGGCAAGGGTCGAGCGTTGTTCTCCTGTGCTCAGGAGCCGGGATCACAGGTGAACGTGGCTGAAAACCAGCCGGATTCACAACCGCACGGCCCTGAGCCTTATGGCGTTGCCGATCACGCTCACCGAGGAGAGCGCCATCGCGGCAGCTGCGATGATCGGCGACAGCAGCACCCCGAAGGCCGGGTAGAGCGCGCCCGCCGCGACCGGAACGCCAAGAGCGTTGTAGACGAAGGCGAAGAACAGGTTTTGGCGGATGTTGCTCATAACCGCCTCGGAGAGCCGCCTCGCCCGCACGATGCTGGTCAGGTCGCCCTTGAGCAGCGTCACGCCGGCGCTCTCGATTGCCACGTCCGTACCGGTGCCCATTGCGATGCCGACCTCGGCGGCGGCTAGCGCCGGGGCGTCATTGACGCCGTCGCCGGCCATGGCGACGACCCGGCCCTCGCGCTTCAGCCTCTCGACGACGGCGCTTTTCTGCTCAGGCAGGACCTCGGCCTCGACGTCCGGGATGCCGAGCCGACGCGCCACGGCCTCCGCCGTCGTGCGGTTGTCGCCGGTGAGCATGACGACGCGCACGCCCTCCGCGCGCAGGGCCTTCAGGGCGTCCGGCGTGGTCGCCTTGACGGGGTCGGCGATGGCCAGGATGCCCGCGCCCTTGCCGTCGACGCCGACAAAAATGGCGGTTGCGCCGTCCTTGCGGAGTTCGTCCGCCCGAGCCGCGAGGGCCCCGACATCGACGCCCTTCTCTGCCAGAAAGCGGGCGTTGCCGAGCACAACAGCGTGGCCGCCCACTGTGCCCAACGCGCCCTTGCCGGTCGGGGAGTCGAAGCCGGCGAGCTGGCCGAAGGCGATGCCCCTCGCGTCAACTGCGGCGACGATGGCCACCGCCAGCGGATGCTCGCTCGCCCGCTCCACGGTGGCGGCGAGGCCCAGGATATCTGATTCGGAGAAGCCCTCGGCCGGGATAATGGCCGTAACGGCCGGCTTGCCCTCGGTCAGGGTGCCGGTCTTGTCGACAACGAGCGTGTCGATCTTCTCCATGCGCTCCAACGCCTCGGCGTTCTTGATCAGCACCCCGGCCTGGGCGCCTCGTCCGACGCCGACCATGATCGACATCGGCGTGGCCAGGCCCAGCGCGCAGGGGCAGGCGATGATCAGCACCGACACGGCTGCGACGAGTCCGAAGGCGAAGCGCGGCTCGGGCCCCCAGATCGCCCAGGCGACGAAGGCCAGCACGGCGACGGCGATCACCGCCGGGACGAACCGGCCGGAGACCTGGTCGGCGAGCCGCTGGATCGGCGCGCGGCTGCGCTGGGCCTCGGCCACGAGCTGCACGATCTGCGACAGCATGGTGTCGCGCCCGACCTTGCGGGCCTCGATAACCAGCCCGCCCGACTGGTTCATGGTTCCGCCGATCACAGCGTCGCCCACGGCCTTGGTGACCGGCATGGACTCGCCGGTGACCATCGACTCATCCACGGCGCTGCGGCCCTCCACCACGGCCCCGTCCACCGGGACCTTTTCGCCCGGCCGCACCCTCAGGCGCGCCCCGACCTCGACGGCGTCGAGCTGGACCTCTTCTTCGCTCCCGTCCGGCCGGATCAGGCGCGCCGTCTTGGGCGCGAGGTCGAGCAGGGCCCGGATCGCGCCGCCGGTGCTCTCGCGGGCCCGCAGCTCCAGCACCTGCCCGAGCAGCACCAGCACCGTGATCCCGGCTGCGGCCTCGAAGTACACCGCGACCGAGCCGTCGTGGCCACGGAATGCCGGCGGGAACACGCCGGGCGCCAGCGCGGCGACCATGCTGTAGGCCCACGCCACGCCGACTCCCATGGCGATCAGCGTGAACATGTTCAGGCTGCGGTTGACCAGCGAGGCCCAGGCCCGCACGAAGAAGTGCCAGCCGGCCCACAGCACGACGGGGGTCGCCAGCGCCATCTGCACCCAGTTCGAGACGCTACGCGGGACGTCGTGGTCGAGCCCCGTGAGGTGGCCGCCCATCTCCACCGCCAGCACCGGCAGGCTCAGGACGAGGCCCACCCAGAAGCGACGGGTCATGTCCTTAAGTTCGGCGTTCTCGTGCTGGCCGGGGGCGGCCACCACGGGCTCCAGCGCCATGCCACAGATCGGGCAGGAGCCCGGACCGACCTGGCGGATCTGCGGGTGCATCGGGCAGGTGTAAATCGTCCCTTCCGGCACGGGCGCAGCCGCCTTGGCGCTCGGCGTGACGTATGTCCCGGGGTCGGCCTTGAACTTGGATTGGCAGCCGGCCGAGCAGAAGTAATAGGGCTTGCCGGCGTGCTCGGCGCGGAACTTGGTCGCGTGCGGATCGACGGCCATCCCGCACACCGGGTCCTTGACCATCCCCTCAGGAGCGGGCCCTACGCCGTGGACATTGTGGTCATGCCCATGGCCCGGGGAGTGGTGGTGGGTGTGCGCGGCGTGGTCGTGGCTCATGGCGTCCTCACGCGGAAGCGGCGGTGTCGGCAGGCGTTGTGGGGCTTCTAACCGTGGCAAGGTCAACAGGGACGGAGAGCCCGCCGTAGGCGGCGTCGAAGATCCGCTCGGCCCAGGCGTCACGGATGCGACCGCCGGCGTCGATGGCCGCGCCCACGCCGGCTAGCCACGCATGCTCGGCGGCCCGGAACGGGTTGTCCTCAGGAAGGTCCCCGCTAGGCGGCACCGCCTCGGCCCACCGGCGCACGAGCCTCATCCAGGGATTGTACTCCTCGGCGAAGGCCAAGCGGCTCGTGCGCATCGGATGAAGGTCCTCCATCAGCCTCGCCGAGAACGGCGTGGCCGCGGCCCTGATCCAGGGGCTGACGAAGGTGGCGTAGAAGGCCTCGGCGGCCTCGGACAGGTCGCGCACCCGCTCAAAGGAGGCGCGCGGGTAGCTCTGCGCGACGTCTTCGACCCGCCGCTCCTCAAAGGTGACCCGGGGCGCCGACCCGACTTTGCCGGCGGGCGCGAGCTTCATCTCGTAGAGCCCGGGAGCGAGTAGCTCGACCTGCTCGACGCTGGCCAGGATGGCGCGGTGCTCGCGGTCCGCCACCTTGGCCGAGACGAACATGCCGAGGTGCCCGACATGGGGGTTGGTCAGGTAGACGATCCGCTGGCTGGCCTCCTTCAGCGCCTCCGTCGTGGGATAGACGACGGGGATCCACCCTAGCGCCTGCGCCGGCGGCGTGATGTTGTCGCCATAGGAGGCGAAGATCACCAGAGGGTTGCGGATGCGGCGCAAGTCCACGTTGCAATGCTTGCACAGCCGCACGAGGCCCTGCTCCAGTCGGTTGCCCACGAAGAGGTTCTCGGTGATGGCCAAGATCTCGTCCCGTCCCAGCATGTAGAAGCCGTTCCACCACCGTTCGAATTCCAGGAAGCGCTCGCGCTCGGTCCGCCCCTTCTCGAACAGGCCGGCGTACTTCGCCCAGACGCCCTCCGGCTTGAGCGCCTCGAAGTTCTGGACCAGCCACGCGCCATCGAAGCGGCCGTCGCCCAGGTCGGACAGCAAGTGCGCCGTCCATATGCCACCCGTGAAGCCCGCGCCCGTGCGCATCGGGTTCACGCCCGGCTCGCCGGCCCAGTAGGACAGGGGCGAGCCGTTGAGCACGGCCGTCCCGACGAGGCCCTGGCAGCCGGCCGCCAGGATGGTGATGGCCCAGCCGGCTTGGCAGTTGCCGTAGAGCACTGGCGGCTGGCCGGGGTGTCGGCGTCCAACCTCCTCCACGAAGCGGCGCAGCGTCCGGAGTACGTCGTGCAGGGTCTGGCCGGCGACGGGCTCCGGCGCGAACGCGACGAAGTAGGTCGGGTGCCCGGCCCGCAGCGCCAGCCCGACCTCACTCTCGCGCTTGAAGCCGCCGATCCCGGGGCCGTGGCCGGCGCGGGGATCGAACACGACCACGGGCCGCAGGCCGGGCTGGACGCAGTCTTCGAGGCAGTCCTCGCCCACCCGTGTGATCCTGAGCAGGCTGTAGTTGGTCGGCCGCTCGAAGTGGCGCGCCTCGGCGATCACCTCGAAGTCGAAGTCGAGCAGCGGCGGCTTGCCGGCTCGCTCGTGGGCGACGATGTTCTCGGCCCTCTGCCGCAGCGTATCCAGGAAGAGGACGGCGCGCCGGCCGACGTCCAACGAGTAGGCGAGCAGGTTCTCGACGCCGACGGCAGGCTCGCCGTCGTTCGCCGGCACGAGCGGTTCAGGCGCCGCAGATTTTTCCTCTGCCGAGAGCTTCGCGACTGCCATGGCGTCCTCCTGCTTCTCGGCCGGAGCCTGCACCGGATCCGCTTCGGCGCGCTTTGCGCTGGCGCATTCCGGGGCCGTTTCACTTCCCCTTCTGGATTTTCACGACGGAGATCTGACCGTTCACCCGGTCCGCCTGGAAGCGCACCTTGTCTCCAGCTTTCACGCCCTTGAGCACGGCTGGATCAGGCGTGCGGAACACCATCGTCATCGGATCCATCCCGAGGTTCGGGATCGCCTGGTGATCGATGGTGATCTTGCCCGATGCAGGGTCGACCTTCTCGACCCGGCCCGAGACGGTCGGCAGGTCGGTGGCGGGCGGCGGCGATGACGCCGCCGCCCGGGTCGGGGCGGTCTGGGACGGCGCGGCTAGGGCCGGGGCGGGGGCGGCCTGCGCGGCTGCGGGCAGGTTCGTCGGCTTATTTCGGACTTGCCAGTCCTTGACCTCGGCGATCTCGCGCTGCTGGCCGTCTGCGATTTTCTGGGCGATCTCGCGCAAGCGTGTGTCCCCGCCATATTCCAGCTGCGTGCGGGCGAGGAACACGAGGTCCTCGTGATGGGCCAGCAGAAGGGCTGCGAAGTCATGGTCCGGATCGCCGGCGAGCGGCGTGTCGCGGACCCTGTTCGTCATCACCTCGCGCACGCGTTCGAACGACGCCGCCGCGCCGCGTGCCGCCTGTGCGTTGGCAGGTGCGGGCGCGAGCAGGACCGTAGGCGCCAGGGCGCTGGCCAGCGCGGCCATGATGAGCATGCGTTTCATGAGCTCTTCCTTGTTACGCCGCCCGCCAGCGGGCCGGCCTGCTTCCGTCGCCGTCTCGGCTATTTGACGACCACGAGCCCGTGCATGCCGGACTCATAGTGGCCGGGGATCAGGCAGGCGTACTCGAAGGTGCCCGCCTTGGTGAAACGCCAGACGATCTCGTTGGAGCCGTTCGGAGCGAGGCGCTTCCCGTTCGGGTCGTCGTGCTCCATGTCCGGGTTCTTCTCCATGGCGATCTTGTGCCTGGCGTTGTGCTCGATGCTGTCGAGCATGAACTCGTGGTCCGCCTTGCCGTGGTTCTTGAGCACAAAGCGCACCTGTTCGCCGCGCTTCACCTCGATCCGGTCAGGCACGAACTTCATGGTGGCGTCCGCATGCTCGTGCATGCCGACCTCCACGGTCTTCACCACGGTCTTCTTCGGGTCGCCCGGTTCGCCGGCCTCGAATTTTCTGTGCGTGTGACCCGGCGCGCCGGGCCCGGCGAGCGCCAGCCCGGCGGACACGGCCAGGGCGGCGGCGGTGGTCATGAAACGAAGGATCATGCAGTTCTCCTCGGGGTAGATCAGTGGTTTCCGTGCCCGGCGCTCGCGGCCTTGGCGGGCCGGGTGCGCGGATCGACGGCGTGGAACTCCGCGGCCGGGACGCCGCTGTCGGATGCAGGCGCGCGCGGGGCCTCTGCGAGCTTCTCGCCTTTCCATTCGAAGGCGACGGTTCCCTCCGGGTGCTTGTACCAGCCGGGGTCGCGGTAATCGTCGGCGGCCAGCCCGGGGCGCACCTTCACGACGGAGAACATGCCGCCGATCTCCACCGGCCCGAACTGGGCGAAGCCTGTCATCATGGGCAGCGTGTTGTCGGGAAGCCGCATCTCCATGGAGCCCATCTCGCCCATGCCGGAGCCGCCCATCGGCATGTAGCCGGGCGCGATCTTCTTCAGCGCCGGGGCGGTCTTCTTCATATTGACTCCGATATAAGTCTTCACGCTGTGGCCCATGGCGTTCATCGTGTGATGCGACTTGTGGCAGTGGATCGCCCAGTCGCCCGGCCGGTCTGCGACGAACTCGAAGGCGCGCATCTGGCCCACCGCGCAGTCGATCGACACCTCCGGCCAGGCCGCCGCCTCCGGCACCCAGCCCCCGTCCGTGCAGGTGACCTTGAAGTCATGTCCATGCATGTGGATCGGGTGGTTGGTCATGGTGAGATTGCCGAAGCGCACCCGCACGCGATCGCCCTGGCGCACAACCAGCGGATCGAGGCCGGGGAAAACCCGGGAGTTCCAGCACCACAGGTTGAAGTCCGTCATGGTGTTCACCTTCGGCACGTAGCTGCCGGCCTCGATGTCGAAGGCGTTCAGAAGGAACACGAAGTCGCGGTCGACGCGGCGGAACGCCGGGTCGCGGGGATGGACCACGAAGAAGCCCATCATGCCCATCGCCATCTGGACCATCTCGTCCGAGTGCGGGTGGTACATGAAGGTGCCGGACTTCTGCAGGATGAACTCGTAGACGAACGTCTTGCCCGGTGGGATATGGGGCTGGGTCAACCCGCCGACGCCGTCCATGCCGTTGGGCAGCAGCTGTCCGTGCCAGTGCACGGCCGTGTTCTCCGGCAGCTTGTTGGTCACGAAGATGCGGACCTTGTCCCCCTCGACCGCCTCGATAGTCGGGCCGGGCGACTGGCCGTTGTAGCCCCATAGATGCGCCTTCATGCCCGGCGCGAGTTCGCGCACGACGGGCTCGGCGACGAGGTGGAACTCCTTCCAGTCGCCGTTCAGGCGCCAGGGCAGCGTCCAGCCGTTCAGGGTGACGACGGGCTGGTAGTCGGGGCCGCTCGCAGGCGACAGCGGCGGCTGGGTCGTGGCCTCGCCCATGGTGGGCGCCTCTGGAAGGCCGGCCGCCTGCGTGCGGCCGCTGATGGCCGTCGCCCCGACGAGGGCCAGGCCGCCCCCGGCGCCGAGCAGGCCTCTGCGCGAAAGGTTCATGTCGGTCTCCTCGTGTTCAATGGCCGCCCGCGGCGGGAGCCGCCGACGCCGTCTCGGCCGCGCCGCCCGCGTCGGCGCCGCTCACCCCGCCGCCCACGAGGGCGGCCTTGAGGTCGGTCGACGCGATCCAGTAGTCACGGCGCGCGTTGATGGCGTCGACGTTGCTGAGGATGCGTGCGCGGGCGTCGGTGATCAGGGTGGTCACATCGACCAGCATGCCGCTGTACTGGAGCAGCGACTGGTCCTGGATAGTCTTCTGCAGCGGCAGCACACGCCCCTGGTACTGCCGCGCCAGGTCGTAGTGGCCGCGGTAGCGCAGATACGCCTCGCGCGTCTCCGACCGCGCATTGACCGCCCGTTCGGCGAGCCGATTGGCCGCCGCCATATAGGTCTGCTCGGCGCTGCGGACGCCTGTGGCGCCGAAGTCGAAGATGGGGATCTGGAACTCGACCTCCAGGCCCCGCTTGGTGGCCTTGTCGCGTTCGAGCTTCGGGCCATCCGGGCCTTCGACCACGGTCTTGCTCCGGTCGTAGGTGGACCGCCCCAGGAGTTCGATGTCCGACACGAAGCGGGTGGCGTTGGCGAGGCCGTACTGGCCCGCCGTCGCGTTGAGGTCGTGGCGCAGGGCCTGCAAATCGACCCGCTTCTCCAGGGCGCGCTTTTCGATGTCGCGAGCCGATGCGACCGAGGGCGGGAGCGACGGCAGGGTGGACGGAAGCCTGAAGTTGATGTCCGGGCCCCATACTCCGAGCTGGCGGATCAGCCGCTCGCGCTCGACCTGCTGGTCGATGCGGGCCCGGGCGAGCTGGGCGCCGAGCTCCTGGTAGAAAGCGTGCTCGCGGGCCTGCTCCAGCTTGTTGAGGCCGCCGGTCTCGCCGAGCTGCTTGGCGAGCTCGGAGGCGGCGGCCGCCGTCCCCAGCGCCTGCTGCATGAAGGCGACGCGTTGGTTGGCGGCGACCGTGCGGTAGTACTGGCGACGCGTCTCTGCGGCGAGGCGAAGCACAGCCTCGGCGGTGCGGAACTGAGCCGCCCGGAAGCGCTGCTCCGCCACCGCCGCGCGCGCCTGCAGCGTGAGGAGGTCGAAGAGGCCGACCAGCACCTGGCGCTCGACCTCCAACTCGAGCCCGCCGCCGATCCGCGACAGCGAGATCCGGGGGCTCGGCGGCAGGGCGGCCTGCACATAGGCCGCCTCGGAGACGCCGAGCTCGTTGAAGGACGCCTGAAGGCCGCGGTTCTTCAGCAGCGCCACCTGGACGGCGCTGTCCGGCGTGAGCGGCCGGCGCAGCAGCTCCTCGGCGCGGCGCTGGGCCTCGCCGGCGGAGGCGTCGTCGGCGACCTTGACGACATCCTTGCCGAGCTCCGCCTGGGTCAGGCCGGCGACTGGCGAGAGACCGCCGTCAGGCGAGAGGCCGACGCAGCCGGACAGCATTCCGGAGAGGAGGGCAAGCGATGCGAGCTGGGGACCACGCGCCATGTCAGCGTGCCCGCCGGGTGTCGTCGTTGGCGTCGCCGCGCTCCGGCGCGCCCGGGGCGACGCCCCGGTTCATCTCGCGCCAGTCCTTGGGCTCGACGACCGCATAGCCGCGGACGCCGGCCGTCACAGACACGTAACGGAAATGGCGCAGACCGAGAGAAGGGTCGGCCGCGCCCGTCATGCGTGACGTTTCGGCGACGCAGCCCGCCAATGGCGCAAGCAGTCCCAGGACGACGGGAGTGACCGTTTTCATCGTGAGTTCCGTCGCGGCCGACATCGTCGCGCGGCCCAAGGGCCGTTGCTGCGGGATGTGACCGGCTGATCAAGGACAGGACGCCGCGGTCGAGTAGGCGCGCCGGTTCAGGCGGGCGATCATGCGCCCGCCGCCTAGATCAAGCAGTTCGCGGGGGGCGGTCGAGGCCGCCTCGGGCCGACGATTCGACCTGTTCGTCCCTGGGCAGGAGCCGGACCGTGGACGAGGCCGACGGAGAAGCGAGGGACAGAGCCGGGCTGACCTGGAAGGCGTGGCAAAGGCCCATTCCGCAGCAGCCCTGGGCTCCGTCATAGCGGTCGCCGTGGGCGTCGCCGCACGCCGTCGGGACAGCGTGGCAGGCCGCCCCGCGCCCGGCCAAGGCCCGGCCAACCTGGTGGGCATGCGCGTGGCCCGCCTTGGCCTCGTGGCCCTCGACGGCGATCGCCGCGGGCGCCGAACGATGCCCCTCATGCGCCATCGCCCGCGGCATGGCGAAGGGCGCCAACGCCATGACGAAAGCGAGCAGGATTGCGATGATCTCGGCCTTGAGGCGCAAAACGACGCTCCTGTGAGCGCGAATGTGTTTCACAATCGGGCGCATCCGGCAAGGAGGCGGAGGAAGTACGTGGGTCGAAATGTGGGACCAAAGATCATCTCTGCATTTTTATTGTATCAAAACAGGTAGTTATAATGGAGACCGATTCCGGCCAGGGGCACCACCTTGCATCCGGCGACGACGTCCCCCTTAGACGCCTCCTCATTCGCGGCATGGAATCGTCCTCTGCTCCGCAGGGCCGTCCGCGGTGGTCCTCCAGACAATCTGGGCTGTCCCTCTCACGCTGAAGCTGCGCGAAGACATCGCTATGCGGGTTGGCGGCGCACTATATTTCCATTATCGTGGAAGTATGGAAGTGAGATCCGCCGTCGCCGCTCTTTCCGCCCTGGCCCATGAGGGCCGGCTCGACGTGTTCCGGATGCTGGTCCAGGCCGGCGGCGAGGGCCTGCCTGCCGGCGAGATCGCCAGGCGGCTCGGCGTTCCGGCAAGCACGCTGTCGGCCAACCTCAACGTGCTCGGGCATGCTGGCCTGATCGCGTCCAGACGGGATGGACGATCGATCATCTACACGGCGGCCTTCGAGCGCATGGCGGAGCTGCTCGGCTTCCTGACGGAGGACTGCTGTCAGGGCTCCGCCGCGATCTGCGCGCCGCTGGCCGAGATCGTCAATCGCGCCGCGTGCTGCTGACATGCCCTCGCCAAGCCTTGAGCCGCCGCTCCAGCCCTTCGACCTGCCGCGCCGCCTTGTCGCCGAAGCGCTCGGCGCGGCGCTGCTGCTCGCAATTGTCATCGGTTCGGGCATCATGGGGGAGCGCCTCGCGGGCGGGAACGTCGCAATCGCGCTGCTGGGCAACACGCTTGCGACCGGCGCCGGCCTGGTGGTGCTGATCACCATGTTCGGCCCGTTGTCGGGGGCGCACTTCAACCCCGCGGTCACGCTGGTCTTCGCCGCTCGGCGCGAACTTCGAGCCGGGACGGCTCTCGCCTATGTCGCCGTCCAGGCGATCGGCGCCGTCCTCGGCGTCTGGGTGGCGCACCTGATGTTCGGAGAGGCTGTCGTCCAGGTCTCCGCCAAGCTCCGAGAAGGTCCGGCGCAGGCGTTCTCCGAGGCGGTCGCGACCTTCGGTCTGATCGCCGCGATCCTCGGCTCGCTCCGCTTCCGGCCCGAGGCGACCCCGTTCGTCGTCGGCCTCTACGTCACGTCGGCCTACTGGTTCACGGCCTCGACCTCTTTCGCCAACCCGGCCGTGACGATCGCTCGCTGCTTGAGCGATACCTTCGCCGGCATCGCGCCTTCGTCCGCGCCGGCTTTCATCATCGCCCAGCTCGCGGGCGCCGGCGCTGCGACGGCGCTTTGCGGCTGGCTGTTCGCACAGGAGCGCTCCGCATGACCGCTTTTCCGATCACGATCTATCACAACCCGGCCTGCGGCACGTCCCGCAACACGCTTGGCCTGATCCGGGCGGCGGGATACGAGCCCACCATCGTCGATTATCTCCAGGCGGGCTGGACACGCGCTCAGCTGGAGGAGCTGCTCGCGGCCATGAACGCTCGCCCACGCGACATCCTGCGCGAGAAGGGCGCGCCGGCCGCCGATTTGGGGCTGTTGCCCCGGACGCGACCGACGACCAGATCCTGAGTGCGATGGTCCAGCACCCGATCCTGGTGAACAGGCCCATCGTCGTCACGCCCAAGGGTGTGAAGGTCTCCCGACCCTCGGAAGCTGTCCTGGACCTGCTGGACCGGAAGCCTGAGAGCTTCACCAAGGAAGACGGCGAGAAGGTGAGGCTCTAGCTCGAGCGGACGGCGTCCGCCAGGGGCGCCGATCCGCCGCCGCCACGTCGCTGCATGCGCCGAGAACGCCGGCTCACGCCGCCTTGGCGCTTCGCTCCATCTGGGCGCGGACGCGCTCGCGGTGAGCCGTGTAGAGGCCGCTGGCGGCGATGACGGCTCCGCCCACCAGGGTCCAGAGCCCCGGGATCGCGCCGAACACCAGGAAGCCGAGGCCGCTGGCCCAGACGAGCTGCGTGTAGGAGAAGGGCGCGAGCAGGGAGGCGCCGGCGCGGCGATAGCCGAGCACGAGTAGCCAATGCCCGATGGTGGAGCCGACGCCCATGATCAGGCCGTACCAGAGCTCCATCGCGTTGGGCGTCACCCACGCATAGGGGACCGCGACCGTGAGCGCCACGAAGCCGACGATGGCCGACCAGGCCAGGGTGACCTCGGGCTTCTCGCTGCTCATCAGGCGGGTCAGGATGGCCGAGCAGGCCCAGATGGCGGCCGAGACGGCCGGCAGCAGCGCGGCGAGCTGGAAGGAGGCCCCACCCGGCTGGACCACGATCAGCACGCCCGCGAGGCCCACCGCCGCCGCGATCCAGCGGCGCAGGCCTACCTTCTCGCCCAGCAGAGGAATGGAGAGCGCGGTGATGAAGATCGGCGACACGAAATTGATGGCGGTGGCCTCGGCCACCGGCAGATGCCCCAGCGCCACCATGAACACCACGGCCGAGCTCACCATCCCGAGCGCGCGCAGGATCTGCATCGGCAGGCGGGTCGTCGCCAGGCCGCGGCGGCCGCCTGTCCACGCGACGGCCGGAAGCACCATCAGGCAGAACACCACATAGCGCATCCACGCGATCTCGACCGGCGGGATCGTGTGGGTGAGCAGCTTGGCGGCCACGTCCGAGCCGGCGAAGAACACCGTCGAGGCGATGATGAAGCCGATGCCCAGGAAGGCGTTGTCGCCGACGGCGGCCCCATTCGCGCGGGCGGCGTGCGCCTTGACGAGGGGGGCGGACGAAGGAGCGACGAGGCGGGGCTCGACGGCGGCGTCGGCGATCACAGGCGGGGGACTCACGGCGGGGCTCGCGTGTTCTGGGCGGTCCTGAACTGTTGCGCCCCCGGGACCGGAATCAGAAGCGCTATGTTCGAACCATAGCTATGCAATGTTGCAGGATCGTTTCGATCCGACCGCCTCGACTTTGTCGCAAACCGGCCGCCTGAGGTGTGCGCCGCCGCATTGCGGGCGCAAGACTTTCCGAAAGCTCAAGATCAGGCCGCTTCAGCCTGGGTCGTGAGCCCGAAGGACTTCGCGAGCAGCGCGAAGGACCGCTTGCGCGCCTCGTGGTCGTGCACCGCGGAGGTGATCATCACCTCGTCCGCCTGGACCGATCGGGCCAGGTCCATGAGGGCGTCCCGAACGGCGTCCGCCGCGCCGACGAAGAGACGCGCCCGGTTGCGGCGGATGAAGGCGAGATCCTGGGCGTCGTAGGACTGGGCTGCCGCCTCTTCGGGGCTGGGAAGCGGGCCGTAGACGCCGCGGGCGCGGCGCAGCGCGCTGAGGTCGGCGCTGGAGGCCAGCCGCTGGGCCTCCTCGTCCGTCTCCGCGCAGATCGCGGCCGTCGCCAGGATGGCGTGCGGCCTGTCCAGCGCGCCCGGCGTGAAGCGGGCGCGGTAGGTCAACAGCGCGTCGCCCGCGTCGTGGCTGGCGAAGTGGTGCGCGAAGGCGAAGCCGAGCCCGAGGCGGGCCGCGAGCTTGCCGCCGAAATCGCTCGAACCCAGCATGAGGATCGGCGGCAGCGGGACGTCGGCGGGCATCGCCTTGATCTTGCTGAAGGGGTGGTTGGGCGGGAAGGCGTCGGCGCCGAAGGCCATCAACTCCTCCAGGCGCTGCGGAAAATCGTCGACCTGCGGGTCGCCCTGCCAGCGCCTCAGCGCGTAGGACGTGACCGGGTCCGTCCCGGGCGCGCGGCCGATTCCAAGGTCGATGCGCCCCGGAAACAGCGCCTCCAGCATGCGGAAGCGCTCCGCCACCATCAGGGGAGCGTGGTTGGGCAGCATCACCCCGCCCGAGCCGATGCGGATCCGCCGGGTGGCGGCGCCGATCTGGCCGATCATGATTTCGGGCGCCGGGCTGGCCACCGAGGGCAGGTTGTGGTGCTCGGCGACCCAGAACCGCGTGAAGCCGATGCGGTCGGCCATGGCGGCGAGATCGATGGTGTTGCGCAACGCCTGTCCACAGGTGGATCCGGACGTCACGAAGGAGAGATCGAGGATGGAAAGGGGCGGCATGGCACGCTCCGGCGCTGGCGTCTCCTGCAAGTGATGCGCAGGGCCCGCGCTTCAAGCCCGGCTGGCGCAACGCAGCCCGGCGGAGCGGGCGCACGGCGCGGCGCCCGCCCTGTCGGGCGAGCGTCGCGGCGGCGTGGGCCGGAGGCGAGGGCCTCAGGCGGCCTTGCGGTTGACGGCCTGGTCGGCCAGCTTGCTCAGCAGGGCGTCGGTCTTCTTCTCCTCCTGGAGAGTCTCGTCCAGGAGCTTGACGGCGTCGTTCATGCCGAGCTGCGCAGCCCAGGTCTTGAGCGTGCCGTAACGGGAAATCTCGTAGTGCTCCACGGCCTGCGCGGCGGCCAGGATGCCGGCGTCCAGCGCGTCGGAGTCCTTGAAGTCCTCCATGACCTCCTGGCTCTCCTCGACGATGCCGACGATGGCCTGGCAGGTCTTCCCGCGCGCGGGCTTGCCCAGCATCTCGAAAATCTGGTCGAGGCGCTCGACCTGGTGCTCGGTCTCGTCGCGGTGCTGCTCGAAGGCCTGTTTCAGTTCGCTGGTCTTGGCCGCCTTGGCCATCTTGGGCAGGTTCCTGAGGATCTGCTTCTCAGCGTAGTAGATGTCCTTCAGGGTCTCGAGGAAGAGGTCGTCCATCGTTTTCTGCTTGGCCGCCATGGTGGGTCTCCCGGCTGTTGGTTGGTGGTCTCACAACCATCGTTCGCCCCCAGGGTTCCCCGCCGTCGCCGGTCGCTCCATTCAGACCTTCGGGCCCGTGTGAGCCTCGCCGAGATGGCGTTCTTCGGCCTCTCCCAACTGGTGCAGCAGCCCGTGCCAGGCGGCCGGAATGGGGTCCACGAGCACACGGCCCAACTCGCCTCTCAAACCGCGGCCGACGCGGCTGAAGGGTGAATCGTCGTGAGACGGAGCGACTTGCTGGATGCCGAGCGGTTCAGCCGCGCCCGATCCCAGTTGCGCCTCTCGTTCCATGGGCCGTTCTCCTTTCGGCTCTCAATGCGCCATTCAGGCTTTTGTTCTCAGGTTTGATTCAAGATGAGCGTCAAACCTTGACCATCGGCTAACGATCGCCACGCGTCCGAGCCGGGCCTTTCGCCATTGATCGCATCTTGAGGGTTGGTAAGGTTGTGCGTGAACACACGCGACCCGACCGCCCGACCCGGCCTGCGCCGAGGCAGCCTCACGGGCTGCGCCGTCGTGGCGTTCGTTCTCCTCGGCCCGGCCGCGGCCGCCTTCGCGCAGAACTCCGGATGCCGGATCTCCGGGGCCCGGAACGTCGATCGCCTCGCCCTCAATGCCGCGGGCGATCTGGAGACGCCTGACGGGGAGACTTGGACGCCCGCCGGAATCGTCGTTGCGGACCCGTCCAAGCCCGGCCTGGCGGAGGCGCAGCGCAGCCTGCTGGCGGCCTTCGCCGCGAGCGGGCCGTTCCGGATCTCGCCCGTCGCGGGCCGGCCGGACCGGTGGGGGCGCATGCCCGCCCTGATCGGGCGCGAGGGATCGGGCGATGATCTCGCCGCGGCGCTCGCCAGGGCCGGGCTCGCGGTGGCCAAGGCCGGAGATCTTCCCTCGGGTTGCGCGGCGGCGGTGCTGGCGGCGGAAGCCGAAGCCCGGACGGCGCGGCGCGGCCTGTGGCTGGACGGGGAGGCCCATCTCAGCGCCGAGGCGCCCGCCGCCATCCTGGAGAATGTCGGCCGCTACGTGGTGGTGGAAGGGCGCGTTCTCGGCGCGACCGAGCGCAAGACGAAGGCCTATCTCAATTTCGGCGAGGTCTGGAGCGAGGACTTCACGGTCACGGTTTCGAAACGGACCTTGAACAGACTCGAGGCATCGGGCATGAGGTGGTCCACGCTGAAGGGCCGGCGCGTCCGCGTGCGCGGCGTCGTGATGGACAGCGGCGGACCGTTGATCGAGGCGTCCGCGCCGGAGGACATTGAGCGTCTCGACTGACCGGGATCTCGACCTTCGCCAAACCCGGCCGCGGCCGGACGAAAATCGGGTGTGTTGGTGCGGCATCGACGGCGGGTGTTTCTGGCGAGATGGTGAGCAAAGGGGACGTCGCTCGCGGACCGCAGCGCGCCCGTTTCGGCGCGCCGTCCGTGCGCGCGCGTCTCGCCGCGATCGTGGTCGCGGGCCTCGTCGCCGGATGCGCCTCCGACCGGATCGGGTTTGGCGCGGGCACGGCGCCCAGCGTGCCGGCCTCGGCCCCTCGCGTCACCGGCGTGGAGCCCCTCGGCTCTCGCGAGCACAAGAAGCTGGTGTCGAGCTTCGGCGGGGACTACCGCGCCCCGGTGGCCGAGCGCCTGCTCAACGACGTGATGCGCCGCGTGGCGGCCGCGACGGAGCGGCCCGACCAGCAATATCAGGTGACCATCCTGAACTCCCCGGTGGTGAACGCCTTCGCGCTGCCCAACGGCAATCTCTACGTCACCCGCGGGCTTCTTGCGCTGGCGAACGACACCTCCGAAGTGGCCGCCGTGATGGCCCACGAGGTGGCGCACGTCACCCTGAGCCACGCCATCCAGCGCGCCGAACTCGAGCGTCGGTCCGAGATCGTCAGCCGGGTCGTGGCGGAAGTCCTGAACGACAGCGCCGCCGAGCAGCAGGTGCAGGCGCGCGGCAAGATCACGCTGGCGAGCTTCTCGCGGGCGCAGGAGCTCGAGGCCGACCAGATCGGCGTCAGGACCATCGCCAAGGCGGGGTTCGACCCGTTCGGGGCCGCCCGCTTCCTGGCCTCGCTGGGCCGCCAGTCGGCGATGCGCGCCACCCTCTTGGGCGAGAAATCCAACCAGAGCCCCAATTTCCTCTCCACGCATCCCTCGACTCCCGAGAGGGTGGCGCAGGCCCTCTCCGCCGCGCGCCAGATCCGGGCGCCGGGCATCGGGGAGAACGATCGGGATCGCTACCTCAAATCCATCGAGGGCATGACCTTCGGTGACGACCCGGCCGAGGGGGTGGTGCGGGGGAACCGCTTCATGCACCCGCAGCTCGGCTTCGCCTACGCCGCGCCGGCCAACTTCATGCTGGAGAATTCGGCCTCGGCCGTGCTGGGCCTGGCGCCCGGCGGCGCGCAGGCGATGCGCTTCGACAGCGTCAAGATGCCGGACGGCGCCACCTTGGAAAGCTACATCGCGTCGGGATGGATCGAGGGCGTCGAGGTGGGGGCGGTGGAGACCCTGAACGTCAACGGACTGCCGGCCGTGACGGCGGTGGCCAAGGGCGACGAGTGGACCTTCCGGCTCGCGGCCGTGCAGGTCGGCCAGGCGACCTATCGGTTCATCCTGGCCGCCAAGAACTACACGCCCGAGTCCGACCGGGCGTTCCGCCAGGCGATCGAAAGCTTTCACGTGATGGCCAACGAGGAAGCCGCGGCCGTCAAGCCGCTGCGGGTCGGGCTGGTGGTGGCGCGTCAGGGCGACACGGTCGAGACCCTCGCGACCCGGATGGCGACGGACCGTCCGGTCGAGCGGTTCCAGCTCCTGAACGGCATCGACCGGAACGGTCCCGTCCGCGAGGGCGCGACCTACAAGATCATCGTGGAGTAGGACGAGCACATGCCGTGTTTCGACGGAAACACAGCATGCGCTCGTTTCCTGATGGTCGCATGCTTTGGCGCGAAAAGCCGGTTTCCACCTTTTCGCAGCACGCTCTAGACCAGAACTGATCCGGGTTCGGGGTGGCGCTCCAGGAGCGCGCGCTTCAGCTTCTCGATGGCCCGGCTCTCGATCTGGCGCACCCGCTCCTTGGAGATTCCGAGCCGGTCGCCGAGCGACTCCAGCGTGGCGCCTTCCTCCGACAGCCGGCGGGCCCGCAGGATGTTCAGCTCGCGCTCGGAGAGCACCGTCAGGGCGGAACGCAGCCACTTGACCCGGCGCTCGGAGTCGATCGCTTCGCCCACCGCCTCGTCCGGGAGGGGAGCGCCGTCGACCAGGAAGTCGACCCGCTCGGCCGCGCCGGACTCGCTTTCGGTGAGCGGAGCGTTCAGCGACATGTCCGAGCCCGACAGGCGGGCCTCCATGAGGGCGACGTCGCTGCGGGACACCCCCACCGCCGTCGCGATTTCCTGATGCACGTCGATGCTGGCGTCGCCGGCGGCCGACTGCGACAGCTTGGCGCGCAGGCGGCGCAGATTGAAGAACAGCGCTTTTTGCGCCGAGCTGGTGCCGCCGCGGACGATGGACCAGTTGCGCAGGATGTAGTCCTGGATCGACGCCCGGATCCACCATGTCGCGTAGGTGGAGAAGCGCACCTCGCGCTCGGGCTCGAACCTGGCCCCCGCTTCCAGCAGGCCCACATGGCCCTCCTGGATCAGGTCCGCCATGGGCAGGCCGTAGTGCCGGAAGCGCGCCGCGATAGCGATCACGAGGCGCATATGGGCCGAAGCGAGCTTGTGCAGGGCGACCTGGTCGCGCTGGTCTTTCCAGGCCACGGCCAGCCCGTGCTCCTCTTCCCTGCTCAGGAAGGGAGCGTTCATGGCGGCCCTGACGAAGGTTCGCCTCACGCCCGCGATCTCACCCATGCCGGCCTCCGTCATTGCGCAAAGGCCGCCTGCCCGGTTGAGGCAACCCGATTTCGCCGACGCGCTCTCCAGGCCCGAGCCAGCCCTGGCTCCGGGGGAGGCGCTCTGTGTTTCTACGCATTTGTGAACCGGCCAGATCACCCGGGAACCCGAAAGGGCCTCCAAGCGCGTTGGCTTCCGTCACGCGCTGGTCCCAAATGGGACCTGTGACAAGAAGGGTTCCGGCATGTCCCTCGATCAGAAAATCATCGACCTCTACGACGAGTACACCCACAAGCCGCTGGCCAGGAGGACGTTCCTGGAAAGGCTCAGCGCCCTGGCTGGCTCCGCCGCGGCCGCTGGGGCGGCTCTGGCCGTTCTCGAACCGAACTACGCCCGCGCGGCTCTGGTTCCCGAGACGGACGGCAGGATCGTGACCGAGCGCATCAGGACTTCGGTGGCCAACGTCGGGGTGTCCGGCTATCTGGCGCGTCCGAAGGACGACGCCCGCCATCCCGCCGTGATCGTGATCCACGAGAACCGCGGACTCAACCCCCACATCCAGGACGTGGCGCGCCGCTTCGCGGTGGCCGGCTTCGTGACGCTGGCGGGCGACTTCCTGCTGCCGCTGGGCGGAACGCCGGAGGACGCTGACGCCGCGCGAGACCTGTTCGCGAAGCTGAGCGGCGAGAGCGTCGTCCAGCAGGCCGGCGCGATGCTGACCCTCTTGCGCGAGAACCCGCATGCGAACGGCAAGGTCGGGGCTGTCGGCTTCTGCTGGGGCGGCGGGATGGTCAACGTCCTGGCGACCCGCGAACCGAGGCTCGGGGCGGGCGTGGCCTTCTATGGCGTGGCCCCGCCCACCGAGGCGGTGGGCCGCTACAAGACGCCGCTCCTGCTGCACTATGCGGGTCTGGACCAGCGCGTGAACGCCGGCATGGCCGGCTACGACGCGGCGCTGAAAGCCGCCGGCGAGCCGCACACGATCCATGTCTATGAAGGCGTGAACCACGCCTTTCACAACGACACCAGCGCCGAACGCTACGACCAGGCCGCCGCAACCCTGGCCTTCGACCGCACGGTCGCGTTTCTCAAGGAGACCCTCGCTTGAGGGCGGCCGGCGGCCCGATCGACGGGCGCGCCACATGAAAGAGCCCGGCGCGAAGCCGGGCTCTTGAACCTGACGAAGCGGACCCGCCGATCAGGCGGCCTCTTCCTGCTCGTCCTCGCCCTCGTTGGCGGCCTCGACCTCGGCTTCCGCCTCCGCGCCCTTGACGCGCTTCGGCGACTTGGCGAGCTGCGCCTCGATCAGCTTGAGGGCTTCGGTCTCGTGCAGGCGGTTGACGGCGGCCACCTCGCGGGCCATCCGGTCCAGCGCGGCCTCGTAGAGCTGGCGCTCGGAATAGGACTGCTCGGGCTGCGCGTCGGACCGGTGCAGGTCACGCACCACTTCGGCGATGGCGATCAGGTCGCCGGAGTTGATCTTCGCCTCGTATTCCTGCGCGCGACGCGACCACATGGTGCGCTTGATGCGCGCACGGCCAGTGATGGTCTCCAGCGCCTTGGCCACGAGGGCGTTCTCGGCGAGCTTGCGCATCCCTACCGACGTGGCCTTGGCGGTCGGCACGCGGAGGGTCATTTTGTCCTTCTCGAAGGAGATGACGAAAAGCTCGAGCTTGAACCCGGCGACTTCTTGCTCTTCGATCGCCATGATCTGCCCGACCCCATGCGCCGGGTACACGACGAATTCACCCGTCTTGTAACCGTGGCGATTGGAATGTTTCTTAGCGTTCGTCATATTCAGGTCATCTCCCTGAGGCCGGGCTGAACCGCCCGGCTGCCACACGCGAAGGTCGACGCGAACGCCGACGCAAGATACCCCGCAGCGTGAATTTCGATACTCACGCCGTTATGGATTTCAGCCGAAGTTCAAAAACGCATGCCGCACCCACTCAGCCCAAGTGGGTTTTTCTGATTGGAAGATTCAGAATGAGGCAAAGCGCGCCGGAGGTAATCGACTACACCCGGACGCTAACACAAAATGGTGGGTAAATCAAAGGTTTCAAGGCGCAATCGCCCTGTTCCCGTTGCGACTCCGCGTTGCAAAGTCACGACTCAGCTTGACGTCAATCACCCTCGCCGGGGTTCGGCGAAAAATATTTGTCCAGTTTGCCGGCCTCCCCGTCGTGCTCCTTGGCGTCCGCCGGGGCGTCGCGCTTGACGGTGATGTTGGGCCAGCTCTTGGCGTATTCGGCGTTCAGCTTGAGCCAGGGATCGAGGCCGGATTCGGTGTCGGGCTTGATGGCCTCGGCAGGGCATTCGGGCTCGCACACGCCGCAGTCGATGCACTCGTCCGGGTGGATGACGAGCATGTTCTCGCCCTCGTAGAAGCAGTCCACCGGACACACCTCCACGCAGTCCATGTACTTGCACTTGATGCAGTTTTCGACGACGACGTACGTCATTGCAAACTCCCGGGCCGGGTCAAGGCCGGCTTTGGGCATCCACGAGCCAGTTTCGCGATCGCGCCGGCAGGCTCCCTCAGCGCTGCCGTTGCGTAGCCGAGAACCCACGCTGTTGCAAGACGACCAAGCGCGGTCGCGCTCAAGGCGCGACATCCTCGTACAGGGCCTGCGCGTCCGGAAAGGAGCCGCGACGCTCGGCCACCGCCAGAACCCGCACGACCCGGGTGGCGTGCGGAAGCGCCATGGTCAGCACGTCCCCGATCGCCAGCCCGCGCGCCGGATTGGTGATCCTACCCCCGTTGAGCCGGATCCGCCCGCTCTCGATCAGGTCGGACGCGACGGTGCGGGTCTTCGCGAACCGGGCGTAGACGAGCCATTTGTCGAGGCGCTGACGGTCGGCGGCGTTGTCCGGCCCGCGGTCGTCCGACCCTTTGTCGGAGCCGTTGCGGCGCGCCACGCGAATTCAGCCCTTTTCGCCCTGTTTCGCCTCGAGTTCCGCCTTCAGGGCGAGAAGCTTGGCGAAGGGAGAGTTGGGATCCGGCGTCTTCTCGCGCGGCGGCCTCTCCGTCCAGCCGCCCGGCTTGCCGGGACGCCCGGCGCCGCCGCCCGGCTTCGGGCCGCCGAATTTCTGGCCGCCATTGCGGAAGCCGTCGCCCGAGCGCGGATCGCCCGGCTTGCCGCCGCGATGCGGCCCCGACTTGCCGCCGCGGTTGTCGAAGTCCCGGCGCGGGCCGCGGTGCTCGGGCCGCCCTGAGTCCGGCGCGGCTGCGACCTCGGCGGGCTGGCCGTCGGCTGCCGGGGCCCGTTCGGGCCTCGGGCCACGCTCCGGCCTGGGGCCTCGGTCGGGCCTCGGGCCCCGATCCGGCCGCGGGCCGCGGTCGGGACGCGGACCGCGATCCTGCCGGCCTTCGGCTGCGGCGCCGTCGACCGACGCCCGCTCGCCGCCGCGGCCAGGCCTCTGTCCACGCTGATGCGCGGGGCGTTGGCCGCCATGGTGGCGGTGCTGCCGCCAGATCTCGATCAGCGCCGGAGCCGCCGCTTCGGCCTGCCCGGCCGTGGACTCCGCGTCCGCAGGCTGCGCCTCCGCCGGGCTCTCCTGGGCGACGGTCTCGGACGCGACCGGCTCGGCGGCGCCGTCGGCGGTCGCTTCCTGGCCGGCGACGTCCACGCTGGGCTGGGCCGCGAGGGCTTCGTCCGAGGCGGGAAGGTCAGGGGCCGCCTCGGTCTCGACCGGGATGGCGTCGCGGGCCTCAGGCTCGACTCCGCCCAAGGCGAAATCCGCCGCGATGGCGTCCAGCGGCGTCGGCTCGGCGGCCGCCGAGCCTGCGTCGAGCGGAGCGGCGTCGTCCGTCTGGGCGGCGGCCTCCTGCGGCGCCGATGCGGGCGCCTCGGTCACGGGTTCAGCCGCCGGCGCAGCGGGGGCGGGCGCCTTGGCGGCGGCCGGCACGAGCGGGACCGTGATGGCCGGCCCGGGACGGCGGTCGACCAGATAGCCCAGCGAGCGGAGGATGGAGGCGAAGTCCTCGCCCGCGCATCCGCACAGCGACGTCATGGCGGTCGTGACGACGAAACCCTCGCCGTCGGCGGCGCCGGCCGGCGGCTCGCCGGGCGTGACGCCGGGCCGGTAATGGATCGCAGGCCGGATCAGGTCGGCCAGACGCTCCAGGATGTCGACGCGCACGGCGCGCTCGCCGCACACGCGGAAGCCCGCGGCGCGGTAGAGGCCGCGCGCGACCTCCTTGTCCACCGGGATCGAGGTCCGGCCCGAGGACGCCAGGTGCAGGATGTCGTCCAGGCCCTTGGGCTCGGGGCCGCCGTGCTTCAGCGCCCAGAGCTGGGCCGCGAGCCCGCGCGGCGCGGGTTTCAGGAGCGCCGGCACGGTGAGATGGTAGGCGCCGAAGCGGACGCCGAAATTGCGCAGGCTGCCGCGGCCTTCCTGGTCGAGATGCTTCATCTCCTCGGCGACCTTGGAGCGCTCCAGCACGCCGAGCGCCTCGGAGATCTGGAAGGCGAGGCCGCGCGCGATGCCGCTGAGGCCGTCGGCCGCCTCCAGCTTCAGCAGCGGGCCGAGCAGCTTTTCGACATGAGCCTTCATCCAGAGGTCGAGCCGGGCCTGGACCTGCTCGCGCGCGCCGCCCGTCAGCTGCTCGTCGGCCAGCAGCCGCAGCCGAGGCTCCAGCAGCTTGTCGCCGGCCGTCAGCTTGGCGACGACTTCCCCCTGCCAGCGGACCGACCCGTCATTGGCGAGGACGAACTGGTCGTCGCCCGCGCCCGCGATCCGGGACGCGCGGGTCTCGATCTCGCCCGCGAGCGCTTTCATCGCCGCGTTGCGAAGCGCCTTCGCCTCGGATCCGCCAGCCTGCGGATCCGGCGCGAACTGGAATCCGTGCAGACGGCCAACATGATGGCCTTCGACGAGCACGTCGCCCGCCGCCGTGATTTCCGCTTCGAGCATCGCGTTCTCTCTCAGACGCCGCATGAGCACGCTCGTGCGGCGGTCCACAAAACGTTGCGCCAGACGCTCATGCAAGGCGTCCGACAGCCTGTCCTCTACCTGACGGGTGACCCTCTGCCAATGCTCAGGATCACGCAACCAATCCGGACGGTTCGCCACGAAGGTCCAGGTGCGGCCCTGCGCGATGCGCGCGGACAGCGTGTCGATCTCCCCGTCGGTGCGGTCGACCTCCTTCACGCGGCTGGCGAACCAGTCGTCCGAGAGGCGGCCGTCGCGCATCAGCTGGCGGAAGATGGTCGCGACGAGGTCCGAATGCGCGGCGGGCGCGACCTTGCGGTAATCCGGCACCTGGCACACGTCCCACAGCCGCGAGACGGCCTCCGGGCTCGCGGCGAAGCGCTTGAGGTCCTCGTCGTGCGAGACGGTTTCGAGCGCGATGACGTCGTCGGCCGCGAGGGCCCGGGTCAGGCCCTGTTCGGCGGGATTTCGCTCCAGGGAGGACACCAGCCGGGCGACGGTGCGGAAGTCGAGCTCGGGATTGCGCCATTGCAGGACTTTCACCGCGTCGAAGGCGTGGTCCTCGAGCGAGCGGACAAGCTCGGTGTCGAAGGGCTCGCACCGCCCCGTGGTGCCGAAGGTCCCGTCCCGGAGGTGCCGTCCCGCGCGTCCTGCGATCTGGCCGAACTCCGCCGGGTTGAGCCGGCGGTGCATGGCGCCGTCGAATTTCCGGTCCGCCGCGAAGGCGACGTGGTCGACGTCGAGGTTCAGCCCCATCCCGATCGCGTCGGTGGCGATGAGGTAGTCGACGTCGCCCGACTGGTAGAGCGCCACCTGGGCGTTGCGGGTGCGGGGCGACAGCGCGCCCATGACCACGGCGGCTCCCCCGCGCTGGCGGCGGATCAGCTCTGCGATCGCGTAGACCTCCTCGGCCGAGAACGCCACGATGGCGCTGCGCCGCGGAAGCCGCGTCAGTTTCTTCTCCCCCGCGAAGGTAAGCCTGGAGAGCCGAGGCCGCGACACGATGTTCGCGCCCGGCAGCAGCCGCTCGATCAGCGGCTTCATGGTGGCGGCGCCAATCAGCAGGGTTTCGGCCCGGCCGCGCATGTTCAGGAGCCGGTCGGTGAAAACGTGCCCGCGGTCGCGGTCGGCCGCGATCTGGATCTCGTCGATCGCCACGAAGGGGGTCTCGAGGTCCCGCGGCATCGCCTCCACGGTGGCGACCCAGAAGCGCGCGCCGGGCGGCTTGATCTTCTCCTCGCCGGTGATCAGCGCGACGGCGTCGACCGAGGTCCGCTCGACGAGCCGCTGATAGACCTCGCGCGCCAGCAGGCGCAGGGGCAGGCCGATCAGGCCGCCGCCATGCGCGACCATCCGCTCGATCGCCAGGTGCGTCTTGCCGGTGTTCGTCGGCCCGAGCACGGCCGTGACGCCGCGCGCGCGAACAGATGTCGGGAGTGAGCGAGGCAGCATCGGTCCTGGATATGGGAAAGAGCAGGGACGGCTGCGAGCGTCAGCGCGGCCGGGGCGCTCCAGGGCGTCTGGGCGGGGCGGGGCCTCCCTGTAGCACATCGCCCGCGGGCCGGGCCAAAGTTTTTCGAGAGGCGAACGAGTCTGGAACGAACCGGGCCCGAATCGGTGACTCGGCGTGAGTCTAGTTTCGTTCACCCCAAGATGTGGACAGGATCTACTCTGGTCCCTACCAGACGGCGATCCGGACGAGAGAATCCCGGCTATCCGGCGTGACTCAGTCCGGCAGGACCGCGAGGCGGAAAGACTCGGCTCCGATGAACGAGAGCTTTACGTCGATGAGGGAAAAACTTCGCACGGATTTTAACGATTGGACGCAATGCAGAACGCATCCCGTACGAAGGGCAGATCTACGCATGATTCCAACGCCCACAGGCGACGGCGGAAACGTCGCCGGACGCCGTGCGGGCCGGTCGGCCGTTAAGGGACGGTGCTGAATCGGGAAACCGGGTCCTACTCGGCCGGAGCGGTTCGGGACGCCGTGGTCGACCCGCCGGGAACGGCTGCGGCCCGCCCGACGCTGAACCGGGTCGCCTCGATGACGGTGGTCCCCACCTGGGTCCGGACGGCGATCTTGACCGGAACGAGCGTGTGGGCCGCGTCCACCGGGGCGAGCCACGCCTCCATGTCGCGGTTGTCGGCCATGAACTGGGTCGATTTGCGGTTCACCCGGTGGCCGGAGATGGGATTGTACCGCGCCGCGCAGACGAGCACCGGGCCCTTGTATCCGGGCACGTCGACCTGCCGCGTCTCCGAGAAGCTCATGGTCACGTCGAAGCGGCCGGCGCCGTCGAAGACCGGGATGGTGCGGTTGCAGGAGGCTGGCTCCAGCAGCGGCCCACGTCCGGCCACGGGAAACAGCAGCGCGCTGACTGGGTCGAGCACGCCGCGCTTGTGCGTCTCCAGCACGGGCACGCGGTCGACCTTGGCGTCCAGGGGAGGGCTGATGTCGACGGCGGCGACGTCGCCGGCCTTCAGCGCCATCCGGACCGTGTAGACCTGGCTGCCGCCGCCCGAGGTCAGCGCGTAGGTGGAGGGCAGGAGCTTGCCGCCGGCGTTGACGCCGGTGGCGGTCCCCGCGCCCCGCCCGCTGGTCAGCATGCCGGCGAGGCCGGTCATGCGCGCCTTCACGTCCAGCTTGTAGGCGTCGCGCGTCAGCGCGCCGGCGAGCGACGCCGTGCCGATCGGCAGGCCCGCGAGGGTGAGTCCGTACTGGATGTCGACCGTCTCGGCGCGCGCCGTTCCCGAGAGCGCCGCGGCCAGAGCCGCGATCCCGAAGCATTGGGCCGCGGCGCGGGTCCGGGGGAGGGCGCGGCGGAGGGGGGGCATCGTCATCAGTCGCATGTCTCTGCGGCTCGGCCGCCGCGTGACGAGGATCGGGGTCCTGTCTCGCGCCGGATCAAGTCGGTTTCGTGGCGGGGCGCCATGGGGTAATCATGACTGATTCTCGCCCCGGCGGGCGAATGCGACACGCGAAGCGACGCAATCCGCGGGAGGCATCTGCCGGGTTGACGCTGGCATGGCCCGCCACTATAGAGCACCGACCATTGAATGCTGCGTGGTTCCCGGCGGCGGCTTCGGCCGCCTTCTGTCTATCGGCGAGGGTGCTCGTCGGGCTCAGGGCGACTGCGGAAGCTTAGACACATAAGGACGATCGACCATGGCGCGTCGGTGTGAGTTGACGGGCAAGGGTGTCCAGAGCGGACATCTGGTGAGCCACTCGAACCATAAGACCAAGCGGCGGTTCCTGCCGAACCTGCTGCATGTGACGCTCCAGTCGGACGCGCTGCAGAAGGGCGTGCGCCTGCGGGTGTCGGCCCACGCCCTGCGCTCGGTCGAGCATCGCGGCGGCCTCGACGCGTTCCTGAAGAAGGCCTCGGACGAGGACCTCTCGCAGAACGTGCGCGAGCTGAAGCGCGAGATCACCAAGAAGTCCGCCGACGCGGCCGTCGCCGCGCAGTAAGCGCGCCGACCCATTCCGCCTTCTGCGTGAAAGCCTCGCCCGGTCCGGCGGGGCTTTTCGCATAGGTCCTGCTGGTCCGCCCGGGAGAACGCCGATGTCGATCAACGCCGAAGTCCGGTCCCTCGCGCTCCCCGTCACGGCGATGACGCTGGTGGTGGTGGCGTCGAACATCCTGGTCCAGCATCCGTTCGGCTTCCTGGGGCTGCAGGACTACCTGACCTGGGGCGCGTTCACCTATCCGGTGTCCTTCCTGGTGACGGACCTCACGAACCGCCGCTACGGCGTCACGACGGCCCGCAAGCTCGTGGCGGTCGGGTTCGTGCTCGCCGTCATCCTCTCCATCGCGCTGGCGACGCCCCGGATCGCGCTGGCGTCGGGAACCGCCTTCCTGGTCGGCCAGCTCCTGGACGTGACGGTGTTCAACACCCTGCGCCGCCAGGCGTGGTGGCGCGCGCCGCTGGTCGGCAGCCTGCTGGGCTCGGCGGTCGACACGGCGCTGTTCTTCTCCATCGCCTTCGCGGGAGACCCCGAGATGTCGGCGCTCATCCCGTTCCTCGGACAGCACCCGATGGCGCTGTGGCAAAGCCTCGCGATCAGCGATTTCGGCGTGAAGGTGCTGATCGCCCTGCTGGCGCTGCTGCCCTATGGGGCGTTGATGTCGGTGATCATGCCGGTCGAGAAGCTGAAGCCCCAGGCGGCCGGCTGAGGCCGCGATGGCCCGGCTCGCCGGGGCGGCTCACCCGACGAGGCGGAACTGCAGCAGGGTGGTGCGCTGCAGGAACGAGAAATTGTCGTCGGAGATCATCGTCAGCACGGTCGAGCCGTCGGCCGCGACATGGATGCTCAGGCCTTCCATGTTGTCGATGCGCTGGCGCATGGTGGCGTGGATCAGCGTCGGTCCGTCCAGGACCGCGCCGGGCCTGATCGCCCCGGCGGCGATCCGCCGGATCCGCATCCCGACGCCGTCCAGCCAGCCGAAACTGCGCTCCAGCAGCAGCATGTCGCCGCCGGGCAGGAAGGCGAGGTCGGTCACGTCGAAGTCGTCGTGCCGGGCGACCTTGAACTCGCCCTTGAGGGCGCCTGTCAGGATCCAGCCCTTGGTGGGCGATTCCGGGCCTTTCGCGGCCCGCTCGGCGATCGTGACGAGGCTCCCGGCGAGGGCTCCGGCCGTGGCGACGCCGATCGCCTCGAGGCTGCGGTTGCCCCGCAGCGTCTTGACGGCGGGCGGGACGGGGACGATCTGCCCCCGCGCGCGCAGGCCGTCGCGGGCGATCTCGAAGCGCCGCACCTCGTGGACGCGCTCGAAGCCGACATAGGCCACGCCGTCATGGACGCAGACGCACTCGCTGTCCCAGGCGTCGGTCTTCCACAACGGCGTCCCGTCCGCGCCCAGCACCGGCGCCAGGACCGCGTCCGCAAGCCCCGTCGGGGTCATCTCCGCATAGGCGATCCGGGCGGTCAGCCAGGAGCCCACGTCGCTGATGGCGAGGATGCGCTGGCCGTCAGGGCTGACGGACAGGCCCGACCAGCCGCCGAAATGCGGATTGTCGCTGGACAGGTCGAGCCCGCCGATGAACTCCAGCGCGCCGAAGCGCCTCACCTCCGGCGCCAGAATCGAGAAGCTTTCGACCGGGCGCGCGCGGATCTCGAGCCGCTGCTGCTCGGTCGGGCCGCTCTTGGGGCCGGAGGCGGCCAGCGCCGGGCTGGCCCGCGTCGCCGCCGCGACGGCGAGGGCGCCGGCGCACAGCACGCCGCGGCCGAACGCGCGCCGGTCGTGGTTCATCCCCGGCCGCCCGCGGCCCTGCGCGGAGCCGCGACGACCTTGGGGGGCGTCGCCTTGTCATCGAAGAGCTCGGCCAGCTTCTCGGTCATCGCGCCGCCGAGCTCCTCGGCGTCCACGATCGTGACCGCGCGGCGGTAGTAGCGCGTCACGTCATGGCCGATGCCGATGGCGATCAGCTCCACGGGCGACCGGGTCTCGATCTCCTCGATGATCCAGCGCAGGTGCCGCTCGAGATAGTTGCCCGGGTTCACCGACAGGGTGGAGTCGTCCACCGGCGCGCCGTCCGAGATCATCATCAGGATCTTGCGCTGCTCGCTGCGGGCGAGCAGCCGCTTGTGGGCCCAGTCGAGCGCCTCTCCGTCGATGTTCTCCTTCAGGAGCCCCTCGCGCATCATCAGCCCGAGATTCTTCCGGGCCCGGCGCCACGGCGCGTCGGCCTGCTTGTAGACGATGTGGCGCAGGTCGTTCAGGCGGCCCGGATTGGCGGGTTTGCCCGACTGGAGCCAGGCCTCGCGGGACTGGCCGCCCTTCCAGGCGCGCGTCGTGAAGCCGAGGATCTCCACCTTGACGCCGCAGCGTTCGAGCGTCCTGGCCAGGATGTCGGCGCAGGTCGCCGCCACCGTGATCGGCCGTCCGCGCATGGAGCCGGAATTGTCGATCAGCAGCGTCACCACGGTGTCGCGGAAATTGGTGTCCTTCTCGCGCTTGAACGAGAGCGGCTGGAACGGGTCGATGACGATGCGGGTCAGCCGGGCGGGATCAAGCGACCCCTCCTCGAGATCGAACTCCCAGGCGCGGTTCTGCTGCGCCATGAGGCGGCGCTGAAGGCGGTTCGCCAGGCGGGCGACGACGCCCTGCAGATGGCCGAGCTGCTTGTCGAGATAGCTGCGCAGGCGCGCCAGCTCGTCGGCGTCGCACAGCTCCTCGGCCCCGATCATTTCGTCGAAGCGGGTCACGAAGGCCTTGTAGTCCGGTCCGCGCGCCTCGCGGGCGCTGGACACGGGCGGCCGCCAGGCTTCCGACGGCTCGTCGCCTTCCGCCTCGTCGGAGTCCTCCGGCATCTCGCCGGTGGGGCCCTCGGAGGTCTCGGACTGGCCCTCCTCCATCTCCTCGGAGGCCTCTTCGGAGCGCTCCATCTCGGCGCGCTCGGAGGCCGACTGCTCCTCCGATTCGCCGTCCTGCTGCTGCTGGTCCTGGCTCTGCTCGTTCGAATCGTCCTGGTCTTCGCTGTCCTCCGGGTCGAGGCTGGAGTCCTCGGCCATGTCGAGGCTGGCGAGCATCTCGCGGACGGACCGGGCGAAGTGGCGCTGGTCCTCCAGGTTGGAGACGAGCTTGTCGAGGTCCTTGCCGGCCTTCTCCTCCACCCAGGGACGCCAGAGATCGACGATCTTCTGCGCCGCGGGCGGGGGCTTGAGGCCGGTGAGGCGCTCGCGCACCATCATGGCGACGGCGTCCTCCAGCGGCGCGTCGGCGCGGTCGGTGATCTCGTGATAGGCGCCGCGGTGATAGCGGTCCTCCAGCATCGCGGTGAGGTTGGAGGCGACCCCGGCCATCCGGCGCGAGCCGATCGACTCGACCCGCGACTGCTCGACCGCGTCATAGACGGCGCGGGCCTGCTGGCCCTCGGGCGCGAGACGCCGGTGCACGGCGGTGTCGTGGCAGGCCAGCCGCAGCGCCATCGAATCGGCCTGGCCGCGCACGATCGCGGCGTCGGCGGCGGTCATCTTGCGCGGCGGCTCGGCGAGGCGCGCCCGGTCCGGCGTCAGGGCCGGCCTGTCCGACGCGAAGGTCACCTCCAGCTCCGGCTGCCGGGCGATCGCCCGCAGGCACCCCGCGACCGAACGCTTGAAGGGCTCGGCGGGGGCTTCCTTCGGCTGTGCGGGCTTGCGGTTGGAGGAGCTCATTCGGCCTCTTGGAGGTTCGGCCTCTCGTCAGGCCTTCAGGTCAGCGCCACGTTGACGGCGCTTTCGGGAAGATCGTGCCCGAAGCAGCGCTGGTAGAACTCGGCGACCAAAGGCCGCTCCAGCTCGTCGCACTTGTTCAGGAAGGTGAGGCGGAACGCGAAGCCGATATCCTTGAAAATGTCGGCGTTCTCGGCCCAGGTGATCACCGTGCGCGGGCTCATGACGGTCGACAGGTCGCCGTTCATGAAGGCGTTGCGGGTGAGGTCGGCGACGCGCACCATCTTGTTGACGATGTCGCGGCCTTCCTTGCCGGTGTAGTGCTTCGCCTTGGCGAGCACGATGTCGACTTCCTTGTCGTGCGGCAGGTAGTTCAGCGTGGTGACGATGGACCACCGGTCCATCTGGCCCTGGTTGATCTGCTGCGTGCCGTGATAGAGGCCGGACGTGTCGCCCAGGCCCACCGTGTTGGCGGTGGCGAACAGCCGGAACGCGCCGTGCGGCCGGATCACGCGCTTCTGGTCCAGCAGCGTCAGCTTGCCGGAAATCTCCAGGATGCGCTGGATCACGAACATCACGTCCGGGCGGCCGGCGTCATATTCGTCGAACACCAGCGCGATGTTGTTCTGCAGCGCCCAGGGCAGGATGCCGTCCTGGAACTCGGTCACCTGCTTGCCGTCCTTCAGGACGATGGCGTCCTTGCCGACGAGGTCGATGCGCGAGACGTGGCTGTCGAGATTGATGCGGATGCAGGGCCAGTTCAGGCGCGCCGCGACCTGCTCGATATGGGTCGACTTGCCGGTGCCGTGATAGCCCGTGACCATGACGCGGCGGTTCTTGGCGAAGCCCGCCAGGATGGCCAGCGTGGTGTCCCGGTCGAACAGATAGTCCGGATCGAGATCGGGAACATGCGCGTCCGGCTCGGAATAGGCCGGCACGTCCATGTCGAGTCCGATGTTGAAAAGCTTGCGGGCGGACACCGTCGTGTCCGGCAGCCCCGGCGCCAGTGCAGTCGTGGCAGACATGGATCCTCACAGACGAACGACGGGGACAACCCCGGGGCCCGGCTCGGCGGCCTTGAGCCCGAACCTTGTTTAGAGGCTGCGGCGACGCGAAGCAATTCGCGACAGCCCCCGGGAATTGCGGCCTTTATGCGCGGCGCGCTGGGCCGCCCTGCGTCGGCGCCGGGACGGGCTCAGGCCCGGCCGGCGGCCTTCAGGGTGTTGTAGGCGTTGATGATCTCGCGCAGGCGATCCTCGAGGGATCGGTCGCCGCCATTGGCGTCGGGATGGACCTGCTTCACGAGCTGCTTGTAGCGGGCCTTCACGGTGGCGGCGTCCACGGTCTCGTCGAGGCCGAGCGCGTCATAGGCCTTGCGGGCGACCGGACCCACGGTCGGCTTGCGCGGCTCGGCCTCCGCCCGATGGGCGAAGCCGGCGGCGCGGAACACGCCCAGCGGGTCCTCGAAGACGAATTCCGTGCTGGCCTCCGGCGCGCCCGGACCCTTGCCGGGCGCCTTGACGCCCATGGACCAGGTCGGGCGATGGCCGACCAGCGACTCCTTCTGGTAGCGGGCGACGGCGTCGTCCGTCATGCCGGCGAAGTAGTTGTAGGAGGCGTTGTACTCGCGCACGTGCTCCAGGCAGAAGCGCCAGTACTCGCCCTCGTTGGACCGGCCCTTGGGGGCCCGGTGCTCGCCCGCGCCCTGGCAGCCCGGATGCTCGCAGCGCGGGCCGTTCTGGCTGGCGCTCTTGGGCTGCGCCTGCTCGGCCCGGCGGGGGCGGCTTCGGATGCGGTCGAAAATGGGCGAGTTGAGATTCATGACGCTGGCATTATGAGGTGTCGGACGATCGGGGCAAGACGGGTGCGACACGGATGGTCCGTATCGCGTCGTTGGCGAGGAGGCCGCGACATCGCGGCCACATCGTGGCTGCCTGATCAGGACCGATCCCGACCAAAGAGGCTGACCGATGGGCGTTAAGGACGCGATAACCGAGAAGCTGACCCGCGCCCTGGCTCCGCTGGAGCTGGAGGTGGCCGACGATTCGGATCGCCATCTGGGCCACTCAGGGTGGCGGGAAGGAGGCGAAACTCACTTCACCGTCAAAGTGGTGTCGAACGCCTTCGCCGGCAAGTCCCGGGTCGAGCGCCACCGCATGGTGAACGCCGTCCTGGCCGACGAGCTGGCCGGCCGCGTCCACGCCCTGGCGATCAGCGCCAGGGCGCCGGGGGAGTAGCCGGCCCACAGAGGCGGGCCGACGGCTTCAGCGCAGCCGCTCGAGCACGCTGACGTAGTTGGCCACGGCCGCGCCGCCCATGTTGAAGACGCCGCCGAGCGAGGCCGCCGGGATCTGCATCTCGCCCGCCTCGCCGGCGAGCTGCATGGCCGTGAGCGCATGCATGGAGACGCCGGTGGCGCCGATCGGGTGGCCCTTGGCCTTGAGGCCCCCGGAGGGGTTGACGGGCAGCTTGCCGTCCTTCTGCGTCCAGCCTTCCTTGATGGCCACCGCGCCCTGGCCTTCCGGAACGAGCCCCATGGCCTCGTACTCGATCAGTTCGGCGATCGTGAAGCAGTCATGCGTCTCCACGAAGGAGAGATGATCCAGCGTGACGCCCGCCTGCAGCAGGGCGCGCCTCCAAGCCTCGGCGCAGCCCTCGAATTTCAGGATGTCGCGCTTGGACATCGGCAGGAAGTCCTGCACATGGGCGGCGGCCCGGAAGGCGATGGCGCGCTTCATCTTCAGCGCCGTCTCCACGTCCGCGATGACGAGCGCCGCCGCGCCGTCCGACACGAGCGAGCAGTCGGTGCGCTTCAGCGGCCCGGCGACATAGGGGTTCTTCTCGCTGGGATGGCGGCAGAACTCCACGCCGAGGTCCTTGCGCATCTGCGCATAGGGGTTCGAGACGCCGTTCTTGTGGTTCTTGGCGGCGATCATCGCGAGCGCGTCGGACTGGTCGCCGTGGCGCTGGAAATAGGCGGCCGCGATCTGGCCGAACACGCCGGCGAAGCCGCCGGGGGTGTCGCCGTCCTCGGGAAGGTAGCTGGCCTTCAGCAGGTATTTGCCGATGTCGGCCCCCGGCGTCCTGGTCATCTGCTCGACGCCGACGACCAGCACGATCTTGGACTGCCGGCCCGCGATGCTCTTGAGGGCGCTGTGCACGGCGGCCGAGCCGGTCGCGCAGGCGTTCTCCACGCGGGTCGTCGGCTTGAACCTGAGCCCGTCGTCCGCCTGCAGCACGAGCGACGCGGTGAAGTCCTGCGCCGAGAAGCCCGCATTGTAGTGGCCGAGCACGATCTCGTCGACGTCGCCGGCCTCGATCCCGGCGTTCTCGAGCGCTTCGTTGGTGACGCGCACGATCAGGCTCTCGACGGTTTCGGCGTCCATCTTGCCGAACGGGGTGTGGGCCCAGCCCACGATGCAAGCGGTCATCGATCGTGCTCCTCGCGTGTCCGCCGGGAGAATGGCCCCGACGCCCGGCGTTCGCAAGACGCTCGGCCGCAAGGCCCGCATGCGGGTTTGCGCCCGCCCGTCATGGCCCCGTCGAAGCCGGAGCGGAACGCCCGCGATCACGGGCGCGTTGAGAGCCGACAGAACACGGACCGGGAGAACGACAATGTCAGCCACAACGGCGGATCGCAGCGGCCTCGACGAGGCGCAGCGTCATGGGCTGGGCGACGCCCAGGCGGGCCTGACCCGGCGCACCCGCGACGAACTCGTCACCTTCCTCGCCGAACAGGGCGTCCGGGTGTCGGCGAGCGACAACGACGCGGTGTTCGCGCGTTATTGCGAAGCCTACGACCAGCGCTCGCGCCAGGAGGATCTCGTGGACGCCGGGTCCGAGATGTCCTTCCCGGCCAGCGACCCGCCCTCCTACATGGCGGGCGCCTCCGTGGCCGGCGCCCCGCCCGAGAATGCGGACGAATGCCGGGAGGGGCCGAGCACGGCCGCTTCGGATCCGACCCAGCTGAAGAAGATCCAGGAGACCGACGGCACCGGGGGGCAGAAGTCCGACGCGCCTGGCGGCGGAGAGAAGCCGAACGCGGCCCGGCGGGACTGAACGGGCCGGCGCCGGCGCAGGGCGGGTTCCGCGTCAGCCATGCGCCCAGAGCAGCAGGGCGACGCCGCCGACGATCAGCCCCATGCCGACGATCTCCCGGGCGCTGGTCTGCTGCGCGAAAAGGCGGCGCGACACGATCTGCGCCAGGAGGACCTCCACCAGCGCCAGCGTCCGCACATTGGCGGCGCTGGTGAGCGAGAAGCCGAGGAACCAGAACTGCGACGCGAACGCGCCCAGGAAACCGGCCAGGAGAGAGGGGCGCCACGCCCTGAAGCTCTTCAGCAAGGCCTGTCGATCGAACGCGCCCAGCCAGAAGAAGAGCAGCACCGTCTGGATCGCCAGCGACCACGCCAGCGTGCTGGTGGCCCGCAGCACGAAAGACCCCTCCGGCATCGCCAGGATCGCGCCGCGGAAGCCGATCGCCGACAGGGCGAAGAACGCGCCCGACACGATGCCCATGGCGGCGGGCCGGAGGCCCGCGGCGCTCATCTTCGCGCCGCCCGGCTTCATCGCCATGAGGACGACGCCCGCGGTGGCGATCAGCACGGCGAGAGCCGTCCCGAGGCCGAGATGGTCGCCCAGCACCACGACCCCGAACAGGGCCACCTGGACGGGCTCAGTCTTGATATAGGCGGTGGTCACCGCGAAGGAGCGTTCCTTCATGGCGGCGAGCATCAGCACGGTGGCCAGGATCTGCGTCACCGCGCCGGCCAGCACGAACGCCAGATAGCGGCCGGTGGGCGCGGGAACCGGGTCGCCGCCGATCGCCACCACGACGAGCAGAAAGAGCAGCGCGAACGGAAAGCCGTACAGGAAGCGCACCTGCGACGCGCCGACCGTGCCGAGCGTCTCGGTGAGGCTGCGCTGCATGGCGTTGCGCGCGGTCTGGGCCACCGAGGCGACCAGGGTGGTGGCGATCCAGAGAGAGTCCATCGATGCTGCGTCCCGCCGCTTCGGCCCTGCCGGACCGGACCGGGACGGCGACGCCGCCCCCCGTCGCCCGATCGCGGCCACGATCGGCGGGTAGCACTCAGTGCAACTCTAGGCAAATCGCGGGGGGCGCGGTACGACTTGCAACCGCATCGGGTGGTCCTGCGCGACCGCCGTGATCGCCAGAGCGAGCGGGCGGCCTCCTCGTCCGTGAGCACGCTTTTTCCCTTGGCCTGTCCGACGCGCCAATGCGCCGGCTCGCGATCTGGAACGATCTGATGACACGAGTGACGCGTTGCGTATCGGTGGTCGGCGTCTCGGCGGCGGCTTTCCTGGGGTGGACGGCGGCCTCGCTGGCGGCGGCGCCCTATGTGGTCGCTGACGTGAACACGGGCCGGGTGCTGTTCTCCGAGGACGCCACGATGCCGTGGTACCCGGCGTCCGTCACCAAGCTGATGACCGTCTACGTCACGCTGAAGAAGATGCGCGAGGGGCGCATCTCGCTCGACACCGCGATCCCCATCTCCAAGCGCGCCACCGCGGTCCCGCCCTCCAAGAGCGGCGCGAAGCCCGGGCAGGAGATCACGCTCGAAAACGCGATGAAGATCCTGCTGGTGAAGTCGGCCAACGACATGGCCGTCGTCATCGCCGAGGGCGTGGGCGGCACGGTGGAGGACTTCGCCGAGATGATGAACCGCGAGGCGGCTAATCTCGGCATGCGGGAGAGCCACTTCGTCAATCCGAACGGCCTCTTCGCGGAGGGGCAGCAGACCTCCGCCCGCGACATGGCGGTGCTGGCCAGGGCGCTCCTGCTCGAATTTCCCGAATATTCCAGCTTCTTCAACATCGGCGCCGTGAAGCTCGGCAACCGCGTGCTGAAGAACACCAATGGCCTCGTCGGCCGCTATCCGGGCATCGAAGGGATGAAGACGGGCTTCATCTGCCCGTCGGGCTTCAATCTCGTCGCGGTGGCGAGCCGCAACGGGCAGCGCCTGGTGGCGGTGGTGATGGGCGCGTCCTCCGGGACGGACCGGACGCTGAAGGCCGCCCAGTTCCTCGACAAGGGCTTCTCGGGCAGCTATGGCGGCCTGCTCGGCGTCGGCGGCGGCACGCTGCAGAGCCTGCCGGCCTCCTCGGTGGCGACGCCGCCCAACATGCGCGAGGACATCTGCGTTCACCGCAAGGGCGCCCCGGCCTCCGAGGACGAGGCCGAGCCGCAGACCTCCGTGTCGCTTCCGGGCGGGAACGACGACAGCCGCACGGCTCCGCTCGCCGCCGCCGCCGTCAGCACGCCCAGCAGCGTGAGCGGCTCCGGACCCCGCTCGCTGGGCCCGCGCATGGCCTTCGATCCCGTGCCTGTCTATTTCGGCCGGTCGGAGAAGTCGGCGAGCGCTCCGGCGGCGGCGAACGCCGCCATCACGCCCGTGATGGTCGCCAGGAAGCCCGTCGAGAAGGCGCCTCGGACGGCCGGCGCCAAGGCCGGCGCGCCCAAGACCGCCACGGCCTATACGGGCGAGACCGGCGACGCGCCCGCAAGCCCGATCAAGACCAATCCGGCGAATGTCGCGCCGCTCAAGGCGTCCGCGGCGACCAGCATCGGCCACGGGGCCAAGGGACGCGACGCCGTCAAGCACGGCGCAATCCAGCGGCGCGCGCCCCAGACGGCGGCCAGGGCCGAACCGAAGGCCGCCGACCTCAACGACCAGGCCGAGCCCTCGAAGGCGCTGACCACGCAGGGCAAGGCGGCCACCGCCCCCATGCCGCAATCCGCCGCGACCCTGAAGGTCCACATCCGCGGCAAACGGACGGGCGCCAAGGCCGAGGCGTCCAGCGCCCGCAAGACGGCGACCTTCGAGCCCGGCAATCGCGGCGCCGTCGGCGGGACCGCCGCGAAGCCTCCCGCCAAGCCTCACGTGAAAGCGGCCTCGACCAAGCCGAAGAAAGCCGCTACGCCGGACTGACCGATCCGCCCGCCTCCAGGCCCATTCCCCGAAAGCCGTCCGCCGCATGAGCGCCCCCGTTTCCGCCGCAGGCGGCTTCACGCTCGCCCTCGGCGCCGCTGCGGCTTACGGGTTCAACATCACCTTCGCGCGCATCGCCGCCGGCGAGGGCGTGCAGGGGCCGGTGCTGGTGACCTATCGGGTGGTCGTGATGCTGCTGGTCAGCGTCGCGCTGGGGCTGGCGCTGCGCGAGAGCCTGCGGGTGGACCGCCGCTACTGGTCGTCCCTGCTCGTGCTGGGGCTGACGAGCGCCGGGGTGGGCGTCTGCTACCTGTCGTCGGTGGCCTTCATCCCGGTCACCGTCGCGGCGGTGCTGTTCTACACCTATCCGGTGATCATCGTGCTGGTCAGCCCGCTGGTGGAGAGGGGGCGGCTCTCGCCCGGGTTGCTGGGCGTCGCGTGCCTGGCCTTCGTCGGCGTGGTGCTGGTGCTGGGGCCGGCCTTCGACAGCCTCGACCCGCGCGGCGTCGCGCTGGCCCTCGGGGCGAGCGCGTCCGCCGTGATCCAGTTCTTCGTCGCCGCGCGCTGCGGCCCCGTGCCGACCGCGCCGAAGATCCTGTGGGTTCACGTGGTGTGCCTTCCGGCCGCGATGCTGGCCGCCGTGGCGACCGGCGGAATGCGCGGCCCGGAGGTCCTGCTGGCAGCGCCCTGGGCGGTGACGCTCACCATCGGCGGCTTCGTGCTCGGCTTCGTCCTCCAGATGGCGGCGCTGGGCCGGGTCGGCGCGGTCGCGGGCGGGCTCGCCTTCTGCCTGGAGCCGGTCGTGGCCGCCGTCACCTCCGCGCTCGTGCTTGGCGAGCGGCTTGCGCCCGTCCAGTATGCTGGCGGCCTGCTGGTGGTGCTCGCCATCATGATCAATGTGGCGGCCAGCCACCGGCGCAGCCGACGCGTCGCGACCGCCTGAGGCCCCATGGCGAGAGAAGCCCGCATCCCCGTCACCGTGATCACCGGCTTCCTGGGCGCCGGCAAGACGACGCTGCTCAATCGCCTGCTGCGCGATCCCGCCCTGTCCGACACGGTGGTGATCGTCAATGAGTTCGGCGAGATCGGCCTCGACCACCTGTTCGTCGAAACCGGGGACGAGGGCATGATCCTGCTCTCGTCGGGGTGCCTGTGCTGCACGGTCCGGGGCGACCTCGTCAATACGCTGGAGGATCTCGCCGCCAAGCGCGACGACGGCCGCATCGCCCCCTTCCGCAGGATCGCGATCGAGACCACGGGACTGGCCGACCCGGCCCCCATCCTGCACGCCCTGATGTCGCATCCGACGCTGCTGTCGCGCTACGCGCTCGACGGCGTCGTGACGCTGGTGGACGCCGTGAACGGCCTCGGCGCCCTGGACGCGCAGCCCGAGGCCGTGAAGCAGGCCGCGGTGGCGGACCGGATCGTGCTGACCAAGACGGATCTGGCCGCAGGCCGCGCCGATGCGGACGTGGCGGCGCTGCGGCGTCGCCTCGCGCGGCTGAACCCGGGGGCGCCGTTGCTCGACGCCGCGGCGGGCGAGGCCACGGCGGCGGCCGTGATGGGCTCCGGCCCGTTCGATCCGTCGCGGAAGATCCCCGACGTGGCGGGCTGGCTGCATGAGGAGGCCTACCGCGACGGCCACGCCCATGCGGGCCACGACCACGCCCATGACCCGCGCGACCAGGACGCGCACGACGTGAACCGCCACGACGCCTCGATCCGGGCGTTCAGCGTCACCTCCTCCACCCCGATCCCGATGGCGGCGCTGGACATGTTCCTGACGCTCCTGCCCTCCGCGCACGGAGCCAAGCTGCTGCGCATGAAGGGCGTTGTCGACGTGGCCGAGCATCCCGGCCGTCCGGTGGTGATCCACGGCGTGCAGCACGTCGTCCATCCGCCCGTGATGCTGGAGCGCTGGCCGGATCAGGATCACCGCACCCGGCTGGTGTTCATCACCCGCGACCTCGACGAGAGCTTCGTCCGGCGGATGTGGGACGCGTTCAGCGGGGTCGTCGCCGTCGACACGCCGGACAGGGCGGCCCTGATGGACAATCCGCTCGCGCTCAGCCGCGGCGACGCCTGACCCGATCAGGGCTTCCGCAGGACGAAGCGCAGCGTGTCGCCGTCGCGCTCGCTCGACAGCAGGGCCGCGCCCTCCTGCCGGGCCATGTGCGGGATGTCGATCGCCGCCATCGGGTCCGTGGCCTCGACCATCAGCAGGCTCCCGGACGCCGCTCGCGCCAGCGCCTTGCGGGCGCGCAGCGCCGGCAGCGGGCATTTCAGGCCGCGCAGGTCGAGCTGCACCATCGGCGGCGGAGCGGAGGCGTGGTCCATCGCGGCTGACTAGCACGGTGGCGCACAGCGCAGGAAGCGCCTGAACGGCGATTTAACGGCTCCGGGCCATTCTGGCGCGATGCAAGCTCCCGCCGCCCCCCGGACCCCGCCGCCCGCCGACGACAGCGGGGCGCTCAGCGTCGTCGCGCTCGGGACCGACGAGGCCCTGGGGGCCGCGCAGGCGTGGAGCGACCTCGCAAGCCGGGCGGTCGAGCCCAACCCCTTCTTCGAAAGCGCCTTCGCGGGCCCCGCGGCGCGCCTGCTCGCCGGCGCAGGCGGTCCGCGCTTCGCGGCCGCCTGGCGCGGAGGCCGGATGGTCGCGCTGCTGCCGCTTGCGGGGCCGCGCCTGGGGCGGCTCGCGCCCGCGCTGGCGGCGTGGACGCACGACCAGGCCGTGCTGGGCTCGCCCTTGCTGGACCCTGACGACGGCCGGGACGGTTTCCGGGCCATTCTGCATTGGCTCAGACGCCGCAACCCTGCGGCGGGCGGATTGCTGCTGCCCTTCATCGCCGAGGAAGGCGCGGCCGCGGCCGCCATCCGCGAGGCCTGCGGCCGGGATTTCCCCCTGTCGCGCCTCGATCCTCACCGGCGCGCCGCGCTGATGGGCGGGGAGGGGTCCGAGGCGCTGCTGGACCGCGGACTGTCGGCCAAGAAGCGCAAGGAGTTCGGCCGGCTCCGCCGCAGGCTCGCCGAGGCAGGCGCCTTGCGGGTGTCCTCGGCCAAGATCCCGGCCGAGGTGGAGCGCGCCTGCGACGCTTTCATGGCGATCGAGGCGAAAGGCTGGAAGGGCCGTCGCGGAACGGCGTTCGCCGCCAGCCGTCGCGGGTCCGAGTTTCTGCGGGGCGTCACGCGCGGCCTGGCGGAGCAGGGCGCCTGCCGCATCGACGTGCTGCACGCCGGGGCGGCGCCGGTCGCGGCCGCGATCATGCTGGGCGGGCGCCGGCGCGCGCTCTACTGGAAGACCGCCTATGATGAAAGCTTCGCGGCCTTCTCGCCCGGCGCGCTGCTGACCATCGACGTCGCCCGGCGGCAGCTGGCCGACGGCGTCGCGCTCACCGACAGCTGCGCCGTCGCCGATCATCCGATGATCGACCGGATCTGGCCCGACCGGATCGCCATTGCGGACTGGTGGATCGAGCTGCGGCCCACCGGCCCGGCGCTCCTCGCCATGCTGCGCGCCAAGCGGACGGCGCGAAGCATGGCCAAGTCCGCCTTGCGGCGGCTGATCCGCTAGGCGCGGGCCCGCAATTCGCGGCGGATCACCTTGCCGGTGGTGGTGAGGGGCAGGTCCGGCACGAAGGCGATCTCGCGCGGATATTCGTGCGCCGACAGCCGGTCGCGGACGAAGCGCTGGATCTCGTCGGCGAGACCGGGCGAGCCCGCATGCCCGGGCTTCAGCACCACGAAGGCCTTCACGATCTCGGTGCGCAGCGCGTCCGGCTTGCCGACCGCGGCCGCATTGGCGACCGCGGGGTGGCGCAGGAGACAGTCCTCGATCTCGGTCGGGCCGATCCGATAACCCGCGGAGGTGATGACGTCGTCGTCGCGGCCGACGAAACGCACATAGCCTTGGGCGTCGCACTCGCCCTGGTCGCCGGTCGTCATCCAGTCCCCGATGAACTTGTCCCGGGTGGCCTCGGGACGGTTCCAGTAGCCCAGGAACATGACGGGGTCCGGCCGCTTCACGGCGATCTGGCCGAGCTCGCCCGGGTCGCAGCGCGAGCCGTCAGGGCGAATCACCGCGACGTCGTGGCCCGGGATGGGCTTGCCGATGGAGCCCGGCTTCACCACCCCGATGGCGGCGCAGGAGCCCAGCACGAGGTTGCACTCGGTCTGTCCATAGGCCTCGTTGATGGTGAGGCCGAGCGCGTCGCGGCCCCAGGCCAGGGTCTCCACGCCCAGCGCCTCGCCGGCCGAGGCCACGGTGCGCAGGTTCAGCCCCGGATAGCGCAGGCGCGGGTTCTCCACCGCGCGCAGCATCCGCAGCGCCGTGGGCGGGACGAAGATGTTGCGGACCTTGTGCTCCGCCATGAGCGCATAGGCTTCGTCCGGATCGAACTTCTCGAACTTGCGCGCCACGGTGGGCACGCCGAAATGCAGGGAGGGCAGGAGCCCGTTCAGCAGCCCCCCCGCCCAGGCCCAGTCGGCCGGGGTCCACATGACGTCCTGGGCCTGGGGGAAGAACTCGTGCACGAGCTGGAAGCAGGGCAGGTGGCCCAGCAGCACGCGGTGGCCGTGCAGGGCGCCCTTGGGCGGCCCCGTCGTGCCGGACGTGTAGATCATCAGCGCCGGATCGTCCGGCGTGGTGTCGAGGGGCGCGAACTCCGCGCCCTCCCGCGCCAGCGCCTCATGAAACCCGAGAGCCGGGCCGTCGGGACCGTCGATCGAGACCAGCAGCGAAAGGCCGGGGAGCTGGTCCCGCAGCGGGGCGACCCTCGCGAGGCCGGCGGCGTTGGTGATCAGCGTCGAGACGCCGGCGTCCGCCAGCCGGTAGGCGAGGGCGTCCGCGCCGAACAGCACGGCCAGCGGCAGCGCGATCGCGCCGAGCTTGTAGGCCGCCACATGCGACACGGCCACTTCGCTGGACTGGGGAAGCAGGATCCCGATCCGGTCCCCCGGGCCGACCCCGCGGCTGCGCAGCAGGTTGGCGAGGCGGTTCGAAGCGTCCCGCATCGCCCCGAACGTCATGACGCGCGACGCGCCGCCCGGCGCGACGTCGATGATGGCCGGCCGGTCCGGCTGGGAGCGGGCCCAGCGGTCGCAGACGTCCACGCCGATATTGTAGCGGGCCGGGATGTCCCAGCGGAATTCAGCCCTGAGCCGATCGAAATCACGCGAAGTAGACAGCATCATCGGTACGCCTGGAGCCAAGCCGGCGCGGACGTTACGCGTTTTGCAGTGCAGCGAAAAGGCCTAGTCGATCTGGCGATCGGCGGGCGGAGGCAGGAACACTTCGGTGAAGATGTCCTGCGGCTTCGGCTTGGACTTGAAGGTGAACGCCAGCCCGATCTGGTCGATCGCCCGCGCGAACCGGGCGGGGTCGATGCCGCCCCAGCCCTGCTCCTTCACCCAGGGCGTGAAGACGTTGCGGGCGATCCCGAGCCGCAGCCTGTCCAACTCCACCTCCCGCCGGGCCTGCTCATTGCGGCGCAGCACGGCCTGAACGGCGCCCTCGGGATCCGTGACGGCGTCCTGCATGCCGCGCACCAGGGCGCGGATGAAGCCCTGGACGGCGGCCGGATGCTGGGCGGCGAAGCCATTATTCGCGATCAGGGCGTCGCCATACAGCTCCAGCCCGTAGTCGCTCATGGCCAGCACGATCAGGTCGTCGGCCGGCACGCCGCGGCTCTTCAGCGTCACCAGGGTCGAGACGGCCGAGCCGAACACGCCGTCGAGCTCCCCGGAGGCCAGCATGGGCTCGCGCACCGCCTGGCCGACGATCTCGATGCGGGCGCCGCGCGGCTCGATGCGGGTCAGCGCCTTGAAGACCGGCCACTGCGCCGCCGCCCCGTCGGCCGAGGAGGCGCCCAGCACCTTCCCGACCAGGCTGTTCGGGTCCGCGGTGACGCCCCGGCTCTTGCGCCCGATGATCGCGAAAGGCGGGGCGTCCTGCATCATCAGCACGGCGGTGAGGTCCGTTCCGGGGTTCTCGTCCCGGTAGCGGATCAGCGTGTTCACGTCGCCCACCCCGAGCTGGTACGCGCCGGCCGCCAGCTTGGCCACGGTCTCGCGCGAGCCGCCGCCGGGCTCGATGGTCACGTCGAGGCCCTCGGCGCGGAAATAGCCCTTGTCCTCCGCCACCAGGAAGGGCGCGGCCGACCCGTCGAACCGCCAGTCCAGCAGCACCCGGATCGGGACGGGCGCCTGGGCGACCGCAGGCGCGAGCGTCCAGGCGTGCGCCAGCAGGGCGAGCGCCGCCAGGACGAGAAGGGGGCCGGTTGCGCGACCGGCGGACGACAGGGTCATGGCGACAGCCTCCATGGCGGCGGGCGGGACGCCCGTCGCTGCGGCAGGTCGGTGTTGCGTCCGGGCGATCATGCCGCCCTCGCGCGGTCCGCGTCCAGCCGCGATGCTGCGCGAACTGAACCAATGATGAAGGGGGCCCGCCTCCCTTGACCTTCGCCGCAACCCCTCCCACCTGAGCAGCGGCGACCGGGCCCCTCTGGCGTGAGTTCAAGGCTCCCGCGATGTCGGCGCAATCGTTGAAGCTTTCAACCATGGGCCCGTCATGCTCGAACTCCTGACCCTTCCGGTCCTCGCCAAGCCTGTCTGGATGTGGCTGGCCTTCACGCTGGTCGTCGTCGCCCTCCTGGCCTTCGACCTCGGGGTGCTGCATCGCGGCTCCAAGGACATCTCAGTGCGCGAGAGCCTGCTGCTCTCGGGCTTCTACATCCTGATGGGCGTGCTGTTCGGCGCCTGGGTGTGGTGGCAGATCTCTCCCCAGGCCGGGCTTGAGTACTTGACCGGATATGTCATCGAGAAAAGCCTCTCGATGGACAACATTTTCGTCATCGCGATGATCTTCGGGTATTTCGGCGTCCCGCGCGCCTATCAGCATCGCGTGCTGTTCTGGGGCATCCTGGCGGTGATCCTGCTGCGCGGACTGATGATCGGCGTCGGGGCGGCGCTGGTGGCGCAGTTCTCCTGGGTGCTTTACCTCTTCGCCGCGTTCCTGGTCGCCACCGGCGTGAAGATGCTGATCGCCGCCGACAAGGCCTACGACGTCGAATCGAACCCGCTGCTGAAGTTCATGCGCCGGCGGTTCCGCGTGACCGATCGGCTGCGGGGCGAGCGCTTCTTCGTGCGGGAGAAGGACCCGGCCACGGGCGCGCTCGTCACCAGCATGACGCCGCTCTTCCTGGTGCTGGTGCTGGTGAACGTCGCCGACGTGGTGTTCGCGGTGGACTCGGTCCCGGCCATTTTCGCGATTACGACGGACGTCTATCTCGTCTTCACCTCCAACATCTTCGCCATCCTGGGGCTGCGCGCGCTGTATTTCGCGCTGGCGGCCATGATCGACCGGTTCGCCTATCTGAAATACGCCCTCGCGACGGTGCTGATCTTCATCGGGTCGAAGATCGTCGTCGCCGACATGCTGGGCGTCGCCAAGATCCCGCCCGCCGTCTCGCTGGGCGCCACCTTCGCGATCCTGGGGGCGGGCGTCGGGTGGTCGCTCTGGAAGACCCGGGCCGCGCCGGTCCTGGTCCGGGACGGGGCGGAGTGAGCTGGCGCGTTCAGACGGGCAGGAGCCCGTCCGTCTTGACCTCCTCCATGACGGCGTAGGTGCGGCTTTCCTTCACGCCCGGCAGCGACAGGAGCACGTCGCCGAGAAAGCGCCTGTAGGCGGGCATGTCCGCCACCCGCGTCTTGACCAGGTAGTCGAAGCCGCCCGCCACCATGTGGCATTCGAGCACTTCGGGCGAGCGCCTGACGGCCTCGGCGAAGCGCTCGAACACGTCGGGCGTCGTCTTGTCCAGGCTCACCTCGACGAAGACGAGCAGGCCCCGGCCGAGCTTCTGCGGGTCGAGCGTCGCCCGAAAGCCGGTGACGTAGCGCTCGCGGAACAGCCGCTTCACCCGCTCGCTGGTCGCCGTCGGCGACAGGCCGATCCGGTCCGCCAGGTTCACCGTGGTGATGCGCCCGTCTTCCTGCAGCAGCGTGAGGATCTTCCGGTCGAGGCGGTCCAGGTCGTCCATGTGCAATTCCCTACGAAAGCGTTCTTCCGTAGCGTGATCATGGCATTCTGTCCATCATACGTGTGTTTAGGCTCGGTCAATCCTGATGTATTGTGGGCAAATCGCAGTCCATTCCGGTCTGCGCCAGGAAGTCCCGCATGACCGCCATCGCCCCGTTTCGCGCGCCCTACTCCCCGGACGACGTGGCCGTCGCCCGCAGCCTCCTCGCCACCGCGACCCTCGAGCCCAACCGCGAGGCCAGGATCGACGCGACCGCGACGCGGCTGGTCGAGGCGATCCGGTCGCGCAGCGGCGGCCTCGGCGGGGTCGAGGAGCTTCTGCGGGAATACTCGCTCTCCAGCCGCGAGGGCTTGGCCCTGATGGTGCTCGCCGAGGCGCTGCTGCGCGTGCCCGACGCCGCCACGGCGGACCTGCTGATCGAGGACAAGATCGGGCAGGGCGACTTCACCCACCGCCGCAGCCATTCGGACGCGCTGCTGGTGTCCGCATCGTCCTGGGCTCTGGGGATCACGGCCCGGATCATCCAGCCGGGAGAGACGCCGGAGAGCATCCTGGGCTCCCTGGCCAAGCGCATCGGCGCCCCGGCGGTGCGCACCGCGACCCGGCAGGCGATGCGCGTCCTGGGCAGCCATTTCGTGCTCGGCCAATCCATCGGCGAGGCGCTCGGGCGGGCCAGGTCGGGTTCGGGCCGGCTGTTCCGCTACTCCTTCGACATGCTGGGCGAGGGCGCGCGCACGCAGGCCGACGCGACGCGCTACGCGAAGTCCTATGCGGACGCCATCGAGGCCATCGGCAAGGCGGCGGGCAACGAGCCGCTCCCCAACCGGCCAGGGATCTCGGTGAAGCTCTCGGCCCTGCACCCGCGCTACGAGGCGCTGTCCCGCGGCCGCGTGATGGCCGAGCTGGTCCCTGTGGTGATCGATCTCGCCCGGATGGCGAAGCGCTACGACCTCAATTTCACGGTCGACGCCGAGGAGGCGGACAGGCTCGAACTCTCGCTCGACGTGATCGCGGCCGTGCTGGCCGACGAGGGACTCGCCGGCTGGGACGGGTTCGGCCTCGCCATCCAGGCCTATCAGAAGCGGGCTCCTCAGGCGATCGACTGGATCGCCGGTCTCGCCAAGGCGCATGGCCGGCGGCTCATGGTGCGGCTGGTCAAGGGCGCCTATTGGGACACGGAGGTGAAGCGCGCCCAGGAGCGCGGGCTGGACGACTATCCGGTCTTCACCCGCAAGGCGATGACCGACCTGAACTACGTGGCCTGCGCCGACCGGCTTCTGGCGGCGCGGCCCGTGATCTATCCGCAATTCGCGACCCACAACGCGCTGACGGTGGCGACCATCCTGGAGCGCGCCGGAAGCGTCGACGGATTCGAGTTCCAGCGCCTGCACGGCATGGGCGACGCGCTCTACCAGGACCTGATGGAGGCCACGCCCGGCCTCGCCTGCCGCACCTACGCGCCGGTCGGCGGACACCGCGACCTGCTGGCCTATCTGGTGCGCCGCCTGTTGGAGAACGGGGCCAACTCGTCCTTCGTCTCCGTCGCGGCCGACGCCGACGTGCCGGTGGAGCAACTGCTGCGCCGGCCCGCCGCCGTGATCGGGCGGCCCGAGGCGGCCCGCAATCCGCGCCTGCCCTTGCCGAAGGACCTCTATGGGCCGGGACGGCGCAACTCGCGCGGCGTCGAGCTCGGCCACGAGGCCAGCCTGCAGGCGCTGCTGGGCGAGATCCGCGCGGCGTCGGCCCCCTCGGCCGCGGCCAGCCTGATCGATGGGATCGTGCAGCCGGGGCCGCCGCGGCCCGTGCTGTCGCCCGTGGACGGCGCCACGGTCGTCGGGGTGGTCGCCGAGGCGGACGAGGCCGTCGCCGACCGGGCGGTGGAAGCGGCGCGCCGCGGGTTCCGGGCCTGGGAACGCACGCCCGCGGGGGACCGCGCCGCCGCCCTGGACAAGGCCGCCGACCTGCTGGAGAGCCGCCGCGGATTGCTGCTCGGCCTGCTCCAGGCCGAGGCGGGCAAGACGCTGGACGACGCCGTCGCGGAGCTGCGCGAGGCGGTCGATTTCCTGCGCTACTATGCGGCGCAGGCCCGGGCGATCTTCGGCGAGGGCGAGGCGATGCCGGGACCGACCGGCGAGGACAACCGGCTGCTGCATCGCGGACGGGGCGTCTTCGTGTGCATCAGCCCCTGGAACTTCCCGCTCGCGATTTTCCTCGGCCAGGTCTCGGCCGCGCTCGCGGCCGGGAACGCCGTCGTGGCCAAGCCGGCCGAACAGACGCCCCTCGTGGCGCATGAGGCCGTCCGGATCCTGCACGAGGCCGGGGTCCCGTCCACGGCGCTCCAGTTCGTCGCCGGCGACGGCCGCGTCGGGGCGCGCATCGTCGGGCGCCCGCACGTGGCCGGGGTCGCGTTCACGGGCAGCACCGAGACGGCGCGCCGGATCAACCGCATGCTGGCCGAGAAGGACGGGCCGATCGCGCCGCTGATCGCTGAAACGGGCGGCGTCAACGCCATGGTGGTGGACGCCACGGCCCTGCCCGAGCAGGTGGCCGACGACGTGGTCACGTCGGCGTTCCGCTCCGCCGGGCAGCGTTGCTCGGCGCTGCGGCTCCTCTGCGTGCAGGAGGACGTGGCCGACAAGATGATCGAAATGATCGTCGGAGCGGCGCGCGAGCTCAAGCTGGGCGATCCGCGCGACCTCAGCGTCCAGATCGGCCCGGTGATCGACGCGGAGGCGAAGGAGCGGCTGGAGGCGCATATCGCCCGCCAGAAGGGCGCCTCGCGCGTCCATCTCGCCGCGCCCGCCCCCGAGCAGGGCTATTTCGTCGCCCCGCACGTTTTCGAATTGGCCTCCCAGGCCGACCTCACGGACGAGATCTTCGGGCCGGTGCTGCATGTCGTGCGCTGGAAGGCCGGCTCCCTGCCGGCCGTGCTCGACGCCATCGAGGCGACCGGCTACGGCCTGACGCTGGGCGTCCATTCGCGCATCGACACGACGATCGAGCAGGTGCTCTCGCGCCTCGACGTCGGCAATTGCTACGTCAATCGCAACATGATCGGCGCGGTGGTGGGCACGCAGCCCTTCGGCGGCTCCGGCCTGTCCGGCACGGGTCCTAAGGCCGGCGGTCCCAACTACCTGAAGCGGTTCGCCGTCGAGCAGACCGTGACGGTGAACACCGCGGCCGCCGGCGGCAACGCCAGCCTGATCGCGATGGGAGAATAGACGGGCGCACTTCACGGCCGCGCTCTAGGATCGGCGCATGACGCTGATCGACCGTCCCTATCGCCCGAATGTCGGGATCGCCCTCTTCAGCCGGGCAGGCCTGGTTTTCGCCGGCCGCTCGGTCTCCAGCGGACCCGAGCGGGTGGAGCCCGGCCGCGAGTGGCAGATGCCGCAGGGGGGCGTGGAGGACGGCGAGGAGATCGTGGCCGCGGCGCGGCGCGAGCTGGCGGAAGAGACCGGCGTCACCCGAACCGCCTTGCTGGCGGTCACGCACGAGTGGCTGCGATACGACTTTCCGCCCTATGCGGGGCCGCCGCACCGGCTCGCCGGCTTCCGCGGCCAGCAGCAGCGCTGGGTGGCCTTGCGCCTGGAAGGCGACGAGCGCGGCATCGACGTGCTCAACCCGCCGAACGGCGCCGCGCCGGAGTTCACGGCGTGGGACTGGTTTCCGCTCACCGAACTGCCCCGGCTGGTCGTGTCCTACAAGCGCGCCGTCTATGAACGCGTGGCCCGGGACTTCGCGCAGTTCGCGGCCGGCTCCCGGTATCCGGTCCGCCGCCGCTAGGGCGTGAGCGCATGAAAAAGGGCCGCCGAAGCGACCCTTTTCGTCAAGTCTCTGCGGGCGCGTTCAGTGCGCCGGATGCATCAGGGTCTCGCGGAGCTCCACTAGCTGAGCCAGCCGATCGGAGGCGGCGCGGCGCGCGTCTTCGCTGCCGGCCTTCTCGAAGGCCGCTTCGGCGGCCTTGATCTCGGCCGAGATCACCTCGTCGGTGACCTCCTCGACCGGGATGGCCTGTTCGGCCAGGATGGTCAGGCCGCGCGGAGACACTTCGGCGAAGCCGCCGCGCACGAAGAGGCGCTGCGTGTTGTTCTGCGGGCCGGTGACCACCACCACGCCGGGGCGCAGCGTCGACATCAGCGGCGCATGGTCCTTCAGCACGCCGAAGTCGCCCTCGCTGCCGGGAACGACGACCTGCTCGACCTCGGCCGAGATCAGGAGCCGCTCGGGCGAGACGAGTTCGAACGGGAACGTGGCCATAGAATTCTCCAACCGGGTCAGGCGAACCCGGCGGCCGGAGCCGCCGAGTCTCACTCAGGCTTACGCGGCCTCGGCGGCCAGGCGCTGGGCCTTCTCGATCGCCTCCTCGATGGTGCCGACCATGTAGAAGGCGGCCTCCGGGAGGTGGTCGTACTTGCCTTCCACCAGGCCCTTGAAGCCCTTGATGGTGTCGGCCAGCGGCACGAGCTTGCCGGGCGCGCCGGTGAACACTTCGGCGACGAAGAAGGGCTGCGACAGGAAGCGCTCGACCTTGCGGGCGCGCGCCACCGTGGTCTTGTCCTCTTCGGACAGCTCGTCCATGCCCAGGATCGCGATGATGTCCTGCAGCGCCTTGTAGCGTTGGAGCACCTGCTGCACCTGGCGGGCCACCGCGTAGTGGTCCTCGCCGACGACGAGCGGCGAGAGCATGCGCGAGGTGGAGTCGAGCGGATCCACGGCCGGGTAGATGCCCTTCTCGGCGATCGAGCGCGACAGCACGGTCGTGGCGTCGAGATGCGCGAAGGAGGTGGCCGGGGCCGGGTCGGTCAGGTCGTCGGCGGGCACGTAGATGGCCTGCACGGACGTGATCGAGCCCTTGGTGGTGGTGGTGATGCGCTCCTGCAGGGCGCCCATGTCGGTCGCGAGCGTGGGCTGGTAGCCCACCGCCGACGGGATGCGGCCCAGAAGCGCCGACACCTCGGAGCCCGCCTGCGTGAAGCGGAAGATGTTGTCCACGAAGAACAGCACGTCCTGGCCCTTGTCGCGGAAGTTCTCCGCGATGGTCAGGCCGGTGAGCGCCACGCGGGCGCGGGCGCCCGGGGGCTCGTTCATCTGGCCGAACACGAGGGCGCACTTGGAGCCTTCGCCGCCGCCCTTCTTGTTCACGCCGGACTCGATGAACTCATGATAGAGGTCGTTGCCCTCGCGGGTGCGCTCGCCGACGCCGGCGAACACCGAGAAGCCGCCATGCGCCTTCGCGACGTTGTTGATCAGCTCCTGGATGAGCACGGTCTTGCCCACGCCCGCGCCGCCGAACAGGCCGATCTTTCCGCCCTTGGCGTAGGGAGCCAGCAGGTCCACGACCTTGATGCCCGTCTCGAGGATCTGCGCCTCGGTGGACTGCTCGGCGTAGCTGGGGGCCGGAGCGTGGATCGGGCGCATGCCTTCGTTGACCACCGGTCCGCCCTCGTCGATCGGCTCGCCGATGACGTTGATGATGCGGCCGAGCGTGCCGTCGCCCACCGGGACCTGGATCGGCGCGCCGGTGTCAGTGACCGGCTGGCCGCGCACGAGGCCCTCGGTGGTGTCCATCGAGATGCAGCGCACCGAGGATTCGCCGAGATGCTGCGCGACCTCGAGCACGAGGCGGCTGCCGTTGTTGGTGGTCTCGAGCGCGTTCAGGATCTCGGGCAGATGTCCGTCGAACTGGACGTCGACGACCGCGCCGATCACCTGGGTGACGTGTCCCGTCGCGACGCCTGCCTGGAAGGTGGTGGCCATGGTTTCAGTCCTTAGGTCTGGCGAGCGCTCGCGCGCCCGGGGTCTGGCTCAGAGCGCTTCCGCGCCCGAGATGATTTCGATGAGTTCCTTGGTGATCATCGCCTGACGAGTCCTGTTGTAGGTCATCGTCTGCTTCTTGATCATCTCGCCGGCGTTGCGGGTGGCGCTGTCCATGGCGCTCATCTGCGCGCCATAGAAGGAGGCCTGGTTCTCCAGCAGCGCCCGCAGCACCTGCACGGAGATGTTCTGCGGCAGCAGGGTCGCCAGGATCTGGCTCTCTTCCGGCTCGTATTCGTAGGCCGCCAGCGAGGCCGAGCCCGGCGCCTGGGCCTGGATCTCGGCCGGGATGATCTGCTGCGCGGTCGGGACCTGGGCGATCACCGACTGGAAGCGCGAGAAGAAGATCGTCGCGACGTCGAATTCGCCCGCCTCGAACAGCTCGATCACCTTCTTGCCGATCATGTCGGCGTGCTCGTAGCCCAGCGTGCGAACCGCGCGCAGGTCGACGAAGTCGATGATCTGCTTGGCGAACTGGCGGCGAAGGATGTCGTAGCCCTTCTTGCCGACGCAGAGGATCTTGACCGTCTTGCCCTGCGCCTGGAGCGACAGGATCCGCTCGCGCGCAAGCCGCGCGATGGAGGAGTTGAACGCGCCGGCGAGCCCGCGCTCGCCGGTGCAGACGACGAGCAGGTGCACGTCGTCGCGGCCGGTGCCCGCCAGGAGCGCCGGAGCGCCGCTGCCGGACACGCCCGCCGCCACATTGGCCAGAACGGCGGACATGCGCTCCGCGAAGGGGCGCGCGGCCTCGGCCGACGTCTGGGCGCGGCGGAGCTTGGCCGCCGCGACCATCTGCATGGCCTTGGTGATCTTCTGCGTCGCCTTCACGGAGGCGATGCGATTGCGCAGGTCCTTCAGCGACGCCATGGTCCGCCCTTCCTCGCGTTCAGATCAGGCGAACGACTTGGCGAAGGCGTCGACGACGTCCTTCAGTTTCTTGGCGCTGTCGTCCGACAGGTCCTTGGAGGTGCGGATCGCATCCATCAGGTCCTTGTGGTTGGCGTGCAGCGAGCTGAGCAGGCCGTCCTGGAAGGCGCGGACGCGGTTCACGGGCAGCTGGTCGAGATAGCCGTTCACGCCGGCGTAGATCACCGCGACCTGCTCTTCCATCTGCAGCGGCGAGAACTGCGGCTGCTTCAGGAGCTCGGTCAGGCGGGCGCCGCGGTTCAGAAGGCGCTGCGTGGTGGCGTCGAGATCGCCGCCGAACTGCGCGAAGGCCGCCATCTCGCGGTACTGCGCCAGTTCGCCCTTGATCTTGCCGGCGACCTTCTTCATCGCCTTGGTCTGGGCCGAGGAGCCCACGCGCGACACCGACAGGCCGACGTTCACGGCCGGGCGGATGCCCTGGTAGAACAGGTCGGTCTCCAGGAAGATCTGGCCGTCCGTGATCGAGATCACGTTGGTCGGGATGTAGGCCGACACGTCGTTGGCCTGCGTCTCGATGACCGGCAGCGCCGTCAGCGAGCCCGAGCCCTGGTCCTTGTTCAGCTTGGCGGCGCGCTCGAGCAGGCGGGAGTGCAGGTAGAACACGTCGCCCGGGTAAGCCTCGCGGCCCGGCGGGCGGCGCAGCAGCAGCGACATCTGGCGATAGGCGACGGCCTGCTTGGACAGGTCGTCATAGATGATCACGGCGTGCATGCCGTTGTCGCGGAAATACTCGCCCATGGTGCAGCCGGTGAACGGCGCCAGGAACTGCATGGGGGCCGGATCCGACGCCGTGGCGGCGACGATGATCGAGTACTCCAGGGCGCCCTGCTCCTCGAGCACCTTCACGAACTGGGCGACGGTGGAGCGCTTCTGGCCGATGGCGACGTAGACGCAGTAGAGCTTCTGGCTCTCGTCGCCCGACTGGTTGATCGCCTTCTGGTTCAGGATCGTGTCGAGCGCGATCGCGGTCTTGCCGGTCTGGCGGTCGCCGATGATCAGCTCGCGCTGGCCGCGGCCGATCGGGATCAGGGCGTCCACGGCCTTGAGGCCGGTGGCCATCGGCTCGTGCACCGACTGGCGCGGGATGATGCCGGGCGCCTTCACGTCGACGCGCATGCGCTTGTCGGCGACGATCGGGCCCTTGCCGTCGATCGGGTTGCCGAGCGCGTCGACGACGCGGCCGAGCAGGCCCTTGCCGACGGGGGCGTCCACGATGGCGCCGGTGCGCTTGACCGTCTGGCCTTCCTTGATGTCGCGGTCGGAGCCGAAGATCACGATGCCGACATTGTCGGTCTCGAGGTTCAGCGCCATGCCGCGCACGCCGTTCTCGAACTCGACCATCTCGCCCGCCTGGACGTTGTCGAGCCCGTAGGCGCGGGCGATGCCGTCACCGACGGACAGAACCTGCCCGACCTCGGTGACCTCTGCCTCGGAGCCGAAATTCTTGATCTGCTCCTTGAGGATCGCGGAGATTTCTGCGGCGCGGATATCCATCAGCCGACCTCTTTCATCGCGGTTCGAATGCCGTTGAGTTTCGTGCGCAGGGAAGCATCGACCATCTTGGAGCCGAGCTTCACGACGATGCCGCCGATGATCGCCGGGTCGACCTTGACGTCGACCTCGACCTTCTCACCGGCCACATCCTTCAGGGCCTGCTTGATGTCGCCCAGCACCTTCTCGGAAGGCTGCGAGGCGACGGTGACTTGCGCGCGGACGACGCCCTTCTGCTGGTCCGCCAAAGTGCGGTAGGCCCGCACCATGTCGTGGACCGCGAAGAGGCGGCGCTTGGCCGCGACCAGCTTCAGGAAGTTGGCCGTCAGGCCCGTGATCCCGATCTGCGCCAGGATCGGGCCCATGGCCTTCTCCTGGTCTTCGGCCGAGAACACCGGGCTGCGCACGAAGCGCTCCATGTCGGCGTTCTGGGCGATGAGGGCGTCGAACCGGTCGAGGTCGCCGCCGACGGCGTCGATCGCGTTCGCCTCCTGGGCGAGTTCGAACAGCGCGGCCGCGTAGCGGCCGGCCACACCGGAAACGATCGTGTTCTCTTGAGCCACCGGCCGTCTCTCATCTGTCCCGACGCTTCGCGCCACGGACCTGCGCGCGAGAAATCGGCGAAGGACAAAGCGTGGCGCCACGTCTGGAGTGGAACGGACCCGCGCTCGACATGTCGCGCTGCGCGCAACCCCGTCTCGACGCCGGTCCGAAAGGCGCGCGTGAACTAGCATGATGATCCGGGGCGTGCAACCCGACGAGCGTCCCGGCGACGCGCGACTTTTGGGGAGGGCGGGCGCCCCGCCATGCTTCACCCGGCGCCAAGGATCGGGGATGCATATATGCACACGCTGTGGGAGGCCAGAATGCAGAAGCGAATGACAATCAGCATCGACGAAGCGGTGTATGACGGGCTCGTTCGCGTGGTCGGGCGCCGCAACATGAGCCGGTTCCTTGAGGATCTGGCGCGCCCGCATGTCGTCAAAGAAACCCTGGACGAGGCCTACGCCGCATTGGTGCTCGATCGGGAGCGGGAAGCCGAGGCCCTGGCCTGGAGCGAAGCGCTCATCGGCGACGGCGTCGATGCGGCGCGGTGAAGTCTGGCGGATCGATTTTGATCCGTTGATCGGCGGAGAGGTCCGTAAGACCAGGCCGGCGGTCATCGTGAGCAACAACGCCGCGAATGCTGCCCTGAATCGGCTCCAGGTTGCGCCGCTCACGAGCAACGCCGGACGGGTCTATCCGAGCGAGGCGGTGGTCCAAATCGATGGCGCGACCAGCAAGGTCATGGCCGATCAGCTCATCACGGTGTCAAAGCTGCGCTTCAAGTCGCGTCTGGGCGCGCTGTCCGCGAAGGACATGAAAGCGGTCGAACGAGCGGTCCTGACGCAACTCGGCCTGCCGCTCTGAACGCGCCTCGAGGCCTCACAAGAAGCTCATCGGGTCCACGTCCACCTGCACGCGCGTGTTGCCGGTGATCTTGGGTCCGGCGGCCAGCCAGCCGCGCAGCCAGTCCTGCATGGGGAACTCGCGCGCGGTCTTGACCAGCATCCGGAACCGGTGCCGGCCGCGCACCACGGCGATCGGCGCTTCGGCGGGGCCGAGCACGATGACCTCCGGGTGGCCCGGCGCGCAGCGCGCCAGCGCCCTGGCGTGCCCTTCGGCGGCGGCGCGGTCCGCGGCCGAGACCACCACGGCGGCGAGCCGGCCGAAGGGCGGCAGGCCGGCGGCCCGGCGCATCGCGATCTCCTCGCGGTAGAACCGTTCGGCGTCGCCCGACAGGAGCGCCCGCATGACGGGGTGGTCCGGCTGGAAGGTCTGCAGCAGCGCGCGCCCCGTCGTGTCGCCGCGGCCGGCGCGGCCGGTGACCTGCTGCAGCACCTGGAAGGTGCGCTCGCCCGCTCGCGGATCTCCCGAGGCGAGCCCGAGATCGGCGTCCACCACCCCGACCAGCGACAGCTTGGGGAAATTGTGCCCCTTGGCGACGAGCTGCGTGCCGACGACGATCTGGAAGTCGCCGGCCGCCACGGCCTCGAGCTCGCGCTTCAGCCGCTCCGTCCCGCCAGGGAAGTCCGACGACAAGACAAGCGACCGGGCTTGCGGAAAAGCTTCGGCCACCTCCTCGGCGAGCCGCTCCACGCCCGGGCCGCACGCCGCGAGGCTGTCGACCGCCCCGCATTCCGGGCAGGCGTCGGGCCGACGCTCGACATGGCCGCAATGGTGGCAGACGAGCGCGCGGCGGAAGCGGTGCTCCACCAGCCAGGCCGTGCAGTTCGGGCATTGGAACCGGTGGCCGCAGGCGTTGCACAGCGTCAGCGGGGCGTAGCCGCGGCGGTTGAGATAAAGCAGCGCCTGCTCGCCGCGCTCCAGCGTCTCCCGCACGGCGGCGACGAGGCGCGGCGACAGCCAGCGGCCGCGCGACGGCCCGTCGCGGCGCATGTCGACAGCGGTCAGATCAGGCATCGCCCTGCCGCCGAAGCGGCCCGGCAGGCGCAGATGGCGGTAGCGGCCCTGCTCCGCGTTGACGCGGCTCTCGATGGAGGGGGTCGCGGAGGCCAGCACCACGGGCGCGCCCTCGATCCGGCCGCGCACCACCGCCATGTCGCGGGCGTGGTAGTGCACGCCGTCCTCCTGCTTGTAGGCGTGCTCGTGCTCTTCGTCGACGATCACGAGCCCCAGCACGCGGAAGGGCAGGAACAGCGCGGAGCGCGCGCCGGCGACCACCAGCGCCTCCCCGGACGCGACGGCGGCGTGGGTGCGTTCCCGCCGTCGTCCGGCCACGCCGGAGTGCCACTCGGCGGGCCTGACGCCGAAGCGCGCCTCGAAACGGGCGAGGAACTGCGCCGTGAGGGCGATCTCGGGCAACATGATGAGGGATTGCCGTCCGGCCCGGATGGCGGCGGCGACAGCTTCGAAATAGACCTCGGTCTTGCCCGATCCGGTCACGCCCTCCAGCAGCGTCACCGAGAAGGAGGCCGACCGCACCGCCTCGCCGAGAGCGTCGGCCGCCTCCTGCTGGGTGGGCTCGAGGCTGGTATGGGCATGGTCCGGATCCGGCGTGGGCGCGATCGGGGCCGGCGGGACGCCGACGGTCTCCAGCGTGCCCTCGTCGATGAGGCCGTCCAGCACGCCGACGCTCACGCCGGCGGCCTCGGCGAGCTCGCGCTTGGGCGTGACCGCGCCCTTCTGGGCCACGGCGATGACGCGGGCGCGGGCGGGGGTCATCCGGGCGGGCGGCGGGCCGGCCAGCCGCACGCCGGTCAGCATGCGCTCGGGCGGGTCGCCCTCGGGCGCGCGGAGCGCCATCCTGAGCACCATGCCGCGCGGCGCCAGCGTGTAGCGGGCGACCCAGTCGACGAAGCGGCGATGCGCCTCGGTCAGGGCCGGTCCCGGCATGCGGGCGGTCACCGCCTTCAGGTTGGATCCGGAAGCGCCGCGGCGCAGCTCCCAGACCACTCCGACCGTCTCGCGCGGGCCGAAGGGCGCCTGCACGACCGCGCCCGGCTCCAGCTCCAGGCCGGGCGGCACCACATAGGAGTAGGTCTGGTCGAGCGCCACGGGCGTCAGCACCTCGGCGATGAGGGCGCCGCTGGCCTGGAGATCCGGGGAGCTTCGCGGAGGCGCCGACATGCCGGAGCATTAGCATCGATTCGCGTCCGCGCGGCAGCGTCGCGCCGGGCCGTTCACCCGCGCTTCACTCTCCTGGGGCAGTCTGCCGTCATGCCGGCCTCCGACGACCTCCGCCGCGAACTCGACCGCTGGACGCGCCACCTCGCGTCCGAGCGCCGCCTGTCGCCCAAGACGCTGGAGGCCTATGAGCGGGACATGCGCCAGTTCGTCGGCTTCCTGGCCGAGCGCCGGGGCGGCCCGGCGTCGCTGGCTGACGTCGGCGCCCTGAAGCCCGCCGACATCCGCGCCTTCATGGCGTCGCGGCGCATGGGCGGCGTCGGCAGCCGTTCGCTGATGCGGGGCCTGGCGTCGATCCGGTCGGCCTTGCGCTTCCTGGAGCGCGAAGGGCTGGCGGACGCCTCGGCGCTGTCGGCGATCCGCGGCCCCAAGCTGCAGAAGAGCCTGCCGAAGCCGATCAGCGCGCCCAGCGCCCGGCGCCTCGCCGATCCGGACCTGCGCGCCGGCGAGGACCGCGAGGCCTGGGTGCTGGTCCGAGACGCCGCCGTCCTGGCGCTGCTCTATGGATGCGGCCTGCGCATCTCCGAAGCGCTGGGCCTGCGCCGCAGCGACGCTCCGCTGGGCGGGCAGGACGCCATCGTGGTCACCGGCAAGGGCGGCAAGACCCGCATGGTCCCGGTGATCCCCCAGGTCACGGCCGCCATCGCCGAATATGTCAGCCTGTGTCCCTACGCGCTCGCGCCCGCCGAGCCGCTGTTCCGCGGCCAGAAGGGCGGACCGCTGTCGCCCCGCATCATCCAGCTCGCGATGGAGCGCCTGCGCGGCGCGCTCGGCCTCGCCGACACGGCGACGCCCCATGCGCTGCGGCACTCCTTCGCGACGCATCTCCTGGCGCGGGGCGGGGACCTGCGGGCCATCCAGGAGCTCCTCGGCCACGCCTCGCTGTCCACCACCCAGATCTACACCGAGGTCGACGCCTCGCGGCTGCTCGCCGCCTACAGGGCCGCGCATCCGCGGGCGTGACGCCCGCCGCCGTCCCCCTTGCGCATGGCGCGAATCGCACGACAAATCCGCGCGATCCGGGAGGGAGCTCACTCATGTCGCACGACGCCGGCCCCGTGGAGGGCGGAAACAAAAAGATCGCATTGCTGATCGGGATCCTGGCGCTGTTCCTGGCCTTCTCGGAGCAGGGCGGCAACGAATCGCAGACCAACTCGCTGGCCGCCAATGTCGAGGCGTCGAATCTCTGGGCGTTCTTCCAGGCCAAGACGGTGCGCGGCACCGTGGTGCGCGCCGCCCAGGAGGCGCTCGAGGTCAACATGGAGCTGACGCAGGACGCGGCCGCCAAGGCGGTGATGCAAAAGCGCATCGACGCCTGGAAGGCGACCGTGGCCCGCTATGACAGCGAGCCCGACACCCAGGAGGGCCGCAAGGAGCTCGCCGCCCGGGCGAAGGCCGCCGAGGAGAAGCGCGACCTCTACGCCCGCAAGCACGACCACTACGAGGTCTCGTCGGCGGCGCTGCAGCTCGCCATCGTGATCGCGTCGTCGTCGATCATCACCGGCATCGCCGCCCTGGTCTGGGTCGCGGCCGGCCTCGGCGTCTTCGGCATGGCCTTCATGGCCATCGCGGTGTTCGCCCCGATGGCCGTGCATCTGTTCTGAGCGGGCGACGCGCGCCGGCCTCAGCCGGCGGCGCGAAGCCGCAGGCCCGGATGGGCCTGCTCGCGCGCGGCGCGGCGGTCCGCCTCGTCATGGGTGCGGAAGACCGCGACGAGTTCGGCCAGGCGGTCGACCTGCTCGGCCAGGGACTGGGCCGACGTGGCGCTCTCCTCGGCGAAGGCGGCGTCCTGCTGGGTCACGTGGTCCATGTCCGCGAAGGCCTCGCTCATGGCGGTGAGCTGGCGCATCTGTTCGCCGGCCGCGCCCGAGATCGCGTCGACGTCGCCCGCCACCTTGCGGGCGGCCTGGACGATCTGCGACAGCGCCTCGCCGGTGGAGCGCACCAGGCCGGCGCCCTGGGTGATCTCCGCCGCCGTGGCGGCGATCAGGCCGCCGATGTCGCGCGACGCCTCGCCGGCGCGCTGCGCCAGGGTCCGGACCTCGCTGGCCACGACGGCGAAGCCCTTGCCGGCCTCGCCGGCCCGCGCCGCCTCGACGGCGGCGTTGAGGGCGAGCAGGTTGGTCTGGAAGGCCAGGCCGTCGATTACGCTGGAGATCTCGCTGATGCGGTTCGAGGCCGCCTCGATCCGGCCCATGGCGTCGACGGCGTCGACCACGATCGCTCCGCCGCGCTCGGCGACGGACATCGCCTGGCGGGCCTCATTGGCGGCCGCCACCGAGGAGGCGGAGGAGGCCTTGACGGAGGCGGCCAGCTCGCGGGCGCTCTGGCCGGTGTCGTCCAGGGAGGCGGCCTGGGTCTCGGTGCGCCGCGCCATGTCGCCGGAGGCGCGGGCCGCTTCGGCTACGCCGACGCGGATCGCCTCCACGGCGCCGAGCACCTCCTGGATGGCGCGCCGCATCTGCGCCGCCGCATCGTTGAAGTCGTGCTTGAGCGCGTCATACTCGGGCGGGAAGGCCTCCGCGATGTGGACCGCGAGATCTCCGGCGGCGAGGCGCCGGAGCGCGCCCGCCAGGGTCTCGACGATCCGCGACTGCTCGGCCGCAAGGGCCGCCCGCTCGGCTTCGGCGGCCTGGCGCTCGGCGTCGGCGCGCCGGCGATCGGCTTCCGAGAGCTCGCGCTGGGCCACGGCCTCGCGCTCCAGGCGCTCGCGGTCGATCGCCGCCTGCTGGAAGCCGAGCACCGCGCGCGCCATCTGGCCGATTTCGTCCTGGCGGCTCCGCGCCGGGATCTCGCCGACGGTCGATCCGGACGCCAGGTCGAGCATGGCGTCGCGCAGCCCCGCAAGGGGGCGCGAGGTCGTGCGCGCCACCACCAGGGAAGCGAGCAGCCCGACGCCCAGCGCCGCCAAGATCGTGGCCAGGATGATCTGCTGGGTCAGGGCCTGGGCGGCCACCAGCCGCTCGGCCGCGCCAAGGCTGTCGGCGGCGACGTTCTCCTCCAGGGAGGTCAGGACGGGGGCGATCACGTCGAAGGAGCCGGTCAGCTTCTCGGCGGCGCGCACGAATTCGGCCTCGGCGTCGCTCCAGGCGGCGAAGCGCGTCCCGATCGCGGCGATGTCGGCCTCGAGCGCCGCCTTGGCGGCCTCGTCGGCATGCAGCTTGCCGATCGCGCGCTCGACCCGGCCCTTGGCGACCTCCCAGCCTCCGAGCTGGCTGACATCGGTCGTGCGGCGAAACTCGGCTTCGGTCGCCCGCATGGTGGCGAGCCCCTGCAGCATCCGCTCGGCCAGCGGCGCGTCCTCGTCGGCGATGTCGTTGCGGGCCTTGTTGGTCAGGCGCGAGGAGGCGTCGGCCAGATCCTTGACGAGCCCGTCCTGGCCGTCGCCGCCGATCCGGGCCTTCAACTCCTGGACGGCGCCGAACTCCGACGCGATCGCGGCGACTTCGGCCGCCGCTGCGGCGAGATCCTTGGCGTAGCGCTCGGCGTAGGGGAGGGCGCCGAGGGTCTCGACCGACTTGCGCAGGCCCGCGAGCTCCGCGGAGAAGCGCTCGGCGTCTGCGTCGTCGCGGCGGAAGCGCAGGTCCCGGCTGATGGATTTCAGGCTGGTCTGGTCGATCGCGACCCGCTGCGCCTGCCGGCCGATCGCGGCGAAGCCCTGGGCCTCGTCGAAGGCGGCGGCCACCCGGTCCCGCCCCACCACATAGGCCCCGCCGACGACAAGCAGGCCCGAAATAAAGATACAACTTAGAATAGTAATCCGTGCAGATATCGACAGATTTATAGCTGGGAGTTGCATGACCTGCTCCGCCTGGAGGCTTTAACCCCCTGATTAACGGAGACAGGTGAAGAAACTGAGTCCTCCCGCCGGCGACCGGCGGGAGGCGGAACGGGCGTCAGATGTGAATCGCCCGCTTCTCCACCGCCATGGCGGCTTCCTTGACGGCTTCGCTCATGGTGGGGTGCGCGTGGCAGGTGCGGGCGAGGTCTTCCGACGAGCCGCCGAACTCCATCAGAACGGCGGCCTCGTGGATCATCTCGCCCGCGCCGGCGCCGATGATGTGGACGCCGAGAACGCGGTCGGTGTTGGCGTCGGCGATCACCTTCACGAAGCCGTCCGAATGGCGCACCGCGCGGGCGCGGCCATTGGCCGTGAACGGGAACTTGCCGATGTTGTAGGCGACGCCGGCGGCCTTCACCTCTTCCTCGGTCTGGCCGACGGAGGCGACCTCCGGCATGGTGTAGACCACGCCCGGGATGACGTTGTAGTTAACGTGGCCGGCCTTGCCGGCCAGGATTTCGGCCATGGCGACGCCCTCGTCCTCGGCCTTGTGGGCCAGCATCGGGCCGCGCACCACGTCGCCGATGGCGAAAATTCCCGGCACGTTGGTCTGGAAGTGCTCGTCGATGACGACGCGGCCGCGCTCCAGCGCCACGTCGACCTGCTCGAGGCCGAGGCCTTCCGTGTAGGGCCGGCGGCCGATGGCGACCAGCACCACGTCGGCGTCGATGGTCTTGGCCTCGCCGCCCTGGGCGGGCTCGATGGTGACGCTGGCGCCGCCCTGGTTGGTCTCCACCTTGGTGACCTTGTGGCCGAGCGTGAAGGACACGCCCTGCTTCTCGAGGATGCGCTGGAACTGCTTGGCGACCTCGGCGTCCATGCCGGGCAGGATGCGGTCGAGGAACTCGACGACCGCGACCTCGGCCCCGAGGCGGCGCCAGACGGAGCCGAGCTCCAGGCCGATCACGCCCGCGCCCACCACCAGCATCTTGGCCGGGACCTTGTCGAGCGCGATCGCGCCCGTGGAGGAGACGATCACCTTCTCGTCGATGGCGACGCCCGGCAGCGGCGCGACGTCCGAGCCGGTGGCGATCACGATGGCCTTGGTCTCCAGCGTCTGCTCGGAGCCGTCCTCGGCCGTGACCTGGACTTGGCCGGGGGCCGTGATCACGCCCGTGCCGTGGAAGGCGTCGACCTTGTTCTTCTTGAGCAGGAAGCCGACGCCGTTGACGTTGGCCGCCACCGTGTCGTCCTTGTGCTTCATCATCGCCGGCAGGTCGAGCTCGGGCGTGCCGACCTTGACGCCCAGCGCCGGGAAGTCGTGCGTGACCTCCTCGAACATGTCCGAGGCGTGCAGCAGCGCCTTGGAGGGGATGCAGCCGATGTTCAGGCAGGTGCCGCCATGCGTCTTGCGCTTCTCGACCACGGCGGTCTTGAGGCCCAGCTGCGCGGCCCGGATGGCGCAGACATAGCCGCCGGGGCCGGTGCCGATGACGATGAGGTCGTAGGACATGGGAAACTGCTCCGCAGTGGGACTTGCGTCCCTCCCCTGCAGGGGAGGGTGGCAGGCGCGCAGCGCCTGACGGGTGGGGTGGGCGGTGGTGAAGGAGGCCCCACCCGTCCCGCTTCGCGGTCCACCCTCCCCTGAAGGGGAGGGACGGCGCCGCGGCTTGTCTTCCAGATCAGAGATCCAGCACGAGGCGCGCCGGGTCCTCCAGGGCTTCCTTGACGCGCACCAGGAAGGTGACGGCTTCCTTGCCGTCGACGATGCGGTGGTCGTAGGAGAGCGCCAGGTACATCATCGGGCGGATCTCGATCTTACCGCCGACCGCCATGGGGCGTTCCTGGATCTTGTGCATGCCCAGGATGCCCGACTGCGGCGCGTTCAGGATCGGGGTCGACATCAGCGAGCCGTAGATGCCGCCATTGGTGATCGTGAAGGTGCCGCCCTGCATCTCGTCGATCCTGAGCTGGCCGTCGCGGGCGCGCCTGCCGAAATCCGCGATGGTCTTCTCGACGCCCGAGATGGAGAGCTGGTCGGCGTCGCGCACCACCGGGACCACGAGGCCCTTGTCGGTGCCGACCGCGATGCCGACGTGGTAGTAGTTCTTGTAGACGAGGTCCGTGCCGTCGATCTCGGCGTTCACGGCCGGGATCTCCTTCAGGGCCTGCACGCAGGCCTTCACGAAGAAGCCCATGAAGCCGAGCTTGTTGCCGTGCTTCTTCTCGAAGATGTCCTTGTACCTGGCGCGCAGCGCCATGACCTCGGTCATGTCGACCTCGTTGAAGGTCGTCAGCATCGCGGCCGTGTTCTGGGCCTCCTTGAGGCGGCGCGCGATGGTCTGGCGCAGCTTGGTCATGCGCACCCGCTCCTCGCGGGAGGCGTCGTCCGGCGCGCTGGGCGCGCGCATCTGGACCGGAGCCGCGACGGGCGCCGGAGCCGAAGCGCCGGTGGCGATGGCGGCCAGCATGTCGCCCTTGGTGACCCGGCCGTCCTTGCCGCTGCCGCCCACGGCCGCGGGATCGACGCCGCTCTCGGCCGCGAGGCGCTGGACGGAGGGAGCCTGGGGCGTCCCGGCGGGGAGAGTCTTCGCCGGCGCGGGCGCAGGGGCCGGGGCGGCGGGCGCCTGCTTCGGCGTGTCTTCGGGCTTGGGCTGCGGGGCGGCCTTGGCGACCGGAGCCGCGGTCTGGGCGCCGTCCCCGGCCGTGATGGAGCCGAGCAGCGCGCCGACTCCCACGGTCTCGCCGTCCTTGGCGGCGATCTCGGACAGCACGCCGCTGGCCGGCGCATTGACCTCGAGCGTGACCTTGTCGGTCTCCAGCTCGACCAGCGCCTCGTCCGCCTTCACGGCGTCGCCGGGCTTCTTGAACCACTTTCCGATGGTGGCTTCGGTCACCGACTCGCCGAGGGTCGGAACGCGGATGTCAGTCGCCATGTTGCAGTCTGGGGATGCGGGCGGACGGCCCTGAAGGCGGGAAAGGTTGAGGCGGGACGGAAGGGGGGTCTCGGCGGTCAGACCGCGAAGACCTCCTCCAGGAAGGCGCGAAGCTGCGCCAGGTGCTTGGACATCAGGCCGGTGGCGGTCGCGGCGGAAGCCGGGCGGCCGGCGTAGCGCGGCTCCTTCACCTTCATGCCGGAACGCGCCAGGACCCAGCGCAGGTAGGGCTCCACGAAGGTCCAGGATCCCATGTTCTTGGGCTCCTCCTGGCACCAGACCACGTCCGCGTTCTTGAAGCGGGCGAGCTCGGCGGCCAGCGCCTTCACCGGGAAGGGATAGAGCTGCTCGACGCGCAGCAGGTAGACGTCGTCCACCCCCCGCTTCTCGCGCTCCTCGTAGAGGTCGTAATAGACCTTGCCCGAGCACAGCACGACGCGGCGGATCTTGTTGTCCTTGGCGAGCTTGATCTTCTCGCCCTTGAGGATCTGGGCGTCGTCCCACAGCAGGCGGTGGAACGAGGAGCCCGGCCCCATCTCGTCGAGCCGCGACACGGCGCGCTTGTGGCGCAGCAGCGACTTCGGCGTCATCAGGATCAGCGGCTTGCGGAAGTCGCGCTTCATCTGGCGGCGCAGGGCGTGGAAGTAGTTCGCCGGCGTCGAGATGTTGGCGACCTGCATGTTGTCCTCTGCGCACATCTGCAGGAAGCGCTCCAGGCGGGCGGAGGAGTGCTCCGGGCCCTGGCCCTCATAGCCGTGCGGGAGCAGGCAAACGAGGCCCGACATGCGCAGCCACTTGCGCTCGCCCGACGAGATGAACTGGTCGAACACCACCTGGGCGCCGTTGGCGAAGTCGCCGAACTGCGCCTCCCACAGCGTCAGGGCGTTGGGCTCCGACAGCGAGTAGCCATACTCGAAGCCCAGCACGGCCTCCTCGGAGAGCATCGAGTTGATGACCTCGTAGCGGGCCTGGCCGTCCTTGATGTGGTTCAGGGGCGTGAAGCGCGCCTCCGTCTCCTGGTCGATCAGCACCGAATGGCGCTGCGAGAAGGTGCCGCGCTCGGAATCCTGGCCCGACAGGCGGACCGGATGGCCCTCCAGCACGAGCGAGCCGAAGGCCAGCGCCTCGCCGGTCGCCCAGTCGATGCCCTCGCCGCTGTCGATCGCCTTGCGGCGATTGTCCAGGAAGCGCTGAATCGTGCGGTGGACGTTGAACCCCTCGGGCGCGGTGGTGATGCGCTCGCCGATGAGCTTGAGCTGGTCGATCGCCAGCCCGGTCTGGCCGCGCCGGGGATCCTCTTCCTCTTCCTTGACGGCCTTCAGGCCGGCCCAGCGGCCGTCGAGCCAGTCGGCCTTGTTGGGCTTGTAGGCCTGGCCGGCCTCGAACTCGGCCTCGAGCCGCGCCCGCCAGTCGGCGCGCATCTTCTCGACCTCGCCCTCGGTGACGACGCCTTCGCCGATCAGCTTCCTGGAGTAGATCTCCAGCGTGGTCGGCTGCTGGCGGATCCGCTTGTACATCAGCGGCTGGGTGAAGGCCGGCTCGTCGCCCTCGTTGTGGCCGAAGCGGCGGTAGCAGAACATGTCGATGACGACAGGCTTGTGGAACTGCTGCCGGAACTCGGTCGCCACCTTGGCGGCGAACACCACCGCCTCAGGATCGTCGCCGTTCACGTGGAAGATCGGGGCCTCGATCATCTTGGCCACGTCGGACGGATAGGGCGAGGAGCGCGAATAGCGCGGATAGGTGGTGAAGCCGATCTGGTTATTGATGATGACGTGCAGGGAGCCGCCGGTGCGGTGGCCCTTCAGGCCGGACAGCCCCAGGCACTCGGCCACCACGCCCTGGCCGGCGAAGGCCGCGTCGCCATGGATCAGCAGCGGCATCACCTTGCTGCGCTCGACCACGTCGTTGAGCTGGTCCTGCTTGGCGCGCACCTTCCCGAGCACGACCGGGTCGACGATCTCCAGATGCGACGGGTTGGCGGTGAGCGAGAGGTGGACGTTGTTGCCGTCGAAGGTGCGGTCGGACGAGGCGCCCAGATGGTACTTCACGTCGCCCGAGCCCTCGACCTCGTCGGGCGCGTAGGAGCCGCCCTTGAACTCGTGGAACAAGGCGCGGTGGGGCTTGGCCATCACCTGCGTGAGCACGTTGAGGCGGCCGCGATGGGCCATGCCGACCACGACCTCCTTCACGCCGAGATTGCCGCCGCGCTTGATGATCTGCTCCAGCGCGGGGATCAGGGCCTCGCCGCCGTCGAGGCCGAAGCGCTTCGTGCCCGTGTATTTGACGTCGATGAACTTCTCGAAGCCCTCGGCCTCGACCAGCTTGTTGAGGATGGCGCGCTTGCCCTCGCGGGTGAACGCGATCTCCTTGTCCGGCCCCTCCACGCGCTCCTGGATCCAGGCCTTCTCGGCCGGATTGGAGATGTGCATGAACTCGTAGCCGATGGTGGAGCAATAGGTCCGCTTCAGGATCGCCAGCATCTCGCGGATGGTGGCGAACTCCAGCCCCAGCACGTGGTCGATGAAGATCTTGCGGTCCCAGTCGGCCTCGGTGAAGCCGTAGGAGGAGGGGTCGAGCTCCTCGTGGTCGGTGCGCGTCGCGATGGCGAGCGGGTCGAGGTCGGCGTGCAGGTGTCCGCGCATGCGGTAGGCGCGGATCATCATCAGAGCGCGCACGGAGTCGCGCGTCGCCTGCATGAGCTCGGCCTGCGAGACCTCGGAGCCCTTCGGGGCGGCGAGCGCCTTGCCCTTCAGCTTGTCGGCGACGATCTTCTCGACCGCGCCCCAGTTGCCGTCGAGCGCGGAGACGAGCTCGCCATTGGCGGCGATCGGCCATCCGGGCCGCGCCCAGGAGGGGCCGCGGGCGCTCTTCTCCACGGACGCCTTGTCGTCCTTCAACGCGCCGAAGAACGCCCGCCACTCGGCGTCGACCGCATTCGGGTCCGCCTCGTACTTGGCGTACAGATCCTCGATATAGGCGGCGTTGCCGCCATACAGGAACGAGGTCTGCAAAAGGGCGTCGTTCTGGTCCTGCCGTGCCATCATGTCTCTCCCGCGCCCATGCGGCGCCGTCGAATTCTTTGGCGGAGGACCGCCATCTTCCCCCTCTCCCCGGGACGGGGAGAGGGCTGGGATGAGGGTTGTTCCGCCGCTCCCCTCATCCGACCTCGCTGCGCTCGGCCACCTTCTCCCCGTTTCGGGGAGAAGGGTTCGGCTCAGCCCTTCAGCACGTCCACCAGCGTCTTGCCGAGCCTGGCGGGCGAGGGCGACACGCGGATGCCGGCGGCTTCCATGGCGGCGATCTTGTCTTCGGCGCCGCCCTTGCCGCCCGAGATGATCGCGCCGGCGTGGCCCATGCGGCGGCCGGGAGGCGCCGTGCGGCCGGCGATGAAGCCCACCGTCGGCTTCTTGCGGCCGCGCTTGGCCTCGTCGGCCAGGAACTGCGCCGCGTCCTCCTCGGCCGAGCCGCCGATCTCGCCGATCATGATGATCGACTCGGTCTTGGGATCGGCCAGGAACAGCTCCAGCACCTCGATGAACTCGGTGCCCTTGACGGGGTCGCCGCCGATGCCGACGGCCGTCGTCTGGCCGAGGCCTTCGCGGGTGGTCTGGAACACCGCCTCATAGGTGAGGGTTCCGGACCGCGACACGATGCCGACATTGCCCTTCTTGAAGATGTTGCCGGGCATGATGCCGATCTTGCACTCGCCGGCCGTCATCACGCCGGGGCAGTTCGGACCCACGAGCCTGGACTTCGAGCCCTGCAGGGCGCGCTTCACCTTCACCATGTCGAGCACCGGGATGCCCTCCGTGATGGCGACGATCAGCGGGATCTCCGCCGCGATCGCCTCGCAGATGGCGTCGGCCGCGCCGGCCGGCGGGACATAGATCACCGAGGCGTCGGCGCCGGTCTTCTCGCGCGCTTCCGCCACCGTGTCGAAGACGGGCAGGCCGAGATGGGTGGAGCCGCCCTTACCCGGCGACGTGCCGCCGACCATCTTCGTCCCGTAGGCGATCGCCTGCTCGGAATGAAAGGTGCCGTTCTTGCCGGTAAATCCCTGGGTGATGACCTTCGTATTGGCGTCGATGAGAACGGACATCAGTCCCTCGCAAGATTACGGGTGTCGGCGACGAGCGATCCGGCGTGGCCCCAGTTCTCGTCCTCGACGACGTCGATGACGATATGGATGCTCTCCGGCTTCTTTCCCAGGACGCGCACGAGCGTTTCGCTGAACTCGCGCACGACCTGGGCCTTCGTCTCCCGGGTCAGGTTGGTCGTCGTGGTCTTGAGGTTCACGAAGGGCATGGTCAGCCCTTCACGGCCTTGACGATCTTCTGCGCGGCGTCGTCGAGGTCGTCGGCGGAGATCACGTTGAGGCCGGACTTCGCGATGATGTCCTTGCCGAGGTCGACGTTGGTGCCCTCGAGGCGCACCACCAGCGGAACCTTGAGGCCGACCTCCTTCACGGCCGCGATCACGCCTTCGGCGATGACGTCGCAGCGCATGATGCCGCCGAAGATGTTGATCAGGATGCCCTGCACGTTCGGGTCGGCCGTGATGATCTTGAAGGCCGCCGTCACCTTCTCCTTGGTGGCGCCGCCGCCGACGTCCAGGAAGTTCGCCGGGCTCTCGCCATAGAGCTTGATGATGTCCATGGTGGCCATCGCCAGGCCGGCGCCGTTGACCATGCAGCCGATCGTGCCGTCCAGGGTGATGTAGTTGAGGTCGTACTTGGAGGCCTCGATCTCCTTGGCGTCCTCCTCGGTCTCGTCGCGCAGGGCGAAGACGTCCGGGTGGCGGTACATGGCGTTGCCGTCGAACGAGATCTTGGCGTCGAGCGCCTTCAGGTTCCCGTCCTTGCCGACGATCAGCGGGTTGATCTCCAGCATCTCCATGTCCTTGGCCACGAAGGCCGCATAGAGCTTGGAGACGAGGCTCTCGGCCTGCTTGGCGAGGTCGCCCGTCAGGCCCAGCGCCTTGGCGACGCGGCGGCCGTGATGCGGCATCACCCCCGTGGCGGGGTCGACCGAGAAGCTGACGATCTTCTCGGGGGTGGAGTGCGCCACCTCCTCAATGTCCATGCCGCCTTCGGTGGAGACCACGAAGGAGATGCGCGAGCTGGCGCGGTCCACCAGCATGGACAGGTAGAATTCCTTGTCGATGTCGGAGCCGTCCTCGATGTAGAGGCGGTTGACCTGCTTGCCGGCCGGGCCCGTCTGGATGGTGACCAGCGTCTTGCCCAGCATCTCGCGGACGTTCTGCTTGACCTCGTCGATCGAACGGGAGAGCCGCACGCCGCCCTTCTCGCCCGCTTCGGCTTCCTTGAACTTGCCCTTGCCGCGCCCGCCGGCGTGAATCTGGGACTTGACCACCCAGAGCGGCCCGCCAAGCTCCCTGGCGGCCGCCTCGGCCTCCTCGACCTTGAAGACGGCGCGGCCCTTGGAGACCGGAACGCCGAACTCCTTCAGCACCGCCTTGGCCTGGTATTCGTGGATGTTCATGGGGTCCTCGTGAGGTCGTGAGGTCGTGAGGTCGTGAGGTCGGCGGAAGAGGCGCGCGGGACCGGCTAGCCGATCTCACGACCTCACGAGCTTACGACCTCACGACTTTACTCACGCGAAAGCGGGATTGATCTGCTTGCACGCGTCGACGAGGCCCTTCACGGCCGCGACCGACTTGGAGAACATCTCCTTCTCGGTCTCGTCGAAGGCGATCTCGACGATCTTCTCGACGCCGTTCTCGCCGATCAGCACCGGCACGCCGACATACATGTCGGAGACGCCGTACTGGCCGTCCAGATAGGCCGCGCAGGGCAGCACGCGCTTCTGGTCGCGCAGGTAGCTCTCCGCCATCGCTATCGCGGAGGCGGCCGGGGCGTAGAAGGCCGAGCCGGTCTTCAAGAGGGCGACGATCTCGCCGCCGCCGCCGCGGGTGCGCTTGACGATGCTGTCGAGCTTCTCCTGGGTGAGCCAGCCCATCTTGACGAGGTCGGGCAGCGGCACGCCGCCGACGGTCGAGTAGCGGATCAGCGGCACCATATCGTCGCCGTGGCCGCCCAGCGTCATGGCGTGCACGTCCTTGACGGAGACGCCGAGCTCCTCGGCCAGGAAGTAGCGGAAGCGGGCCGAGTCGAGCACGCCGGCCATGCCGACGACCTTGTTCTTCGGCAGGCCGGAGGCCTTCTGCAGCGCCCACACCATGGCGTCGAGCGGGTTGGTGATGCAGATCACGAAGGCGTCGGGGGCGTATTGCTTCAGGCCCTCGCCGACCTGCGACATCACCTTGAGGTTGATGCCGAGGAGGTCGTCGCGGCTCATGCCGGGCTTGCGCGGCACGCCCGCCGTGACGATCACCACGTCGGCGCCGGCGATCGCCTCATAGGAGTTGGCGCCCGTGTACTTGGCGTCGAAGCCGTCGACCGGGGAGGATTCGGCGATGTCGAGGCCTTTGCCCTGGGGAACGCCTTCCGCGATGTCGAAGAGAACGACGTCGCCGAGTTCCTTCAGGCCGGCGAGATGGGCGAGGGTTCCGCCGATCTGCCCAGAGCCGATCAGAGCGATCTTCTTGCGCGCCATGAGTCGAGGGTTCCTTGAACAAGCAGCCGTCCCGCGGCAGGCCATGTCCGCCCGGGACGGCAGGTGGCATAGCCCCATCGCATGGCGGCATCAAGTCAACCTAAAGACCGACGCAGGTTGAAATTCCCGCCCTGGGATCAAGATCAAGGGCGAAGCGGGCCTGGTTTTTCCGTTTATACCGCAAAGACTTGGCTCAAGCCGCCGCGATTCGTCCCCGGCGCCTCCGCCTAAAGAAACGGCAGTGACAAATGACGAAGTTTGTCAATCGTAACAGGTTTTTTGGGCTGTCAGCCTAGAGTATTCCGGCCGCCAGGCCGCGCAGGGCCACCCTCAAGGCGGCGCCGAGGCGCTCGTCCAGGAGCTTGCGCGGCGTCTCCCGGTCCATCCGGACGGGGACCGGATGGACGAAGCGGAACACCACGTCGAGCAGCAGCGTGACGGCGCGGTCCCGCCGGCGCACATGGAACAGGCCGGATCCGACGCCTTCCTCGACCACCCGGTCGATGAGGGTGCGGACCCTCGCCCGGTGCTTGCGGGCGACGCCGCGCATCTCCTCGAAGGCGTCCACATAGAGGTCGAACAGGTTGGGGTCCGCCTCCAGCTTGTCGCGGTGGGCCGCCGCGAGGCCGAGGATCATGCGCTCCAGCTTGTCGTCCGCCGGGTCGGGCGCGTCGGCGGTGTCGGCCAGCAGGGCCTCGATGGGCCGCAGCCAGGAGGCCGTCACCGCGTCGGCCAGCGCCGACTTGGAGCGGTAGTAGCGATACACGTTGGCGTGCGTCATCCCAGCGTCGCGGGCGATGGACGTCACGGTCGTGCGCGCCATGCCGTAGCGCCGCACATGCTCGGCCGCGATCGCCAGGATGCGGGCGTCGGTGCTGTCGGTCGGCGGGGCGGGGGCAGGAGGCACGGCGGGTCCGGACGGCTAGATCGGGAAGCAATAGCGCGGCGCGCCGGTCCCGTCATTGACCATTCCGGGCGCCCCTCCTAGGGTCGGCGGCTCAATCTTGGCGGGACGCCGTGTCCATTCACACCAGAGCGCGCACGCGGGTTCCCAAGCGGACGATCCTCCGGCTGCTCGGGCCGGGGCTCGTGGCGGGGGCCGCGGACGACGATCCGTCGGGCGTCGCCACCTACTCGCAGGCCGGCGCGCAGTTCGGGTTCGGCCTGCTCTGGACGGTCATCCTCACCTATCCGTTCATGGTGGCCATCCAGGTCGTGAGCGCGCGGATCGGCCGTGCCACCGGCGAGGGCATCGTGGCCAATATGCGGGCCGTGTTCCCCCGCTGGGCCATGGTGTGGATCGTGGTCTTGGTGCTGGCGGCCAACACCATCAACATCGCGGCCGACCTCGCCGCCATGGGCGCCGCGACGTCGCTGGTGATCGGGGGCCATCCGGCCCTCTACGCGGTGCTGCTCGGCGCCTTCTGCGTCGTGCTGGAGGTGATGGTTCCCTATCGGCGCTATGCGCCCATCCTCAAGGGGCTCACGGTCGTGCTGTTCTTCTATGTCGGGACCGTGCTGACCGTGCGCATCCCGTGGGAGCAGGCGGCGCTGGGCGCGCTCCTCCCGCAGCTGACCTGGAACGCCGACTACATCGTCACCGTGGTGGCCGTTTCGGCACCACGATCAGCCCCTACGTGTTCTTCTGGCAGGCGGCCGAGGAGGTCGAGGACATGAAGCTCGACCATCATGTCCGCGCCCTGCGCGACTATCACGGCCACATCAAGCCCGTCCTGAAGCGCATCGGCGTGGACACGGCGTTCGGCATGGGGTTCTCGATCGCGATCGCCGCCTGCATCATGCTGACGACGGCGGCCACGCTCCACCAGCAGGGGATCACGAACATCGAGACGTCGGCCCAGGCGGCCGAGGCCCTGCGGCCGCTCGCCGGTCCGCTCACCTTCTTCCTCTTCGCGCTGGGCATCCTGGGCACCGGGCTTCTGGCGGTGCCCGTCCTGGCCGGATCGGCCGCCTATGCGGTGGCGGAGGCCTTCAACTGGCGGTCCTCGCTGGAGCTGAAGCCGCTGGAGGCGCGCGGCTTCTACTCCATCGTGGCCGGCTCGACCATCATCGGGGCCCTGATCGGCCTGTCGCCGCTCGATCCGATCAAGATGCTGTTCTGGACCGCCGTGATCAACGGCGTGGTGGCGGTGCCGGTCATGGCCGTGATGATGCGCCTCGTGTCGAGCCGCAAGGTCATGGGTCCGGTCGCCGCCGGGCCGGTCCTGCGCGTCGGCGGCTGGGCCGCCACGGCCGTGATGGCGCTGGTCGTCGCCGCCATGCTGGCGACCTGGGCGATGGCCTGAGCGGTCGCGCTCAGGTCTCGACCAGTCCGGTCGTGTCGCCCGAGGCGGCGGAATCGCGGCGGCCCTTCGGGGCCGCGAGATAGTCCTGCGAGCGCATCTCGATCAGGCGCGACACGGTGCGGTCGAACTCGAACGCCTCGCGACCCTCGGCGGCGGTGTAGAGGCTCTGGGCCTCCGCCTCGGCGCTGGCGACCAGCTTGACGGTGTTGTCGTAGAGCGCGTCGATGAGGGTGATGAAGCGCTTGGCCTGGTTGCGGTGCTCGAGCCCCATCACCGGGATGTCGTCGAGGATGACCGTATGGAAGCGGTTCGCCACCGCCAGATAGTCCGAGCCGCCCAGCGGCTTGTCGCAGAGATCCGCGAAGCCGAAGCGGGCGACGCCCTGCGCGGCCGACGGCACGAAGACGTCGTGGCCCTTCACGGTCAACGTCATGGGGGCGCCCCGGACGCCGCCCGTGAGCCGGCGGAAGGCCTGGTCGAGATGCTCGCGGGCGGCTTCGTCGGCGGGGGTGCGCCAGACGTCGGCGCCGGCCAGCTTCTCCAAACGGTAGTCGGTGCGCGCGTCGAGGCGCACCACCTCCATGCGCTCCTTCAGGAGTTCGATGAAGGGCAGGAACAGCGCCCGGTTCAGGCCCCCCTCATAGAGGCGGTCGGGCTCGACATTGGACGTCGCCACCACGGTGACGCCCTCGGCGAAGAGCGCGGTGAAGAGCCGCCCGAGGATCATGGCGTCGGCGATGTCGGTGACGGTGAACTCGTCGAAGCACAGCAGCGAGGCCTCGGCCGCGATCGAGGCCGCGACCGGGGGGATCGGGTCGGCGTCCTTCACCTCGCCCCGCTTCACCTGCTGGCGAAAGGCGTGCACTCGCTCGTGCACGTCGGCCATGAAGGAGAGGAAATGGGCGTGCCGCTTGCGGGCGATCGGCGCGGCCTCCAGGAACATGTCCATCAGCATGGTCTTGCCGCGGCCGACCGAGCCCCAGATGTAGAGCCCGCGAACGGGCGCCGCCGCCGCGCTCTTGCCGAAGAGCCAGCCCAGCGCGCTGCTCTTGCGGGCGAGATGCCGGTCGGCCAGGGACGCCCCGAGCGCGTCGAGCTTCACGGCCACGGCCCGCTGGGCGGGATCGGGGTCGATCGCGCCCGCGGAGACGAGCGCCTGATAGCGATCGGCGAGTGCGGCTGACACGAGGGAAACGCTCCGGGGAGGGGCTTGGCGGGCGGATGGTGCGCGCAGGCTTTACCGGTTGCCGCGCCGGCCCGCAACGCGGCCGCGGGCCGCAAAGGGACCCGAACGGCGGTTCTGCGCGTTTCCCTGCGTCGAAAGTCGTAGAAAGATGCGCGATACGGGCTGGCCCGGCGCAGGATGACGGGGAGATGCGGCATGGAGCGGTGGACGGGCGGGTGCTGGTGCGGCGACGTCAGGCTCGTGGCGACCGGCAGGCCCTATCGGGTCGGCCTGTGCCACTGCATGGACTGCCGCAAGCACCATGGCGCGCTGTTTCACGCCTCGGCGATCTTCCCGCAGGACGCGGTGAGCATCGCGGGCGAGACTCGCGACTACGCCGGACGGTTCTTCTGTCCGCGCTGCGGCTCGCCGGTCTTCGCGCGCAGCGGCGACGAGGTCGAGGTGAATCTGGGATCGCTGGACGCCCCCGACCAGCTGACCCCGACTTATGAGAGCTGGACCATCCGGCGCGAGGCCTGGCTGCCGCCCTTTCCGCTGGCGCGGCGCTACGAGCGCGACCGCGACCCGGCGAGCCGCTTCGAGCCGCCGGCATGAAAAAGGCCGCCCGGCGAGGGCGGCCTTTTTCGGATCGTTGGGCCTGACCGGCTCGTTACTGGACGAGCTTGGGTCCGCCGGTCGTCACGCGCTCGTTCTCGGTGATGATGCCGAGCCGGCGCGCCACCTCGGTGTAGGCCTCGACGAGGCCGCCGAGGTCGCGGCGGAAGCGGTCCTTGTCCAGCTTGTCGTTGGACTTGATGTCCCACAGACGGCAGCTGTCGGGCGAGATCTCGTCGGCCACCACGATGCGCATGAGGTCGCCTTCCCACAGGCGCCCGCATTCCATCTTGAAGTCGACGAGGCGGATGCCGACGCCCAGGAAGAGACCGGACAGGAAGTCGTTGACCCGGATGGCCAGCGCCATGATGTCGTCGATCTCCTGCGGCGTCGCCCAGCCGAAGGCCGTGATGTGCTCTTCCGACACCATCGGGTCGTTGAGGCCGTCGTTCTTGTAGTAGAACTCGATGATCGAGCGGGGCAGCTGCGTGCCCTCCTCGATGCCGAGACGCGTCGCCAGCGAGCCCGCCGCCACGTTGCGGACGACGATCTCGAGCGGGATGATCTCCACCTCGCGGATGAGCTGCTCGCGCATGTTCAGCCGGCGGATGAAATGGGTCGGCACGCCGATATCGTTCAGGTGCTGGAAGATGTACTCGGAGATGCGGTTGTTGAGCACACCTTTGCCGTCGATCACCTCGTGCTTCTTCGCATTGAAGGCGGTCGCATCGTCCTTGAAGTGCTGGATCAACGTTCCCGGCTCCGGGCCCTCATAGAGGACCTTGGCCTTGCCTTCGTAGATCCGACGGCGGCGGTTCATCGGCGTGTACCGTGTCTTGAGAAAATCCATGGATACGGCCGTGGCTCCCCTGGGAGAACGTCCGCGACTGAGTGCGGGCGAGCAAGGTCGGGTTCAGGCGGACCCGCCTCGTGCCCGCGCCCGCAAACTAGCCGATCGGGGGCGCCAGCACAATGACAGGGCCTGCAAGGCTTCAAGGCCGTGATCCCGCGGGTTCCAGAGGGTTCCCAGGATCGCGGCTGTCCGCGGTTCGGAGCTGTATATGGCCCCGCGGGGCCGATGGCGCAAGTCAAGGCCCCGGGGCGGCTGGCGCCGGGCGCGGCGCATAGCTATATCGGGGCTGGAAACAACGGCTTCGCACCGCCAGAGAGGGAACCATGACGACGTTCGACAAGCGCGAGCAGGGATTCGAGCAGAAATTCGTTCACGACGAGGAGCTTCGCTTCAAGGCGAACGCCCGCCGCAACAAGCTGCTGGGTCTGTGGGCGGCCGAGAAGCTCGGGAAGTCCGGTCCCGACGCCGAAGCCTACGCGCGCGAGGTCATGAAGTCCGACTTCGAGGAGGTCGGAGACGAGGACGTGTTCCGGAAGGTGCATGGCGACCTCTCGGCGGCCGGCGCGTCCGTCACCGAGACGCAGGTCCGCACCGCGATGAGCGAGCTCTTCGCCAAGGCGGTCCAGCAGATCCAGGACGGGCGCTGACAAAGGCTCGCGCAGGGCAGGGCTGCCGCCCCGCCGGGTTGCCGGTGCGGCGTCCTTGCCCCTAGTGTTCCCCGCATTCCGGCTCTGACCGGCCAAAGGGGAAACGCATGCCGCTCAATCCATCATTCGCGTCGCTGTCGCAGCGGCTGGGCAAAGGGACCGGCGCCGGTCTGATCACGGGCTGGGTGGGCCTTCCCGATCCGCTCGTGGCCGGCGTCGTCGCCAACGAGGCCTTCGACGCGGTGGTGCTGGACATGCAGCACGGCTTCGTCGACATCGCGTCGGCCGTGCAGGGCGTCGCCCAGATCGCGCTGGCCGGCAAGCCGGCCGTGGTCCGCATCCCGGTGGGGCAGTTCGCGACGGCCTCGCGCGTCCTTGACGCCGGCGCGGCGGGCGTCATCGCCCCCATGGTCAACTCGGCCGCCGACGCCAGGGCGCTCGTCTCCTTCACCAAATATCCGCCTCTCGGCGAACGCAGCTGGGGGCCGGCCATCGCCCTCAACGTGTGCGGGCTGACGCTGTCGGAGTATCTCGCACAGGCCAATGGCCTCACGGCGACGATCGCCATGGTGGAGACCCGCGAGGCGCTCGCCGCCCTCGACGACATCCTCGCGGTCGACGGCATCGACGGCGTGCTGGTCGGCCCGTCCGACCTGTCCATCGCGCTCGCCAACGGCGCCTCGGTGAACCCGATGTCGGCGGAGGTCGACGACGCCCTCAGGCATGTCGCCGAGCGCTGCCGCGCCCACGGCAAGGCCGCCTGCACCTTCGTGACCACGGGGGCCAAGGGCAAGGACGTGATCGCGATGGGGTACGACTTCCTGGCGCTCGGCACGGACGTCATGCAGCTTCGCGCCGGCGCGAAGGCCTTCATCGAAGCCTGCAAGGGCTGAGGATCAGCCCGGCTTGTCGCCGGCGGGCCGCTCCGGCACGCCCAGCGCCTCGGCCAGCCGCATCTTGGCGGAACCGGGGCGCAAAGGCTTCTGCTGGCTCTCGTGCGGCGCCCAGCCGGACAGCCAGACCAGCTCGAAGGTCGCCCGGATGCGGCCGTCCGGGTCCGAGAAGCGCTCGGCGTAGATCTCCAGCGCGCGGATGAGCGTGGCCCGGCGCAGGGGCGTGCGGCGCCGGGCGACGAGCGTGTTCGTCGCCCCCATGGCGCGCAGATCGCGCATCAGCGCCAGAGGATCGGCGTAGCGCACCACGAAGGCGTCGGCGTCGGTCACCGGCAGCGCGAAGCCCGCCCGCTGCAGCAGCGCGCCGAGGTCGCGCACGTCCGCGAACGGGAACACCCGCGGGCTGGCCCCGCCCTCGACCTCGCTCTCCGCCTCGGTGAGGCACTGGCGCAGTTCGGTCAGCGTCGCTCCGCCCGCCATGCAGCCGAGGAACAGGCCGTCGGGCCGCAGCGCCCGCCGCAGCTGGACGAGCATGCCGGGCAGGTCGTTGACGCCCTGCAGCCAGAGCAGCGAAACCACGAGGTCGACGCTTTCCGGCCCGAGCGGGAGGTTCTCGTCAGGCGCCACGGCGGTCTCCCAGCGCGGATCGCGAGGTTCGTCCAGCGGCGCGAGCCGCAGCACCGATCCGACCTGCTCGGACCCGGCCATGTGGGCTGCGGCCAGCGGCAGCGCTCCGCCGAGGTCGAGGCCGACCTCGAAGCGCCGCAGCACCGCGCCCAGGCGGTCGTCCAGGTCCTCGGCCGCGCGCCGCAGCAGGAAGGCCGCGCCCGCGTCGCCGTCGGCGGCCCGCATGGCTCGGGCCAGCCGGAGGCGGGCGAGATCGCGGTCGAACAGGACGGGCGGGCCGCTCATGGAGGATCTCGGTTCGGCGCGGTTGCGAGCGCGGGTTATGGGGCGGCCCTCCGGCGCCGTCAAACGTGTGGTGCGCCGCCGCGCGCTGTGGCGCTAGTCTGGCCCTGTGAGCGACCTGACCGCCGAAGACTCCGCCGAGCCCGACCGGATGCCGCTCGGGAGGGCGGCCGCTTGGCTGGGCGGCGCCCTGCGCCGCGGCGCGCGCGCGGCCGTCGACCTGGTCTATCCCCCGTCCTGCGCGGCCTGCAGCGCCGCCACCGACCGGCCGCACGCGCTGTGCCCCGCCTGCTGGCGCGGCGTGCCCTGGATCGAGCGTCCCTATTGCGAACGGCTGGGGACGCCTTTCGCCGTGGACCTCGGGGAGGGGCTCCTGTCGCCGGGCGCGATCAGCGCGCCGCCGGTCTTCGAGCGGGCGCGGGCCGTCGCGCGCTATGACGGGCTCGGGCGCGAGCTCGTCCACAAGCTGAAATACGGCGACCGGACGGACCTTGCGCCCATGATGGGCCGCTGGATGGCCCGCGCCGGGCGCGACGTGCTGGCGGAGGCCGACCTGGTGGTCCCGGTGCCGCTGCACCGGGGACGGCTCTGGCGCCGGCGGATGAACCAGGCCGCGGCGCTGGCGTCGGTCGTGGCCCGCGCCTCGGGCCGGGAGCTGGCGCTCGACTGCCTGGAGCGGCGCAGGCCCACCCGCTCGCAGGTCGGGCTCACCCGCAACGAGCGGGCCGACAACCTGCAGGGCGCCTTGGCCTGCACGCCGGCCGGCGCCCTGCGGCTGAGGGGGCGGCGCGTCCTGCTGGTCGACGCCGTGATGACGACCGGGTCCACCGCCAACGTCGCATCGCGCGCGCTCCTGCGCGGCGGGGCAGCGGCGGTGGACGTGCTGACCTTCGCCAGCGTGTGCCGGCCGGCGTGACGCGCGCCACGCAAGGCCCCGTCCTACGCCGCCGCTTGGATGGCGGCGACGGCTTGCCTATATGACGGGCGAACGATCAAGAAGCCGGAGCCTTTCCATGCCGCCCGTCACGATCTACAGCAAGTCCTACTGCCCTTATTGCCATTCGGCCAAGGATCTCCTGCGCCTGAAGGGCGTCGCCTTCCAGGAGATCGACGTCACCACCGACCGCGCCGGGCAGGCCGAGATGGCGTCCCGCGCGCAAGGGCGGACGACCGTGCCGCAGATCTTCATCGGCGACCGCCATGTGGGCGGCTGCGACGATCTTTATGCGCTGGACCGGGCGGGCAAGCTCGATCCATTGTTGGCGGCCTGACGCCACGCAACCCTAAAGCCCCCGACAGGACGAATCATGAGCCGCTCTTCCTTCGTCGCCGCCTGCGCCCAGATGCGGTCCGGGCGTGATCCCAAGGCCAATATCGACCAGGCGGTGGGCCTGATCCGCGAGGCCGCGACGGCGGGCGCCGCCTATGTGCAGACTCCGGAGATGTCGAACACGGTCAACCGCGACCGGGCCGGCCTGTTCGATGCGATCTCGCCCGAAGACCGGGACCCCATGCTGGAGGCCTTCCGGACGCTGGCGCGCGAGAGGCGCGTCCACATCCATGCGGGCTCGCTGGCGATCTTGCGGGACGACGGAAAGGTCGCCAACAGGGCCTTCCTGATCACGCCGAACGGCGAGATCGAGGCGCGCTACGACAAGATCCACCTGTTCGACGTCGACCTGCCGAATGGCGAAAGCTGGCGCGAGAGCCGGACCTATACGGGCGGCGACTGCGCGGTGGTGGCCGACCTGCCGGCCGGACGCCTCGGCCTGTCCATCTGCTACGACGTCAGGTTCGCCTATCTCTACCGCGCGCTGGCGGAGGCCGGGGCGGAGATCCTCACGGCCCCGGCCTGCTTCACGCGGCAGACCGGCGAGGCTCATTGGGTGGTGCTGCACCGGGCGCGGGCGATCGAAACCGGATCCTTCATGATCTCCGCCGCGCAGGCCGGCCTGCACGAGGACGGGCGCGAGACCTTCGGCCATTCCATCATCGTCGACCCGTGGGGCCGCGTGCTCGCCGAGGCGGGCGACCAGCCGGGGGTGGTGATGGCGGAGATCGACATGGCCCTCGTGGCGGACGCCCGCGGCCGCATCCCGACCCTGCAGCACACCCGCACCTTCGACCTGGACCATGTCGAGGCCCCTGTCGCGAAGGCGCCTCTGGCGAGGTCCGCCTGAATCGGCGAGGCGTCGGCCCGTGATGGAAAACCCTGCGCGATGATCCGTTACGCCCTCTCCTGCGAGGCCGGACACAGCTTCGAGACCTGGTTCCGGGACAGCGCCGCCTTCGACGAGCAGGCGGAGCGCGGGCTGGTGGCGTGCCCGTTCTGCGGTTCCGCGAAAGTGGCCAAGCAGATCATGGCGCCGCGCGTGGCCCGGACCGATCTCGACGTCGTCCGTCGCGACGCGCCGGCCGCCGAGGAGGGCGAAGCCGCAGCGGCTCCGCCCGGCCCGCCGGCCGATGCGCCGGCCTCTCCGGTGGCGCTCCTGTCCGAGCGCGACATCGCCTTCCGCGAACTCGTGAAGGCGGTCCGCGAGCAGATCAGGGCCACGTCGGAGGACGTCGGCCGCGGCTTCGCCGCCGAGGCGCGGCGCATGCACGAGGGCGTGAGCGCCTTCCGGTCGATCTATGGGCAAGCGACTCCCGAGGAGGCGCAGGCTCTGGCGGATGAAGGCATCGACGCGGTCGCGATCCCCTGGCTGTCGGACGACCGGCATTGACGAGCGGCAACTCGGGGTTGCTCATAGATCTGAAAGATCTACCTTAGATTGCTGATCTTTCGTGCATCGACGGTCATAACGCTTAACCTTTCGGTGGCAAGATACGCCCATTGCTGGATTGGGCGCCGCCGAAACGATGCTTGTTCTCCCCAAATTATTTCGAAAGTCGCAGAATACCGCCGATTCAGCCCCCGTTGCGGCTGAGGGCGCTGGGGAGGCCGCCGGCCGGCCGCATGGCCGCATTCAGGATCTTCTGGAAAACCGCGACGGCAGCGAAACCATCCGCCTGACGCAGGCCGACGTGTTCCGCAGCGTGCGCGAGGTCGGAGACGCCAATATCGAGCTGCGCCGCCGCCTGCGCGACGCCTTCGGGCTCGTCGAGCGCCTGCGCGGCAAGGCGCAGACCTTCGCCGGGATGGCCGAGGTGGCCCGCAACAGCTCGGGCGCCATCTCGGCCGCGCTGCGCGACCTGGCGGCCGCCAGCCACACGATCGGCACCCGGATCAGCAAGTCGAGCGAGACGGTCGACGCCGCGGAGGCCCGCGCCCGGCGCGCCAGCGAAGGCGTCGGGCAGCTGCGCGACTCCGTCGCCGAGATCGGCCAGGTGGTGAACCTCATCGCCTCCATCGCGCGCCAGACCAACCTCCTGGCGCTCAACGCCACCATCGAGGCCGTGCGCGCCGGAGACGCCGGGCGCGGCTTCGCCGTGGTGGCGTCGGAGGTGAAGGCGCTGTCCATCGCCACCCAGGAGGCCACGACCCGGATCGCCACCACGATCGACAAGGTGAGGGCCAGCGCGCTGACCTCCATCGACGACGTGGCCACGCTGGGCGAGGCGATCAACGACCTGCGCGAGTCCTTCGCGACCGTCGTCGACGCCGTGTCCATCCAGGTCGCGACCACGACCGACATCGGCCGAAGCGCCGCCGACGCGGCCCAGTTCGCCGAGGAGGTGAACGCCGAAGCGGTCCTCATCGACGAACTCGGCGACGAGGCGGTCCAACTGGCCGCCGAGGCGGACGTCGCGTCCGAGAAGACCGCCGCCACCATCACGCGGCTCGGCGAGAACGCCGCCATCCTGGTCCGCCAGGCCGACACGCAGGAGACCGTCGCCGACCGGCTGCCGGTGGTGATGGCCGCCCGGCTGCATGTGGGCGAGCGGGTGCTGGCGGTGCAGACCGGCAACCTCTCGCTCGACGGCGCCTTCGTGCATACGGGCGACGCCTCGCTCGACGACGTCGGCCGCGCCGTGGCGCTCGAGGTCCCGTCGCTGGGGCGCTTCGAGGCCCGCGTCGCGTCGGTGCGGCGGGACGGCCTGGGGCTGCGCATCCTGCAGGCCGACCAGGCGTCGCGGTCGGCGCTGCGCAACCTGCTCTCGCAGCTGCACGAGGACTACGCCCCGCTGCTGACGCGCAGCTCGGCGCTGGCCGAGGCGGTGGCGGCGCGCTTCGAGGTGCTCATCCTGGAGGGCTGGCTCTCCGCCTCCGACCTGTTCGACACGGGCTACGTGGCGGCGCCGGGCTCCGACCCGCCGCGGTTCAGCATCGCGTGCCTGCCCGTCATCGAGGAGGCTCTCGGGGAGATCATCGAGGCGCACTGCGCCGCGCGGCCGCGGCCCCTGGCCGCGCTCGTGGTCGACCGCAACGGCTTCTGCGTCGAGGCGCGGGGCTCCGCCGCGCAGGCGCGCGGGCTCGCCCGCCGCCTCCTCGCGGACGGCCCGGCGCTGGCGGCCGCCCGCAACCTGCGGCCGAGCCTGATCCACTCCTACCGGGCCGAGTTCGGCGATCCGCAGAGCGACGTGGTCCGGGAGGTCGCGGCCCCGATCTTCGTCCAGGGCCGGCACTGGGGCAATGTCCGCACCGCCTATGGGCTGGACGCCGGCGCCGCGCCGGGGGCGGCCTTGGGCCCGGCGCAGACCATGTAGTTCACGGACATGTCGGACGAGGTGCGCCAGGTCCGGCTCAGGGGGTTGTAGACCACCCCGACCTCGTCGCGCAGCTTGAAGCCGGCGCCGTGCAGCGCCGCGGCGAGCTCCTCCGGGGTGACGAACTTCTCCCACTGGTGGGTGCCCTTGGGCAGCCAGCCCAGCACGTATTCCGCGCCGACGATCGCCAGCGCGAAGGCCTTCATGGTCCGGTTGAGAGTGGCCATGAAGAGGAGCCCGCCCGGCTTCACGGCGGCGCAGCAGCTCTCGACGAAGAACCCGACGTCGGACACGTGCTCCACCACCTCCATGGCGAGCACCACGTCGAAGCGCGCGCCCTCGGCCACGAGGTCCTCCACGGCGGCGCGCCGGTAGGCGACGTCGAGCCCCACCTTCTCGGCGTGCAGGCGGGCCACCTCGACATTGGTCGGGGCCGGGTCGATCCCGGTCACGGTCGCGCCCATGCGGGCGAGGGGCTCGCAGAGCAGGCCTCCGCCGCAGCCGACGTCCAGGACCGTAAGTCCCTCCAGGGGCCGCCCGTCCTGCGCGTCCCGCGCCCAATGGCGGGCGACGGCGTCGCGCACATAGGCGAGCCGGACCGGGTTGAACCGGTGCAGCGTCTTCATCGCCCCGTCCGGGTCCCACCAGGTCCTGGCGATGCGCTCGAAGCGGGCCACCTCGGCTTCGTCGATCGTTCCGGCGCCAGCGCTCATCGGGTCCTCCGTCCTGTGCAATGCACGCCGCGGCCGTCCGGGGCCGTTGACAGCTCCAGGCGCCGCCGTCATGAGTGTGCGCCCTTTTCCGACGACAGTCGCCGCGGCGCAAGCCGTCGCCGCTGTCGCACCGACACCGGACGCGAAGACCCGCATGGCCCGTCTCGTCATGAAGTTCGGCGGCACCTCAGTCGCCAACATCGAGCGCATCAGGAATGTCGCTCAGCACGTCAAGCGCGAGGTCGACGCCGGCCATCAGGTCGCCGTCGTGGTGTCGGCCATGTCGGGCAAGACCAACGAGCTCGTCGGCTGGTGCAAGGACGCCAGCAGCCTCTACGACAGCCGCGAATACGACGTGGTGGTGGCCTCCGGCGAGCAGGTCACGTCCGGCCTGCTGGCGCTGGCGCTGCAGAACCTGGGCGTCCCGGCCCGCTCCTGGCAGGGCTGGCAGATCCCGATCCTGACGTCGGACGCGCATGGCTCGGCCCGGATCACCGGCCTGGACGGCGCCCGCCTGGAACAGGGCTTCGCCCGCGGCGAGGTCGCGGTGGTGTCCGGCTTCCAGGGGGTCCACGAGGCGACGTGGCGCATCACGACGCTCGGCCGCGGCGGGTCCGACACCAGCGCGGTCGCGCTGGCGGCGGGCGTCAAGGCGGACCGCTGCGACATCTACACCGACGTGGACGGCGTCTACACGACCGATCCGCGCATCGTCTCCAAGGCGCGCCGCCTCGACAAGGTGGCCTTCGAGGAGATGCTGGAGATGGCGTCGCTGGGCGCCAAGGTCCTGCAGGTGCGCTCGGTCGAGCTCGCCATGGTTCACAATGTGCGCACCTTCGTGCGCTCGTCATTCGACGACCCTGCCAACCCGCAGGCGGGTACTCTCATCTGCGACGAGGAGGAGATCGTGGAGCAGCAGATCGTCACGGGCATCGCGTACTCCAAGGACGAGGCGCAGATCACGCTCCGGCGCGTGGCCGACAAGCCCGGCGTGGCGGCCGCGATCTTCGTGCCGCTGGCCGACGCCAACATCAATGTCGACATGATCATCCAGGTCGTGTCGGACGACACCACCACCACCGACATCACCTTCACGGTGCCGACCGCCGATTTCGAGCGGGCGCGCTCGATCCTGGAGAAGAGCCGGTCCGAGATCGCCTACCAGACGCTCCAGGGCGCCACGGACGTGGTCAAGGTGTCGGCGATCGGAGTGGGGATGCGCAGCCACGCCGGCGTGGCCGCCAAGGCCTTCAAGGCGCTGGCCGAAAAGGGCATCAACATCCGGGCGATCACGACCTCGGAGATCAAGTTCTCGATCCTGATCGACGCCGCCTACACGGAACTGGCGGTCAGGACCCTGCATTCGCTCTACGGTCTCGACAAGGCCTGAGCCCTGCAGGACCCCGCCGGGGCTGTGGCGCAGCGTCGGCGTGGACTTTGCATGACGCCCTGATGGTAGGGTAATGGTCTCGGGAACGGAGGTTCCGTTCCGACCCCGATTCGTGGCGCAGGCGCTGCGCCGCGGACGGACAGACGGTGAGGATACTGATGCGAGGCGCTCTCGGCGGTCCGCGCCTTTTGCTGCGACGCCTCCGCGAAGTCATGGCGGAGCCCGTCAGCGCGCAGGCGCGTCTCGACAAGATCGTCGTGCTGATCGCCAACAACATGGTGGCGGAGGTCTGCTCGTTTTATGTGCTGCGGGCCGACGGCACGCTCGAGCTCTACGCCACCGAGGGACTGAAGCGCGAGGCCGTCCACCTCACCACCATGACGGCCGGCGAAGGCCTGGTCGGCCTGATCGCCCAGAAGGCGCAGCCGCTCAACCTGCCCAACGCGCAGTCGCATCCGGCCTTCGCCTACAAGCCGGAGACGGGCGAGGAGATCTACCAGTCCTTCCTGGGCGTGCCGGTGCTGCGGGCCGGCAACACGCTGGGCGTGCTGGTCGTGCAGAACCGGGCGCACCGCCTCTACTCCGAGGAGGAGGTGGAGGCGCTGCAGACCACCGCGATGGTGCTGGCCGAGATCATCGCCTCGACCGAGTTCCAGACGCTGGCGCGTCCCGGCGCGGACATCGCGCTGCGGCGGCCCTTCAGCCTGTCGGGCCAGCCGCTGTCGGACGGCGTGGGGCTCGGCCATGTGGTGCTGCACGAGCCGCGCGTCGTCGTCTCCAACCTGATCGCGGACGATCCCGGCCGCGAGGTGCGCCGCCTCGACGAGGCGGTCGCCGACCTGCGCTCCTCGATCGACGCCCTGATCGACCGCGGCGACGTCGCGCATGGGGGCGAGCACCGCGAGGTGCTCGAGACCTTCCGGATGTTCGCCCACGACCAGGGCTGGATCCGGCGCCTGCGCGAGGCGGTCGCGTCGGGCCTCACGGCCGAAGCCGCCGTGGAGCGGGTGCAGTCCGACAACCGCGCCCGGATGATGCGGCAGACCGATCCCTACCTGCGCGAGCGGCTGCACGATCTCGACGAGCTCGCCAACCGCCTGCTGCACCGCCTCGTCGGGCGCGAGATGGTGGGCGGCCAGGCCGCCCTGCCGGAGAACGCCATCCTGGTGGCGCGCTCCATGGGGCCGGCCGCCCTGCTCGACTATGACCGGCGCCACCTGCGCGGGCTCGTGCTGGAGGAGGGCGGACCCACCAGCCACATCGCCATCGTGGCGCGCGCGCTCGGCATCCCGGCCGTCGGCAATGTGGAGAACATCGCCGGACTGGCCGAGACGGGCGACGCGCTGATCGTCGACGGCGGCGTCGGCCAGGTGCATCTGCGGCCGCAGCCCGACGTCGAGGCCGCCTTCCGCGAGAAGGCGCGGCTGCGCGCCCGCCGCCAGGAGCAGTACCGGGCGCTGCGCGACCAGCCCGCCGTCACGCAGGACGGCGTGCGCGTGTGCCTGCACCTCAACGCCGGCCTGGTCGTCGACCTGCCGCATGTCGAGGAGACGGGCGCGGACGGCATCGGGCTGTTCCGCACCGAGCTGCAGTTCATGGTCGCCGAGCGGCTGCCGTCGACGGCCGAGCAGCTCGCGCTCTACCGCGCCGTGCTTGATTCGGTGCCGGGCAAGACCGTCACGTTCCGCACCCTGGACATCGGGGGCGACAAGGTCCTGCCCTATATGCGGGCCGTGGAGGAGGAGAACCCGGCGCTCGGATGGCGGGCGATCCGCATCGGGCTGGACCGGCCGGGGCTGCTGCGCGCCCAGGTCCGCGCGCTGCTCAAGGCGGGCGGCGGGCGCGAGATGAAGATCATGTTCCCCATGGTGGCGACCGTGGACGAATTCGTCCGCGCCAAGGCCATCGTGCAGCGGGAGATCGGCCATCTGGAGCGCCACGGGCACCAGCTCCCGTCCGAGGTGAAGCTCGGCGTCATGGTCGAGGTGCCGTCGCTGCTGTTCCAGATCGACGAGATCGCGCGCGAGGCGGACTTCCTCTCGGTCGGGTCGAACGACCTCATGCAGTTCCTGTTCGCGGCGGACCGCGAGAACCCGCAGATGGCGGACCGCTTCGACCCGCTTCACCCCGCTTGCCTGCGCGCGCTGAAATGCGTGGCCGACGCCGGCGCGCGGCACGACATTCCGGTCACGCTGTGCGGCGAGCTCGGCGGACGGCCGCTCGAGGCGATGGCGCTGCTCTCGCTCGGCTACCGGTCCCTGTCGATGTCGCCGGCCTCGATCGGCCCCGTGAAGGCCATGCTGCTGTCGCTCAACCTGCAGGAGCTGACGGACCACCTGGGCTCGCTCCTGGAGGAGCGCACCGCGGCCGACACCCTGCGGCCCCACTACGTCGCCTTCGCCAAGAAGCACGACATCGCGTTGTAGCCGGCGTCCCTTCGCCGCCGCCGCCCTCCGCCCCCGGAAGATGCCATGACGCTGCCGCTCCAGAAGCTCGACGCCATCCAGTCGCGACATGCGATCATCACCGATCGGCTGTCGTCCGGGCCGGACGCCGAGACCTATGTGGCCCTGTCGCGGGAGCTTTCCGAGCTCGATCCCGTGGTCGCGGCGCTGCGCGACTACCAGGCGGCGCAGGCCGAGCTGGCGGGGGTCGACGCCATGCTGGCCGACCCGGCGACCGACGCGGAGATGCGCGAGCTGGCCCGGTCCGAGCGCGACGAGGTCGCCGAGCGGGTGGACGCGCTGGAGCGCCAGGTGCGGCTCATGCTGCTGCCCCGGGACGCGGCCGACGAGCGCGGCGCCATCCTGGAGGTGCGCGCCGGAACGGGAGGCGACGAGGCGGCCCTGTTCGCCGGGGACCTTTTCCGGATGTACCAGCGTTACGCCGAGATGAAGCGCTGGAAGGTGGAGATCCTCTCCGAGAGCGAAGGCACGATGGGCGGCTACAAGGAGATCGTGGCCGAGGTGCACGGCAAGGGCGTGTTCGCCCGCCTGAAATTCGAGAGCGGCGTCCATCGGGTGCAGCGCGTCCCCGACACCGAGACCAGCGGCCGCATCCATACCTCCGCCGCCACGGTGGCGGTGCTGCCGATCGCCGAGGACGTCGACGTGCACATCGACGAAAAGGACCTGCAGATCGACACCATGCGGGCGCAGGGCGCGGGCGGCCAGCACGTCAACAAGACCGAGAGCGCCATCCGCATCACCCATCTGCCGACCGGCATCGTGGTGATGATGCAGGAGGAGCGCTCGCAGCATCGCAACAAGGCCAAGGCCATGGACCTGCTGCGCAGCCGCGTCTTCGACATGGAGCGCCAGAAGCGCGACAGCGAGCGGGCCGCCGACCGGCGCTCGCAGGTCGGCTCGGGCGACCGCTCGGAGCGCATCCGCACCTACAACTTCCCCCAGGGCCGGGTGACCGACCACCGCATCAACCTCACCCTCTACAAGCTGCCGCAGGTGATGGAGGGCGCGGCGCTGGACGAGGTGGTCGACGCGCTCACCACCGAGCATCAGGCGGCGCTCCTGGCCTCGCAGGAGGGCTGACCGATGACCGAACCAGGCCCGGGGACGAACGCGGGCGCGCCGGACCCCATCGGCGCGATCGGCCCCGACACGACGCGCCTGGCGGCGCTCAAGCATCTCGGCGAGGCCTTTCGGGCCGCCGGCATCGAGACGGCGCAGCGCGACGCGCGGCTGCTCACGCTGGAGGCCGCGGGCGTGAAGCACGCCGACCTGATCCGCTCTCCGCGCGAAACGCTGGGCGAAGCCGCCTCGTCGAAGCTGCGCGACTTCGCCTCGCGCCGCCTCACCCGCGAGCCGGTGGCGCGCATCCTGGGCGAGTGGGAGTTCTGGAGCCTGCCCTTCACCCTGGCGCCGGACGTGCTGACGCCGCGCCCCGACAGCGAGACGGTCGTGGCCGCCGCGCTGATCGCCCTGAAGGAGCGCCGCCACGCCAGCGAGGGCCTGCGCATCCTGGATCTCGGGGTCGGCTCCGGCTGCCTGCTCGTGGCCTTGCTGCACGAGCTGCCGGGCGCGACCGGGGTGGGGGTGGACGTCGCCCCCGGCGCGGTCGAGACGGCGCGCTTCAACGCCGCCCGCAACGGCGTGGGCGACCGGGCCGAGATCCTCCTCTCGGACTGGGCCGAGGCGGTGCAGGGCCGGTTCGACCTCGTCGTCTCAAATCCGCCCTACATCGCGGACGCGGTCATCGAGGGCCTCGAACCGGAGGTGCGCGACCACGACCCCCGGCTGGCGCTGTCGGGCGGCCCCGACGGGTTGCAGGCCTACCGGGCCATCCTGGAGGCGCTGCCGCAGATCCTCGCCCCGGACGGGGTGCTGGCGCTGGAGATCGGTTCGGACCAGGCGCAATCCATTCCCGCCCTGTTCCTGAAAGCCGGCTACGCGGTGGAGGGACCCTTCGCGGATTTCGGCGCCAGGCCGCGCGCGGTGATCGTACGCAGGAGCGCCGAACCGTCCTGAATCGTCGCCCTGGACGCAGTTCGGCTGTGCATCGATGCCACAGCCCTTGATTTCTCGCGGGTCGTGCAGACATGAGATGAGGAATTCGCTTGGTCTTGGAGGCCGAAGCGACTAGGGTGACGGCCAATGACGTCGTCGGGCAGCGCCGCGCGCAGCGCAGGCCAGCACCGTCGAGATCTCTCCCTTCGAGGACAGACCGGCAGGTTCACCACGGGAAAGATCTCCGGAGTTCGTTCCTGATCCCCGAAGGATCGGTTTCGAGCCGACGACATGCTCCGGAACTGGAGGCGTTCTACCGCACGCGATCGAGCGGCGGCGAGAAGGTCGACCGGCGTGGCGTGCAACGTATCGCGCGAGCAGCGGACGGAAGGGCTTGAAAGCCTCGACTGAACCCAGACCTCTGGCAAGGAGCAGCGACCCGCATGGGCACGGCCTCGCAGCGGCGGTCCGGCATGGACAACGAACAGCTTTGAAGGACGTTCGATGAGACCCAATCATCAGAACAACAATAACAACAGCAAGCGTATGCGTGGACGCAACCGCGGCGGAAAGGGTCCCAATCCCCTGTCTCGCAGCTATGAGTCCAACGGTCCGGACGTGAAAATCCGCGGCACGGCGCAGCACATCGCCGAGAAGTACCTGCAACTCGGTCGCGACGCGCAGGCCTCCGGAGATCCGGTCACGGCCGAGAGCTACCTGCAGCATGCGGAGCACTATCTGCGCCTGATCGCAGCCGCGCAGGAGCAGTTCCGGCAGCAGAACCCGAATTACCGTCCCTTCGAGATCAACGATCCCGACCAGGACGACGGGGACGAGGACGGCGCTCCCTATGCGGGCGGGCCGCAGCCGGACGTGCGCTTCCCGCAGGCCGGGATGGACGGCGAGGGCGACTACCAGCCGCGCCAGTTCCAGCCGCGCGAGCAGCGGGACAACCGCGACCGCGAGTACCAGCCCCGCGAACAGCGCGGCGACTACCAGCAGCGGCAGCCGCGTGAGCAGCGCGAGTTCCAGCCGCGCGGCGAGCGGGAGTTCCGCCCCCGCGAGCCTCGCGAGCAGCGGGACTTCCAGCCTCGCGACCGCGAGCAGGGCGAGCAGCAGCCGCGCGAGCAGCGCCAGCCCCGCGAATTCCGCGAGCGCGAGCCGCGGGAGTTCCAGCCCCGCGAGCAGCAGCGCGACTTCCAGCCGCGCGAGAGCCGCGAGCAGCCGGAGTTCCAGCCCGAGGCGCCCCGCGAGGCCCGCGAGCCGCGCGAGAGCCGCTTCCCCCGGCGTGGACCGCGTCAGGACCGCCCGGTCGGCGACCGGCGTCCCGAGGCGCGCGCCGAGCGCGCCCCCGAGGCGCCCGAGCCCGCCGGGACGGCGTTGCCGGCCTTCATCACCGCTCCGGTGAGGACCGTCGCGCCGAGCGAGGCCGACGCCCCGCCGCACGTGGCCGAGGCCGCGCCCACGCCCGCCGACAGCGCCGAGGATCCGGCTTTCGCCGTCCGTCCGCGCCGCCGCCGCGCCGCCAAGCGCACCGAGGAGCCGTCGCCGGCCGACGCTCCGGCCGGTGAATGATCGCGGCGCAATGAGACCCGTCTGAGACCATCAGGCCTGCCGGCCCAGCCGGCGGGCCTTTTTCGTTGCGCCCCCTGGCGTGACGCTGGCGCGAGCCGCCGGCGGGGTGACAGGGCGGCCCGCATCCGTTAGGCACCACGGCATGTTCAAAGGCCTCTATCGCTGGACGCTGTCCCTCGCGGAAAGTCCTCGCGCCACCTGGGCGCTGGGCGCGATCGCGTTCGCCGAGAGCTCGTTCTTCCCCATCCCGCCGGACGTCATCCTGGTGCCGATGTCGCTCGCCCGGCCCAAGCTGGCCTGGCGCTACGCCGCCATCTGCTCCGTCATGTCGGTGCTGGGAGGGATCCTGGGCTACGCCATCGGGGCGCTGCTGTTCGACACGGTCGGCCAGTGGCTGATCGGCCTCTACGGCTATGGCGCGAAGATGGACGTGGTGCGCGACGCCTACGCCAAGTGGGGCGCGCTGTTCATCCTCGTCAAGGGGCTCACGCCGATCCCCTACAAGCTCGTCACCATCGTGAGCGGCCTGCTGGCCTATAATTTCCCGCTCTTCGTCCTCCTGTCGCTGATCACCCGCGGCGCCCGGTTCTTCATCCTGGCCGGCCTGCTGCACCGCTTCGGCGATCCGATCCGCACCCTGCTGGAGAGGCATTTCGCCGTGTTCATGGGGGCGATCCTGTTCTTCATCGTGTTCGGCTTCTGGATCGCCGCGAGGCTGGTGTGATGACGACGCCGACCGCCCACGCGCTCGCGCCTTCGCGCGCCCGCCTCACCCCGGCCCGGCTCACCGCCGCCGTGGCCCTGGGCGGCGCGGCCACCATCGGGGGCGCGCTGTTCATCGAGCATGCGCTGGGCGTGAAGCCCTGCGAGCTCTGCCTGGTGCAGCGCATCCCCTATTACGCCGGCGTCCCGCTGGCGGCCGTGGCCGCCTGGGCGGCGGCGCGGCGCCCGCGCCATCTCCTCACCACGGCGCTGGTCGCCTCCGCGGCGCTGGTGTTCCTCGTGGCCGCGGCGCTGGGCGGCTACCACGCGGGCGTCGAATGGGGGCTGTGGGCCGGCCCCAGCGACTGCACGGGACCGGTGACCAAGCCGGCCGCGATGGGCGATTTCCTGAAGCAGCTCCAGACCACCAAGGTGATCCGCTGCGACGAGGTCGCGATGCGGATCTTCGGACTGTCGCTGGCGGCCTGGAACTTCGTCATCGCCAGCGGCCTGGCCCTCGCGGCGGGCTACGCCGCCTGGCGCACCCGGGCGCGCTGACGCGCCCGGCGCGGCTCACCGGCCCATCTTCTCCTTCAACTCGTCGATGCGCTTGGAGGCCTCGGCCTTGTCGAGCTTCGGGTCGAAGGCGTCGGGGTCGTGCGCCTCTTCGGAGAGGGTCTTCAGGTAGGAGGCCTGCGCGCCCGTCATCGGCTCCTCGCCGGTGACCCAGTCGTCGGGGTCCTTGATCTGGTTGGAGTTGGGCGGCGCCGCGTCGCTCGGCTTCTTGGGGTTCTCGCCCGTGAAGGGCGCATCCTGCGGATTGCGGCTGTGGGTGGCGGCGGGGGACGGCTTGCTCGACATCGCGGGCCTCTCTGTTCCGTTTTCGTTCATGATCAGGAACGCGGCGCCCGGCCTCTTGTTCCGGCGTTCGGGGCGGCGTCCGGCGCGGCTTTCGGCCGCCGCGGCGCGGGTCTAAGCTGCGCCGGGCGCCAGGCCGGATCGGCCCGGGCTCCGCCCCCCCGCGAGGACGACCGCTTGACCTCCATTCCGTCTCTGTCCGCCCGCGAACTCCTGGCCCTGTACGCAGCGCGCCGCCTCAGCCCCAGCGAAGCCGTCGAGGAGCTGATCCGCCATATCGCCCGGCGCGAGCCGGAACTGTGCGCCCTCTATCTGTTCGACCCCGACGCCGCCCGCGCCGCCGCGGCGGCCTCGACGCGCCGATGGGCGCGGGGCGAGCCGGCGGGCCCGCTCGACGGCGTGCCGGCGACCATCAAGGAGAACATCGCCACCATCGGCGCGCCCACGCCGCTGGGCGCGGCGGCGACCCCGCTCACGCCGTCGACGCACGACGCGCCCCCGGCGGCGCGGCTTCGCGAAGCCGGCGTGGTGCTGCTCGCCAAGACCACCATGCCCGACTACGGCATGCTCTCCTCCGGCCTGTCGAGCTTCCACAAGCTCGCCCGCAACCCGTGGGACCCGCGCATGACGCCCGGCGGCTCCAGCGCGGGCGCAGCCGCGGCGGCGGCGGCCGGCTACGGGCCGCTGCATCTCGGCACCGACATCGGCGGGTCCGTGCGCCTGCCGGCCGGCTGGTGCGGCCTCGTCGGCCTCAAGCCCAGCGCCGGGCGCGTGCCGATCGATCCGCCCTATCTGGGCCGGGTTGCGGGGCCGATGACGCGCAGCGTGGCCGACGCGGCGCTGATGATGTCGGTCCTGTCCCTCCCCGACCCCCGGGACGGCACCAGCCTGCCGCCTCAGGCCGTGGACTGGAACGACCTCTCCGTCGACCTCAGGGGTCTGCGGCTCGGCCTGCAACTGGACATCGGGGCCGGCCTGCCGCTCGACCCGGAGGTGAGGGCGGCCGTCGAGCGCGCGGCCTCGCTGTTCGAGGCGGCGGGCGCGATCGTCGAGCCGGTCGCCCCCGTGCTGACGCGCGAGATGCTCGACGGTCTGGACGATTTCTGGCGCGTGCGCGCCTGGGACGACGTCTCGCGGCTGGCGCCGGCGCAGCGCGACCTGATCCTGCCCTATATCCGGGCCTGGGCCGAATCGGGCGCGGCGCGCAGCGGGCTCGACGTCATGCGCGGCTACAACCGCACGATGGAGATGCGCAAGGCGGCAGGCGCGCTCTTCGCCGCTCACGACTTCGTGCTCTCGCCCACCTCGCCGGTGCCGAGCTTCCCGGCCGAACAGGCCTCGCCGATCCACGATCCGGAGCGCCCGTTCGAGCATATCGGCTACACGGTGGTGTGGAACATGGCGGAGAACCCCGCCGTCTCGATCAACGCCGGCTACACCGCGTCAGGCCTGCCGATCGGGCTGCAGATCGTGGGCCGCCGCTTCGACGACCGGGGCGTGCTGGCCATGGCGGCCGCCTTCGAGGGCCTGCGGGGCGAGCAGCGGCCCTGGCCCATCTGAGCTATTTCCGGGCGGCGGCCTTCAGCAGCGTCAGGGCGTCCTCGCTCGACCACTCGGCCGGGCCCGCGATGGAGGCGAGTTCGCAGCCCTTCGGATCCACGATCAGGGTGGTGGGCATGCCGAAGGCCTTCCCGATGGCCTTCAGGTCCTGGAAGATCTTGGCGCTCGGATCGGAGTGATAGGCGAGGCGCGTGACCTTGTTGTCGGCCAGCCACTGCCGCGGCTTGTCGAGGTTGCGAGTGTCGATGTTGACGGTCACGACCTGGAAATCGTCGCCCCCGAGCTTCTCCTGCGCGGCGTCGAGGGCCGGCATCTCCTGCCGGCAGGGCGCGCACCAGGTGGCCCAGAGGTTCAGCAGGACGGTCCGGCCCTTCAGGTCGGCCAGCGACATAGGCTTGCCGTCCGGGCCGTTGAAGGCCAGCGCCGGCAGGGGCTTCGGCGCCTTGGAGACCTGCACGGCCGCGACCTCGCCGCGCGCCAAGGGCTGCATGGCCTGCGCGACGGCCAGCGCGGGGGCGCAATCCGCATCGCCGGCGTTGCCCCAGCCGGGGTTCGTCCCGTATAGGACGGCCAGCCCGAGCCCAAGCGCGGCCGCGACGCCCACCCCCGCCACGACGAGCGCGCGGCGACGGGGCGCCGTCGCGGATGCGGCCGCGGTCTGCGGGCGTTCCGCCCCGGGCGTCCTGTCCGTCCTGTCCGTCATGTCCGTCCTGCGTTGGAAAGTTCGAAAGCCATGAGCAACACGATGTGGGGCGGCCGTTTCGCCAGCGGTCCCGACGCCATCATGGAGGAGATCAACGCCTCCATCGATTTCGACAAGACCCTCTGGCGACAGGACATCGCCGGATCGAAGGCCCATGTGGCCATGCTGGCGAAGCAGGGGATCGTCGCCGAGCAGGACGCGAAGGCCATCGCCGATGGTTTAGCCGCGGTGCACGCCGAAATCGAGGCGGGAGATTTCACGTTCTCGCGGTCCCTCGAGGACATCCATATGAACGTGGAGTCCCGGCTGGCCGAGATCGTGGGGCCCGCCGCCGGCCGGCTGCACACCGCGCGCTCGCGCAACGACCAGGTCGCGACGGACATGCGGCTGTGGGTGCGCGACACCGTCGACCAGCTCGACGCGCAGCTCGCCGACCTGCAGACGGCGCTGGCCGAGAAGGCGCTCGCCTTCGCGGGCGCGGTGATGCCGGGCTTCACGCATCTGCAGTCGGCGCAGCCCACCACCTTCGGCCACCATCTCCTGGCCTATGTCGAGATGCTGGGCCGCGACCGCGGCCGCTTCGCCGACGCGCGCCGGCGCATGAACGAATGCCCCCTCGGGGCCGCCGCGCTGGCCGGGACCTCGTTCCCGATCGACCGCCACATGACGGCCGCGGCGCTGGGCTTCGACCGGCCCACGGCCAACTCGCTCGACAGCGTCTCGGACCGCGACTTCGCCCTGGAGAGCCTGGCGGCCGCCTCGATCGCCGCCGTCCACCTGTCGCGCTTCGCCGAGGAGATCGTGCTGTGGACCACGCCGCAATTCGGCCTGGTGAAGCTCTCCGACAAGTTCACGAGCGGCTCCTCGATCATGCCGCAGAAGCGCAACCCGGATGCGGCCGAGCTCGTCCGCGGCAAGGCGGGACGGATCATCGGGGCGCTGAGCGGCCTGCTGATCGTCATCAAGGGACTGCCGCTCACCTACGCCAAGGACATGCAGGAGGACAAGGAGGGCACCTTCGACGCCCTGCGCTCGCTGTCGCTCTGCATCGCCGCCATGGCCGGCATGGTGCGCGACATGGAGCCCGACCAGAAGGCCATGAAGAAGGCCGCCGGGCTTGGCTACGCCACCGCGACCGACCTCGCCGACTGGCTGGTGCGCACGCTGCGGACGCCCTTCCGGCAGGCGCATCACGTCACCGGGCGCATCGTCGCGCTCGCGGCGGAGAAAGGCGTCGGGCTGGAGAAGCTCTCGCTCGCCGAGATGCAGGCCGTCGAGCCCGCGATCACGCACGACGTCTTCGAGGTGCTGGGCGTGGACCGCTCCGTCCGCAGCCGCACCAGCTACGGCGGCACCGCGCCCGCCGAAGTCCGCAAGCAGGCCCGCCGCTGGCTCGCCCGACTCGGCAAGGAGAAGGGGTGAGAGGGGCGCATCTGCAAATCGCAGGTTCCCGCCGCTTTCGCCCCGTAGGGCTTTCGCTATAGTGCCGCTGTCCTTGGAGTCCCGCCGGTGCCTTCCTCGAATTCGTCGCTGTCGTCGCGTTCCGTCGCGCTCGCGCTGAGCCTTGTCTTGCTGGCCTCCCTCGGGGCGTGCGGCCGCAAGGGAGCGCTGGAGCCGCCTCCGGGCGCGGTCGCGGCGAAGCCCGACCCGCTGGGCGGGATCGATCCCGAGACGGACCAGCGCACCATCGCGCCCTCGATCGCGCCGGTAGCCTCCGGCCGCCAGAAAGCGAAGGGCAAGCCGATCACGGCTCCCAAGGAGCCCTTCATCCTGGACCCGATCCTCTAAGGCAGGCGTTCCGCCATGCACCATTTCGATTACCGCGCCGGCGTCATGCACGCCGAGGACGTCGACCTGCGGCGGATCGCCGACGAGGTGGGCACGCCGTTCTATTGCTACTCCACGGCCACGCTGGAGCGGCATTACCGCGTCTTCGCCGAAGCCTTCGCGGATGCGCCCTCGCTCGTCTGCTACGCCATGAAGGCGAACTCCAACCAGGCCGTTCTGAAGACGCTGGCCCGGCTCGGCGCCGGCATGGACGTGGTGTCGGAGGGCGAGCTGCGCCGCGCCCGCGCGGCCGGCGTGCCGGGCTCGCGCATCACCTTCTCGGGCGTCGGCAAGACCGCCCGCGAGATGGCCTACGGCCTGGATGAGAACATCCTGTGCTTCAACGTCGAATCCGAGCCCGAGCTGGAGGCGCTGTCGGCCGTGGCGGCCGCCAAGGGCATGAAGGCCCGCATCGCCCTGCGGGTGAACCCGGACGTCGACGCGCGCACGCATCACAAGATCTCGACCGGCAAGTCCGGCGACAAGTTCGGCATCCCGATCTCGCGGGCGCGCGAGGTCTACGCCCTCGCGGCGACGCTGCCGGGCGTCGTGGTGACCGGCGTCGACATGCATATCGGCAGCCAGATCACCGACATGCAGCCCTATGACGACGCCTTCGCGCTGCTGTCGGACTTCGTGCGCGAGCTCAGGTCGGACGGCCACGCCATCGACCATGTCGATCTCGGGGGCGGGCTGGGCATCCCCTATCGCGAGGACAATGCGCCGCCTCCCACCCCGGAGGACTACGCCAGGGTGGTCAAGCGCCACACGCGCTCGCTCGACTGCACGCTGGTGTTCGAGCCCGGCCGCTTGATCGTCGGCAACGCCGGCGTGCTGGTCACGCAGGTGATCTATCTGAAGCACGGCGACGGGAAGGACTTCGTCATCGTCGACGCGGCGATGAACGACCTGATCCGCCCGACGCTGTACGAGGCGCATCACGACGTGAAGCCCGTGACCGAGCCCGCCGCCGGCGCGCCCCGCATCACCGCCGACGTGGTCGGCCCTGTCTGCGAGAGCGGCGACTACCTGGCCAAGGACCGCGAGATGGCTGCGCCTTCCGCGGGGGACCTTCTGGCCGTGATGACGGCCGGCGCCTATGGGGCCGCCCAGTCCGGCACCTATAACAGCCGCCTGCTCGTCCCGGAGGTGATGGTCACCGGGGCGTCTTACGCGGTGGTGCGGCGGCGGCCCAGCTATGACGAACTGATCGGCCTCGATTCGATTCCGCCCTGGCTGCGGGCGGCCGAGCCCGTCGCCAGCCGCTGACGCCCTCAGCGCCGGAAGGACGCCAGGCCGAGCCAGCGGCCCTGCAGCTGCAGGATCGCGGTCGTGAAGACCCCCATGGCGTCGCCCGCCTCCTGCATGACGCTCGCCGGAGAGCCGGGTGGCGCGGTCACGATGGCCAGCACGCTGTCGGATTCGAAGGTCAGTTCGGCCGAGAACTTGCGCGCCAGGCCCTGCATGGCGCGGTTGTGGGCGAGGCAATTCATGTAGAGACGCCTGAGGCGCCGGTTGCGGGCGGCCGTGATCAGCCGGGAGAACAGCTCCGTGGCCAGCCCCCTGCGGCGGAAGTCGCGCTCGATGCTGAAGGCCGCCTCCGCCTCGCGGCTGTCGAAGGGGCGCAACTCGGCGACGGCGCGCAGGCGTCCCGCCTCCACGAAGCCGAACAGCACGGCGTCGCCCGCGAAGGCCTGCTCGGCGTAGCGCGCCAGGAAGCTGTCGCTCGCCCCCATGGCGAAGCGGTCGCGGCGGGTGTCGGGATCGAGCCGGATCAGATGCTCGCGAAAGAGCGCGACATCGGCGGCGCCGAGCCTTCGAAAGATCCCGCCGGGGGGTGCGGCCTGTCCCATGTGTCGGTTCCTGTTCTCGAGGTCCCGAGCGTCTCTCCCGAATCGTACGTGTTTGCTGCAGTGCAACATGGCGCGGCGAGGCCGCGGCATCAAGGGCGCGGCGGCGTTCCGTCGCGCCTGGCGGCGGCCCGGGGCTTGCGATCCGGGCGGCGAGCCTCTATCGGCTTGGGGCGACCACGCCCGAACGAGGAAGCGACGAATGAAAGCCCGCGTCACCGTCACGTTGAAGAACGGCGTCCTCGACCCGCAGGGCAAGGCCATCGAGGGCGCGCTGCGTTCGCTTGGCGTTTCGGGCGTCGACAGCGTTCGGCAGGGCAAGGTGTTCGACGTCGAGCTCTCCACGCAGGACAAGGCCCGCGCCGAGGCGGCCCTGCAGGAGGCCTGCGAGAAGCTGCTCGCCAACACGGTCATCGAGAATTACCGCGTCGAGATCACGGGCTGAGCCATGAAATCCGCCGTCGTCGTCTTCCCCGGCTCCAACCGCGACGGGGACATCATCCGGGCGATCCGGGCCGGGACCGGCCATGAGCCGGCCTCCGTCTGGCACGCGGACCACGCCTTGCCGGCGGGGACGGACCTGGTCGTCCTGCCGGGCGGCTTCAGCTATGGCGACTATCTGCGCTGCGGGGCCATCGCGGGGCGCGCCAACATCATGGACGCGGTGCGGGCCCATGCGGCGCGCGGCGGGCTGGTGCTGGGCGTCTGCAACGGCTTCCAGATCCTGGTGGAGTCGGGCCTGCTGCCGGGCGTGCTGATGCGCAACTCCCAGCTGCGCTTCGTGTGCAAGATGCAGCACCTGCGGGTGGAGCGGGCCGACACGCCCTTCGCCAACCGCTACACGACCGGCCAGGTGATCGAGGTCGCCATCGCGCATGGCGAGGGCAACTACATCGCCGACGAGGACACCATTCACGCGCTCGAGGCCGAGGGCCGGGTGGCGTTCCGCTATTGCGACGCGCAGGGCCGGATCGGCAGCCGCGCCAACCCGAACGGCTCGTTCAACGACATCGCCGGCGTCTATTCCGAGCGGTTCAACGTGCTCGGCATGATGCCGCACCCCGAGAACCTCATCGACCCGCTCGTCGGCGGGACGGACGGGCTGGCCCTGTTCCAGAGCCTGGTCTCCGGGACCCCCGCGGCGGCCTGAGCCGCCTCCCAATAGAGCTGCGGCCTCGGCTCCGGACCGAGGCCGCGCACCGCGCCTCACCGTTACGCAAACTCACATGGTGAGGCGGATGGACGTGATCTCGTCGGCGATCTGCTGGAACACGCCGTTCAGCTGGCTGGCGCTGGTGACGTCGTAGTATTTCGACGTGTCCGAGGCGCAGCTCTTCAGCAGGGCGGCGTTTCCGTTCATCACCCGGATGGTGTAGAGGGCGATCTTGTTGGCGCTCTTCTTGACTTCGTCGCAGGCCAGCTTGGTGCGCTGGTCCATCTGGTAGACGCTGTCGCCGAAGCGGTTCTGGGTGTTGTCGCCGTCGGTCAGCATGATCATGAACTTGTCGACCTCCGGCGTCCCGAAGGCCGCGCCGCCGGTGAATGGCGCGCCGGGCGACAGCGAGGCGAGGCCCCAGGCCAGCCCGATCGCGATATTGGTGTTGCCGGTCGCGCTCATGCTGTCGATCGACGTGCGCATCGCCCCGAAATTCGACGACAGCGGCGACATCAGCGCGAGCTGGTTGCCGAACGTGCAGGACTGCACGGCCGGATACTTGGCCATCGGGACGTCATTGGTGTCGTAGCCGCTGTTGCGGTCGGTGACGCAGCCCGTCCAGGTCGCCTTGTTGACCCCATAGGAGGCGAAGTCGAGCCAGGAGTCGTTGCGGTAGGCCGCGGCGTCCATGTGGACCTGGGTGTTGAACGGCACCAGCGCGATCTTGATCTGGTCGGGCTCCTTGGAGGCGGTCTCCAGCGTGCTCACCAGGGTCTTGGCCGCCTTCTTCAGTTCGGTGATCTTCGCGCCCGCCATCGAGCCGGTGTTGTCGAGCACGAGGGCGACCTCGATCTTGCGCGTGCCCCAGGCGGCCTGCCCGGAGGCGGCGAGCGCCACGTCGTTGAGGCCCGCGAGCTTCATGAAGGTCGTCGGGTAGAGGCCCTTCACGTCCACGTTCACGGTCTTGCCGGTCTTGGTGACCGTCAGGCTGTTGCGCAGGAACTGCCGCGCCGTCCGGTTCGGGCCGGCGTCGGTCCATTGGGACGAGAACGCGCCCTCGAAATAATCGACGCCCTTGGCCTGCAGGTCCGCGTCGGTCAGCTGGCCGGCCTGCTTGGCCATCGCCAGAGCGGTGGAGTCGGCGGCGGACTGGAGCCGCGCCTGGATCCCGGTCGCGCGGTCGTAGTCGACGGCGCTGCCCACCGCCAGCAGGAGCGGCAGGAGCCCGACCGCGAACATGACGTTGACGGAGCCGCGGTCGTCGGAAGCGAGGCGTTTCAGAATGGACATCGCAGAGGCCCTCTTGGCGTTCTGCAACTCCAGGTTTCAAAGACCGGGCCAACGGTTGTTTGAGGCGAAGTGTCTCGTCATTCGAATGCAACCGACGCGAGTAGTCGCCGAAAACGGGCGTCGAGGCTCGATTCGGCCGGAATCCCCTCGTCCGGGGCGTCCCAGTTCGGCACGACCCCTGCGCCGGGTCCCGGCCCGGCACGCTTGCGCATTGCCATGCGGCGCCGGCGCCTTTATGCGATGGCGAGACGCGGGCGGCGTCGGGCCTTGGCCCCGTCGCAGCCTCACGCCGCAGGACGAAGCGCACCGAGAGAGGGCGACCGTGATCCCCAACGCCGTCAAGATCACTCCCGAACTCGTGGCCGAGCATGGCCTCAAGCCGGACGAGTACCAGCGCATCCTCGGCCTGATCGGGCGCGAGCCCACCTTCACGGAGCTCGGCATCTTCTCGGCGATGTGGAACGAGCACTGCTCCTACAAGTCGTCGCGCCTGCACCTGAAGACGCTGCCGACCTCCGCCCCGTGGGTGATCCAGGGCCCGGGCGAGAACGCCGGCGTCATCGACATCGGCGACGGGCTCGCCTGCGTGTTCAAGATGGAGAGCCACAACCACCCGAGCTATATCGAGCCCTATCAGGGCGCGACGACGGGCGTGGGCGGCATCCTGCGCGACGTCTTCACCATGGGGGCGCGCCCCATCGCCTGCCTCAACGCCCTGCGCTTCGGCGACCCGAGCCACCCGCGCACGCGCCACCTCGTGGCCGGCGTGGTGGCGGGCGTCGGCGGCTACGGCAACTCCTTCGGGGTGCCGACCGTGGGCGGCCAGTTCGGCTTCCACACCCGCTATGACGGCAACATCCTGGTCAACGCCATGGCGGTGGGCATCGCCAAGGCGGACGAGATCTTCTACGCGGCCGCGACCGGCGTCGGGAACCCCATCGTCTATCTCGGCTCCAAGACGGGCCGCGACGGCATCCACGGCGCCACGATGGCGTCGGCCGAGTTCGACGACAAGTCGGAGGAGAAGCGCCCGACCGTGCAGGTCGGCGACCCCTTCGCCGAGAAGCTGCTGCTGGAGGCGTGCCTGGAGCTGATGCAGACCGGCTCGGTCATCGCCATCCAGGACATGGGCGCGGCCGGCCTCACCTGCTCGGCCGTCGAGATGGGCGCCAAGGGCGGCCTCGGCGTCGAGCTCGACCTCGACAAGGTGCCCTGCCGCGAGGAGGGCATGTCGGCCTACGAGATGATGCTGTCGGAGAGCCAGGAGCGCATGCTCATGGTTCTGGATCCCGCCAAGGAGAAGCAGGCCGAGGCGATTTTCGTGAAATGGGGCCTCGACTTCGCGGTGGTGGGCCGGACCACCGACACCAAGCGCTTCGTCGTCCGCCACCGCGGCGAGGTCATGGCCGACCTGCCCATCATGGAGCTGGGCGACGAGGCCCCGGTCTATGACCGCCCGCACATCGCCAACACCCACCAGCCCGTGCTCTCGCCCGCCGACGTCCCGGCCCCGATGGCGAACGCCGAGGCGCTGGTGCGGCTGATCGGCTCGCCGGACCTGTGCTCCAAGCGCTGGGTGTGGGAGCAGTACGACCACCTCATCCTGGGCAACACCGTGCAGCAGCCGGGCGGCGACGCCGCCGTGGTGCGCGTGCTCGACGGCCCCAAGGGGCTGGCGCTCACCTCCGACGTCACGCCGCGCTACTGCGAGGCCGATCCCGTCGAGGGCGGCAGGCAGGCCGTCGCCGAAGCCTGGCGCAACATCACGGCCGTCGGCGGCCTGCCGCTCGCCGTGACCGACAACCTCAATTTCGGCAATCCCGAACGGCCGGACGCCATGGGCCAGTTCGTGGGCTGCATCCGGGGGATCGGCGAGGCCTGCCGCGCGCTCGACTTCCCGATCGTGTCGGGCAACGTCTCGCTCTACAACGAGACCAACGGGCGCGGCATCCTGCCGACGCCGACCATCGGGGCGGTCGGGCTTTTGGACGACGTCACGGTCAACGCCTCCGTGGCGTTCAAGGCCGAGGGCGAGGCCATCCTGCTCGTCGGCGAGACGCAGGGCTGGCTCGGCCAGTCCATGTATCTGAAGGAGATCGACGGCCGGGAGGAGGGCGCTCCGCCCCCGGTCGACCTTGCGGTCGAGCGCCGCAATGGCGATTTCGTGCGCGGCCTCATCCGCAACTGGGGCCTGCGCACCGTGCATGACCTGTCGGACGGGGGCCTGGCCGTGGCGCTGGCCGAGATGGCGATGGCGCGCGGGATCGGGGCGACGATCGACGCGCTGCCCTCCGGCGCATCCGCCCATGCGGTCCTGTTCGGCGAGGACCAGGCGCGCTACCTCCTGGCCGTCCCGGCCGACCGGGCCGAGGCGGTGCTGGCCCAGGCCGCGGCGTCCGGCGTGCCGGCGCAGCGGATCGGACGGACCGGCGGCGACGCGTTGACGCTGCCCGGCGAGGCCCCCATATCGGTCGAGACGCTGCGCCACGCGCATGAATCCTGGCTGCCCGACTACATGGCCGGCCATCCCACCACCGCAGAACGCCTCTGAGAGGACACCCCCATGGCCATGGACGCGCGCGAGATCGAGCGGCTCATCAAGGAGGCGCTGCCGGACGCCACGGTCGAGATCCGCGACCTCGCGGGCGACGGCGACCACTACGCCGCCACGGTCGTGTCCTCGGCCTTCCGGGGCAAGACGAGGGTGCAGCAGCACCAGCTCGTCTACGGGGCCCTCAAGGGCAATATGGGCGGGGTTCTGCACGCCCTTGCGCTGACGACCGCGACACCCGAATAATACACCCACGAACGGCGCGCCTTGACCGCGCACGAGCGAAGGACGAAGCGATGAGCATCCAGGACACGATCAAGACCGAAGTCGCCTCCCAGGACGTGGTGCTGTTCATGAAGGGGACGCCGCAGTTCCCCATGTGCGGCTTCTCCGGGCAGGTGGTCCAGATCCTCGATTATCTGGGCGTGCCCTACAAGGGCGTGAACGTGCTCGAGAACGACGAGATCCGCCAGGGCATCAAGGACTTCGCCAACTGGCCGACGATCCCGCAGCTCTACGTCAAGGGCGAGTTCCTCGGCGGCTGCGACATCGTCCGCGAGATGTTCCAGTCGGGCGAGTTGCAGTCGCACCTCACCCAGAACGGCGTCCCGCTGAAGCAGCCCGCCCAGGCCTGATCCCAGTCTCATCCCCTTCTCCCCGGCACGGGGAGAAGGCAGCCCGACGGGCCGGAAGAGGGGATACGTAGCCAAGCGGCGGCGCCCCTCACCCCAGCCCTCTCCCCGTTCCGGGGCGAGGGGGCGTGCTGCGGCCCTTCTCCAACATCCCAGCCCACCACCCCCTCATCCTGAGGAGCCATGCGCAGCATGGCGTCTCGAAGGACGAGGGGGCGTTTGCATGAGACCACCCCCCGTCATCCCCGGCGCGCTGCAGGCGCGGGAAGGGGATCCAGAGCGGCGGGCGGAGGGCGCCTCTCGCCACCCCTCCTGGATCCCCTTCCCGGCGCTCCGCGCCGCCGGGGATGACGCTTGACAAGCGGATAAAATTCCTATAATTCTGTCCATGCTCCGGTCCACGGAGGGGCGTCTGCAGCGTGACGGATGTGGATCGGGGGCGGCGGCCGTCAAAGCCGGGCTCACGACCCGGTCGAGGCGGCGGACGGAAGACAAGGTCCGACCAGCGAAGCGCGAAGGGGCTGAAAGCGCCCCGGGATCTTCCTTTCATCC
>NZ_JBTAMK010000016.1:0-114520 GCF_054796215.1 Alsobacter sp. SYSU BS001988 | reverse complement strand
CGCCGCCGTCAGCGACGTCTTGCCGTGGTCGACGTGACCAATCGTGCCGATGTTGCAGTGCGGCTTAGTCCGCGCGAATTTTTCCTTGGCCATGGCCGTGTCTCAGTCCTCGACAGCCGGACGACGCCGGCAAGGGTGATCAAACGGGCGTGCGATTAGAGCGTTTTGCCCGAAACCGCAAGCGCGACGCACGCAAACGCGCCCGACCGCAGGATCGCCAGTTCTCATGAGGGTGAAGATTGGAGCGGGTGAAGGGAATCGAACCCTCGTATTCAGCTTGGAAGGCTGCTGCTCTACCATTGAGCTACACCCGCCCGCGGCGCGGTTTATGCCGCGTCTGGCCGCCCTTGGCAATGGGGGACGATCGTCCCGGGCCGAACTCCCCGGCCCGTCGGATCGCACCGGCGAAGCGCGACCAGACACGCGCCGCTTCACGCCGCCAAAGGATGCTCGTCGTCATGGTCGGGAAGGGAAATGGTGGAGGAGGTAGGACTCGAACCTACGAAGGCTTAGCCAGCGGATTTACAGTCCGCCCCCTTTGCCGCTCGGGACACTCCTCCACGCCCGAATCCGTGCGCGAAGGAACGCTACACGAGACGCGGAACAGTCGCACCGCTCGGGGTCCGTCTGCGGGGCGTCTTATGGTGGCCGCTCGCCGCACTGTCAACACTCAAAAGACGAAGCCAAGGACGCGGCCGGGATTTTCCCCAAGCCCCTCCACGGCGCCGTTCACGCGGCCGACGTTTCGACCGCGGGTCCCGCGCGCCCAGCGAGGACTCCGGCGCCGACGCGATTCGACGCGGAGCCATGCGACGACTCCGTAAGCGCCCGCTGCGCGACGACGACGGCTTCGTCAGGAGCGGCCGTGGCCCGCGCCGTTGCGCCGTGACTGGGTCCATGCCACACCCGGGCGCGAGGAGAACGACATGAGCAAACGCGGTTCGGGCAGACCACCGCAGCGGCCTGCGGCCGCCCAGGGCGGCTGGGACCCCCGCAAGGAGAGCCGCGGCCGCCCGAAGGACGACGGCCGCGCGGGTCGCCCAGGGCGTGGGGCGGACGCCCGGCCCGGCCCGGAACGCGCGCCAGCGGGGCGGGACCCCTCGGGTCGCGACGCCGCGCGGCCGCGCAGGCCGGAGCGGGAGCAGGCCCCGCACGGGCGCCAGCGCCTCTATGGCTTCCACAGCGTCGCCGAGGCGCTGGGCAATCCGCGCCGGAAAGTCCATGCGGTCTTCGCGACCGAGAACGCGGCGCAGCGCCTCGCCCTCATGGTCCCGGATCCCAAAGTGGCGCCGGCCATCGTGGGCCCGGAGCAGATCGACCGCATGGTGGGCGAGGACGCCGTCCACCAGGGCGTGGTCGCCGAGGTCGAGCCGCTTCAGCCGCTGGACATCCACGACCTTCCGGAGGACGGGCTGGTGCTGGTGCTGGACCAGGTCACCGACCCGCACAATGTCGGAGCCATCCTGCGCAGCGCCGCGGCCTTCGGCGTCACCGCGCTCGTGATGACGGACCGGCATAGCCCGGAGGCCGTCGGCGTGCTCGCCAAGACGGCGTCGGGCGGCCTCGAGCATGTGCCGATCATGACCGTGGGCAACCTCGCCCAGGCCCTCACGGTGTTGGGGGATCTCGGCTATTGGCGCATCGGGCTGGATTCCGAAGGCCCGGTCGTCATGGAGCAGGCGGTCGCCACGCGTCCCATCGCGCTGGTGCTCGGCGCCGAGGGCAAGGGCCTGAGGCGCCTGACGCGCGAACGCTGCGACGCGCTCGCGCGGCTGGACATGCCGGGCGCGATCAAGAGCCTGAACGTCTCCAACGCCGCCGCGGTGGCGCTCTACGCCATCACGAGGGCGCTCGGCCCCGCGGTCTGAGACTGGTGCGGAGCGCCTGCTTTCAGCGCGCCGGGACGGCGATGATCCGCGGGCCCGCGCGGCCGCTGGCGAAGCCCTGGTCCACCCCGACCGTGACGATGCGCGCCGACGGCGCGACGCCGGCGCGGGCGGCCGAACGAGGCGGCGCGCCGCCAAAGCCGTCGTCGAACGCATAGAAGACCGGCGCCGCGGCTTCGGCGCCGTGATAGCCCGCGACCCTCGGCAGATCGAACTTGGTGGGCAACTGCAACTCCGGCGTGGCCCCGAGGAGGCGTCCGTCGAGCAGGCCCGCCCCATAGGCCGGCGCGGCCGGACCGTAGCCGTATCCATAGCCGTATCCATAGCCGTATCCGGCGGCGTCGTAGAGGCCCCAGGCCCGGTCCCGGCGACCGGGACGGCCATGGTCGTGGCGCCACGCCTGCCGGCCATGGCCCCAGCGCGTGCGATCCCACCCCGGCCCGGCTTTGCGAAGGGCGACCGCCGCGCCAGGCCGGACCGGCGTGACGGATCCCGGCGCCGTGGCGGACGTGCGGACCAAGATGGAGCGCCCCGGGCCGGAGCCGGCCTGCGCGGGAATGGCGGCGAAGGCGGCTGCGGCCGCGAGGGTCGATGCTCCCAAGATGAAACGCCAAGTGGACTTCATCGAGTGACTCCTGAACGCAACGCCGCACATGTCTTAACAAATAGTGTATGAACGCCTGAGTTCCCAGCGTTTTTTCCGTTCGGCCCGACTGGCCGCCTGCCGCGGCGGGCCCGCCGCGGCTTTGGCGCGGATGCGCCTTTGCAAGCAAAACCATAGTCGCAAGACCAAAGCACGGCTGATCCGCCGCCGGTTCTCGGTCTATAAAGCCGAGACGGGCGGAGTTTCTGCCGAAGATGATCGTCCTTGAGGACGGTCCCGCCGCGGCCGAAGCGCCCCCTCTTCTAGACGAAGGTTGAATCCCGAGCTTCGTCGGGCTCCTGTATCGTTCAATCAACGGCCTCGGTGTGTGAATCCGAGTCGAACAAGAACAACGAAGCACCCGACCGGCGCGCCGGCGGGCGACTTGGGACAACGGCGCCGCTGCGGCGCATGTGGGGGAAAGAACCGGTTTGCGCTCCGTGGAGGCGACCGTGAACAACTTGGATCGCCAGATCTGTTTGGCGCGCTCTCGTCGGCGCGCCTGGCGGACGCACGCGTCCCGCAGACTGGCATGGGGAAAGCAAGGAGTAGGGCATGACCATGGCAGCCGCCCCCGCTGGGGCAGAACGCGTGAGGCCGATGACGGCCGACGAAAAGCGAGTGATCTTCGCATCCTCGCTGGGCACAGTCTTCGAGTGGTACGACTTCTACCTTTACGGGTCTCTCGCCACGATCATCGGCGCGCAGTTCTTCAGCCAGTTCGATGAATCGACCCGCAACATCTTCGCGCTGCTGGCCTTCGCGGCCGGCTTCATCGTCCGCCCCTTCGGCGCTCTGGTGTTCGGGCGCATCGGCGATCTCGTCGGGCGCAAATACACCTTCCTGGTCACCATCCTGATCATGGGCCTGTCGACCTTCATCGTCGGCCTGCTGCCCAGCTCGACCTCCATCGGCATCGCGGCCCCGATCATCCTGATCGGCCTGCGCCTGCTGCAGGGCCTCGCGCTCGGCGGCGAGTATGGCGGCGCCGCCACCTATGTGGCCGAGCACGCCCCGCAGGGCCGCCGCGGCTTCTACACATCGTGGATCCAGACGACGGCGACGCTCGGCCTGTTCCTGTCGCTGCTGGTGATCCTGTTCACGCGCACCATCGCGGGCGAGCAGGCCTTTGCGGCCTGGGCCTGGCGCGTGCCGTTCCTGGTCTCCATCGCCCTCCTCGGCATCTCGGTCTGGATCCGGCTGCAACTCAACGAGTCGCCCGCCTTCCAGAAGATGAAGGCCGAAGGCACCGTGTCGAAGGCGCCGCTGTCGGAGGCGTTCGGCCAGTGGAAGAACATGAAGGTCGTGATCATCGCGCTCGTCGGCCTCGTGGCCGGCCAGGGCGTCGTCTGGTACACGGGCCAGTTCTACGCGCTGTTCTTCCTGCAATCGATCCTGAAGGTCGACGGCTACACGGCGAACCTGCTGGTCGCCTGGTCGCTGCTCATCGGCACCGGCGGCTTCGTCCTGTTCGGCTGGCTGTCGGACAAGATCGGCCGCAAGCCGATCATCCTCGCCGGCTGCCTGCTGGCCGCCCTCACCTACTTCCCGCTGTTCACGGCGCTCACCAGCAGCGCGAACCCGATGCTGGAGAAGGCGATCGAGACCGCCAAGGTCCAGGTCGTGGCCGATCCGGCTGATTGCGGCGACCTGTTCAACCCGGTCGGCACCCGCAAGTTCACGTCGTCCTGCGACGTCGCCCGCGACGCCCTCGCCAAGAGCGCCGTGAAGTATTCGACCACGGCCGGCCCGGCCGGGCAGCCCGCCAAGATCAACGTCAACGGCACGGACGTGGCCGTGTTCGCGGACGGCAAGGCTTCGCCCGACCTCACCAAGAACCTGACGGCCGCCATCGTGGCCGCCGGCTATCCGAAGGCGGGCGATCCCAGCATCGTCAAGATGTCGCATCCGTTCGACATCTTCCGCCCGCAGCCCTTCAAGGTGATCGCGATCCTGTTCGTCCTCGTCGTCTATGTGACGATGGTGTACGGCCCGATCGCGGCGGCCCTGGTGGAGCTCTTCCCGACCCGCATCCGCTACACCTCCATGTCGCTGCCCTACCACATCGGCAACGGCTGGTTCGGCGGTCTTCTCCCCGCCACGGCCTTCGCCATGGTGGCCCAGACCGGCGACATCTATTACGGCCTCTGGTACCCGATCGTGATCGCGCTGGTCACCTTCGTGCTCGGCCTCATCCTGGTCCCCGAGACCAAGGACCGCGACATCTACGCGGACGACTGATCGGCCTGGCCGCGGGCGGATCTCCCGCCCGCGGCTCATCCCGGCGAACATCCATGAAAAAAGGCCCCGCCAGTCCGGCGGGGCCTTTTTTCGTTCAGGACGAATCGCGGTTGCGGCTCAGTAGTCGCAGACGGTCTGGCGGCGGACGTCCCAGCCCCAGCCGGGGACCCAGACGCGCCGGCGCGTCTCGTAGCACTGGTTCACGGGCTCCGCGTAGGCCGGCGCGACGTCATAGGCCGGAGCGCCATAGACCGGAGCCGCGCCATAGACGGGCGCGGCATAGGCCGGGCGCGAGCCGCCGATGGCGGCTCCGAGCGCCAGTCCGCCGACCGCCCCGATGGCGGCGGCCGCGCCGGGGTTGAATCCGCGGCGATGGCCGTAGCGGTAGTAGTCGGCCGACGCCGGCGTGGCGGTGGCCGCCACCGTGGCCCCGATCGTCAGGGCCGCGAGCGCTCCGGCGATGATGCGATGGTGTCTCATGCTGTGCTCCACTGTCCGCCCCGGGCGCCCTTCCGCATCGCGGCGGTCGGCCCGGAACCGGTCAACCAATGGCCAGCACCCTAGAGCTTGAGGTCTGAACCCTGCATGAATGGTCTGAGGCCGGATTGTGGCGGGCACTCCCGCTCGCCCGTCTCGGCGTCCCGCAGGCGCTCCCGTTCGAGCCGCTCGCGCTCCACGCTCTCGACCATGATGCGTTTGGAATCCGCGATCACCGTGTGCGCGCGGTCGCAGGCGGCCTGGATCTCGGCGATGAGGTCCCTGGCCCGCTGTATCTCCGCGCGCGAGTCGATGACTTTCTTGATCGAACGCATGGGCCAGCATAACGCAGCTCGCCGGCGGTCCAGCAGGAAAGACGCCAATTCCCACCCCATCCGGCCCGATTGCAGTGATACGGAGGCAGCGCCGCCCGGGGCGTCCCGCGCAGATTTGAGTGGCGTACCTCAAATTCTGAGGTAAGGTCTTCGGCAGGCGGGAAACGCCACTTTCGGGGAGGACGCGATGAGCATTCTGAGGCGCGCCGCGCTTGCGGCGGCGGGGCTTGTGATGGCGGCCGGCGCAGCCGCCGCACAGACGACCGTGAAGTGGCTCCACATCGAGGTGAACCCCAACCAGGTGAAGATCTGGGAGGAGGTGGCGCGGGACTTCGAGGCGAAGAACCCCGGCGTCAAGGTCGAGATGCAGTTCCTCGAGAACGAGGCCTACAAGGCCAAGCTGCCGACCATCCTGCAATCCAAGGATCGCCCGCACATCATCTATAGCTGGGCCGGCGGCGTGCTGAAGTCGCAGGTCGAAGCCGGCGTGCTGGAGGACCTCACGGCATCTATGCAGGGGTATAAGGATAACCTTGCGCCAGCAGCCGTCGCGGCCTTTACGGTGAACGGCAAGATCTACGGCGTGCCGCATGCGCAGTCGCAGGTCGGCTTCATGGTCAACAAGGAGCTCATGGCCAAGGGCGGCGTCGATCCGGCCTCGATCAAGACCTGGGACGACCTGCTGGGCGCCGTGAAGAAGCTCAAGGCCGCCGGCGTCACCCCGATCGTGGCGGGCGGCGCGGACAAGTGGCCGCTGCACTTCTACTGGACCAACCTCGCCGTGCGGCTCGGCGGCAAGCCGGCCTTCGAGGCCGCGCTGAAGGGCGAGAACGGCGGCTTCGCAGGGCCGGTGTTCCTGAAGTCGGGCGAACTCTTCAAGCAGCTCGTCGACCTGCAGCCCTTCCAGAACGGCTTCCTGGGCTTCAAGAACCCGCAGGCGGTCGGCGCCTTCGGCGACGGCAAGGCCGCCATGATCCTGGCGATCAGCTCGTTCTATCACACGCAAAAGGCGCTCGCGGCCGACAAGAAGGGCATCGCGGACGACAATATCGGCTGGTTCGACTTCCCGACCGTTCCGGGCGGCCAGGGCGACCCGACCGACACGCTGGGCGGCATCAACGGCTGGCTCGTCACCAAGGGCGCGCCCAAGGAGGCGGCGGCCTTCCTGAAGCACTTCGTCTCGCTCGACGTGCAGAAGCGCCTCGCCGCCGGCAACTTCCTGATCCCGACCTTCAAGGGCGCCGAGGAAGGGCTCGCGAGCCCCTTCATGCGCCAGATCGCCGCGAACCTGGCCAAGTCGAAGTACCACCAGAACTTCTACGACCAGGATCTCGGCCCCAATGTCGGGCGCGTCGTGAACGACGCCACGACCGAGATGGCCGGCGGCAGCATGGACGCCAAGCAGGTGGCCCAGGCGATCCAGGACGCCGTGAGGCAGGGCAATTGAGCGCGTCGTGGGAGGCGGCGGCCCCGCCTCCCCGCCTCCCACGGCCCTTGCCCAAGGACAAACCCATGTACGCCACCGCGGCGCGCCGCTCGATGCGGTCCGGCAAGCTCACCGCCATCGCGCTGTTCCTGCCTCCAGCGCTGCTGCTGTTCACGATCTTCGTGGTGCTGCCGATCGCCGAGGCGGCCTGGTACAGCGGCTACAACTGGAACGGCTTCGGCAGCCCGAAGAACTGGGTCGGCTGGGACAACTACCGCTTCGTGTTCGAGACGCGGGCCTTCGGCCTGGCGCTGCGCAACAACCTTCTGATCATCGCGGTGTCGCTGCTGATCCAGCTGCCGCTGGCGCTGACCCTGGCGCTGCTGCTCGCCGAGAAATTCCGCGGCGCGGTGGCGCTGCGCATGCTGTTCTTCATGCCCTACATCCTGGCCGAGATCGCCACGGGCCTGATCTTCAGCTTCGTGTATGACGGCGACTATGGGCTCCTGGCCGCCATCTACCGCCAGTTCGGGGCCGAGGCGCCGCATCTGCTGGCCAGCCCGCAGACCTCCATGCTGGCCGTGCTGATCGTGGTGGTGTGGAAGTATTTCGGCTTCCACATGATGCTGTTCATCGCCGCCCTGCAGGGCATGGACCGCAATCTCATCGAGGCCGCGCGCATCGACGGCGCCAGCCGCTGGCAGACCGTGCGGCTGATCATCATTCCCCTGCTCTACCCGACCATCCGGCTCTCGGCCTTCTTCGCCGTGGTGGGCTCGCTGCAGCTCTTCGACCTCGTGATGCCGCTGACGCGCGGCGGCCCGGCCGATAGCTCGCAGACGCTGGTGAGCTTCCTCTACAGCTTCGGCGTGATGCGCATGCGGGTGGGCTTCGGCAGCGCGGTGGGCGTCATCCTCTTCGTGATCTGCGTCACCTTCGCGTTCACGTACAAGCGGTGGTTCATGCGCGATGAATAGCTCCTCGCCCGTCGTCGGAAAGCCCTTCGATCCCGCCGCGCTCTACAAGGGCCTGTTCCTGGCGGTGATCGTGGTCTTCGTCGCCACGCCGCTGATCGCCACGCTTCTGGGCGGCTTCAAGTCGCTGGGCGAGCTGCGCACCAACCCGTTCGGCCTGCCGCAGGTGTGGGAGTGGGAGAACTACGCCGGCATCCTGCGCTCGCCGCGCTACTGGATCCTGCTGCGCAACTCGCTGGTGATCTCCAGCCTCACGGTGGTGCTCACCCTGATCGTCGCCTCCATGGCGGCCTTCGTGTTCGCGCATATCCGCTTCTTCGGCAGCGCCATGCTGCTGAACTACATCACGCTGGGGCTGCTGTTCCCGGCCGCAACCGCCATCCTGCCGCTGTTCATCAAGGTCCGGGACCTCGGCCTGCTCGACAGCTATTTCGGCGTGGTGCTGCCGCAGGTCGCCTTCGCGCTGGCGATGAGCATCCTCTTGCTGCGGCGCTTCTTCCGCGACCTGCCGGTGGAGCTGCTGGAGGCCGCGCTGGTGGATGGCTGCAGCTACATCAACTATTTCCGCTACGTCACGCTGCCGCTGTCCCGGCCCATCCTGGCCACCGTCGGCACCATCGCGTTCGTGAATTCGTGGAACGCATACCTGGTGCCGCTCGTGATGCTGAACAGCGACGAGCGCTATCCCTGGCCGCTCGGCATCATGATCTACCAGGGCGAATACTCGTCCGAGTGGCACCTGATCCTGGCCTTCATCACCCTCACGATCCTTCCCACCATCCTGCTGTTCCTGCTCGCCCAGAAGCACATCGTCGCCGGCCTCACGGCCGGCGCGGTGAAGGGTTGAGCAGACACTGAATCGGAGCAACCCATGAGCAAGACCGGGATCGGCGTCATCGGCTGTGGCAACATCAGCCAGAAATACATGACCGCCATGCAGCAATTCCCCAATATCGAGCTGCGCGCCGTGGCCGACATGCGCCAGTCCGTGGCGGACGTGCGCGGCCGCGAGTTCAACGTCCCGGCCATGCGGGTCGACCAGCTGCTGAAGCGCGACGACGTCGAGATCGTCGTCAACCTGACGGTGCCGCTGGCCCACACGGACGTCAGCCTTGCGGTGCTCAACGCCGGCAAGCACGTGCATTCGGAGAAGCCGCTCGGCGTCAACGTCGCCGAGGCCCGGAAGGTGATGGACCTCGCGGCGCAGAAGAACCTCCGCGTCGGCTGCGCGCCCGACACCTTCCTGGGCGGCGGCCATCAGACCGCCCGCAAGCTCATCGACGACGGCGCCATCGGGACGCCGGTGGCGGGCTCCGCCTTCTTCATGTGCCCCGGCCATGAGCGCTGGCATCCCGCGCCCGGCTTCTACTACCTGCGCGGCGGCGGCCCCATGCTCGACATGGGCCCCTACTACATCACCGACCTGATCCAGCTGCTCGGTCCCATCGCGTCCGTGATGGGCTCCGTGGCGACGCCCCGCAAGGAGCGGCTCGTCACGAGCGAGCCGATGAACGGGACCATGATCCCCGTGGAGGTCGCCACCCATGTGGCCGGCACGCTGGAATTCGTCTCGGGCGCCCTCGTCACCATCGCGATGAGCTTCGACGTGCCCAAGCACCGGCACACGCCCATCGAGATCTACGGCACGAAGGGCAGCATCCTGGTGCCCGACCCCAACCGCTTCGGCGGCGAGGTGCAGGTGGCCAAGCTCGGCGGCGACTTCGAGGCCATGCCGATCACGCACGGCAACGCCGAGGGCGAATACCGCTCCATCGGGGTCGCCGACATGGCGGCCGCCATCCAGAACAACCGGCCGCACCGCGCCAGCGGCGCGCTGGCCCTGCACGCGCTGGAGGCCATGGAGGCCTTCCAGACGTCCTCGGATGAGGGACGTCGCGTGAAGCTCGAAACCACCGTGGAGCGCCCGGCCATGCTGCCGCCGGGCCTGCCCACCGGCCAGCTCGATTGAGGATCACGACCATGCGGACTGCGATGATTGTCTGGGGCGGCTGGGCGGGCCACGACCCCGATCTCTGCGCCTCCATGATCCGGGGCTGGCTGAAGCGCGAAGGCTTCGAGGTGCGGGTCGAGACCAAGACCGAGGTCTTCCTCGACCCCGCCATCAAGGACTACTCGCTGATCATCCCCATCTACACCATGGCGAAGATCGAGAAACCCGAGGCCGCGGCCCTGTGCGAGGCCGTGAAGGGCGGCGTCGGCCTCGCCGGCCACCATGGCGGCATGGGCGACGCCTTCCGCGAGGCTGTCGACTACCAGTTCATGTGCGGCGGCCAGTGGGTCGCGCATCCGGGCAACATCATCGACTACAAGGTCGACGTGACCCGGCCGGACGATCCCATCATGGCCGGCATCGAGAGCTTCGAGCACCGCTCGGAGCAGTACTACATGCATGTCGACCCGGCCAACGAGGTGCTGGCGACGACGACCTTCACGGGCGAGCATGCGCCCTGGATCGACGGCGTCGTGATGCCGGTGGTGTGGAAGAAACGCTTCGGCCAGGGCCGCGTCTTCTACTCGGCGCTGGGCCACCGCGCCTATGAGCTCGACGTGCCGGAGATCCGGACGATCATGACCCGCGGCCTCCTGTGGGCGGCCCGCTGACCTCATGACCGAGCATCGCCTCCTGCGCCGATCGACCCTGGAGGACGTCGCCCGGGAGGCCGGCGTCTCCCTGGCCACGGCCGACCGGGTAGTGCATCGACGGGACGGCGTGCGGGAGAAGACCATCCGGCGCGTCGAGGCGGCGATCGCCAAGCTGGGCTACCGGCCCAACGCGGCGGCCGCGATCCTGTCGCGCAACAGGACCTATCGCTTCGCCTTCATCCTGCCGGAGAACTCCAACGCCTTCATGGCCCACCTGGCCGAGCAGGTCGGGCGCACGTCGGAGTGGCTGGCCCAGCAGAACGGCTTCATCGACGTCCTGCGCGTCGATGTCTTCGACCCGGTGAAGCTGGCCGATGCGCTGTGGAGCCTGCCGCGGCTTTACGAGGGCGTGGCGGTGGTGGCCCTGGACGACGCACGGGTGCGCGCCGCCATGGACGACCTCGTCGCCCGCGGCGTCCATGTCGTCACGCTCGTGTCGGACGCGCCGGGTTCGCGGCGGCCGAACTATGTCGGAATCGACAACCCCGCCGCCGGCCGCACGGCGGGCTCCCTGATGGGCCGCTTCCTGCACGGCCGAGAGGGTTCCGTGGGGATCATCACCGGATCGCTCTCGCTGCGCGACCACGCCGAGCGGCACTTCGGTTTCCGCCAGGTTCTCGCCGCCGAATATCCCGACCTGCTGGCGCTTCCGCCCGCCGAAGGCAGGGACGACAGCGAGCGCAACCATGAGATCGCCCGGGCCCTCCTGGCCCAACACCCCGATCTCGTCGGCCTCTACAATGCGGGCGCGGGCAATGAGGGCATCGCCGCGGCGCTGCGCGAGGCCGGGCGCCCCGGCCACATCGTCTGGATCGCGCACGAGCTGACGCCCGACACGCGCCGTCTCCTGCTCGAAGGCACGATCGACGCCATCATCAACCAGGACGCCGGGCACGAGGCCCGCTCCGCCGCCCGCATCCTGCTCGCATTGTGCACCGGCCAGCTGATCTATCCTGACCAGGAACGGATCCGCATCGAGATCTTCCTGCGCGACAACCTCGCCTGATAGACGGCGCCGCGCCCGCGCGTCGTCGGCGCGTGTCATCATCGCCCGGCTCGAGCGGGCACACCTCGCCTCCGTGTCGGCGGGGCCGGACCGTGCGACTCCAGCCGAGAGCCTCGATCCCGTCCCGACTTGATCCTTCGCATGGACGCCGCGGCGGCGAAGCGGAATGGTGATCCAGCCGGCGCCCGCGTCCCCCCGACCTCCCGACGGCGCCCAGGCCGGACACCATGCGCCGCGACCTGAGCGGAACGCCCGCAATCTTCGCCGTCCCGTCCGAGGAGGACCGACATGCATCCGCTGCACCGGGAAGCCCACCTGATCCAGCGCATCGGCTGGCTGCGCGCCGCCGTGCTCGGGGCGAATGACGGCATCATCTCGACCGCGAGCCTGATGGTGGGCGTGGCGGCCGCCGCCGCCGGCCCGAGCGAGGTGATCGTCGCGGGCGTTGCGAGCCTGGTGGCAGGGGCCATGTCCATGGCGGCCGGCGAGTATGTCTCGGTCAGCTCCCAGTCGGACACCGAGGAGGCGGACATGGCGCGCGAGCGACAGGAACTCGCCTCCACGCCGGAGGCGGAGCTCGACGAGCTCACGCAAATCTACGTCGAACGAGGCGTCGAACCGGCCCTCGCTCGCCTCGTCGCGGTACAGATGACCGCAAAGGACGCCTTCGCAACGCATGCGCGCGACGAGCTCGGCATCGCAGAGCATGGGGCGGCCCGGCCCGTTCAGGCCGCGCTCACGTCGGCCGCGACCTTCGCGACGGGAGCCGTGCTGCCGCTGGCGCTGGCCGTCCTGGCGCCGGCGCCATGGACGAGCGTCGCGGTGTCCGGCGGATCGCTCGCGGGCCTCTCGCTGCTGGGCGGGATCGGAGCGCGGGCCGGCGGCGCCGGGATTCTCCGCCCGACCCTGCGGGTGACCTTCTGGGGCGCCGTCGCCATGGGCGCGACGGCCCTGATCGGCGCTCTCGTCGGACGCGCGGTCTGAACGGCGACGCCCGATCCGTCCTGAACAGATCGCCCACCTCGATCGGCGCAACGACATGCCGCGCCTGCCGCTCGACATTGGCGATGCAGTTCCGCAGGCGGCGGACGAGCAGGCTCGCCGGGTTCATCCGACTGCTGCGGCGCGCTCTTGACGAGCGCGGGCCGGCGCACTGACGCGGCGGCCGGAGGCTCAGGCGCATTGACGGTCAGGTCGCGCCTTGTCTGGGTCGAGCCCAACCGGGGCTGCCAATGACGCGTGTGCTCACGAGCCTTTTGAGACCCTCCAGGGTGGTGAGCAGCGCGATGGCGGCCAGCGCGGCTGCGGCGAGGTCGTCGGCATGCAGGGGGGCGAAGCGGAACAGCGAACGCAGCGGCGGCCACATGAGGAGGCAGGACAGAGCCACCGCGACCGCGACGAGCACGGCCAGCAAGGCCCAACTGGGTCGTCGCAGCGCCCCGAGCAGGGAGGCCGAGAACGAACGGTTCGCAAAGACGAGCGCCAGGATGGAGAGCACGAGGGCTACGAAGGCCGCGGCCCGGACCTCGTCGGCGCCCATGCCCCGCGCCGACGAGAGCCAGACCACGCCGGCGGTCGCCGCGAGGGCGAGCACGCCTTGCAGCAGGCCCCCCACGATCAGTCCAGGCGTGAACAGCGGCGCATCTGGATTGCGGGGCGGACGGCGCATCACGTCATTCTCTTCCGGCTCCGCTTCGAAGACGAGCGAACAGATCGGATCGATCACCATCTCCAAGACGGCGATATGCACGGGCCCGAAGAGCGGCGGCCAGCCGAGCAGCAGCGGCGCGAGCGTCAGGCCGGCGATCGGCACATGCACTGCGAAAATGAAACCCATGGCCTTGCGCAGGTTGTCGTAGATGCGCCGACCGAGGCGCACGGCCGTCGCGATCGCGCCAAAGTCGTCGTCGAGCAGAACCAACGCGGCGGCCTCCCGGGCGACGTCCGTCCCGCGCCCGCCCATGGCGATGCCGATGTGCGCGGCCTTGAGCGAGGGCGCATCGTTCACGCCGTCGCCGGTCATGGCGACCACCTCCCCGTTCGCCTTGAGGACCTGGACGATGCGCAGCTTCTGCTCCGGCATGATGCGGGCGAACACGGTGGCGGTGCGTACCCGTTCTTGCAGCGCCTCGCCATCGAGCGTGGCGAGCTCCTCTCCGGTGAGAAGGATCCCATCGGCCAAGCCGGCCTGGCGCGCGATGGCCCTTGCGGTCGAGGGGTAGTCGCCGGTGATCATGACGACCCGTATTCCCGCCGCACGGCATTCAGCCACCGCGGCGGGAACAGCGGGGCGTAGCGGGTCCTCCAGCCCGACCAGGCCCAGCAGGGTGAAGCGGAACGCCGTCTGGGCGTCGGGTAGGTCACCAGCCTCCCACGTCGCCATGGCGACGCCGAGCACGCGCCGTCCTCCGGAGGCCATGGCCTCCACGACGTCGGTGAGGAGTTTCATCTCACTGTTCCCGATGCAGCACAGGCGGGCGACGGCCTCGGGAGCGCCTTTGGCCGCGGCGATGCAGCCGGTCGCCCGCGGCGTCCGCCAGACCTGCGTCATGGCGAGCAAATCCGGGCGCAGTGGATAGGAGCGGACCAGTTCGGCCGAAGGGGCGCCCTCCCGACGCAGCGCGTGGAAGGCAATCTCCATGGGATCGGTCGGGTGCGGCGCGCTCGCCAGAGCCCCCGCTTCGATCACGGCCCCTACGGCGGGATCCTGAGACTCGGGCGCGTGGGCGCTTCCATCGGCGAGACGGATCTCGGCGATGCTCATCCGGTTCTCCGTGAGGGTGCCGGTCTTGTCGGTGCACAGCACCGTGGCGGATCCCAGGGCTTCAATCGCGGCCGCGCGTCGGGTCAGCACCCGAGCCCGGGATATCCGCCAGGCGCCCATGGCCATGAAAACCGCAAGGACGACCGGGAACTCCTCCGGAAGGAGCGCCATGCCGAGCGCGATCCCGGCCAGAACGCCGTCGAGCCAGCTTCCGCGGGCCAAGCCATAGACAATCACGACGAAGACGCACACGGCGGAGCTTACAACGGCGAAAACGCGCACCACGCGCCCGGTCTGGACCGCCAGGCGCGGAGCCTCCGTCTCCAGGCCGCCCAGGGACGCGCCAATGCGGCCAATCTCGCTGCGAACGCCGGTGGCGGTGACTTGGGCCAATCCAGAACCGCGCACCACCAGAGTCCCGGAGAAGACCATCGGCAGATCGTCGCCGCCGGGACGGCCGGCAAAGCTCTCGTTGGCTGATGCGGGCCGCTTACGGACCGGAACGGATTCGCCAGTCAGGAGCGACTCGTCGACCTGCAGGTCGGACGCCTCGACCAGCACCGCATCAGCTGGCGCGCGGTCACCCTCCGCCAAGACCACGATGTCGCCGTGGACCACCTCGCGACCAGCGACGCGGACGCGTTCGCCGTTGCGGATGACGAGGGCGCGCGGGCTGGTGAGGTCACGCAGGGCTTCAAGAACCCGTTCGGTGCGGCTTTCCTGAACGATCGTGATCACGATTGAGAGCGAGGCGAAGGTGGCCAGCATCACAGCCTCGACCGCGTCGCCAAGCAGCAGATAGGCGATCGCGCCGACCGCAAGCAACGCCAGCATCGGTTCGCTCAGGACGTCACGCACGATCCGAGGGAGGCTGCGGCGGCCGGATCGGGGCAGCTCGTTGGGACCGTCTCGCCGCAGCCGCTCCGCGGCTTCCTGGGCGGTGAGACCGTCATTTGATGCCGCCGTCCTCATCATTGAATCGCCCTTGAGATGTGAGGCGTTGGTATTGTCTTCAGTCGCAAGACAGGGTGGCTTGCCCGGTCGACGGCGCACCTGTCGGTCTTGCGATGCGGAGTAGATGTCCCAGACGGCACGAAACTCGCGGCGATCACCGGCCTGACGATGAAGCCATGCAGGCCGAACGTCTCGATGCCGCCCAATGTCGAGATGAGGACGACGTAGTCCGGCATCTTGGTCGCTTGCCCGACCAGAAACGGGCGGACCGAACGCCGCTCCTCGAGGCCGGGCCATGTCGCCCATCTTTGAACGCGCGGCTTGCGAACTGGAGCCGCGCGCCCGCTTCGTGGTGAACGTGGACGACAACCCGGCCGCGGCCGCCCGTCTCGGCGTTCGGGGCATTACGGCGCTATTCGCCCCGAAGAGCGGGACGGCCCATGCCCATCCTGCCGGCGTCGTCGGTTCCAAGCTCTTGGCCTCGTGGGTCGATCACCTCTCACGACCCCCAACCTGAGCGAGCGAAGTCGTCGGTCCTGGCGAGGCTCCAAAAGACAAGCTGCACCCTCGCAAGTCGCGGCAGGACTTTATCCTGTCTGTCATCGAAGCCTTCGACAAGCTCGCCGTCGCAACGGAGGAATGACAGCACGAGGCCGCCGGAGAAGCGTAAGGATCACGCTTGTATAATCGTGATTTCGAATATACGATACAGACAGTCGCCGCTGCAGTGCAAAGGGTGGTGCGGCTCACCCGCAACGTAAACTGGTCTTCTTCAGGCAAGTGGGTGCACGCCGCCAAGATCGGCTTCGAGCGCTACTTCCTGCGAAAGATCAGGCAGGGCAAGAGCGAAACCTTCTATGAGAAGCTTGCGCTCGACATGCTCGGCATCAGCAAGCTCAAGGAAATCCACGACGAGGTGGCCTGACGGCCGCCTCACGCTCCAATCAGGGGAACCCGCATGTCCATTGATCGCGCCGTCCTCGTGTTCGCCGGATGCATGGTGCTGCTCTCGGCGGCGCTCGTCTATTTCGTGTCGCCCTGGTTCCTGTTGTTCACCGCCTTCATTGGCGTGAACATGATCCAGTCGGCTTTCACGGGCTTTTGCCCAGCTGCTCTCCTGTTCAAGGGGCTGGGCTGCCGCGTGGGCGAGGCGTTCCGCTGAGCCCGGACCAAGCCTGTCCGATCAGGCCCTGGCCCGCGCTTCGCGGGCCGGGTCTTCTGCGGTCGGCGCCGGGCAGAAGGTCTGCTGCAGCACGTCCATCACGCGCACCACCCGTTCGTCGGCCAACGCGTACCAGATCGTCTGGCCGTCCCTGCGGGTCCTGACCAGGCCATCCTTGCGCAGCAAGGCGAGGTGCTGGGAGACGACGCTCTGGCGCACGCCGAGCTGCTCGGCCAGCTCTCCGACGGAAGCCTCCCTGCTCAGGATGCTGCACAGGATTCGCAGGCGCACCGGGCTCGCGAGCGACTTCAGGAATTCGCTGGCCTCGTCGGCGGCGGCGGAAAGGGCTTCGATGTCCATGATCATGGGTTGCATAATTGCGGATGTTCGAATATATGTCAATCACTGACGGGCTCGCCCCGTTAGCCGCTGCTGCACCGAATAGCGCATACCGAATCGATGGAAAGATATCATGCGGAAAGCCCCTGCTGCCGCAGCGATGCTGCTCGTTCTCGTTCACTCCGCCGCGGCCGGCGAGGTCGTCGTGCAACCCACGACCGTGCAGGACACCAAGGCCGTGTTCGGCCAGGTCCAGAGCCGCGACACCGTGCCGGCCCGCGCCCGGATCGGCGGAACGTTGATCTCCCGCAGCGTCGAGGAGGGCAGCGCCGTGAAGGCGGGCGACGTGATCGGTGTCGTCGGCGACGAAAAGCTCGCCTTGCAGCTCCAGGCCACCGACGCCCGGATCAAGGCCCTGCAGGCGCAGCTCGATAACGCCAAGGTGGATGTCGAGCGCTCGCAGGCGCTGATCAGCCGCGGCGCCGAGACCCAGAGCCGCCTCGACCAGCTGCGCACGGCTGTGAACGTCTTCACCAACCAGTTGGAGGCGTCCAAGGCCGAGCGCGCCGTCATCGTGCAGCAGACGACCGAGGGTCAGGTCCTCGCGCCGAAGGATGGCCGCGTGCTGACCACGCCCGCCGTGCCCGGCTCCGTGATCATGCCCGGCGAACCCGTGGCCCGCATCGCCTCGGGCGGCTACTACCTGCGGCTCGCCTTGCCGGAGCGCCATGCGGCCCATGTGAAAGTTGGCGATCCAGTCCGCATTGGCGGTCGAGGCCAGGGGGCGAACGCGAAGGCCGGCGCCGGGCGGCAAGGCCGCATCGTCAAGGTCTATCCCGAACTCGAGGGCGGCCGCGTCATCGCGGATGCCGAGGTTGACGGGCTCGGGGATTTCTTCGTGGGCGAGCGCGTTCCCGTCTGGATCACCGTGGCGGAACGGCAGGCCCTGCTGGTTCCCGCCGCGGCGGTCGCCACCCGCAGCGGGGTCGACTATGTCCGCGTCGCCGGCGAAGGCGGCGCGTTGGACGTTCCCGTCGTCGTTAGCCCGGCGCGGGACGGCCGCGTCGAGGTGCTCTCCGGCCTTCGCGCCGGAGACCGCGTGGTGACGCCATGAGCGGGTCGGTTCCCACTCCCCATCGGCTCGGCCTGGCGGGCTCGCTGACGCGCTTCTTCATTCGGTCGCCGCTCACGCCCCTGTTCCTGCTCGCCTCCTTCGCTCTCGGCCTCGTCGCGCTGGTCACGCTGCCGCGCGAGGAAGAGCCGCAGATCTCCGTGCCCATGGTCGACATCATGGTGCGCGCCGACGGCCTCAGGGCCGAGGACGCGGTGAAGCTCGTCACCGAGCCGCTCGAGACGATCGTCAAGGCCATCAACGGGGTCGAGCACGTCTATTCGCAGACGAAGGACGACGCCGTGATGGTGACGGCGCGCTTTCTGGTGGGGACCAGCTCCGACGCCGCGATCCTGCGCGTTCACGAGAAGATCCGCGCCAACATGGACAGGATCCCCGTAGGCATACCCGAGCCGCTCATTGTGGGGCGCGGCATCGACGACGTCGCGATCGTCGTCCTCACGCTCACGCCGAAGCCGGAGGCCGCGGCCCGCTGGGACGCCAACGGCCTCACCCGCGTGGCCCGCGAGTTGCGCGTGGCCCTCTCCAAACTGGACGATGTCGGGCTTTCCTACATCGTGGGCGAGCAGCCCGAGGAGATCAGGATCGAGCCGGACCCGGAGGCGCTCGCGCGCCAGGGCGTCACGCTGCAGCAGCTCGCCGCCAAAATCGAGGGAGCCAACCGCTCCTTCGAGGCGGGGCAGGTGCGCGAGGGCGGCCGCCAGCTGGCCCTTGTGGCCGGCCAGACCCTCCAGGGTGCGGACGAAATCGGCAACCTTCTCGTTACCACCCGCGACGGCCGCCCTGTCTATGTCCGCGACGTCGCCCGCGTCACCCTGGAAACGTCGCCCGCCGAGACGCGCGTGTCGAGCATGGTGCGCGACGCCAAGGCCGAGGGCGGCTTCGCCAGGACGCCGGCCGTCTCGATCGCGCTGGCCAAGCGGGCCGGGGCCAACGCGGTCGTGATTTCCGAGCGGATCGTGGAGAGCGTCGCCCGGCTCAAGGGTTCGCTGCTCCCGCCCGACATCGAGATCGCGGTGACCCGCAACTACGGCGAGACGGCCAACGAGAAGGCGAACGAGCTCCTGTTCCATCTCGGCCTCGCCACGATCTCGATCGTGCTGCTGGTGGCCGTCGCCATTGGGTGGCGCGAGGCGCTGGTCGTGGCGGTGGTCATTCCGACCACCATTCTGCTGACCCTCTTCGCCGCCCGGCTGATGGGTTACACCCTGAACCGCGTCAGCCTCTTCGCGCTGATCTTCTCCATCGGCATCCTCGTCGACGACGCCATCGTGGTCATCGAGAACATCGCCCGGCACTGGGCGATGCGGGACGGGCGCCCGCCGGCGCAGGGCGCGATCGACGCGGTGGCGGAGGTCGGCAACCCCACCATCGTGGCGACGCTCACGGTCGTGGCGGCGCTGCTGCCGATGCTCTTCGTGTCCGGGATGATGCGCCCCTATATGAGCCCCATCCCGTCCAACGCCTCGGCGGCGATGATCTTCTCGTTCTTCGTCGCCGTGATCCTGACGCCTTGGCTGATGGTCAAGATCGCCTCGCGGGCGCTGGCCTCCGGCGGGACTGAGATCGGCGCCGCCGCATCAAATGGCCAGAGCCATGGCCATGAAGAGGTTGGGCGGCTCGGCCGCATCTATCTCGCCGTCGCCAAGCCGATCCTCGCCTCGAAAGCGCGGGCCTGGCTGTTCCTGGCTGTCGTGGGCGCGGCCACGGTCGGCTCGCTGGCCCTGTTCGCCGTCAAGGGCGTCACCGTCAAGCTGCTGCCCTTCGACAACAAGGCGGAGCTGCAGGTCGTGGTGGACCTGCCAAAGGGCGCCTCGGTGGAGGACACCAACCGCACGCTGCAGGAGATCGCCAACCGCCTGGGCGCGGTCCCCGAGGCAGTCTCGTTCCAGACCTATGCGGGCGCGGCCGCGCCGTTCAACTTCAATGGCCTTGTCCGCCATTACGCGCTGCGCACGTCGCCGGAGATGGGCGACGTCCAGGTGAATCTCGCGCCGAAGGACGCCCGCAAGCGCGCCAGCCACGATATCGCGCTCGACTTGCGCCGCCGCCTCGCCGATCTGCCGGTCCGGGCCGGAACCGCGATCAAGGTGGTGGAGCCGCCCCCCGGTCCGCCCGTCCTCGCCACGCTCCTGGCCGAGATCTACGGGCCGGATCCAGAGACCCGGCGCGCCGTCGCCGCGAAAGTGCGGCAGGCGTTTTCCTCCGTGCCCTTCATCGTCGACGTGGACGACAGCTTCGGCCAGCCCGCCCCACGGCTTCGGGTGAGGCTGGACCAGGACAATCTCGAATATCATGGGGTGGAGCAGCGCGACGTCTATGACACGCTGCGCACGCTCGAGAGCGGCGCCATGGTCGGCTATTCCCACCGTGGAGGCGGTCGCCAGCCCATCCCGATCCGCCTGGAGCTGTCCAAGGCCGCCCGGGTCTGGGGCGAGCGCGCCCTCACCACGCCGGTCCCGGCCAACGCCCTGCCGGGCAATCGCACGGTCGTGGAGCTCGGCGATGTCGTCAGCGTGACGACCGAGCCGTCCTCCTACCCGGTCTTCCGCCACAATGGCCGCGCCGCCGAGATGGTGACCGCCGAGCTCGCCGGGGCCTTCGAGGCGCCGATCTACGGCATGCTCGCCGTCAACGACGCTCTCGACAAGCTGGACTGGGGCGGCCTGGCGAAGCCCGAAATCGCCCTGCACGGCCAGCCCCTCGACGAAGGCAAGCCCGTGCTGCTGTGGGACGGCGAGTGGGAGGTGACCTGGGTGACGTTCCGCGACATGGGCGGCGCTTTCATGATCGCCCTCGTCGGGATCTACATCCTCGTGGTCGCGCAGTTCGGATCGTTCAAGCTGCCGCTCGTCATCCTGACGCCGATCCCGCTCACATTCATCGGCATCATGCTGGGGCACTGGCTGTTCCACGCGCCCTTCACGGCGACCTCGATGATCGGCTTCATCGCGCTCGCCGGCATCATCGTGCGCAACTCCATCCTGCTCGTGGACTTCATCCGCCACGCCGACCGCGCGGGCCGCAGCTTGCGCGAGATCGTGCTGGAGGCCGGCGCGATCCGCTTCAAGCCGATCCTGCTCACGGCCCTGGCCGCCATGATCGGCGCGGCCGTGATCCTGGCGGACCCGATCTTCCAGGGGCTGGCGATCTCGCTGCTCTTCGGCCTCGCCTCGTCCACGCTGCTGACCGTCTTGGTCATCCCGGCGATCTACATCGTCCTGCGCGGCGGAACGGGACTGTCGGCGCCGGCTTGAGGAGAGCGTCGAAATCCAGCATCACCGCAAGCCCGTTCGGCGGATGGAAAATCGTAATGGAGAATCTTTTCTTATCAAATGGTGCCGGTGGAGAGGATCGAACTCCCGACCTTCGGTTTACAAAACCGCTGCACTACCGCTGTGCTACACCGGCCCGGACCGGTCAGTAGCAGCCTCCCCGAGGACGTTCAACCGGCCAATCGCGCCAGCCCGCACTAGCGGTCTCCCTCCGGGGTGACTTAAGCTGCGCCGAGCGTCGGCCCGACGGGCGGACGGCGATCGGGAGAACGTCCTTCATGGACTTCCAGCAGCACCCGCTCCGCTCACGCGTTCTGGCCGAACTGCATGCGAGGCCCTTCGCGCCTCTCTCGCCGCCCACCCGCATCCTGCATTTCGCCTTCCTCAACGAGGGCGACAACGCCTCCGCGGCGGCGGAGGCGCTCGACCGGTTCTGCGCCTCCCTGGGCGAGCAGGGCCCCGCCCCCGGGGCCAAGCATCACCGCCTCAGCCTCTCGGGCGTCCGGCTGCGCTTCGAGATGCACAGCGAGTTCTCCACCTTCACCTGGGAGGAAGCGGCCCCGCCGGGCGTCCCCTTCGCGACCCCGCCGGACCGGCTGATGGCCTATATGCGCAAGGTCGCTCCTCCCGGCCTGCTCATCGTCGCCGTCGATCTCGTCCTCGCGGAGGAGAGCGACCGCAACGCCGCGGCCGAGGGCGTCTTCGCGGCGGATTCCCTCGCCTATTCGTCGGCCGAGCACGGCGCGGCGCGCGTGGCGAGCGACTTCAAGGCCGATCCGCTCGGCCTCGTCCGCATCCTGGTCGTCAGCCGAAGCCTCACCGAGACGCAGGCCGGCGCGCTGGCCCAGCGCCTGCTGGAGATCGAGACCTACCGCACGCTGGCGCTGCTCGGACTGCCGGAGGCGCAGGCCCTCGCGCCCATCATCCGGCGGATCGAGACCGAGCTGCCCGGCATCCTCGACGAGATGCGGGGCCGCGACGACTTCGACGACAACCACCGCGCGCTGGACCGCCTGACGGCGCTCGCCGCCGAACTCGAGCACGGGGCCGCCGCCAGCCTCTACCGCTTCGGCGCGACGCGCGCCTATCACGAGCTGGTCCAGCTGCGGATGGAGGCCATCGGCGAGGAGCCGATCGCCGGCCATGTGGGCTGGTCGTCCTTCCTGGCCCGGCGGCTCAGCCCCGCCATCCGCACCTGCGTGACCACCCAGGAGCGGCAGGACAACCTGTCGCGCAAGCTGTCGCGCGCGGCACAACTGCTGCGCACGCGCGTCGACGTCGATCTGGAGCGCCAGAACCGCGACCAGCTGCAGGTCATGAACGACCGCCTGCACCTGCAACTGCGGCTGCAGCAGACGGTCGAGGGCCTCTCGATCGCGGCGATCACCTATTACGTGGTCAACCTCATCCACCTGATGCTGGATGGCGCGCACCAGGCGGGGCTGCCCGTCAACCCGAACGCCGGCACCGCCATCGCGCTGCCGGTCACGCTCCTCGCCGTGGCTTGGCTGGTCCGGCGCATCCGCAAGCGCCACGCCGCCTGAGCGGCGCGGCGCGTAAGGTCACGCCTTGGCGGCCTGGGCCTTGGCCTCGCGCCGATACGCGTGCAGCACCCATTCGGTGTAGCCGTTGGGCTGCTCGCGTCCCTTGAACACGAGGTCGCTGGCCGCCCGGAAGGCCGGCCCGTCGAAGCCGGGCGCCATGGGCCGGTACAGCGGGTCGGGGGCGTTCTGGCGATCCACCACTTCGGCCATGCGCTTCAGCGAGCCCAAGACGAGCGCGTGGTCGACGACGCCATGCGCCAGCCAGTTGGCGATGTGCTGGCAGGAGATGCGCAGCGTCGCGCGGTCCTCCATGAGGCCGACGTCATGGATGTCGGGCACCTTGGAGCAGCCGACGCCCTGGTCGATCCAGCGCACCACATAGCCCAGGATGCTCTGGCAGTTGTTGTCGACCTCCTCGCGGATCGCGGCGGCGTCGAACGGGCCGGTGGCGAGCGGGATGGTCAGCACGTCGGAGAGCGGCTTGCGGTTGCGCCCCGCAAGCTCGGCCTGCCGCTTGGCCACGTCCACCTGGTGATAGTGCAGCGCGTGCAGGGTGGCCGCCGTCGGCGACGGGACCCAGGCGGTGTTCGCGCCCGCCATCGGGTGCGCGATCTTCTGCGCCAGCATGTCGGCCATCCGGTCGGGGATCGCCCACATGCCCTTGCCGATCTGCGCCTTGCCGGGCAGCCCGCAGGCGATGCCGGCGTCGACATTGGCGTCCTCATAGGCCTGCAGCCAGACGGTCTTGCGCATGTCGTTCTTGCGCACCATCGGGCCGGCCGCCATCGAGGTGTGGATCTCGTCGCCCGTGCGGTCCAGGAAGCCCGTGTTGATGAAGGCCACGCGGTTCTGCGCGGCCCGGATGCAGGCGCGCAGGTTCACGGTGGTGCGGCGCTCCTCGTCCATGATGCCCATCTTCAGCGTGTGCCGGGGCAGGCCGTAGACGTCCTCCACCGCGCCGAACAGGGCGTCCGCGAAGGCGACCTCGTCTGGCCCGTGCATCTTCGGCTTGACGATGTAGACCGAGCCGCGGCGGCTGTTGCGCAGCGCGTGCCCGCCGCGCAGGTCGTGCAGCGCGATCAGCACGCTGACGGCGGCGTCCAGCACGGTCTCGGGGATCTCGGCGCCGTTCCCGTCCAGCACCGCGTCGGTATACATGTGGTGCCCGACATTGCGCACCAGCATCAGGCTGCGCCCGTGCAGCGTGACCGTTCCGCCCTTCGCGCCCGTATAGACGCGGTCGGGGTTCAGCTTGCGCTCCACCGTGCCTGCGCCCTTCGGGAAGGTGGCGACGAGGTCGCCCTTCATCAGGCCAAGCCAGTTGCGGTAGACGTCCACCTTGTCGTCGGCGTCGACCGCGGCGACGCTGTCCTCCAGGTCGACGATGGTGGTGACCGCCGCCTCCAGGATCAGGTCGGCGACCCCGGCCGGATCGGTGGCGCCGATCGGGTTGCCGCGGTCGATGACGATCTCCAGGTGCAGCCCGTGGTGGCGCAACAGGATCGACTTCGGCGAGAGCGTGTCGCCCGTGTAGCCGACGAACTGCGCCGGATCGGCGAGCCCGGCCGTGCCGCCGTCGCCGAACTTGGCGACCAGCGCGCCGTCCTGCACCGCATAGCCCTTCACCTCGGCGTGGCTGCCGCCGGCCAGCGGCGCGGCCTCGTCCAGGATGGCGCGCGCCTTGGCGACGACCTTCTGGCCGCGCACCGGGTTGAAGCCGCGGCCGCGATCGGCGCCGTCCGTTTCCGGCAGCGCGTCCGTCCCGTACAAGGCGTCATAGAGGCTGCCCCAGCGCGCATTGGCGGCGTTCAGGGCGTAGCGGGCGTTCGAGGCCGGGACGACGAGCTGCGGCCCGGCGATATGGGCGATCTCCTCGTCGACGTTGCTGGTGCCGATCTTGAAGGCGGCCGGCTCCTCGACCAGATAGCCGATCTCGCGCAGGAAAGCCTGGTATTCGTCCTGGTCCAGCGGCTTGCCGGCGCGCGCCTCGTGGAAGGCGTCCAGCCGAGCCTGGATGCGGTCGCGCGTCTCCAGCAGAGCGAGGTTGCGCGGCCCGAACTCCTTGACGAGAGCGTCCAGCCCGGCCCAGAACGCCTCGGCGCTCACGCCGGATCCGGGCAGGGCTTCCCGCATGATGAAGTCGTGCAGGACGGGCGCGACCTGAAGATTACCGACGCTGATCATCTTTCAACTCCCTGCCGGACCGTTCCCGGCTCCGCCTCTGAAATGTGCCGGCTTTAGAACACGTTCCGCGTCCGCCAGAAAGCGGACTGTCGCGAACACACTTTAGCCGCCACGGAATGAATGACGTCGATCTTGTTCCCAGGGCAAGACTATGGCGCGCCGCAGGGCGACTGGTTCGCCGCCCGGCCCAGCGTGTCGAGAATGTTGGTCTCGTGCAGGAAACCCTCGATCGGGGCGATGTCCGTCACCGCGTTGGAGGTGGCCAGGAAGATGGCCTGCCGCAGCTGGTGGTCCCACGGCCTGAACGAGCCCGGATAGGCCTTGTAGAGTTCGAGCGTCATGTCGGCGCGCCCCAGAAGTTTGGGCAGGGGCGAGGCCGCACCGTCCCGGGCGTTGCGGACCTCCGCGTCGATGACGGCCCGCACCGCCGCCCAGGCGGCCCAGTCCTCCTCCTCCATCGGCCGGCCGGCGTCGCGCTCGAAGCGCCGGTTGAGTTGCGGCGCCCCGTTGCGCTCCGCCGAGGGGTGCCAGGCCAGGGGCCGCAGGCCCTCCGAGCCCACCACGGGCCGCGGCAGGACGGTGCGGTAGGGGATCATGCGGGCGAACTCGCCGACGACGTCGGCGACGAACACGACGTCGTAGTCCTCCGAGCCTGTCAGCAGCCCCACATTCACCTGCTCGCGCCGGCGCGGATCGTTGGTGATGGCGAAGGAGCGCGTGTCGACGATGCGCGCGCCGAACTTCCGGGCGGAAGCCTTCATGGCGGCCGAGAAGGCCTTGTCCTCGGGCTCGGGTCCTTCGAGCACCAGGATCTTCTTCCAGTTCCGCCGCACCAGGAACTGCGCCAGCGCGTCGGTCCGCATCGACACGGTCGGGACGATGTGGAACAGCGCCCCCCGGCAGGCGTCGGCCCGCAGCTGGTCGTCCGGATCGCGCACATTGAACAGCGCCAGCGAGGGCGGCCCGCCGGCGGCGGCCAGGAGGTCCGAGCCCGGCAGGTCCAGGATGGCGGCCGCGACGCCCTGGTCGGCGGCCGACGCCAGCGCCTGCTCGACGGGCTCGTCGGCGCGGAGCGTGCGCCGCACCACCTTGAAGGCCAGCCCGAGCGCCCGGCCGGCGGCGCGCCCGTCCTTGGCGGCGAGCTCCGCGCCCGGAAGCGGCGAGCGATGGCTCGGCCGCATCACCCCGTCATGCGCGCTCAGGGCCTGGCGCCACGGATCGTCCTGCCGCTCGACGAACAGGATGACGCGGTCCTGCGGCGCTGCGGCCGGGCTCTGCGGCGAGGCCGGCCCCGCCAGGACGGTCAGGAGCGACGCGGCCGCCAGCACGATTCGCGCCGCACGCCCGGGTGCGCCGTCAGTCATCGATCACCACCGCATAGGGCACCATGCCGACCGGCACGGTCTTGCGCACCTTCTGGGTCGCCGTCTCGATGATCGAGACGTCGTCGGAGAGCCCGTTGGCGACGTAGAGCGTCTTCTCGTCGGCGGAGAAGCGCAGGCCCCAGGGCCGCCGCCCCACCAGGATGTAATCCTTCACGGACCGCGACGCGACGTCGACCACCGCCACGTGATTGGCGCGCCCCAGCGCCACATAGGCGGTCTTGCCGTCCCGGCTTATCACGAGGTCCACGGGCGTCACCTGCTCGCGCCGCATGCCCTTGGGCAGGAAAGCAATCTGCCCTTTGCTCTGCAGCGACGCGGCATCGATGATGTCGACGATGCCGGAGAGCTCGCAGGAGACCCACAGCTCGCGGCCGTCGGGAGAGAGCGCGAAGCGGCGCGGGCGGGTCGCCGTGAGGATGTCCTTGATGATCTTGCCGCTCTCCACGTCGATGACATGGACGAGATTGGCGGCTTCCGAGGCGACGAACACGCGCTTGCCGTCCGGGGTCGCCAGCACGCCTTCCGGCTCCGGCCCGGTGGCGTAATGCGCCTTCACCTCGCCGGTCTCCAGGTCGAGAACGGTCGCCTCCGAGTCGTCCTCGTTGGAGATGTAGAGGTCGCGCCCGTTGGGATGCAGGTCGAACGTCTCCGGGTCCGGGATGTCGCGGAAGCGCTTCACCAGCGTGCGGGTCGCCATATCGTAGACCGCGATGGTGTCGTCGTTCCCGCAGGCGACGATGAGGCTCTTGCCGTCCGGGGTCCGCCGCATCCCGCGCGGGCGGGCGCAGGTCTTGAACTGGCCGACCACCTCGTCCGCCTTGTTGAGCACCACGATATTGTCGGACCGCTCATGCGAGACGAAGACGAGCCCCGTTCCGGCCAGCGACGGCCCGGCGCCAGCCGCGAGCAGGAGGCCCAGTCCCGCCGCCCAGCCGACGGCGCCCGATGCGCTTCGCCCCAAGCCCGTTGCGCTCCGCCTCATGTCGCTCCGCCCCGTGTCCGCCTGCGGACGGAGCCGCGGGTTCATGCGGCGCGAGGCCGCGCGCGGGCTTCGCCAGCGCTTGGCCCGCATCGTGGGGCCGGCGCCGCGCCGGATCAAGCGCGGCGCGGCGCTTCGCTCAGTTGCGGCCCTCGCGCATGACGTCGTCCACCGCCGCCACGACCGAGGCGGGGGCGTCCAGCGGGATCTGGTGGCCCGAATTCGCCACCACCTCAGGCGCGGGCGCCCCGAGCCGCTCGGCCAGGTCGATCTGCATGGCCCGCCACGCGGCCTCCATCCGGCCGTCCGGATAAAGGCCGTTCCACTCGCCGTCGCCATGCACCAGCACCCGGGCCGGGATGCGCCGATAGCCGGTCAGGTCGGCCTCGGCCAGGCTGGCCGGCACGGCCCGCAACTCCCGCACCACCGCGATGCGCGCCTTGTCGGCGCTGGCGAGGTCGACCGCGAGGCGCTGGAGTGCCGCCGGCAGGCCGTAGCCCGCCGCGGCCGGAGGGGTCCGGTTCGCCACGCCGCCATCCTGGGGCAGCGTCACGCCCGCCGCCGCAAAACGCTCGAACTCCCTCGGATGCATGCTGTCCAGCAGCACCAGCCCGACCACGCGATCGCGGTGGCTCGCGGAGAAATGGGCGGCCAGCACGCCGCCGAAGGAATGGCCGACCAGCACCAGCGGGCCGTCCACGCCGGCGCTGGCCAGCAGGCTCTCCAGATCCTGCGCGAAATTCGCCAGCGTGCGGGGCCGCGTCGCCTTGCCGCTGAAGCCGGCGCCGGCCCGGTCATAGCTGCACACGCGGCTGCGGCGGGCGAGCTGAGGCTGCACCAGCGTCCAGTCCAGGTGGTTGCCGCCCAGCCCCGCCTCCAGCACGACCGTGGGCGACCCCTGGCCGGCGCACAGCAGATGGAGGCGCGCGTCGACGGTCTGGATCATCCGGCCCGGAGGCTGGTTCAGGTCCGGCGCGGCTTCGGCCCCGCCCAGCCACGGTCCGAGGAGCGCCAGCCCGGCCGCGCGCAGGCCGCGCGACGCCGCCAAGGCCGGCCGCGGCCGCCCGGTTGGCGCCGCCCGCCGTTCGGGCCACCATGGCCGGAGCCAACAGGACGACCGGGGGGATCTGCCGTGCACGCCCATGACCTGCCGCATTGCGCTGTCCCGCCTTCTCTGGCTCGGCTCTCCGCCCAGCTCCCTGCTTCGCGCGCACCCCTGAAGTTCCGCCGTCCGACGGCGGCCGCCTTTTTCGCCCTCGCGATGGCGCTCCCCGCCATCTGCAAGGCCGATGCCATCCCGTGCCAGGACCTCGAGCGCCGTTATGACCTCGTGAGCGCGACGGCCGTGGCGATCGAGATCGCCTCGCAGAGCTTCGTCGCGGCCGACAATGGCTGTGACGCGCTGCTGGGACGCCTCCTCGACGCCGGCGCGACGCCGCTGGCGCGCGACCGCGAGGGCGACACCGCTCTGGCGCGCGCCGCCCGCGCCGGCCACGCCTCGACGGTGCAATTCCTCCTGAAGCGCGGGGCCGACCCGGAGCAGCGCAACCTGCAGGGCGCGACGGCGCTCTTCGTCGCCACCCAGGCCAATCGAACCCGGATCGTTCAGATCCTGGCGGAAGCGGGCGCGAAGACGGACGCGCCCGGCCGAAGCGGCGTCTCGCCCCTGAGCGCCGCGGCGTTCAACGGCAACTTGCGCCTGCTTGAAATGTTCCTGGCCCGCGGAGCCGATCCGTCCGGGCGAGACGCGACCGGAAAATCCGCCATCGTCTACGCCGCGGCGCGCGGCTTCCTGCCCATCGTCCGGCGGCTGCTCGACGCCGGCGTGGATCCCAACCAGCGCTACGCCAACGACCTGACGCTCCTGATGTGGGCCGCCGGCCACGCCCATGACGCGCCCGAGAGCGACGGGCTTCAGGTCGTCGAGCTGCTGCTGCAAAAAGGGGCGCCGGTGAACGCCGTGGACGATCGCGGCCGCACCGCGCTGATGAACGCCGTCGAGCTTGGCCACGCCGCCATCGTGCGCAGGCTGCTGTCCGCCGGCGCAGATCCGACGCTGCGCGACAAGGACGGAAAGACCGCGGCCGACCTCGCCGACGGCGAAGCCGTGCGCCTGGCCCTGACGGGCGGCTAGAGGGGCGGCGCGGCCTGCCCCGGCACGATCCCGGCGGGCAGCTCCGCCGCATGCCGGGCGATGGCGCCCGCCGTGGTCAGCCAGACGCGGCCGTCGGCATGGTCCACGACGTGGCGCAGCGCCCGCCGCAGATGGCGGGCGCGGTGCGGCCAGCCGACCAGATAGGGATGCAGCGCCACCCCCATCACCAGCGGCCGGTCGCGGCTCTCCTCGAGCATCTCGTCGAAGGCGTCGACGATCATGTCGGCGAAGGCGTCGCCCTCCTGCTTGCGCCCGACGATCTGCGGGATGTCGTTCAGCTCCTGCGGATAGGGCACCGACAGGATGCGCCCTCCCCGGCGCGTCCTGAACCAGATCGGCTGGTCGTCATGGCACCAGTCGAGCATGTAGGAGAAACCGGCCTCGGCCAGCAGATCGGGCGTGGCGTGGCTCTGCGAGATCCACGGGCCGAGCCAGCCCGTGGGGGCCCTGCCCTCGCGCTCGGCCATCACGCGGGCGCACTCGGCGATGAGGCCGCGCTCCTCGGCTTCGGAGAGGACGCCCTGGCGCTCGCTGTTGGTGCGGCCGTGACCCACGAATTCGTCGCCCCGGGCGCGGAACGCCTGCATGAGGGCCGGCGCATAGTCGTACATGGCGGTGTTGGCCAGCACCGAGCAGGGCAGGCCCAGCGCGTCGAACATGGCCAGGAGCCGCCACGCGCCGACCCGGTTGCCGTAGTCGCGCCAGGCGTAGTTCAGCACGTCCGGCGCAGGCCCGCCCGGCGCGAGCTCCGCGCCCAGCCCTTCCCCGAAGGCGAAATGCTCCAGGTTGAGCGCCAGATAGACGGCGAGCCTGCGGCCGTCGGGCCAGGAGTAGTCGGCCCGCTCGGGCATGGGATGGTAGTCGTAGCGGTCGTGGCGGCGCATGGGAGATCCGGCTGTTGCCCGGCGAGCGTGAACGCCGCCGCCGCAGCGCGCAAGCCGTGCGGTTCCGCAACCGTCCGCATCCATGCTAAGCAACGCGTCCGGCGACCTGCCGCCGCTGGCCTGGACCTGTCACGTGCGCCGCTTCAACACCATCGCGATCGTCACCAGCGACACCGATGACGCGCGCCTCTCGGGCGAGTGCCTCGCGGCGCGCTACGGCGACGTGGATCCGCTCGAGGCCGACGTGATCGTGGCGCTCGGCGGCGATGGGCTGATGCTGCAGACGCTGCACCGCTTCATGGGCTCGGGAAAGCCGATCTACGGCATGAACCGCGGCTCCGTCGGCTTCCTGATGAACGAATATGGCGAGGACGACCTGCTCGAGCGGCTGGAGCGGGCCGAGCGCAGCATCGTGCATCCGCTGCTGATGGTGGCGACCGACGCCGCGGGGGTCGCCCACACGGCGCGCGCCATCAACGAGGTCTATCTGTTCCGCCAGTCTTACCAGGCCGCCAAGCTGCGCGTGACCATCGACGGCAAGCCGCGCCTGCCGGAGCTCGTGGCCGATGGCGTCCTCGTCGCCACGCCGGCCGGCTCCACCGCCTACAATCTCTCGGCGAACGGGCCGATCCTGCCCCTCAACGCGCCGCTGCTCGCCCTCACGCCGATCTCCGCCTTCCGGCCGCGTCGCTGGCGCGGCGCCCTCCTGCCCGATCACGCCCGCATCGCCATCGACGTGCTGGAGCCGGGCAAGCGGCCCGTGAGCGCAGTGGCGGACCATTTCGAGCACCGCAACATCCGGCGGGTGGAAGTGGCGATGGACCGGACCGTCGACCTCGTGATGCTCCACGATCCCGGCCACAGCCTGGAGGAGCGGATCCTGCTGGAGCAGTTCGGCTACTGAGCCGCAGAGCGCGCCGTCTCGGCGGCCGCCGGCATGAGAAAGTCGCGGACGGCCGAAGCCGCGTCGTCGGGCGCCGTCCTGTCGACGGATCCAGGCTCTGCGTCGGTCCTGACGTCGATCGCGCCATGGATGCGGCGCAGCCAGAGCTCCGCGTCGCGCAGCCGTGACTGCGCCCCGCGCGCCCGCTCCTCCGCGGCGGTCAGGCGCGCGGCGGCGTCGGCGATCGCCGCGCCGACGCGGCCGACCTCCTGTTCGGCCGCCCTGACCCGTTCGTCCGCCGCCTCGGCGCGGCTCCTGATCTCGTTCACCCTCTCGGTCGCGAGCCGCCGCTCATGCATGAAAGCGCGGTGCAACTCGCGCGTGCGCGCTTCCAGTTCGGTCAAGCGCCTGTTCTCGGCGCGCAGGCGCTCGCCGGCCCGATAGGCGAGCCCGAGCGTTCCGCTCCAGGGCGGATCTGCGCGGGCGGGGTTGCGATTCGCAGCATCGGCCGCACCCGCCTGGACGACGGGGGCGACCGTTTCCAACCGTTCTCGCATCCGCCTCGATCTCATGAACTGACCCGAACGGCCCCTGAACCCCGGAGCGGCTCCACGATAGCGGGAATCAATTGACATGAAAACGTTAAAGTTGTGAAATCCATCATTTTTGTAATTGATAAAGTTTAGAAATTCATTCAGTTTCGGATCACTCCTCCGACGAAGTTAAGGGAACAGCATGAAACGGTGGTCGATTTTGGCGCGACGCCCGAACGGCCGAAAGGACGAGCAGCCGGGTCCGGTGGCGGAGTCTGGGGCGACGCCGCCCGACGCTGAAGGCCGCGAGCGCCCGACGCCCACCTTCCCGGCCCTCCCGGCGCCCCGGGTTTCGCCCCTGGACGTCACGGGCGAACAGACCGAGCTGGTTCGGGTCCATGTCTCCCACATGGTGGCGCGGCTGGACGAGATCAAAACGCTTTCGGAGGACTTCTCCCGTCTCCGCGCGCCGCTCGACGATTTCCTCGTGCAATATCCCAAGGCCCAGGCCCGGATGCTCGACGCGGAGGCCGCCCTCAAGCGCGAGACCGAAGCGGCCCGGCTTCTTCGCCGCGAGCGCGACGAGGCGATCAGCGCGCGCGCCGCTGCGTCGGACGAGCTGTCCCAGGCCATGGCGACGGCGAGCCGCCAGGAGGCGATGCTGCGCGACAGCGAGGAGGCGCTGGCCGAGTTGCGCACCTTGATGCGCGAGACCACCGCGCGCGCCGAGCACATCGAGAGGCAGTTCTACGCCGAGGCGGAGCGCTCGCAGGCGCTGGCGGACGAATCGCGCATCCTGCGCCAGCACGCCCAGGCGAGCGACCAGACCAATCTCCGGTTGGAGCAGAGCCTGAACGAGGCGCACGCCCAGGTGCATCTCCTCGAGCGGGAGAACAACCGCCTCCAGCAGGCCACGGAAGACCAGGCGCGCAAGCTCGCGGAATCATCCGCCCGGTGCGAGGAGCTCGAACGCAAGCTGGAGACCGCCCTGGAGGCGAATGCGACGCTTGAAACCGCGCTCAACGCCGAGCAGGCCCGGCGGGACAAGGCCGAGGCCGACCGCGAGACGGACAGGACGGCGCATTCGGTCAACGCCGCCAGCCTGTCCCTGAAGGTCGACGGCCTCACCTCGCGCCTCGCCACCACCACCCGCACGCTCGCCCAGATGCGCGAACAGGTGCGTGAGAAGATGGACGCCCTGCAGGCGGCCGAGCGCGCCGTCAGCGAGGCGCGAATCGAGACGAACGCGTCCCAGCGCAAGCTCGCCGCCGCCCTGGAGGAAGCCCGCCGCGTCCAGGAGGCCGGGCAGGAGACCCAGGCCGCCAAGGAGGCCGCCGAGGAGCGCTGCGACATGCTGACGAAGGCGCTGTCGGCCAAGAGCGCCCATCTGGACGGCGCCAACGGCAAGATCGAAGCCCTGACGGAGAGGCTGGAGCAGCTGAGCCAGCGCTTCGAGCAGGAGCGCGCCGCGCTCGAGGCCACCAACCGCAAGCTGAGCGAGGCGCTTCAGGGCGAAAAGGCCGAGCGGACGCTGGCGCAGGGGGCCCTCACCATCGCGCGGGAGAGCCGCGCCAAGCTGCAGACGCAATTCGCCAATCTGCGCCGTCGCGCCGAGATGGAGGCGCAGGAGGCCGCCTCGGACGCGCCGAAGGACCAACCCGCCGCGGAGGAGCCGAAACCCGCGGCGGACACCAATGTGCGGGCGTTCCCGCCCGCCGAGAACCCGCAACCAAGCTCACTGTAAGCGCGTAGGCCGGCTCCGCCGGCCGTGAAAGACCCTGGAGGCGTGATGTCATCTCCGATCGAAAAGCCGCTTCACTTCCCGCTCCGTCCCGTCCGCCTGGAGGGCGAGTCGGATCCCGTTCCGGCCGCCCGCCTGGCGGAGGCGCCGCCCGGGGCGGAGGCTTCCTCCTCCGCCGCCGCGCAGGCCGAGCCGCAGGCCGAGACCGAGCCGGAGCTCCTCGACGGGCAGGCTCCGAGCCAGCCCCAGCGGGACTGGAGCACCGCGCTCGACATGCTTCACGAGGCGTTCGAGGCCGTCCGGGTCGCCGAAAACCACAACCAGCAGCTGGAGGCGGCGGCCGAGGAAGCGCGCCGCCTGCACCGGGCCGAGTCCCTGGCCTACCAGGAGCGGATCGCCGCGCTGGAGAGCCGGATCGTCCTCGCCGAAACCCGCGCCACGGAGGCCGAGACATGGCTGGAGCGCTTCCACACTGCGGTCGTCGAGGGCTTCGACCCCCGCCGACGACCATCGTCCGGCCGCTCGTGAGCGTTTCGGCTCGGACGAGCCGATTACGGCGGACGAACTCCTCTCCTCATCCGGCGTGAGGCCACCATGTCGCTTCCCGATCGGCGCGCCCCTGTCCTGGAGCTGATGCGGCGCGCCTCCCCCGTTCAGCGCGCCGTCGGGCCCGCGCCCGCCCTGGTCCCGGAGGCCGGGCCGGACCTGCCCCGGCTGGACGCCTTCGATCCCGGCCGGGACTGGTCCGAGACGCTGAAGCTCGTGGAGGCGGCCGCCGAGCGGACGCGGGCGACGGCGCAGCGCTCGGCCGAGTGGGAGGCGCGAGCCGACGAACTTCTGCGCATCATCGACCAGGACCGGATCCGCAACGCCGAGCTCCAGAGGCAAGCGGAGAACCGCGTGCGCGTCGCCGAGGTCCGGGCGCGCGAACTCGAGCGCCAGGCCCGCGACGGCCAGGCGCAGGAGCAGAAGCTGCTCGCCCGCGTGGCCCAGGCCGAGCGGGAGGCCCAGGAGGCGGAGGACCGGGCGAAGGTCGCCGAAGACTGGCTGCGCAAGCTGCACGCCGCGCTGCTGCATCTCGACCACGCCGCGCCGCGCGCCAGGACGGCGCCGGCGCCGGATGAGGCGTCCTATCCGGAGGACTGACTGAGGGCCTCTCAGGCCGCCTTGGCGACGAGCTCGGCCCGGACCTTGGCGAAGAACGCCGTGAAGTCGGGGTCGCTCGCCTTGATGGCCGCAGGCTCGCGCGGGACCTGCTGCGCCTCGTCGGGCTCAGCCGCCGCATCCGCGTCCGGGCTCGCCGCCGTCACGGCGCCGCTCTCCTCGGCGACGACGTCCGGCGCCGCGCCTTCGATCGGCTCCGGGCTGTCCGCCGCATCCGCGAAGTCCGGCTCCGCCGTCCCGTCATTGGCGACGGCCGCGCCGAGATCGCCGAAAAGATCGGCCGGCTCCGCCGCAGCGTCGGCGTTGGCCGGCGCGGCGATGGCCAGCGCCGAGGCGCTCTCCTGCGCCATGCTGGCCAACATGGCGTCGGCCGCCCAGCGGGCCTCGTCCCGGGCGATGTCGACCTCGAAACGCTGGAGGAGGACGAGAACGCGGCCGCCCACGTCCTCGCCCATGGCGGCGCAGTCGGCGATGACCCGGCCGACGACGCGCCGCGCCAAAGCGGGCCCGCCCACCAGTCCGTCGTTCCCCGCCTCGGCGCGGGCGGCCTCGATCGCGCTCTGGAAGGCGCCGAGCAGGAGCTGTGGCAGCCCCGCCTTGCGGTAGAGGGCTCTCCAGCCTCCCGAGCGGGGCTCGGCCATGAGGGCGGCCACGCGGCGCGCGGGCACCCGCACCAGGTTGGCGACGGCCTCGGTGACGAGGCGCGCCTCGCCGAAGAGAAGTCCGCGCAGCAGCAGCCCGGGAGTCAGCCGACCGGTCGCCCGCAGATGCGCGACCAGCCCGGAAAGATCGTCGTCGTCGCAGCGCGCCGCCAGCGCGAGCACGATCTTCTCCTCTTCGTCCCGCTGCAGCTGCTCCCACCGGGCCGGCGACTGGCCGTCGCGCAGGGCCGCGTCCGGGCCCGGAGCACGCACCCCCGCCAGCAGCGCCGACAGGCGGACCCCGATGGTCAGGTCCGGCCGGTCCAGCAAGGCGTGGCGCAGGTCCGCTTCGGCGCCGAAGCGTTCGATCATCCGCTCCAGCGAGAAGGCCGGGATCACCGCGCCCGCGTTGCGGACCAGGGCCAGGACGGCGTCCGCCTCCGCCACTTCGGCCAGCGCCGCCGCGACGGCGGGAGACAGGTCCGCCCGCCGGGCGATGGCGGCTTGGGTCGCCGCCGACCCCATGGCGACATGGTCGATCAGCTCCGGGTCGGACAGCAGCGGCGACCGCTCCAGGATCATCGCCGCGATCTCGGGCGCGTCGGACGCGAGCGCGGCCACGAGGTGGCGCGGCGCGCCGGCCTCCCCGGCCAGGGCGTCCGCCAGGGCGGCGCGCACCAGCGGCGAGGGATCGTCGAGCGCCAGCGTCAGGGCGGCTTCGGCCTCGGCCTTGGCGTGGGCGTCCATGCCCGCCGTGAGATAGGCCCGGGCCAGCGCTCCGGTGGCGGCGGCGCGCGGTTCGGCGGGGGCCGTGCGGGTCCAGGCCAGGAAGCGCCGGATGATCATGGGGCGGCCTTCTTCATGAAGGAGAGCAGGTCCAGCGGCGCGCGGCCGCGGCGGGGGCCGGCTTTGGCCGGTTCCACGCCCGCCATGGCGGCGGTCCTGACCGAGGGGCCGAACTCGGCGGGGCGTTCGGGCGGAAGCGGAACGGCCGCGGCCTGGGCCGGGGCGGCCGGCGTAACGACGAGGTTCGCGGCGCCCGCCGGAGCGGCGTCCGACGCCTTGGGGCTCGCGCCCAGCGAGGCGGTGCGCGGATAGAACCGGGGCGCGTCGTCCGCGGCCCTGGCGGCGGGAAGCCCCGCCCAGAGCCGCGCCACGGTCTGGTTCATCGGCGCCCGGCTGCCCTCGGTCCTGAACAGGCCATGCATGGGCGGCCCGTCCTGCCGCGCATAGGCGAGCGCCGGAGCGTGGGGCTGCTCGCCGGCCGCGCCCCAGGCGGCGGGATCGGCCGGAATGGCCTGCGGCGCGCCGGCCCTGGCCAGCGACGCGTAGAGTTCGCCGACCGTCTTCGGCCGTCCGGTCGCCCGGTCCGTGAACACGGCGCGGTTAGCGGCGGCCTGGTCCGGAAAAACGTCCGCCGCGCTGGCCTGGGGGGTGGATTGGGCGCGCTTGACGAGTTCGCCCGCGCCCGCCGCGCCGAGGAAATGCGCCGCGTAGAGCTCGCCGGAGCTGGGCGCCCGGCCCAGCGCGGAGGTCAGCGCCGCGGTGTTCTGGCGCGTCAGCTCGCCCGCCATCACGGCGGCGGTTTGCGGGTCGTTGCGCAGCTGCAGGATCTGCTGGCGCGCCGCCGGATCCGGCACGTCGTAACGGCCCTGCTGCGACTGCGTGATGGCCTGCGCCTGCGACCCGAGGCCGTGCTCCGCCCCCTTCGACTTGATCAGCCCCAGCCAGGTCTGCTCGATGAACTGGAACAGCCCCGAGGCCGACGAGCTTTTCGCTTTGGCGGCCGGATCCAGCGACGATTCGCGCTGCGCCGTCTGGAGCAGGTAGCCGAAATCCGTCCCGGTCTGCTCCGAACCCTGCTTGATCGCGTCCACGACCGGGCTCTGGGCCCGCGTCTCGGGCGTCGCCGTGGGGGTGGTGAACAGGAACATCGCGACTCCGGGCGCGCCGGCGCGAGCCGGCCGGCTGTCTGGCCTTTCACCGTGAGCGATTATGGTAAACGTTCGGTCAATGCGGCGGCGGCGCCGGCCTGTGTCAGAGGGAGCGAAGGCATGTCTGAGGCGACAGTGACGGTGGATCCGGCCCGCGAGCAGCGGCGCCATGCTCGCGGAGGGCTCTATTTCGACGATTTCGTGGTCGGCGAGACCATCCCGCACCGGCTCACCCGCACGGTCACCCAGATGGACAACATGCTGTTCTCCAACATGACGCTGAACCCGCAGCCGCTGCACATCGACGCCCATTTCTGCGCGACCGAGACGGAGTGGGGCCAGCCGCTGATGAACTCCCTGTTCACGCTCGGGCTGATGATCGGCATTTCGGTCAACGACACCACGGTCGGCACCACCATCGCCAATCTGGGCATGACCGACGTGCGCTTCCCGGCCCCGCTCTTCGAGGGAGACACCGTGCGCTGCGTCACCGAGGTGGCCGCCAAGCGCGAATCCCGGTCTCGGCCGGACGCCGGCATCGTCGATTTCGTGCATCGCGCCTACAAGCAGGACGGAACGCTGGTGGCCGAGTGCCGCCGGCAGGCCTTCATGCGCAAGCAGCCGCGGGCCTGAGCCGATGCGCTCGCTGCTGTTCGTGCCGGGCGACAGCCCCCGCAAGCTGGAGAAGGGCATGGCCAGCGAGGCCGACGCCCTCATTCTCGACCTGGAGGACTCCGTCGCCCTGGAGGCCAAGGCCGCGGCGCGCGACACCGTCCTCGCCGTCCTGCGGCAGGCGCGGGCGCAGCCCGGACGGCCGCGGCTCTATGTGCGGGTGAACGCGCTCGACACGGGCCTCACGGACATCGACCTCGACGCCGTCATGCCGGGCGCGCCGGACGGAATCCTCCTGCCCAAGACCTCGTCGGGCGTCGACGTCCAGCACGCCGCCGCCAAGCTCGCCGTGCGCGAGGCCGAATGCGAGCTGGAGGACGGCGCCACCCGCATCGTCGCCATCGCGACCGAGACCGCCCGCTCGATCTTCCACATGGGAACCTATGCGGGGGCGAGCCATCGCCTCTCCGGCCTCACCTGGGGAGCCGAGGACCTCTCCGCCGACCTGGGCGCGGAGACCAACCGCGCCGAGGACGGGACCTATGCGGATCCCTACCGGCTGGCGCGCACGCTCACGCTCTTCGCCGCCAACGCCGCCGACGCCGCGCCCATCGACACCGTGTTCACGAATTTCCGCGACGAGGCGGGGCTCGAGGCCGAATGCGAGGCGGCGCGGCGCGACGGCTTCACCGGCAAGATGGCGATCCATCCCGGGCAGGTGGCCACGATCAACCGCGTCTTCACGCCCTCGGCCAAGGCCCTCGAAAGGGCCGCCAGGATCGTCGCGCTGTTCGAGGCCCAGCCCGGGGCGGGCGTCATCGGCCTCGATGGCGAGATGCTCGACCGCCCCCACCTGCGCCGCGCTTTGCGCACGCTGGAGCGCGGCGGGCGGAGGAGCTGAGTCACTCCGGCCGGACGATCGAGAACACCTCGCTGACGACCGCGTAGTCGTGGTAGCCGCAGCGCGCGATCGGCTTGGCGGCCGTGATGTCGAAGAGCCCGTTCCGGATGAAGCGCTCGTCGATATGGACGCCCACGACATGGCCCAGCACCAGCCACCTATCGAGCTCCTCGCCGGTGGAGGTCTTCAGCTTGACGATCTCGGACAGGCGGCACTCCAGCGCCGCCGCGACGCCCTTCACCCGGGGCGGGCGCACCAGCCGGGACGCCTCCTGCTCCAGCCCGGCATGGGCGAACTCGCTCTCGCCGCGCGGCAACGTCGCCGAGGTGGCGTTCATCTCATGCCGCAGGTCCCATGTGGCGAGATTGCAGACGAACTCCTTCGTCTCGCTGATGAAGGCGACGGCGTCCTTCAGCCCCTCCGACGAGAAGCCCACGATGGGAGGGCGGGTCGAGAACGCGTTGAAGAACGAGTAGGGCGACAGGTTCACCGCCCCGTCGGCGCTCATCGCGCTGATCCAGCCGATCGGGCGCGGCGCCACGATGGCCTTCAGCGGGTCGTGCGGCAATCCGTGGGCGTAGCTGACAGTATCGTAGAACATGAACGCGACGCCCCTGCGGCTTGAACCGATTCGTGAATCTCATGCGCCCCAGCGCGTGACGACGTCGGCGAGATTCGGACGCGGACGGTCCGCCTGCCCCTCGCCCCGGCCGATATGGATGAAGCCGGCGACGCGCTCCTGCGGGCGAACGCCCAGGACCTCGAGCGCCTGGCGGTCATAGGCCATCCATTCGGTCAGCCAGGCGGTCCTGAAGCCCATCGCGTTCGCGGCGACGCACAGCGTCATGCACACCGCGCCGGCCGAGAGGGTCTGCTCCCATTCGGGGATCTTCACATGCGGGCCGGCCAGGCTCACCACGGCGATCACCAGCGGCGCGCGGCTGAAGCGGCCGCGCTCCAGCGCGACGCGGTCCGCGTCGGCCTCCGGGTTCTGGGCGGCGAAGATGCGCCCGACTTCGGCGCCGAGCCGGTCGCGGGCCTCGCCCTCGATGACGATGAGGCGCCACGGCGCGAGCTTGCCGTGGTCGGGCACCCTCGTCGCGATCCGCAGCAGGGTCTCCAGCTCCGCCTCGGTCGGCCCGGGTCCGGTCATCAGCTGCGGCGGCAGCGAGCGGCGGGTCTCCAGAAGGGTCAGCGCGTCGGTCATCAGGCAGGTCCTGGTCGGTGTCGGGAAAAGGCGGGCGAGCGCCGCCGGGGCGGCGGAAGCGAAGCATTCATGGGCCGTTCATGCGCCTCGTGGTTGGATGCGGAACCAAGAAGATGGGGCGCAGAAGGCCGGGCGACCGGGCGAGAGGTTTCCGAGAGCTAGAGCCGGCTCGAGGCGACGTCAAGATTGGCGCACCCACCCCCGCCCGAGGCAGAGTCCAGCACACCATGACGCGCGATTCCGGCAGAACGCCCTCCGCCTCCCTCTGGGACAGGCCCACGACGCTGCGCGCCGTGGCGGCCGTCCTGGCGTTCTGGGTCATCGCGGCGGCCGCCTGGCAGGCAACGGACTCGGTCGTGCCGTGGGACTCCAAGAACCACTTCTATCCCATGTTCCGCTATCTCGGCGCCGCGCTGGCGCAGGGCGAGTGGCCGCTCTGGAACCCCTTCCATTTCAGCGGCCATCCCTCGGTGGCGGACCCGCAGTCGCTGCTGTTCACGCCCACCATGGCGCTTTTCGCCTGGCTGGCGCCGGAAGCGTCGATGCAGCTCTTCGACGGGGTCGTCTTCGCCCATCTGCTGCTGCCCGCCTTCGCCACGCTGGGCCTGTTCTGGCGGCGCGGCTGGCACCCCATCGGGGCGGTCGCGGCGGCCATGATGATCGTGCTCGGGGGGTCCGCCGCGGCCCGCCTGCAGCATACCGGCATGATCTTCTCCTATTCGTTCTTCCTGCCGGCGCTCCTCTTCGTGGAGATCGCCCTGGCGCGGAAATCCTGGCGCGCCGCGCTCGCCTTCGCGGTCTGCGCCGGGCTGATGGCGCTGGGGCGCGACCAGGTCGCGTTCCTGTGCTGCCTCGCCATCGCGGCCGCCGTCATCGACCAGAGCCTCGCGGCGGAGCGCCCGCTGCGTTTCGCCGCCAGCCGGGCGCCCCTGCTCGCCTTCGCGGCCGTGGTGATCGTCGCCATGCTGGCCATTCCGGCGCTGCTCACCATGCAGCTGCTGGCCGACTCCAACCGGCCCGCCATCAGCTACGGCGTCGCGGCGATGAACTCCCTGCCGCCGTCGAGCCTCGTCACGCTGCTGGCGCCCAACATCTTCGGCACGCTGAACCACACCTACGATTATTGGGGCCCGATGTGGGACACGATCCCCGAGGGCACCTACACGGACCGCGCCGTGAACTACATCTTCGCCGGCACCATCCCGGCGGCGCTGCTGCTCTGGCAGGGCGTCGCCCGGGGCCGGCTGTTCACGCGCGACCTGCGATTCTTCGGCCTCGTCGGCGTCTTCGCGGTGATCTATGCGCTCGGGCGCTACACCCCCGTCTTCGTCCAGCTCTTCGACCACGTGCCGGGCATCTCGCTCTATCGCCGGCCTGCGGACGCCACCTTTCTGATCAACATCTCTCTGGCCTTCTGCGCCGGCTATTGCGTGCACCGTTACGTCACGGACGGCGCGGCCGCGGCGGCCGAGAGGATCCGGCCCTGGGCCGCGCGGCTGCGCCAGGGCGCGGCCGTCCTGATTCCGCTGGGCCTCGTCGTGTCCGGCCTCGTATTCTCCCGCCGGGTCGGCCACCTCACCGAGGCCAGCGTTCAGGTGGCCCTCTTCGTGGCCATCGCCGCGGTGGCGCTCAGCCTCGCGATGCAGCAGACGAGCCGGCGCACCCGCGCCATCGCGGCGGCGCTGCTCGTCGCGGCGACGGGCGGCGAACTGGTCTGGCGCAACGCCGCCTCGGCGCTCAACGCCGAGCCCGCCGGCCGCTACGCCATCTACAACAGCCTGAAGCCGGCCGACTTCGCCGGGCTCAACGTGCTGAAGCGCGAGCTCGACGAACGCCACGCCCGCGGCGAGCGCCCCCGGGTCGAGATCCTGGGCCTCACCGGCGCATGGCAGAACGCCTCCATGGTGCTCGGCATCGAGGACACGGTGGGCTACAACGCGCTGCGCATCGCCGAATACGAGAAGGCGGTCGGCCCTGGCGAGAACGCCGTCGAACTGCGCCTGCGCCAGTTCCCCGGCACGTTCCGCGGCTACCGCTGCAATCTGGCCCGCCTGCTCGGCCTCGAATATCTCGTGCTGGACCGACCGGCCGACAAGCTGCCGCGCCACTTCCCGCGGCTGGGCTCGGCCACCCTCCTCTACGCCTCCGACGCGATGTGGATCTACCGGCTGGCCCCGGCCGCGCCCCGCGCCTATGTGGCGACGCGCCTGAAGCCGGTCGAGACCGAGGAGGTGCTGTCCGACGAGGAGCTGCCCGAGTTCGACCGCACGACCGAAGCCCTGATCGACAAGTCCGACATGGAGCTTCTGGACGCCAACTACACGACCGAGGATCCCTCCGCCGACGACCGGCCGAACGCCGCGAAGGTGACGATCCAGTCCTACAAGCGCAACGCCGTGAAGCTGACCGTCTCCACCGAGAAGGCCGGCGTCCTCGTCCTGCATGATCTCTATTATCCGGGCTGGGAGGTCAGCGTCGACGGCGAGGAGAAGACGGTGCTCAAGGCCAACCTGCTGTTCAGGGGCGTCGAGGTCCCGGCCGGCGAACACACGGTCGAGTTCACATTCCGGCCGCTTTCGGCGGACAACCTCCTGACCGCCGCGACGGACCTCGTGCATCGCGACAGCGGCGCCGAGACGGCCACCCGCTAGCGCGGCCGACGGGCGCGTCGCGCAGGCCGGCTTGCCAGACGGCGCAAGCCGTGCAGAAGGTCGCCGCGCCCAGACCTCCCCGCCGCCGGCGGCCAAGGACGACATGAAGACCGCGATCATCCTCGCCCTCGCCGGCCTCGCCATGCTGGCCTCCGCCCCCGCTGGGGCGCAAGTCAACCCGCCGCCGCAGGTCGCCCCGCAGGAGCGCGGCCCGGCGCTGGCGCCGCCCGTCTCTCCGGCGCTCCCCTTCCCCCTGGTCGCGCCGGACCAGGCCCAGCCTCCGCCCGGGCCCGCGCCCGGCGCCCCCGCCCCGTCCAGCCCGATCCCGCGCGGCCCCTCCACCTCCTCGGTGCATCGCGACGGCGGCACCCTGAGCCTCAGCGCCGTCCTGGGCGGACAAGCGGGCCCGATCCGCTCCGGCATCGTGTGGCGCGTGTATTCCGATCCGCAGGACGGCGGCCCCGCGACGCTGCTGCAGGAGTCCCGCGCCGCCTCCCCCACGATGTCGCTGGAGCCGGGCGTCTATACGGTCCATGCCGCCTACGGGCTGGCCAGCGCCGTCAAGCGCATCGTCATGGGCGGCGCGTCGACGAGCGAGAGCCTGGTGATCAACGCCGGCGGGCTGATCCTCGGGGGCGTGATCGGCGACTCGACGATCCCGCCGGAGAAGCTGCGCTTCAACGTCTATGTGCCGCTGGGCAATGATCCGGAGGGGCGGCTGGTCGTGGAGGCGGCCCATGGCGGCGCCATGCTGCGGCTGCCGGAGGGCGGGTACCGGGTGGTGTCCACCTATGGCGACAGCAACGCGATCATGTCCGCCGACCTCAAGGTCGAGGCCGGCCGGATCACCGAAGCGACCCTGCGCCACAAGGCGGCGACCATCATCCTGAAGCTCGTCACCGCGCCCGGCAGCGAGGCTTTGGCCAATACGGCCTTCAGCGTGCTGACCCCCGGCGGCGACACGATCCGCGAGGCCATCGGCGCCTTCCCGTCCATGACGCTGGCGGAAGGTGAATACGTCGCCATCGCCCGCAACGGGGGCAAGGTCTACACGCAGGAGTTCAGCGTGAAGTCCGGCCTCGATCGCGACATCGAGGTTATGGCCCGGTAGGCGGGCGCGTCGCCGGCGGGCCAGGGGCTTAGCACTTGACGTCTTTAGGGTTGTTAATCGCAAAATTACAATTTCGGAGGACAGTGGCGCGAAGGAGCAAGCCTTGTCCTCCACATCGTCGCCCGGCTGGATCGAGAGACTCACGACGACCCCGATCCTGTTCGGCGTCGCAATGGGCGTCGTGGTCTGGACGAGCATCGCCGCGATGCTGTGGTCGGAGTATGATCACGCCCAGGCCCTCGTCGACCGCACCACCGCCAACCTCGCCACGCTGTTCTCCGAAAACGCCAGCCGGGCGATCCGCGAGGTGGACAAGTCCCTGTTGGTGCTGAGGGCGCTCTACGAGGACGACCCCAGCGACTTCCTGGCGGCGGCCTATTCCAAGCGCTCGGCCCAGTTCGACAGCATGATCTTCCAGATGGCCATCATCGGGGCCGATGGGGAATTGCGCGCCAGCAACATTCCGACCACCGCGCCGGCGGTCAATCTGAGCGATCGCGAGCACTTCCTGGTCCACAAGAACAGCGCCGAGGACAAGCTCTTCGTCAGCAAGCCGGTGCTCGGGCGCGCCTCGGGGCGCTGGTCGATCCAGCTCACGCGCCGCATCACCGACCGCCAGGGCCGGTTCGCGGGCGTCATCGTCGCCTCGGCCGACCCGGACCATTTCTCCAAGCTGTACGAGGCGGTCGATCTCGGCCCCGCGGGCGTGGTCGCCCTGGTGGGCGCGGACGGCCTCATCCGCTTCCGGCGGGGGACGTCGCAGAACGCGACGGGCGTGTCCGTCCTGGGCACGCCCTTCTTCCAGGCGATCACGGCGGCGCCGCAGGGCAATTTCAGGCTGGTGAGCCCCATCGACGGCGTCGAGCGCTCAGGCGCGTTCAAGCGCGTCGTCGGGCACGACCTCATCGTCGCCGTCGGCCTCTCCACCGAGGAGACCATGCAGGCCATCCGCCGGCAGGCGCTGCCCCTGATCCTGATCGGGCTGGTCGGCACCGCCCTGATCGGGGCCGTGGCGATCATCGTCACGCGCGCCAGGATTACCCGGCTCGCGCTGGAGGAAGCCAGCCACACCGCCGCTTCTCAGCTGGCGGAGCTTGCTTTGCGCGACCAGCGCGAGGCCATGCTGACCCGGGACGCCGAGATCCTCTCGCATGTCGAGGCGCTCGGCGGCCGGCTCGGCGGCTCCATCGACACGCTCGGCCGGATCATCGCCGACATCTCCGGGCAGTGCTCGCGGATGAACGAGGCGGCCGCGCGGGCCCGGGACGGCAGCGCCGGCGCCGCCGACATATCCAACGCCTCGGCGCAGAACGTCGACCACATCGCCGTCAGCGCCGCGACCATCTCCGACATCGGCATCGAAGCCGAACGGGCCGTCACCGGCGCGCTGCAGACCTTCGACGAGGCCATCGCCCAGGCGGGGCGGAGCAGCGAGGCCTTCTCGGACCTCGACAGCGCCACCCTGCAGATCGACCGGGTCGTGCAGATGATCCGAGCGGTGGCGCACCAGACCAACATGCTGGCGCTCAACGCCACCATCGAGGCCGCCCGCGCCGGGGACGCCGGCCGCGGCTTTTCGGTGGTGGCGCAGGAGATCAAGCTCCTGTCGGCCCAGACCTCCGACGCCACCGGCCAGATCAGCGCCCAGCTCACCGCGATCCAGCGCGCCGGGCGCACCTCCATCGAGAGCGTGCGGGCCATGCTGGAGGGCCTCAAGATCACGCGCGACACGACGCAGGGAATCGCCGGCACGGTGGCGCGCCAGAGCAACACCGCCACCGACATCGCCATGACGATCGCGACCGCGGCGGAGACGGCGGCCAAGGCCTCGCGCAGCGCCAATGCGATTCGCGAGGCGGCCGAACTGGCGGACCATTGCGCCTCGGACCTGCTGGGCACCACGACCATGCTGGAGGCGGAGGCCCAGACGATCAGGCTGGAGATCGAGGACCTGCGCCGCTCGCTGGAGTTCGGATCGGCGCAGGATCCGGCCCCCCACGCCGCATCCTCGGCCGGCTAGGACCGGGTTCTCCCACAGGTTGATCAAGATCGTCGACGGGGCGCCCGGAATGCGCGAGCCTGTGGGCGATCGCAATCCGGATGAGCCCACATGTCCCACCTTCCCGCATTCCGCGTCGCCGCGACCCTCGCCGGATTGGCGTCCCTCGTCGCGAGCGCCGGCTCCTCACAGGCGGCGGACGCCGCCAACGGCGCCAGGATCGCCAAGCGCTGGTGCGCGGAGTGCCACGTGGTCGCGCCCGGGCAGACCTCCGCCAAGACGGACGCGCCCCCCTTCGCCACCATCGCGACGAGGCCGGCCGGCTCCGTCCCGCTGGAGAAGTTCCTGATGAACCCGCATCCCAAGATGCCGGACATGCAGCTCAACCGCGGCGAGGTCGCCGACCTCGTCGCCTATATCAAGACCGTGAAGCGCTGAGCCGCCGGCCGCAGGGTCGGCCTATTCGGCCGCCATGCGCTCCTCGCCGTCGCGCTTCAGGTCCGGCGCGACGGCTTCCGCCGCGAGGCTGCGCAGCGCGACGTCCAGCGCCAGGGTCTTCTGGTCGGGCGAGCCGAGGCGGCGCGCCGACACCGTGCGCTCGGCGGCCTCCTTCTTGCCCACCGCCAGGATGACCGGGACCTTGGCCAGCGAGTGCTCGCGCACCTTGTAGCTGATCTTCTCGTTGCGCAGATCGGCCTCGGCGCGCAGACCCGCCCGTCGGGCGGCGGCCAGCACCTCCCTGGCGTAGCCGTCCGCCTCGTGCGTGATGGGGCACACGACCACCTGCAGCGGCGCCAGCCACAGCGGGAAGTGCCCGGCGAAGTGTTCGATCAGGATGCCGGTGAACCGCTCCATGGAGCCGCAGATGGCCCGGTGGATCATCACCGGCGTGGTCTTCTCGCCGCTGTCGGCGATGTAGAACGCCCCGAACCGCTCCGGCAGGTTGAAATCCACCTGCGTGGTGCCGCACTGCCAGTCGCGGCCGATGGCGTCGCGCAGCACATATTCGAATTTCGGCCCGTAGAACGCGCCCTCGCCCGGATTGATGCTGGTCTCGATCGCCCCGCCCGACTGCGCGGCGATCTTCTCCAGCACACGCGTCATCACGGTCTCGGCGCGGTCCCACAGCGCGTCGCTGCCGACGCGCTTCTCCGGCCGGGTGGAGAGCTTCACGACGATCTTGTCGAAGCCGAAATCCTTGTAGGTGCTGAGGATCAGGTCGTTGATGGCCAGGCACTCGGCCTCCATCTGCTCGTCCGTGCAGAAGATGTGGGCGTCGTCCTGGGTGAAGCCGCGCACCCGCATCAGGCCGTGCAGGGCGCCGGACGGCTCGTAGCGGTGCACCGCGCCGAACTCGGCCAGCCGCATGGGCAGGTCGCGATAGCTCTTCAGCCCGTGCTTGAAGATCTGCACATGGCCGGGGCAGTTCATCGGCTTCAGGGCGAAGACGCGCTGCTCGGCGTCCTGGTCCTCCGGATGCATGAAGGCGTGGGCCGACTTCACCGCGAACATGTTCTCCTGGTACCAGCCCCAGTGGCCGGACGTCTCCCAGAGAGACTTGTCGAGAAGCTGCGGCGCGTTCACCTCGTCATAGCCGAGCGTGCTCAGGCGCCGGCGCATGTAGGAGATGAGGGACTGGAACAGGGTCCAGCCCTTCGGGTGCCAGAACACCGTGCCGGGCCCCTCCTCCTGGAAGTGGAACAGGTCCATCTCCCGGCCCAGCCGGCGGTGGTCGCGCTTCTCGGCTTCCTCCAGCTGGCGGGTGTAGGCCTCCAGGTCCTCTTTCTTGGCGAAGGCGGTGGCGTAGATGCGGGTCAGCATCGGATTGTTGCTGTCGCCGCGCCAATAGGCGCCGGCCACCTTCATCAGCTTGAAGGCGTCGCCGACCTTGCCCGTGGAGGTCATGTGCGGGCCGCGGCAGAGGTCGAACCAGTCGCCCTGGCGGTAGATCTTGAGGTCCTGCCCCTCCGGGATGGCGTCGATCAGCTCGAGCTTGAACGCCTCGCCCTTGTCGCCGAAGACCTGGCGGGCCTTCTCGCGGCTCCACACTTCCTTCGTGAACGGCTTGTCGCGCGCGATGATGCGGCGCATCTCGGCCTCGATCGCCGGGAAGTCCTCCGGGGTGAAGGGCTCGTTGCGGGCGAAGTCGTAGTAGAAGCCGTTCTCGATCACCGGGCCGATGGTCACCTGCGTGCCGGGCCACAGCGTCTGCACCGCCTCGGCCAGCACATGCGCGGCGTCGTGCCGGATGAGCTCCAGCGCCCGCGGGTCGTCCCGGGACACGAACTCCAGCCGGGCGTCGCGCTCGATCGGATCGGCGAGATCGGCGAGCGCGCCGTCCAGCGCCATCGCGACGGTGCGCTTGGCCAGCGACGGCGAGATGCCCTTGGCGATGTCGAGGCCGGTGGTCCCGGGAGCGAATTCGCGGACGGCGCCGTCGGGGAAGGTGACGTGGATCATGGGTCAGGTCTCCTGCTCACTCCTGCAAACAGGTGCAGGTAAGCGTTGGGTCGGGGCGGAACCGGCCCCGGTCGGCGCTGGCGGCCGGATCAGGGCTGGGTGGGCGAAGCCGGTCCACGGTCGGGCGCGACGGCGTCGCAGACGATGGGCGACGGCGCATTGACGCCGCGCCACCGTCCGTAGCGCCACGGTCTATACCAGGCCGCCGAGGCGGGCAACGCCGCCGGGACGAGGTCCACGCCCTCGGTGCCCCAGGGCTGGCAGCGGCACAGCCGGGCCGCGCTCATCCACCCCCCGGCCCAGAAGCCGTAACGGCCGATCGCCTCATCCGCATAGGCCGAGCAGCTCGGCCAATGGCGGCATTGCCTGCCGATCAGCCCGGACAGCGTCAATTGGTAGCCGCGGATCAGCAGATGGGCCGCCGCGACCCCGGGACGTAAAGGTTTCGTTAACTTCACGCGTTCACCCTGAAAGCCTGTTCCGCGTTCCCATCGCCTGCCGGCCCCAGCCCCGGCTTGCATGGACGCCGCCGACTGGGTATCCCTCTCCCGTCCGCGGTTCGATGCTGCTTGCCGGCGGCCCGCAACACGGAGCTCCCCTTTCCCATGGTGTATCGCGTTCGATCCGTCGCCGCACGCAGCCTCCGCGTGGCCGCATCGATCGTCGGGCCAGGATTGCTCGGCCTTTCGCTGACCCTCCCCCTCTCGGCCGCCCTCTCCGACGCCGCGTCGGCGAAGACCCGGCACGCCGCCGCCAAGGCCAAGGCGGCCCCCGTCAAGGCGAGCGCGTCCAAGTCCCGCGCCGCCAAGGCGGCCGCCTCCGAAAAGGCCGTGGCCAAGCGCCATGCGGCCGAGGCGCCGAAGCCGGCGCCGGCCGACCGACGCGCCGCCGAGGCCCCTCCCGCCGACGATGCGCTCCAGACCCCCGATCTTGCCGAGACGCTGGCCGAAGCCGCGCCGGCGCCCGGCTCGCAGCCCGCGGGCTGGCTGGTCACCATCCGGGGCAACGTCATCGCCGCCCCGAACTTCCCGGGAGCGAAGGACTACGGCTTCATCGCCTATCCGTCCCTGAGTTTCCGCCGCACCGACGACCCTGAAGCCTTCAAGGCCCCCGACGACGGGATCAGCTTCGCGCTCTTCGGCGACAGCCGCTGGTCGGTGGGCGTGGTCGGACGCTACCAGCCGGGCCGCTACCGCCAGGACGACCGCAGCCTGTTTGGAATCCACGACGCCAAATGGGCCGCCGAGCCCGGCCTCTTCGGCGAGTTCTGGCCTTTGGCGGACACGCTGCGCCTGCGCGGCGAGCTGCGCTACGGCTTCAACGGATACAGCGGCTTCGTCGGCAACCTGTCGATGGACTACGTCCAGCGCCTCGGCAAGTTCACGCTGGCGGCCGGTCCCCGCCTCGCCTTCGCGGGCGGCGAATACATGGACGCCTATTTCGGCGTGAGCCGCCAGGACGCGCTGTGGAATGGCCTCGTCACGCCCTACAAGGCCGACGCGGGCGTGAAATCCCTCGGCGTGGCGGCGTCGGCGACCTATCAGTGGAACGACCAGTGGGCGACCACGGTGCGCGGCGCCTATGACCGCCTCGTCGGCTCGGCGGCCGACAGCCCGATCACCCGCAACCTCGGCTCGCGCGACCAGTTCACGGTCGGCGCCAGCGCGAGCTACTCGTTCCAGCTCGGCGGCGGCGGCTGGCGGCGCTAGGCGTCCCCGCCCCAGCTCGCAACCTTCCCGCCTATTCGGCGGCCTGGGCCTGCGCCTGGCGCGCCGCCTCGATCTGGCCGATCGCGTCCACCACCGCGTCGAAGGTCAGCATGGTGGAGGCGTGCCGGGCCTTGTAGTCGCGCACCGGCTCGAGCACGGCCGCGTCCGCCCAGCGGCCGGTCGGCGGCGGCCCGTTCTCCTTCAGCATCTTGCGCACCGTGTCGCGCAGCTCCCTCAGCTCCTGGGCGGTCGAGCCGACGACGTGGCGCGCCATGACCGAGGACGAGGCCTGGCCGAGCGCGCAGGCCTTCACCTCATGGGCGAAGTCGCTCACCCGGTCGCCCTCCATCGCAAGGTCGACGGTGACGGTCGACCCGCAGAGCTTGGAATGGGCCTTCGCGGTCGCCTGCGGAGCGTCGAGCCGCCCCAGGCGCGGGATGTTGGCCGCCAGTTCGAGGATTTTTGCGTTGTAGATGTCGTTCAGCATGAAGCCACCACCATTTCGTTCCCATATATAGGCGTCCTGGCGCTGGGGTGCGAGGGCGGACGTCGCGCAGCTGCGAGGCGGACGCTCACGAATTCGTTCCGCCGGACGCTCGCGTTCGCAGCCGTCTCCCCTGCGCGTTTCGCCGCAGGCGGGCCGGCGCCGGTGGTCCACGCCGAAGCTCGAGCCGTATAGGGTGCTGAGATTATCCAGGCGGGAGGCTCCATGATGGACGCCGTGGTCAAGACCTTGTCCCCGCGACCGGCGCTGAAGCCGGCCGCGGACGTCGCGACGAAGCCGAGCCGAGAGGAGGCCGAGGCGGCCGTCCGCACGCTCATCCGCTGGGCGGGCGACGACCCGTCTCGCGAGGGCCTCCGCGACACGCCCAAGCGGGTGGTCAAGGCCTATGAGGAGCTCTATTCGGGCTATGGGGTCGACGCCCAGGAGGTTCTCGCGAAGGTCTTCGAGGAGGTCGGCGGCTACGACGACATGGTGGTCGTGCGCGACATCCCGTTCCACTCCCATTGCGAGCACCACATGGTGCCCTTCGTCGGCCGCGCCAGCATCGGCTACTACCCGTCCGAAGGCGTGGTCGGCCTGTCCAAGCTCGCCCGCGTGGTCGACGTCTTCGCCCGGCGGCTGCAGACGCAGGAGACCATGACGGCCGAGATCGTCGGGGCCGTCGACGAGGCCCTGAAGCCGCGCGGCGTGGCGGTGATCATCGAAGCCGAGCACATGTGCATGTCCATGCGCGGCGTGCTGAAGCAGGGCGCCATGACGGTGACGACGCAGTTCACCGGCGTCTTCCGCGACGACCCCGCCGAGCAGGCGCGCTTCCTCGCCATGGTGCGCGGGCTGCGCTGATCGGCGTTCGTCGCCGCAGCTCCCCATGCTATGGAAAACGGCCGGCGAGAGCCGGCCGCTTGCGTTCCGGAGTCCCCGCATGAGCCCGTCCACCGTCCGCCTGTCGCCGCGCGGCGACGCCGCCGCCGTCGAGGAAGGCCTGCTCCTGGCGCCGAAATTCGACGCAGCCGGCCTTCTCACCGCCGTGGCGGTCGACGCCTCCACGGGCGAGATCCTGATGGTCGCCCACATGAACGAGGAAGCCCTGCGCCGGACCATCGAGACCCGCGAAGGCTGGTACTGGTCCCGCTCGCGTGCCTCGCTCTGGCGCAAGGGCGACACGTCCGGCCAGGTCCAGACCGTGCGCGAGATCCTGGTGGACTGCGACCAGGACTGCCTGGTCCTCAAGGTGGACGTCGCCGGCGACGGCGGCTGCTGCCACACCGGCCGCCGCTCCTGCTTCTACCGCCGGGTCGAGCTGCCCGGCGGCGGAGCGGAGGCGCGCCAGGGCCCGGTCGCGCTCGCCCATGTGGCGGCGTGAGCAAGGCATTCCGGGCGCGTTGAACCCCGACATGGGCTCGACCGTTGTCGTGGGCTCTTCAGCCGCCGGTAACGCGCCTTGCGCTATGCTGCCGTCCATGGGAGGAGCGACGGGGATCGACCATGCTCCAGGAACTGCTCGGCCTGACCACGCCGGCCCGCGCCGAAGGCGCCGGGGCCGCCGGGGGCGCGCCCGCCGGCGGCCCGCCGGCTCCGACGACCGCCAGAACGCAAGGACATGACGCCGTGACGCGCAAGCGCCCCCGGATCGGACTCGCGCTGGGCGGCGGCGCCGCCCGTGGATGGGCCCATATCGGCGTGATCCGCGCGCTGGAGAGGGCCGGCTACACGCCCGAGATCGTGGTCGGCACCTCCATCGGCGCGGTGGTGGGCGGCTGCTACGCCGCCGGCAAGCTCGACGAGCTGGAGGCCTTCGCGCGCTCCCTCACCAAGAGCCGGGTGCTCTGGCTGATGGACTTCCACATCGGATCGGGCCTGATCAGCGGCGACCGCCTGAAGCGACTCCTGCAGCGTGACCTCGGCGACATGCGCATCGAGGACGCGGCCACCCGTTTCGCCGCCGTCGCCACCGAGCTTCGCTCCGGCCATGAGATCTGGCTCACCAAGGGTCCGATGGTGGAGGCGCTGGGCGCGTCCTACGCCCTCCCGGGCGTGTTCGACCCGGTGCGCCTGGGCGGGCGGCTGCTCTTCGACGGCGCCCTGGTGAACCCCATCCCGGTCACCACCACGCGGGCGCTGTCGGCGGAGCTCGTCATCGCCGTCAATCTCAACGCCGACCTCTTCGGCCGCGGCGCCGTGATCCCGGACCATGGAGGAGGCGCCGAGCCGCCCACCGAGGAGATGGTGGAGACCATCGCGGAGGGGCTGTTCTCGCCGGTGCTGGGCGCGGCGAACCGGCTTCGCCGGATGGTCAACCGCGGCGCGGGGCCGGGCTTCGCCAGCGTGATGGTGGACGCGTTCAACATCACCCAGGACCGCATCGCGCGGTCGCGGCTGGCCGGCGACCCGCCGGACGTGCATGTCAAGCCGCGGCTCGGGCGGGTGGGCCTGTTCGACTTCCACCGCGCCCAGGAGAGCATCGCGCTCGGCGAGGAGGCGATGACGCAAGCCCTCGCCGACCTCGAGACGACGCTCGAATCGCTGCCGGGGCCGTACTGAAAGGCCGGCGTCCTCAGCCGGCCGTGATGTACTCGCGCAGCGCCTCGGTCTCGTGCTGCATCTCGGTGAGGCGGTGCTTCACCACGTCGCCGATGGAGACGATGCCGGAGAGGCGTCCGCGCTCCACCACGGGCATGTGACGGAACCGGCCGGAGGTCATCTCCTCCATCACGTCCACGATCAGCATGTCCGGCGCGCAGGTGATCACCTCGGCGGTCATGTGCGCCGACACGGCGTCCTGGAGCGACTCGGGGCCCCGGACCAGCGCCCGGACGATGTCGCGCTCCGACAGGATGCCCAGCACCTGCCCGTCGGCGCCGGTCACCACGACCGCGCCGATCTTGCGTTCGCCCAGCACCCGGGCGGCCTCCGACAATGTGCGATGCGGCTGGATCGTGACGACCTCGCGACCCTTGGTCGAGAGTATGCGGGAGACGGTCATGCGCCCCTCCTTTCGTGTCCATCCCGGTGACGGTCTTCGCGGCCGTCGGTTCGCCTGCGCCAGGTCGGCCGCTCCATGCGCGCTCGGAGCGTCCGCAGCCTCGGCTCAGGGGCCGAGTCTGCGCTCAAAGCCCGGAACGCGCAATGGCCGGCGGAAGGCTCAGACGCGGCGCCCGCGCCGCGGATCGAACAGGCGGAAGGCCAGGAGGCCGGTGACGAATCCGCCCACATGAGCCTCCCAGGCGATGGAGGCGTCCGTCATCCCGAGCCCGATCCCCGCCACCCCGGTGGCGAAATTGAGGATGAACCAGACCGCCAGGAAGGTCACCGCCCGCCTGTCCCGCAGGACCTCGGGCAGCGACAGGGCGGGCAGCCGGTAGCTCAGCTCCTCCTCCAGGCGGTAGGCGCCCAGCGGCGCGCCGGGCTGGAACACGAACCGGATCGCCGCCGCCATGCAGCCCGAGATCGCCGCCGAGGCGCCGACCAGGGGCGCGACGTCGTCGCCATGCGTGACTAGGTGGCCGAGCGCGCCGCCCAGGGCCGTCACGGCCAGGAAAACCAGGAAGCGCGTCGAGCCGAACCGCCGCGCCACCGCCGCCCCGAAGGCGAGCAGCCAGACCGAGTTCAGGATGAGGTGGGTCCAGCCGCCGTGCAGCAGCGCGTAGGTGACAAGCGTCCAGGGCTTGGCGGAGCCGCTCTCCATCAGCTCCCGCGCGAGGCCGAGGCGTTGCATCAGGTCGGTGTTGCCGGGATCGGCGGCCAGCCTCTCCGTCAAGCCCGGGATCGGGTCGACCCCGAACAGGGCCGTGAAGCGGGCCGGGAAGAAGGCTAATTCGTAAACGAGAGCGTCCTCCCCCACCCCCCACGCGCGCAGGGCGTGCAGTCCCGCCAGCGCCAGGATCACGGCGACGACCACGAAGGGCACGTTGAAGACCGGCTCGCGATACTCCGCGTCCAGGGCTGGTTTCACGGGGGGCGATCCCTCTGTCCGGACGCATCGGCGCGGCGGACCATCCGGGGCGCGCTGTCGCGGGAGCCGCAACATTGTCCGGGCGAAAGCCTCGCGCAAGTCGAATCCGGGGCAAAAAAAGGGGGAGAGCCCGAAGACTCTCCCCGTTACGCGGCGGTGCGCTTCGAAGCGCAGAGCAGGCCTTGCGACCCCGCTCCACCTCGCCTTGTCCCAGTTTAGCGTTCGACACAGGAGCCACGGTCGACCGCAAAGGATGCAGGAGGACCATGCTCCCCAAGCAGCCCGGACGCAACGTCAACCCCGCGTTAAGGTTAAGGCCGGGCCGTGGCACGCCCGGTGCAAATCCACTCCCCGGGATGCGAAGGGACGCGGCGTTCGCTTGAGCGGGGCCGGCGCAGCGTCTCGAAGCGGGACCAGCGGGGCGATGGATAACAAATTATGAAACACGGCGTCACACAGTCGCTGTTCGCGTACTGGAATGAACTGCGGGGACAGCGCAGCGCGCCGGAGCGCTCCGAGGTCGACCCGGGCCGGATCCGGCACATCCTCGCCGACACCTTCATCATCGAAGTCGACGCCGAGAGGCTGTGCCCGGTCCGCCTCGCCGGAGCCAGGATCTCGGCCCTGGCCGGCCGCGAGCTGAAGGGCGCGAGCTTCATGGGCCTGTGGCGCGACGAGTTCCGCGAGGACGCCGTGGCGCTGGTCGACGTCGCCGTCAACAACGCCAGCGCCGTGGTGGCCTCGGTCACGGGCTCGAGCCGCGACGGCCGCGTGCATGACCTTGAACTTCTGCTCCTGCCGCTGCGCCACCGCGGCAAGACCCACTCGCGCCTGCTCGGCGCCTTGTCCCCCCTCGCCGCCCCGCCGCGGCTCGGCCTCGACCCCGTGGCGGGCTTCGAGGTGCGCTCGCGCAGGATCATCGACGCCACGGAGGTCGGGACGCCTACCCTGCGCCCTCCGCGCGAGCGGCTGGCGAACGTCGCGCCGATCCGCCGCGGGCACCTGTTCGTGTTCGCCGGAGGCCGAATTGACGGGGCGGAGGACGCCGCTAAACCGCCGTTAACCTAGCAGGCTGATACTGGCCTGGGACTTGAGGCTGCTGTCGCAGCGCTTTGTCGAACGATGGCGGTCATGCAGGCACTCCGGGAGAATCCACGCACGCTCGAACGGCGCCGCCACCAGCGCGTCCGGGTGGTGCTGCTGGGCCGCTACATGCTGGAGAACCGGCAGGAATTCGCCTGCCAGACCGTCGACATGTCTCCCGGCGGGCTGGCCCTGCTGGCCCCCGTCCAGGGCGCGCTCGGCGAGCGGGTCGTCATCTATCTGGAACATCTCGGCCGGGTCGAGGGCAAGATCGTCCGCGACTTCGAGCGCGGCTTCGCGGTCGCCCTGCAGGCGACCAAGCGCAAGCAGGACAAGCTCGCCTCGCAGCTCACCTGGTTCGCCAACCGGCAGGATCTGGGCCTGCCCGAGGATCGCCGCCACGAGCGCATCCAGCCCCGCCTCACCGGCGCGATCATGCGGCTCGCCGACGGCCAGGAGGTCGGCGTCAGGATCATCGACGTGTCGCTCTCCGGCGCGGCCATCTCGACCAACCTGAAGCCGGACCTCGGGTCGCGGGTGACGGTCGGCGCCACGCACGGCAAGGTCGTGCGCCACTTCGAGGGCGGCGTCGCCATCGAGTTCCTGCGCATCCTGGCCGACCAGAGCTTCGACGAAAACGTCCAGCTCTAGGCCTTTCTCCGCGGCCGATCCGTCGAATGCGACCGAACCGGTTGAGCGGCCCTCAACCCGTTTGCGCCAGGCTGCGCGGGTCGCCCTCGCGCGACGGCGCGTTCGATGCGCCAAGCCCCGGCGCCGACAGACCCCGTCCCTACGCCCGGGCTTCGCTTGAGCCGGTCCTCCGCAGAGGGCCGGCTCTTTTTTTCAACCCACGACCGCCCTCGCGGCATCTCGCGGTGGAAAGCGCGTGAGTGCGTTAACGATGTCCTAACCAAAGGGTTGCACGCCCAGATGGGGTTCTTTACCGTCCATTAACCTTGAATTGGGCGGGGCTGTGGCAGATGCGGCATTTTGGGGGCGTGGTTCTCGGGCTCGTATGCCTGGGTGTGGCTGCGAGCGCGAGCGCACAGCCGTCTGGCGCGGCGCGGGTCGTTCCGGCGGCCACCACCTCCGCTCCCATTCTCGACGAGGTCAAGCCGCCGATCGGCTGGATCGACTTCTGCCCGTCCCACGCGGATGACTGCGACGTCGCCCCCCTTCCGGCCAAGAAGATCAGCCTCACTCTGGGCGCGTGGTCCGAGCTCGTGCGGGTCAACCAGAGCGTCAACGCCCAGATCGAGCAGGTCGAGGACATCGCCCTCTACGGCGTCTCCGAGAAGTGGACCTATCCGGACGAGGGCAAGGGCGACTGCGAGGACATCGCGCTGCTGAAGCGCCGCATCCTCATGCGCGAGGGCATGCCGCGCCAGGCGCTGCTGATGACGGTCGTGCGCGACGAGACCGGAGCGGGCCATGCGGTGCTCACGGTCGTGACCGACCGCGGCGATTTCGTGCTCGACAGCAAGACCTCGCGCATCCTGGCCTGGGAGGGCACCGGCTACGGCTTCATCAAGCGCCAGTCGCAGGAGCACCCCAATGTCTGGGTCAAGCTCGGCGAGCCCGCCCCCAGCACCCTCATCGTCGCCGGCCACTAGCGGCTGGCGCGGACGCCCCCTCGCCCCGGAACGGGGAGAGGGGCGGGGCGAGGGTTGGTCCAGCCCTCATCCGGTCCTTCGGGCTGCGTTCCGTCAGGCGTCGACGCGTCTCAAGCCGGCCTGGAAGCGGCGCCAGTTGTCGACGTAGTGCGCGGCCGTGGCCCGCAGACGCGCGACTGCGGCCTCGTCCAGCGTGCGGATGGCGCGGGCCGGCGCGCCGACGATGAGCGAGAACTCCGGAAACTCCTTGCCCTCGGTGACGAGCGCATTGGCGCCCACCAGCGATCCCCGGCCGATGCGCGCGCCGTTGAGGACCGTCGCCCCCATCCCGATCAGGGCCCCCTCGCCCACCGTGCAGCCATGCAGGATGGCGTGGTGCCCCACCGTCACGTCGGCGCCGATGTCCATCGGGTAGCCCATGTCGGTGTGCAGGAGCGAATGCTCCTGGATGTTGGAGCGCGCGCCGAGGCGGATCAGCTCGTTGTCCCCGCGCAGCACGGAGCCGAACCAGATGCTGGCCTCCTCGCCGAGCTCGACCGCGCCGATGACATGCGCGTCGGGCGCGATCCAGTACTGGCCGGGCGGCGGAAGGATGGGCTGGCGGTCGTCGAGGGCGTAGATCGGCATCGGGGTCTCCCTGTGTCGGACGAGCAGACGGCGCGGCGGCCGTCGCGTCAAGCCCGGGCGGGAGGGCGGATCAGGCCGTCAGCAACGCCACGAGCTCCATCAGCACCCGACCGCAGGCCAGGCCCCAGACGCAGGCGATGACCGTGGCGAGCGCCACGAAGCTCACGCGGCGGCGCTCGAACCGGCGGCCCCGGACGGTGTTGCGCAGGATGATGAAGGGCGCGCTGAACACGATGAGCGGCACCGAGGCGACGGCGCGCGGCCCTCCGGTCTCCAGCAATGTGAAGCTCGCCCGGCGCTCGGTCACCGCCTCGAAGCCCGTCGCCAGCACGCCCGCCGCCGCGAGCCCGAGCGCCAGGGCCTGGAACGCTTCGAGCGTGGTGGGATCGACGAGCATGGACATGCCGGGGCCTCCGCGGCCCGCACAGGACCGCCCCGATTTATGGCAGCCTTAACGGTCGGTTAAAGGACTTCCTTCATGTTTGGTTAAAATGCGGTGGAGTCGCGCGCCCATGCCCCCCTTTTCCGATGCGTCCCCCTTTCCCGCCCGAGCCTTCGCGTCGCCCCGGGGCGTCGCCGAAACGGTCGCCTACGGGCGCCGCGTCGCCGCCGCCCAGGCCCTCGCCTCCCAGACCACTGCGGCGCAGGACGCCGGAGCGCATCATCACGGCCAGGGCCTCAAGGCCGCGGCCCTCGTGCTGCTGGGCGGGCTCGCGGCGGGATCGATCGCCTTCTTCGCCTCGTGGCTGCAGCCGGAACGTCCCCGCCTGCTCGCCGTGACGGTCGGGGATGCGGCGCTGTCGGTGCGCTCCCCCCTGGTGCGCGACCCGGGCCAGCGGCGCGACGGCGCCAAGCCCCGGCTCGACCTCGCGGTGGCCTGGCCGAGCTTCGAGCCGGCTGCGCCGAACGTCACGCGTGGCGGAATGATGTCGCTGGGAGACGTGGTCCTGGTCACGATCCTGCCCGCCGACGAGAGCCCCGACCCGGAGACAAGGCCGGCGCAGCTCTACGGGCGTTACCTGGACAGCGCCGTCGAGGACGGGCCGGGCGGCCTGATCCAGAGGCGCTTTCGCGACAAGTCGCCCTATGCGGGCGAGACCCTGTTTCTGGCGGCCCCGGACGGGCGGCGCTTCGCGGCGCGCTGCGAGGGGGAGAAACGGACGCCGGACGGCCTGCCGGACGTCTGCATCGCGGAGATCCGGCGCAACGGCCTCGATCTCCAGATCCGGATGGAGCAGCCCCTCCTGCAGCACTGGGAGGCGATCGACGCGAGGCTGCGCCGCCTGCTCGATGGGATGCTCGGCTGAACGGACGCGGTCAGCCCTGCGGCGCGGCGCGCCGCGCGTCGCTCACTGGTCTTCGAGATCCACGTCCAGGATGGACATGTTCAGCGCGTAGGAGCGGTCGCCGTCCTCGTCGTCGAGGGAGATGATGCCCACGAACTCATCGCCGATCATCACTTCCGCCGAGTCGGTCTTCTTCGGGCGCGCGACCACCTTGATGGTGTTGTTGTTGAACAGCCGCCGGAGATAGTTCTGCAGCTTGGCGAGTTCGGTCTTGTCCATTGCGTCGTGACCTCTGCGACGGCGTTCGCGCCGGCGCTTCGTGGGAAGGACTTGCCACGCCGGGCCCGTCCCCGCAAGGCCGGGGGGGCGCCTCCTCCGCCGGCGTCCGCAGCCGGGCTCAGGCCTCCGGCTTGTCGACGAGCATCTTGTCGGCGAGGAGCTGGTCCATGCTGCGCGCCGGTTCGGCGCAGCCGGCCGTCCCCACCACCTGCGCCGGCACGCCCGCCACCGTGGTGTTGCGCGGCACCGGCTTCAGCACCACCGAGCCCGCCGCCACCCGGGCGCACTGTCCGATCTCGATATTGCCCAGGATCTTCGCCCCGGCCCCGATGAGCACGCCCTGCCGGACCTTGGGATGCCGGTCCTCATGCTCCTTGCCGGTGCCGCCCAGCGTGACGTCCTGCAGCATCGAGACATTGTCCTCGACGACCGCCGTGGCGCCGACCACGAGCCCGGTCGCGTGATCGAGGAAGAGCCCGCGCCCCAGCCGGGCGGCGGGGTGGATGTCGGTCTGGAACACCTCGGACGAGCGGCTTTGCAGGTAGAGCGCCAGGTCCCTGCGCCCGGCGTTCCAGAGCGCATGGGCCAGCCGATGCGTCTGGATGGCGTGGAAGCCCTTGAAGTAGAGCATCGGCTCGATGAAGCGGCTGCAGGCGGGATCGCGGTCCGCCACCGCCATGATGTCGGCGCGGAACGTCTCCGCCAACGTGGGATCGTGATGGATCACGTCCATATAGGTCTGGGCGATGAGGTCGCTCGGCACCGCGGCGTGATGCAGGCGCGCCGCGATGCGGTGGACCACCGCCGATTCCAGCGTGTCGTGGTTGACCACGGTCCCCATCACGAAGCTCGCCAGCGTCGGCTCGCGCCGCACGATCTCGTCGGCCTCCTCGCGGATGCGGCTCCACACCGGGTCGACCCGATCGATTCGCGGGCTGCGCACGGCGCCCTGACCATAACCGTGAGCGGACATGAGTCCTCCGCCTGATGGCGCGGCCGACCGACCGCGCGGGGGTGGCGCCGGGCCGTCCCGGCCCATGCGTCGCGCGGCGCCGTTGCGCCCGCAAGCCATACAGCTAGGCGCATCGGACGCCTTTGCCAATGGATCTCTCCAGCGATTTCAGGCGGGCCGAGCTCGAGCGTCACGCGAAGCCGGCGAAGCGCGGCGTCAACAACCGGGCACAACCGATTCGGCGCTCTCGGGAAAACCTAATCCGCCGCGCTGAGCGCGCGCGCAGCCGCTCCGAAGCGCCGCGTCAGGAAGTCCAGGATCGCCGCCGTGAACACGTCGTTGCGGTCGCCCGCGACCATATGGCGCGCGCCGGCGATGTCGGCGTATTCGGCGTCCGGCGCCAGCGCGAGGAACTCGCGCGCATGCTCCTCGGTCACCAACTCGCTGGAGCGGCCGCGCACCAGCAGCGCCGGCGCCCGCAGGCCTGCGGCGGCGGACAGCAGCGCCGTCTCGGTCGCGGCGGCGTCCTGGTCGATCGAGCGCGTCCCGTGGATGAAACGGGGATCCCAATGCCAACGCCAGCGTCCGTCGTCGGAGCGGCGCAGGTTCTTGCGCAGGCCCGCCAGCGAACGCGGGCGCTCGCGATGCGGCAGATAGGCCGCGATGGCGTCCGCCGCCTCCTCGATGGAGGAGAAGCCGAGCTCGGCCCGCTCGGCCATGAAGCCCAGCACGGCCTCCACGCCGCTGCGGTCGAGCCGCGGCGTCACGTCGACCAGCACCAGCCCGGCCAGCGCGTCCGGGCTGCGGCCGAGCGCCGACAGGGACGCGATGCCGCCCATGGATGCGCCGACCGCGACCGGCGCGAGGCCGCTCTCGCGTCGCAGCGCCGCCGCCACGGCCTCCACGTCGCGCGCATAGTCGGCGAAGGCGTAGGCGCCGTTCGCCACCCATTCGCTCTCGCCATGGCCGCGCTGGTCGAGCGTCACGGCCAGGAACCCGGCCCCGGCGATGCGACGCGCCGCGTCGTCGAAGGCGTGGCGGGTCTGGCCGCCGCCATGCAGCAGCAGCACGGGCCGGGCCCCGCCGCGGTAGACCGTCCCGACGAGCCGGTTCAGGTCCGCCCCCTGGAAGACGAGCCTCTCGCCCCTGGGGGCGCCTGCGGTCAAGGACGGCGCTCCAGGAAGGCCAGCACCGCTTCCTTGTGGACGCGGTCTCCCACCGCGAGATTGTGGTCCCGCCCGGGGATGTCGACCACCTGCGCGCCGGGGATCAGCGCGCCGAGCGCATGCGGGTCGCCCGCGACGTCGTCCTTCGTGCCGACACAGATCAGCGTCGGCTGGCGGATCGCGGCGGCCTGCTCGGCGGTCAGGGTCTGGCGCGACCCGCGGATGCAGGCGGCGAGCGCCTGGAGGTCGCCGCCGGTCTGCTCGGCGAAGGCGCGGAACATGCGCTGCATCGGATCGGTGACGTCGGCCAGCGACGGCGCCTCGAGCGCGTCCGCGATGCCGACCGGAAGGCCGACGCCCTCCACCAGATGGATGCCGAGGCCGCCCAGCATCACCGAGCGGACCCGCCCGGGATGCGCGAGCGCCAGAAAGGCGGTGATGCGCGCGCCCATCGAGTAGCCCATGACGTCGGCGCGCTCGACGCCCAGATGGTCCATCAGGCGCCGCACGTCTTCGGCCATCACCCCGGAGGCGTAGGCCGCCGGATCGCGCGGCTTGCCGCTCTGGCCGTGGCCGCGATTGTCGAGCGCGATCACGCGCCGGCCGGCGCGGTTCAGCGTCTTCACCCAGAGCGTGTTGACCCAGTTGACGGCGTGGTTGGAGGCGAAGCCGTGGACGAGCACGATCGGCTCGCCCGCGCCCTCCTCCGGAGCCGAATCGAGATAGGCGATGGGCACGCCGGCGGAATCGAAGGTCTGCATGCTCACTCCGTCGTGGGACGGCTGCGTGGGACGGCTGCGCCGCCCGGCCGGGACCCGGGCCCGGGCCAGGCGGCGAGCGCTCCCGTGGTCTAGGCGATAAGGTCCCGATCCCGCAACCCAAGGATCGTCGCCACGTCCTTCTCCCGAACGCGCCACGGCTCACGACGGGCCAGATCCGCCCCCTAGCGAACGCAAGGGCGAGCCATTATGGTGCGCCGCGATCCGCCCCGCCGGGGCCACGCACGACAAGACCCGGAGCACGACCATGGCCGATACCGGCGTTCCGCATTTCCAGAACGATGTCGGCGCGCCGGTCATCAGGATCGCCGCGAAGGAGTTCATGTGCATCGGCGCGCGGCCGCCCTTCGACCATCCCCACGTCTTCCTCGACATGGGCGACGAGAACGAGACGATCTGCGGCTATTGCTCCACGCTTTACCGGTTCGACGCCTCCCTGCACGGCGCCGAGACGATCCCGCCGGGCTGCGCCTACGAGACGCCGAAAGCCGCCTGATCCCGCCCAGGCGAGCCGGGCGAGGCGCGCCTCCCTCTCCTCCGCGGTCCCCCCGACGGACCTGACCCGATGACATCTGAGACGAGCGGCGCCCGGCCGATCCTGATCGCCGGCGCGGGCATCGGCGGGCTGACGGCCGCCATCACGCTGGCGCGCGCCGGACGGCAGGTCGCGATCCTGGAGCGCCGCACGCGCGTCGAGGAGGTCGGGGCCGGCATCCAGCTTTCGCCCAACGCGTCGCGCGTGCTGGCGGGCCTGGGCCTCGGGGCCGCGCTGTCGCGCGCCGCCGGCGAGCCCGAGCGCCTCGTGGTGCGCAGCGGCCGCAGCGGCCGCCTTCTGTCGGAGATGCCGCTCGGCGACGCCATGCGGCGGCGCCACGGCGCGCCCTACCTGCTGGTCCACCGGGCCGACCTGCAGATGGCGCTCCTCGACGTGGCGCGCAGCGATCCCAACATCCGCCTCGCCTTTGGCCGCACGGTGACCAGCGTCGACACGGAGGGCGACGAGGTCTCCGTCGCGGTGGAGGCCGCCGGCGGTCCGGAGACCGTGCGCGGCTCCCTGCTGATCGGCGCCGACGGACTCTGGTCGCGGGTCGCGCCCGCCATCGGCGACCACACCGAGGCGGAGTTCATCGGCCATGTGGCGTGGCGCGCCACCGTGCCGGCGGAGGCCGCCCCGGCCGCGCTGCGCGCGCAGGAGACCGGGCTCTGGCTCGGCCGCGACGCCCATGTGGTGCATTACCCGCTGCGCGGCGGCAGGGTGGTCAACATCGTGGCGGTGATGCGCGACCGCGACGCCGCCCGGGGCTGGTCGCGCCCGGGGGACCCGGCCGTCTTCGCCGCCCGCTTCCGCGGCTGGGCGCCGCAGCTTCGCGACCTGCTGGCGGCCGCGCCGGAGTGGCAGGTCTGGTCCCTCTTCGACCGCGCCCCGCGCCAGACCTGGGCCGCCGGCCGGGTCGCGCTGCTGGGCGACGCCGCCCACCCGGTGCTGCCCTTCCTGGCCCAGGGCGGCGCCCTCGCCATCGAGGACGCCGCCGTCCTGGCCCGCGAACTCGCCCGCGCGCCCCACGACGTCCCCGCGGCGCTGGCCGCCTACCAGGCCGACCGCAGGCCCCGCGCCCGCCAGGTCCAGGCCGCGGCCCGCCAGAACGGCCGCGCCTACCATATGGGCTTCCCCCTCACGGTGGGCCGCGACCTCGTCCTGCGCGGCCTCTCCGGCCAGGGCATGCTGAAGCGCTACGACTGGCTCTATGGCTGGAAGCCGGAGGGCGCGTGAGTCTCCGCCCTCCAGACCGGTTGCTTTCCCGGCCGGCGCTGGGCAAAGAGAGACGGCTGGCCCCGTAGTCCAATGGCAGAGACAGGCGACTTAAAATCGCTCCAGTGTCGGTTCGAATCCGACCGGGGCCACCAGGCGCGCGGCCTCGCGGCCTCCCCCTACAACAACGGCCGCAGCGACTTCACCATTTCGGCCGCGCCGGCGAAGTCGATTTTGCCGGAGCCCAGGACCGGGATCGAGGCGGTGACCAGCACGGCCTTGGGGGCCCAGAGCTCGGGATAGCCCTGCGCCTTGACGTAGGCGGCGAGCGCGGCGCGGTCGGCTTCGGCGCGGTCGGTCACGAGCACGATCTGCTCGCCCTTGCGGGCGTCGGCGAGGCTCACCGCCACATGGGTGGCGCCCGGCCAGAGCGCCTGGGCCAGGGTCTCGATGGCGGCCAGCGACACCATCTCGCCGCCGATCTTGGCGAATCGGCGCGCCCGGCCCTGGATGCTGACGAAGCCTTCCTCGTCGACGCCGACGATGTCGCCGGTGTCGTGCCAGCCGCCCGCAGGCGGAACGAGGACGCCGGGACGGTCCGGCAGGACGTAGCCCGCCATCACATTGGGGCCGCGCACGAAGAGCCTGCCGCCCTCGTGCAGCCCCTCGACCGGCTCCAGCCGGTGCTCCATGCCGGGCAGAAAGCGTCCGACCGTGCCGGGGCGGTTCTCGAAAGTCTGGTTCACGGCGATCACCGGCGAGCATTCGGTGGCCCCGTAGCCCTCCAGGATGACGGCCCCGGACGCCCGCCACATTTCGCGCGTCTGTTCCTTGACGCGCTCGGCGCCGGCGACGACGAGGGTGACGCTGTCGAGATCGCCCGGCTCGGCCGCCTTGGCCCAGCCCTGCAGGAAGGTGTCCGTCCCGAACAGCACCGTCGCGCCCACGGCCTTGGCCATCTTGGGGATCTGCCGGTAGTGCAGCGGGCTCGGATAGAGCACGACCCGCATCCCGACCAGCAGGCCGAGCAGCAATCCGCCCGTCAGCCCGTAGCTGTGGAACACCGGCAGGGGATTCAGCACGATCTGCGAGGGGACGAGGGGCGGCGCGCCGATATGCGCCTCAATCTGCCTCACATTGGCGAGCAGGTTGGCGTTGGAGAGCATCACCGCCTTGGGAAGCCCCTCCGAGCCGGAGGTGAACAGCACCACCCCCGCCTCGTCCGGCGACAGCGCGTGGCGGGCGTGCGTCCAGCGGGCGAACCAGGAGCTCACCACGCCCTTGAGCTTGTCCAGCGAGGTGAGCCCGGCGCGCAGGTCCTCCAGATAGACGATCCGCACGGCCCTGCCGGGCTCCGGCGACTCCGACAGCCCGGCGACGACGTCGTCGAGCCGCCCGCTCTCGACGAAGCGCCGGGAGGTCACCACCGTCTGGATCTCGACCGTGGCCACCGCCGAGCGCAGGTTCTTCAGCCCCGCCGTGAAGTTCAGCAGCGCCGGAACGCGGCCGAAGGCGTTGAGCCCGAACAGGACGAGCGCCACCGCGTTCACATTGGGCAGCAGCACGCCCACCGCGTCGCCGCGGCGGGTCTGGGCCGCGAGCCGGCCGCCGATGACCAGCGACCCGAGGATCAGCCGGCCATAGCTGAGCGGGCTGCGCTCCGGATCCTCAAGGATCGGCGCGCCGCGCCCGTGCAGGTCGGCGGCGTCGAGGAGCGCGCGGAAGAGCGTGCTGCGGGTCGAGGCGGGATCGAAATGCGGCACGCGAGAGCCCCAGGCGGAACAGGCGCCCACGCTAGCCCCGCCGCTTCGCTCACGCCAGAGCCAGGCCGTGCGGCCGCCCCCGCAGGCGGCTCAGCCCTTGTGGTTCTCGGCGATCGGCGCCTGGTAGGCGAGGCCCATGTCCCAGGGGAAATAGATCCAGGTGTCCTGCGACACCTCGGTCACGAAGGTGTCGACCAGCGGCCGGCCCATCGGCTTGGCGTAGACGGCGGCGAAATGCGCGTCCGGCAGCATGTCTTTCACCACGCGGGCGGTCTTGCCGGTGTCGACGAGGTCGTCGAGGACGAGCACGCCCTTGCCGCCCGGGCCGCCCAGCGCAGCGATGTCGTCGGCGACCTTCTTCAGCACCTGCAGCTCGCCCTGGGACGTGTAGTCGTGGTAGCTCGCCACGCACACCGTCTCGATCACCCTCACGCCGAGCTCGCGCGCCACGATGGCGGCCGGCACCAGCCCGCCTCGGGTGATGCACACGATCGCCTGGAACGGCCCCGCGCCGGCGAGCCGCCAGGCCAGCGCCCTGGCGTCGCGGTGGAACTGGTCCCACGAGACCGGGAAGGCTTTCGGCTGCGGCTGCGACATGGGTGTCTCCGGAGGCTGCATGGGTCAGCGTGGGGGCAAGGCGGCGATCATCGCCTCGACCGCCCGGCGGGCGGCGTCCAGCGTCGCCTCGTCGCGCGAGCGCACCACGATCTGGTTGGCGAAGGTCTTGCCGTTGAACGACGGATAGGAGCCGATGATCGCGCCCGGATGGGCCTTCTGCACCGCGCCGAGACCCTCGGCGTAGACGCCTTCCGGCGCGCCGCCTGAATCGATCGACACCGACAGCATCGTGCGGCCGGTCTTCAGCTTCGGGGCCACGTTGTCCAGCATGGCCTGCATGATGGACGGCACGCCGGCCATCACGAACACGTTGCCGATCTGGAAGCCCGGCGCCTTCGAGATGGGGTTCTCGATCAGGTCCGCCCCGTGCGGGATGCGCGCCATCCTCAGCCGCGCCTCGTTCAGGTCCGCCGGGTTCTCGTAGCGCGAGCGCAGCATGGCCACGGCCCGCTCGTCATGCGAGATGCCGACGCCGAACGCCTTGGCGACGCAGTCGGCCGTGATGTCGTCATGGGTGGGCCCGATGCCGCCGGTCGTGAACACATAGGTGTAGCGGGCGCGCAGCGCGTTCAGGGCGTCGACGATCTCCGTCTCGTCGTCAGGCACGACCCGGACTTCGCGCAGGTCGACCCCCATCGCGGTGAGATATTCGGCGATGTAGCCAATGTTCTTGTCCTTGGTGCGCCCGGACAGGATCTCGTCCCCGATCACCAGGACGGCGGCTGTGACGATGTCGGCGGTCTCTGGCATGGGGGGGGGCGCTCCGGTGATCAGCGCATGTATCGCGCCCCGCCCCCGCGCTCAAGCGGATAGCCGGCCGTTCGTCGCCGCTCAGCTGCGCTCGAAGATCAGGTTTACATGCGTCTTGCGCACGAGGCGGTAGCCCTTCTCGGCCAGCAGGCCGGGAAGGTCCATCTGCCAGCGGCCGACGCCGTTCTCGATGATGAAGGTCTGCGGCCAGAGCGAGGGCGGTCCGTTGCGCAGGAAGGTCTCCAGGATGAGATCCTCGGCGCCCTCCACGTCCAGCTTGATCGCGTCGACGCGCTCCAGCCTTTCGTTCACCAGGACCTGCTCCAGCGTGCTGGCCGGCACACGGATGGCCTGGCCTTCGCCGAAGCCGACGATCTTGACGCTCGATTCGCCATGGTTGCGCGGGTCGACGAAGAGCGTGACCTCGCCGGCCTTGTCGGCCACCGCGCAGTCCAGCGCCTTGATGGTGCCGAACGGGTTCTGGCGGATGTTGTACACCAGCCGCTCGAAGACGCCCGGCTGCGGCTCGACGGCCAGGACGCGCCCGCTCGGCCCGGCGAGCGCCGCGACGAAGAGCGCGTAGCCGCCCACATTGGAGCCGACGTCCACGAAGGTGAATCCGTCCCGGATCCGCTCGGCCAGGTATTCGCGCTCGTCCGGATCGAAATATTGCGGCGTGAACAGCAGCCGCTTCTCGCACACATTGTTGTAGGGATAGAGCCGCATCCGGGCGCCGAGCGACTGCACGTCGACCGGCTGGCCCCGCAGCCACCAGATGGCGATCTGGCGCAGCGCATAGGCGGCGCGCCGCCCCGCCCAGCTCCGGGGCATGCGGCGGGTCATGTCGATGAGGCGCTTGGGCAGCCCCTGCGGGCCATAGGCGCCGAAGCCGCCGGCCTCGTCGGGGGAGAGCGTTCGTGTGTCGGTCACGCTGGGATCCGTCATTCTGGGCGAGACGACTAGCGGTTTACGAACCGGAAAGGAAGCCCGGGCCTCCACGTAGCGGGGCGGCGCCCCGTCCCGCGCCTCGCCCGAGCTTGCGCAAAACGCCGCCATGGCCCATGTGAGAGGCGGACGCCGCGCGCCCCTCTCCCCCCGCACGACCAGGATCCCAAGGGATAGATCGATGACGTTCGTCGACGCCGCCGCAGCAGCCGGCCGAAAGACAGGCGAGATCAAGCTCCATGGCCCCGAGGCCTTCGAGGGCATGCGCCGGGCCGGCCGTCTCACCGCCGAGGCGCTGGACCTGCTCGTCCCGGCCGTGCAGCCCGGCGTCGCCACTGAGGCGCTCGACAAGCTGATCTTCGAGTTCGCGATGGACCACGGGGCCTATCCGGCGCCGCTGTTCTACCGCGGTTTCCGCAAGGGCATCTGCACCTCCATCAACCACGTCGTCTGCCACGGCATCCCCAACGATAAGCCGCTGCGCGAGGGCGACATCGTCAATATCGACGTGACCCTGGTGCTCGACGGCTGGCACGGCGATTCGAGCCGCATGTATCTGGTCGGCGAGACGCCGCGCCGCGCGGCGCGGCTGGTCGAGGTGACCTACGAGGCGCTGATGCGCGGCGTCGCCGAGGTGAAGCCCGGCGCCACGACGGGCGACATCGGGGCCGCCATCCAGACCTTCGCGGAGGCGGAGCGCTGCTCGGTGGTGCGCGATTTCTGCGGCCACGGGCTCGGACGGCTCTTCCATGACGAGCCCAACATCCTGCACTATGGACGACGCGGCGAAGGCGTGCCGCTGAAGCCCGGCATGTTCTTCACCATCGAGCCCATGATCAATCTCGGACGCCCCCACGTGAAGGTTCTCGGCGACGGCTGGACGGCCGTCACCCGCGACCGTTCGCTGTCGGCGCAGTTCGAGCACACCGTGGGGGTGACGGAGACCGGCGTGGAGATCTTCACGCTCTCCCCCAAGGGCTACGACCAGCCTCCCTATCTGGCCAGCTGAGAGGCCCCATGAGCCACGGCGATCTCCCCGGCAAGGACGCTTCCGGGGACGATCATCGCCGTGGACACCGCCATAGGTTGAAGGACCGCTTCTCGCGCGCGGGGCGCGCGGCCCTCGCGGACTATGAATTTCTCGAGCTGATCCTCTTCCGCTCCATCCCGCAGCGCGACGTCAAGCCGCTCGCCAAGGACCTGATCGGCCGCTTCGGCTCGGTCGCCGAGGTGCTCGGCGCGCCGCTGACGCGGCTCCTGGAGGTGGACGGCGTGGGCGAGGCCACCGCGCTCGACCTGAAGATCGTCGAGGCGGCCGGCCGCGAGCTGGCCAAGGGCGCGGTGGGCAAGCGCCATGTGCTCGCCTCCTGGTCGTCGGTGATCGACTATTGCCGCGCCGCGATGGCGTTCTCCGACAAGGAGCAGTTCCGCATCCTGTTCCTCGACAAGCGCAACGGGCTCCTGGCCGACGAGGTGCAGCAGACCGGCACCGTCGACCACACGCCCGTATACCCGCGCGAGGTGCTCAAGCGCGCGCTGGAGCTCTCGGCCTCGGCGGTGATCCTCGTCCACAACCATCCGAGCGGCGACCCCACCCCCTCCGACGCCGATGTCCGGATGACGCGCGAGATCGCCGACATCGCCAAGCCGCTGGGCGTCGTCGTGCACGACCACATCATCGTGGGCCGCAACGGACATGCGAGCCTGAAAGGCCTGCGGCTGATCTGAGCCGAGAGCAACGGCGGCCGCGCTGCGGCGACGACCCGGCCCGCTGACCCCGGCTCGCGCGGCATGCGTCCCGGACGCGCCATGCGCCCCGGGCGGGTGCGCCTCCTCCTTCAGGACGGTGGCGCTCGCGTCGCGGCGCGCTAGTTTGTTCGGGAGCGGCGCCCCGCACCACGTCCTGCGCCGCCGATCCGGAGACGACGACCCGCATGGCCCAGGCGCTTCGCACCCCGCATTCGCTTCCCACCTCGATCGACGCGACCCTGGAGCTCCTGTCGGCCGGCGCCTATGTGGCCGACCGCTCGCTGGCGACGGTCGTCTTCCTGGCGCTGCGCATGGGCCGGCCCATCCTGCTGGAGGGCGAGGCGGGAGTCGGCAAGACCGAGATCGCCAAGGTTCTGGCCGACGTTCTGGGCCGCAAGCTCATCCGGCTGCAATGCTATGAGGGCCTGGACGTCTCCTCCGCCGTCTACGAGTGGAACTACGCCGGCCAGATGATGGCCATCCGCATGGCGGAGGCCGAGGGCGTGGTCGACCGCAGCCGGCTCGAAGAGGACGTGTTCTCCGAGCGCTATCTGGTGAAGCGCCCCCTGCTGCAGGCCCTGGCGCCCGACGTCGCCGGCCCGCCGGTGCTGCTGATCGACGAGCTCGACCGCACCGACGAGGCCTTCGAGGCCTTCCTGCTGGAGGTGCTGAGCGACAGCCAGGTCACGATTCCGGAGCTGGGCGCGATCAAGGCCGATCATCCGCCCATCGTGATCGTCACCTCCAACCGCACCCGCGAGATCCACGACGCGCTGAAGCGCCGCTGCCTGTATCACTGGGTCGGCTATCCCACCGCCGAGCGCGAGCTGCAGATCCTCAAGGCCAAGGCGCCCCGGGCGCCGGCCCGGCTCTCGCGCGAGATCGTCGCCTTCGTGCAGGCGATCCGGGCGCAGGACCTGTTCAAGGCGCCGGGCGTGGCCGAGACGCTCGACTGGGCCTCCGCCCTGGTCGAGCTCGACGCCGTCGCGCTCGATCCCGCCATGGTGTCGGACACCATGGGCGTGCTGCTCAAATACCAGGACGACATCCAGAAGATGCAGGGCTCGCGGGTGAAGGCGATCCTGGACGAGATCAAGACCGGCGCGACCGCCAAGGCCGGGTGAGGACGCCCCTTTCCAGGAAAGGTCTCCGCCCGAGGGCATGACCATGCACGAACCGACGCCCGCCCCCGATGAGACCGGCCGCCTGGCCGAGAACATCGCCTATTTCGCCCGCGCGCTGCGCGAGGCGGGGCTGCCCGTGGGGCCGGGCTCCGTCCTCGACGCGATCGCGGCGGTGGAGTCCGCGCGCGTCGGGACGCGCGAGGACTTCTACTGGACGCTCCACGCGGTGTTCGTGAAGAAGCACGAGCATTCGGACGTGTTCGCTCAGGCCTTCCGCATCTTCTGGCGACGCAAGGCCCTGATCGAAAAGATCATCGCCTCCATGTCGCCGGCGACGCCGCCCTCCCGAGACGAAAAGACGAAGAAGCCGGACGCCGGGGCGCTGCGCGCCGCGCAGGCGCTCCTGAAGCAGGACAAGCCCCTCGAGCCGCAGGAGGAGCAGAAGGAGGAGTTCTCCGCCCGCCTCACCGTGTCCGAGCGCGAGATCCTGCAGGCGAAGGACTTCGCCCAGATGAGCGCGGAGGAGATCGCCCGGGCCCAGCGCGCCATCGCGCGGCTGAGGCTGCCCGACGACGAGGTGCTGACGCGGCGCATGACGGCCTCCTCGCGCGGCAGCCGCATCGACCTCAGGCGCTCGCTGCGCCAGTCGCTGCGGGCAGGCGGCGCCGTGATCGAACTCGCCCGCCGCGAGCAGGCCGTCCGCCACCCTCCCCTGGTGGCGCTGTGCGACATCTCTGGCTCCATGGCGGACTACACGCGGCTGTTCCTGCACTTCCTGCACACGCTGACCGACGCGCGGCGCCGGGTGCACACCTTCCTGTTCGGCACGCGCCTCACCAACGTCACCCGGGCCCTGAAGAGCCGCGACCCCGACGAGGCGCTGGCGCTCTGCTCGGCGCAGGTCCAGGACTGGTCCGGCGGCACGCGCATCGCCACATGCCTGCATGACTTCAACCGCCAGTGGTCGCGGCGCGTGCTCGGCCAGGGCGCGGTCGTCCTGCTCTTCACCGACGGGCTGGAGCGCGACGGCTCGGCCGACCTGAAGGCGGAGATGGACCGGCTGCACCGCTCCTGCCGCCGGCTCGTCTGGCTGAACCCGCTGCTGCGCTTCGGCGGTTTCGAGGCGAAGGCGCAGGGCATTCGCGCCATGCTGCCGCATGTGGACGAATTTCGCCCGATCCATAATCTCCAGTCCATGGAGACCTTGGCTCAGGCGCTGAGTTCGGCCGGGACCGGCGACGCCGACCCCCGGCGCTGGCTCTCGCAAGTCGCCTGAGGCCGGACCGCAAGCCTTCTGGCGCGCAGAGTGGATGGGACAGGACCGGAGATCGACCATGCTGGCGACCGACAACGACATCATGAACAAGGCCGAGGCCTGGCGCCGCGACGGCAAGGGCGTCGCCGTGGCCACCGTGGTGGAGACCTGGGGCTCCGCGCCGCGGCCGGTGGGCAGCCATCTCGTCATCGACGACGACGGCAACTTCCTGGGGTCCGTGTCGGGCGGCTGCGTCGAAGGCTCGGTGGTGACCGAGGCCGTGGACGTCATCGCCTCCGGCGAGCCCCGCATGCTGGAGTTCGGCGTCGCCGACGAGACCGCCTGGAAGGTCGGCCTGTCCTGCGGCGGGCGCATCCGCGTCTATGTGGAGCGGGTCGACTGATGGCCTCGCTCGACGTCCTCCTCGCCTTCGCGGCCGCCACGGCCCTCTTCGCCTATTTCCCGGGCCCGGCGCTGCTCTACACGGCGGCGCAGACGCTCACCCGCGGCCGCCGGGGCGGCTTCATGGCGGCGCTCGGGATCCATCTCGGCTGCTACGTCCATGTGATCGCCGCCACGCTGGGCCTCTCGGCCGTGTTCCAGCATGTCCCGGAGCTGTTCGTCGCCGTGAAGATCGCCGGCGCGGCCTATCTGGTCTGGCTGGGGATCGGCATGATCCGCAACCGCGGCTTCGGGGCGGAGCTGCCGGCCGTGGCTCCCAAGAGCGTGCGGCGGGCCTTGGCCGAGAGCTTCCTGGTGGAGCTGCTGAACCCCAAGGTGGCGATCTTCTTCATCGCCTTCCTGCCGCAGTTCATCGATCCCGCCGCGAGTCTGCCGGTCTGGGCGCAGTTCCTGATCCTGGGCGTCGTGGTGAACATGGCCTTCTCGTCGGCCGACCTGATCACGGTCGTCTTCGCGGCGGCGGTCGTCGGCCGGCTGAAGCGCGCCGGCCGCGCCCAGCGTCTCGCGCGCGCCGCCGGCGGAGCCCTTCTCATCGGCCTCGGCGCGCGGCTGGCGCTGGAGCGGAACTGACATGAACCCGGGAGGGCGACCATGAAGCTCGAAATCCTTGCCGCCCTGAACGCCGAGCGTGAGGCGCGCCGGGCGGCCGTCCTCGTCACCGAGATCGCGACCGGCGCGCAGCGCCTCGTGCGCGAGGCCGACATCGCCGGCGACCCCCTGGCCGACCTGCTCGCCGAGCGGCTGCGCATGGGCAAGAGCGGCATGGCGGAGACGCCGCAGGGCGACGTCTTCCTCACCGTTCAGGCGCCGCCCGTGCGCATCCTGGCGACCGGCGCGGTCCATATCAGCCAGGCGCTCGCCCCCATGGCCCAGCTGCTCGGGCACGACATCGTCATCGTCGACCCGCGCACCGCCTTCGCCACGCCCGAGCGCTTCCCCGACGTGCCGCTCTACGCCGAGTGGCCGGACGACGTGCTGCCCAAGCTGGGCGTCGACCGTTACACCGCCTTCGTGGCGCTGACCCACGACCCCAAGATCGACGATCCGGCCCTGATCCAGGCGCTGAAGTCGAAATGCTTCTATATCGGCGCCCTCGGCTCCCGGAAGACGCACGCCAAGCGGGTCGAGCGCCTGCTGGCCGCGGGCTTCACCGAGGAGCAGATCGGCCGCATCCGCGCCCCCATCGGGCTGCCGATCGGCGCCATCAGCCCGGCCGAGATCGCCCTGTCGATCATGGGCGAGATCACGGCGGCGCTGCGCACCCGGCCGGCTGCGGCCGCCCCGGCGGCCGCCTGAGGGCGCGGCCATGCTGTTCGGGCCCGTATCGCTGGAGGATGCGCTGGGCGGCGTCGCCGCGCATTCCGTGCGGCTGCCCGACGGCGTCGTCAAGAAGGGCTCGCTGCTCGACGCCGAGCGGATCGCGCGCCTTCGCGCCGCCGGCGTGCGGGAGGTCGTGGTCGTCCGGCTCGAACCCGGCGACGTGCCGGAGGACGAGGCCGCCCGACGGCTCGCCGAGGCCGCCGCGGGCGAGAATGTGCGGGTGGAGAAGCCGTTCACCGGCCGGTCCAACCTCTTCGCGCAGACGGCGGGCGTCCTCGTGGTCGACAGGGACGCGGTCGACCGCCTCAACGGGACCGACGAGGCGATCACGTTCGCGACGCTCCCGGCCTGGAAGCCCGTCGAGCCCGGCGAGATGATCGCCACCGTCAAGATCATCCCGTTCGCCGTGCCCGAGCGCGCCATCGCGGCCGCCCAGTCCGCCGCCGGCGCCGCGCCCCTCATCCGGGTCGCCGCCTTCCGGCCGCTGCGCATCGGCGTGGTCTCGACGCTCCTGCCCGGGTTGAAGCCGACCGTCGTGCGCAAGACCGTGAGGACGCTGGCCGAGCGCATCGCGCCCGCCGGCGCCTCCATCGTCCGCGACGTCGAGACCCCGCACGACGCCGCCGCCCTGGCGGATGCGCTGGCCGGCATGGCGCGCAGCGACGCGCAGATGATCGTGGTCTTCGGCGCCTCCGCCATCACCGACCGGCGCGACGTCATCCCGGCCGGGATCGAAGCGGCCGGCGGCGTCGTGGACCATTTCGGCATGCCGGTGGATCCCGGCAACCTGCTGCTGCTGGGGAGCCTCGCCGGCAAGCCCGTCATCGGCGCGCCCGGCTGCGCCCGCAGCCCGGCCGAGAACGGTTTCGACTGGGCGCTGCAGCGCCTCCTCGCCGGCCTGCCGGTGGGCCGGGCGGAGATCACCCGCATGGGGGTGGGCGGCCTCCTGATGGAGATCGTGCAGCGCGGCCAGCCCCGCTCCGGCGACGACCCGGGCCATGACCCTGTCGAGGGAGCCGACGCATGACCGAGCCGCTGGACCGCATCGCCGCCCTGGTGCTCGCCGCCGGCCGCTCCACCCGCATGGGCGGGGCCAACAAGCTTCTCCAGGACTACGCCGGCAAGAGCCTCGTCCGCCGCACGGTCGAGAACGCGGTGCTCTGCGGCGCCGCCCCGGTCCTGGTCGTCACCGGCTACGAGGCCGAGGCGGTGGAGGCCGAGCTCGCCGGCCTCGCGGTGACGCTCGTCCGCAATCCGGACTACGCGCAGGGCCTTTCCACCTCGCTGAAGGTCGGCGTGCGCGCCCTACCGGACAGCGTCGACGGCGTCGTGGTGATGCTCGGCGACATGCCGCTGGTCGACTGCCACGTGGTGCGCCGGATCGTGGCGGCCTTCGAGGCGGCCCCCGGCTCGGTCGCCGCCGTTCCGGTGCATGACGGCGAATGGGGCAACCCCGTCGTGCTGGCCCGGGCGCTGTTCGCCGACGTCGAAAGCCTGGCCGGGGACGCGGGCGCCCGCAAGCTGCTGGAGCGCCGCCGCGACGCCGTGATCGAAGCGCCGATCTCCGACGCCGCCGTGGCGGTCGACGTCGACACGCCGGCCGCGCTCGAGAAGCTCAGGTCGGGGCTTTGACGGCGCCGGCCGGGGCGCCCGCCGCGCGGCACCGGTCCGAGCAGTAGCGCACCGCCTCCCAGTCCCTGCGCCACTTCTTGCGCCAGGTGAAGGGCCGTCCGCAGGCCGCGCAGGTCTTGCTGGGCAGGTCCGATGTCTTGCGCATGCGCGCCATGGCGGCTCCTCCGCGTCCCTCGCCCATACGCGCCGCGTGGCGGAGCGGACCACGCCCCTGCGCCGCATGGACGCGGTTGCAGGCCGGCGGCCCAGCCTTAGTTGATCCCGCATGCGGGGCGGACGCGGGAGGTCGGCATGGGGGTCGTGGTCATCGTGGGCGGCACGGGCGGGATCGGCCAGGCGGTGGCCCAGCGCCTCGCCGACGCCGGGCGGGCCGTGCACCTTATCGCCCGCCACGAAGGCAGGCTCGCCGAGGCCGCCGCCCGTCTCGGCGCCGGCTTCACGGCCGCAGACGTGGAGGAGCCCGGCGCGATCGCCGCCGCCATCCAGGAGGCCGCGGCGCGCCACGGCGGCGCCGTGGCGGGCCTCTGCTACGCGGTCGGCACCATCACGCTGAAGCCGATCGCCCGGCTCACCGACGCCGATTTCGAGCGCGACTTCCGCATCAACGCGCTCGGCGCCGCGCGCGCCGTGCAGGCCGCCCTGCCCGGCTTCAAGGCCTTCGACGGCGTCGCCTCCGTGCTGTTCTTCTCCACCGTCGCCGTCGCGCAGGGCTTCGCCGCCCACGCCAGCGTGGCGATGGCCAAGGGCGCGGTCGAGGGCCTGACGCTCTCGCTGGCGGCCGAACTCTCCCCGCGCGTGCGGGTGAACGCCATCGCGCCGTCGCTGACCCGGACGCCGCTCGCGGCGCCGCTCACCGGCAGCGCCGCGATGGCGGAGGCCATCGCTCAGCTCCACGCCGCGCAGCGGCTGGGCGACCCCGCCGACATCGCGCCCTTGGCCGCCCTGCTGCTCTCCGACGAGGCGTCCTGGATCACCGGCCAGATCATCGGCGTCGACGGCGGCCGCTCCAGCCTGCGCACCAAGGGTTGAGCCGTTGTCAGCAGTCCTGCACGCCTGCTGCCAAGCTGTTGAGAACGAACGAACAATTTACCAATTGGCGCGAATCTTGAACCTTCGGCTCGTCCACAAGTTCTCCAGGGAACCGGGGCGTGGGTCCCGGTCCTTCCTTGGCGAGAAGGAGGTTCCATGGGTCCTGCACGCGCCTGCGACGAAGCGTTCATCAAGCAGCTCCAGGGCTACGGCTTGACGACCGCCCACATCCTCTACTGCCTTCCCGACCACCCTTCGCTCCTGCAGAGCTACATCTGGCAGGAATACGACGTCGCGCCCAAATTCCCGGTGCTGAACGCCTTCCTGACCTTCTGGCGCACGTCCCTCGAAGGGCCGCTTCATTCGGTCCGCGTGGCGCACGCCAAGCTCATCAAGCCGGCGGAGCTCAGGCTGGCCTCGGGCGAGTTCGTGCTGAACTGATCGCGCGGCGGCCCAGCCCGCTCTCCACGAGCACGCACGCCCGCGGAACCGGGCGAACGCCGACGGCATTGTCCGCGTACGCCGCCGCATGGGCGGCCCGCCGGGCAATACCCGTGATTGCGTGTAGAATGTTGCTTTCTACGACGTTTGTTGTCTTTTGAGCCGCCCGGCGCTACATCCCGTCTCGCCCGTCGCTGCGACGACTTGCAGGACTGCCGCCGAGGACAACGCCATGATCACCCGCCGGACTTTCGTCACCGCCGCAGGCGCGCTTCTGGCCATGCCCGCCATCGCCCGCTGGGGAGTCGGGCGCGCGCTGGCCGCCGCCCCGATCCGGGTCGGCATCATCCCCGTCCTGGGCGCGGCGCCGGCGATCGTCATGAACGGCGAGGGCTGGGGCAAGGATGCGGGCCTCGAACTCAGTTTCGTCACCTTCGAGTCCGGGCCCAACATGATCCAGGCGCTCGCCTCCGGCACGCTCGACGTCTATGTCGCCGGCGTGGCGCCGCTCGCGGTCGCCCGCGCCAAGGGCGTCGACGTCAAGGTCGTCGCCGCCACCGCCATCGAGGAGATGTCCATGGTGGCCGGCCCCAAGCTCGCCGCCGAGTTCAAGGACGGCGTCTCGCCCGCCGAGGCCCTGGCCAATTTCCGCAAGGCGAGCGGCAAGCCCGCCCGCCTCGCCACGCAGCCGGCGGGCTCCGTGCCCAACACGACCCTGCAGCACTGGCTGTGGGAGGTCGCCAAGGCCCAGAAGGCGGACGCCGAGATCGTGCCGATGGGCATCGACGCGACCCAGCAGGCGCTGCTCACCGGCGCAGTCGAGGGCGCGACGATCCGCGAGCCGGCCGTCACCATCGTGACGAAGCGGGACCCGCGCAACCGGGTGGTGGCGCTGGGCGGCGCGATGTTCCCCAACCAGCCCGGCACCGTGGTGGCGTTCTCGGGCAACTTCCTGTCGCGGGACCGGGCGGCCGCCCAGGCCATCGTCAATGGCGTCGTGAAGGCGGTGGCGCTGATCAAGTCGAACCCCGACAAGGCCGCGCTCCATATCGAGGCGATGCTCGGCAAGGGCATCGTCGACGTCGCCACCATCAAGGCGGCGCTGACCTCGCCGGCGTCGAAATTCGTGGCCGATCCCGACGTCATCGTGGACGCCACGCGCGAGATGCAGGCCTACCAGGTCAAGCTCGGCTCGCTCGACAAGGAATATCCGCTCGAAGGCCTCTTCGACCGCAGCTTCTACAAGAAGGCCGTCGAGGGCTGACCCCCTCGCCACGGAAACCGGCCGCGCGGGCCTCCGTGATGGACAGGGCCGCGGCTTCAGGGGTGAAGGCCTCATGACCGTACAGCGATCCATCGGCCTCGGGGCGCTCGGCCTCGGGGCTTTTCTCTTGCTCTGGGAGGGGCTGGTGCGCAGCGGCGTCCTGCCGCCCGCCCTGCTGCCGGCCCCGAGCCAGCTGCCGGCCGCGCTCTGGCGCGAGATCCAGTCCGGTTTCTGGATCGCGTCCATCCGGTCGAGCCTCGGCCATTATCTCATGGGCCTGCTGCTCGGCGCTCTGCTCGGGGTCGCGCTGGGCGTCGTCACCGGGCTCAGCCGCGCCGCGGAGGCCAGCGTCGCCTGGGTCGTGCGGCTGCTGCGCCCGATCCCCGGCCTCGCCTGGGTGCCCTTCGCGATCATCTGGTTCGGCGTCTCCACCGGCGGGGCCGTGTTCATCGTCGGGGTCGGCGTGTTCTGGATCTGCTACTTCGCGACCTTGGGGGCGGTGCGCTCCGTGGACCGCGACCTGATGGAGCTCGCCGACGCCTATGGCTACCGCTCCGCGCCCGCCAAGCTGGTCAAGATCGTGCTGCCGGCCGCCGCGCCCGGCATCCTGGCGGGGCTGCGCACCGCGCTGGGACAGGCCTGGATGGCGGTGGTGGCGGCCGAGCTCTTCGGCGTCACCGGCCTCGGCCAGCGCATGATGCAGGCGTCCAGCCTGCTCGCGACGGACATCGTGGTCGTCTACATGATCACCATGGCCGCCCTCTACGGGATCATCGACACGGCCTTCGTCCTCGTCCAGAGCCGGATCCTCGCATGGAAAGCGTGATCGAGCTTGCCGGCATCGGCCTGTCCTTCGAGCGCAACGGCCGCCGCACCGAGGTGCTGCGCGGGCTGGACCTCACCGTCCGCCGCGGCGAGTTCCTGGCCATCGTCGGGCCGTCTGGCGTCGGCAAGTCGACGCTGCTGCGGGTGATCGCCGACCTGGCCAAGCCCAGCGCCGGGACGGTCAGGGTCGCCCCCGCCTCGGCCGGCGCCGTGCTGCCGGTGGCGCTGGTGTTCCAGGACGGCCGGCTGCTGCCCTGGCGGCGCGTGCTCGCCAATGTGGCCTTCGGGCTGGAGCGCTCCGCCCTGCCCCGCGCCGAGTGGCTGCGCCGCGCCGGCGAGGCCCTGGCGCTGGTCGGCCTCGCCTCCTACGCCGACCGGTTCCCGCACGAGCTGTCGGGCGGCCAGCGCCAGCGCGTGTCGCTGGCGCGCGCTCTGGCGGTCGATCCCGAGGTGCTGCTGATGGACGAGCCCTTCAGCGCCCTCGACGCGATGACGCGCGAGGCGCTGCAGGACGAGTTGCTGCGCATCCGCGACAGCACTGGCAAGACCGTGCTGTTCGTCACCCACGACATCGAGGAGGCCGTCTACCTCGCGGACCGCATCGTGGCCCTGGGCGGCTCGCCCGGCGAGCTGCGGGTGGCCCAGGTGATCGAGGCGGCGCGCCCCCGCCGCAGGGACGACCCTGCGTTGCGCGACGCGGTTCGCAGCATCCGGCAGGATCTGGCCACCTCCTCGGCCGCGCTGTAAAGCTCTGGCCCGGAGGCCGTTTCGCCGCGTGGGCCTTTGATCCTGACCCCGCAATCGCCACATTGGGGGCGTCCAGAGAGCAGGCGCCGCGCGCGCGGAGGCCGGCCGTCCCGTCCGCCTTCGCTGAGAGCCCGAAAGAGCAGGTTGAGTTGAGTTCGTCGCTGATGCATCCCTCGATGAGCCCCGTCCGTTGAGCACCTGGGCGGACCGCATGCGGCGGCTCGGACGCCATGCGGCGACAGGTCCCGACGGGCGAGCTGCGCAGCCTTCGCCGGCGGCCCTTGGCCCCGGCGCGCCTCTGGGCTATGCAGGCGCCCGGCCGGCTCCCGGCCATCCCTCCTTCGACGGCGCCATGCAGCAGGGCTCCACCCGGACTTCCGACATTCTGGTGCGGCTCGTCGGCGAGAGCGCGACGGACCGGGTGAGCGTGCGCGCCATCGTGGACGTGCTGGGCGAGCGCGCCTATGCGCTGCTCGTGGTCGTGCTCGGCCTGCCGAACTGCCTGCCGATGCCGCCGCCCATTCCGCTGATCTGCGGCCTGCTGCTGCTGTTCGTGGCGGCGCAGATCGTGCTCGGCAAGCAGGCGCCCTGGCTGCCGCGCCGGCTGCTGGCGCGCACCATCGCCCTGGAGGACCTGCGCAAGGCGGTGGACCGCGCCGTGCCGTGGCTGCGCCGGCTGGAGCGCGTGGCGCGCCCGCGCCTGTCCGTGTTCGAGAGCGCGATCGCGTTCCGGCTCGTCGGGCTGGCGCTGCTGGCCTTCTCGCTGGCGCTGGTCTTCGCCGCGCCGGTCATCGGCCAGATCCCGCTCGGCCTTGCGGTCGTGCTCGTCGGGCTCGGCCTGGTGGAGCGCGACGGCATCGTGGTCGTCGCCGGCCTCAGCTTCGGCCTCGTCGGCACGACGTTGAGCCTGGGCTTCCTCTTCGCCATCTTCGCCAGCGCGGCCGCGATCTTCTGAGCCGCCGCGCGGCGGCGGTCAGGACGCCTTGCCGGGGGCGCGAACCTCGCTCGTGAGCCCGAGCAGCTCGTCGATCTTCTGGGCCGGGACCGGCTTGCAGAACAGGTAGCCCTGCAGCTGGTGGCAGCCGACCGCCTGCAGGAAGCGCTGCTGTTCGGTCGTCTCCACGCCCTCGGCCGTGACGGTGAGCCCGAGCGCCCGGCCCAGATGCACGACCGAGTGCACCAGGATGGCGCTCTCCCCCGTCGTCTCCATCGACTCCAGGAACGACCGGTCGATCTTGATCTTGTCGAACGCGAACCGCCGCAGATAGATCAGCGACGAGTAGCCCGTGCCGAAATCGTCCAGGGCGAAGCGCAGGCCCAGCGCCCGCAGCTCCATCATGGCGTTCTCGGCGTTGTCGGCGTCGTCGACCAGCACGCCTTCGGTCAGCTCCAGCTCGACCCGGCCGGCCTCCATGCCCTCGTCCTGGACGATTCGGGCGACGGTGCCGACGAAGTCCTTCTGGCGGAACTGGATGGGCGAGACGTTCACCGCCACGGTGATGTTCTTCCAGCGCTTGCCGTCGCGGCAGGCGCGGCGCAGCACATATTCGCCCAGCATGCCGATGAGGCCGCGCTGCTCGGCCACCGGGATGAAGTCGGCCGGCGAGATCGGGCCGTGCACCGGATGCGTCCAGCGCACCAGCGCCTCCACGCCCAGCACCTTGCGGCCGTCCGGCGAGAACTGCGGCTGGTAGACCACGTCGACGAGGCCCGTCTCGAGCGCGTTGCGCAGGTCCTCCTCGACCATCTTGCGCATGCGCAGGGTCTCGTCCATGCCGAGCTCGAAGAAGGAGTAGCGGTTGCGGCCCTCCCGCTTGGCGCGGTAGAGCGCCACGTCGGCGAGGCGCATCAGCATGTCGCGGTCCTCGCCATTGTCGGGCGCCATGGCGACGCCGATCGACACGCCCACATAGGCGAGCGACCCGTTGAGCTCGACCGGCTCGCGGATCGCCTCGAGGATGCGGTGCGCCAGGGCGGCGCAGTCGTTGACGCTGCGGACCCCCGTCTGAATGATCGCGAACTCGTCGCCGCCGAACCGCGACAGCGTATCGGCGCCGCGCAGGACGCCGGTGATGCGCCGCGCCACGATGCGGATCAGCATGTCGCCGGCGCTGTGGCCGTAGTTGTCGTTGATGTCCTTGAACTTGTCGACGTCGAGGAACATCACCGCCAGGCCCTCGCCGCTCTCCTTCAGGCGCGAGAGCTCCACGTCGAGCCGGTCGGAGAAGAAGGCGCGGTTGGGCAGGCCGGAGAGGCGGTCGTGGTTGGCAAGGTGGGTCGCCTCCGCCTCGCGGGTGACGAGCTCCGTCGTGACGGTGCGGACATGGGCGAACATGAAGGCCGAGAACAGGCCGATCGCCAGCAGGGCGGCCGCGATGGCGGGCAGCACCCGCTCCAGCACGATGTCGCCCGGACGGTCGGGCGTCCAGACCAGCTGCGCCTTGACGTAGCCGTACTCGTCCGTGACCGGCAGGCCGTTGAAGCCGGCGCTCTCGCCCGCCTCGACGCGCAGGCCCTCATGGCCGCTCGCCTGGGAGAGGTGCTGCAGGGCGGCGGGGCTGAGCGGCAGCGAGGCGACGGCCACGAGGCCGCCGAAGGCGCTTTCGCCCTCGGTGGTGGGAAGCGCCACGGCCGCCACGATCCGCAGCGTGGAGCCGTCGAAGACGAGGCGCGCGTGGCCCGAGCGAAGCGCCGCCCCATCGGGGGTTTCCGTCCCGCCGGCCCAGTCGCTGCGGCGCAGGACGAGCTGCGAGACGCGGTCGCGGACCGCCTGGATGGATCCCGACAGCAGCGGCTTCGCCCAGGTGAAGCGGCGCTGGTCCCCGGGCTGGCCGTCCGCGCGGCCGGTCACGACGACGTTCTCGGGCGTCACCACGAAGGACTGGTCGAACCCGTAGGCCGTCTCCAGCACGGCCCCGATGGCGCGCTGGGCCCGGTCCGGCGACATCGGATGCTTGAGCGCCGCGGCCGCTTCCCCGCCCGAGACCGTCACGGCGAGGGCGCGCAGCGCCTTGGCCCGCTCGTGATCCAGCAGCACGCCCAAGGAGGCGCGCTGGCGGTCCAGCGAGATTTCGTTGGCGCGTTGGCCAGCAAGGACGAGGCCGCCGACCGCGAGGGTCAGCAGGGAGAGAAGCACCGCGGCCACGGGCCAGACGATCCTGGCCGTCACCGTCGCTGGACTCCGCCGGGGAATACTCCACACCATTACGCAATTCCGACCGTAACACAGGCCGTTATCGCATTCAGTTCTTACCAATCTGCTCCGCAGGCGCCTTGGGCTTGTAGGGAGGTTGCGGAATGGCGATGTGCGCCGCCCTCAGCGCCGCGGACCAGCGCTCCCGCAGGTCGTGGAAATAGGGCTCGCCCGCCTCGATGCGGTGCACCAGGTCGGGCTCCATCGCGTCCCGCCGCAGCGTGACGATGTCGATCGGCAGCCCGACCCCGAGATTGGACCGCATGGTCGAATCCATCGAGATGAGGCCGAGCTTCAGCGCGTCGCTGAGATTGGTGTTGAACGTCACGGCCCGGTCCAGGATCGGCTTGCCGTATTTGTGCTCGCCGATCTGGAGATAGGGCGTCTCCACCCCGCACTCGATGAAGTTGCCGGCCGCATAGAGCATGAACAGCCGCGGCGCCCCGCCCCTGATCTGGCCGCCGATCAGGATCGACACGTCGAACTTCACGCCCGCCTCGTCGAGGCTGCGGCCGTCCACGGTGCGCACCTTGTGCACGGCCCGCCCGACGAGCTGCGCCGCCCGGAACATGGTCGGCGAGTCGAACAGCGTCTCGACCTCGCCCGTGTCGGGATTCTCCACGCCCTCATGCAGGAAGCTGACGACCGATTGGGAGATCGACAGATTGCCGGCGGTGGCCAGCGCGATCGCGCGCTCCCCCTTGCGCTCGAAGAGGTGAAGCTTGCGGAAGGTCGAGATGTTGTCGAGCCCCGCATTGGTGCGGGTGTCGGCGATCATCACGAGGCCGTCGCGAACGAGAATGCCGGCGCAATAGGTCATCGGTGGGTCCGGGTTCAAGGGCGTGTCCTCCCGGGCGCGAGGAGCACGGGACGCCTTTCAGCCTTAGCACAGGTCTCCATGGGCGGGACTCCGTGCCGCGGGCTGCTGCGTCGCGGCGCCCATCATACGCGCATGCGACCCGTCTGGAAGGGCTGCGAACGGCTGAGGCCCGCGCGCCGGAGCGCGACGGGGCTCAGGACTGCGACTGCGACTGCGACTGCTCCAGCGCGTCCACGGCGACGCGGACCTCCATGCGCTCCTCGCCGCCGCCATATTGCGCTCCGCGCACCGGGGCCGCGCCGAGCTGGTCGAGGCCCGCCGCCACCCGCACATGGGCTCCCGCCGGGCAGATCTTGTTGGCGGGGTCGAACGCCACCCAGCCGAGGCCCGCGATATAGGCCTCGGCCCAGGCGTGCCCGGCGTCGGCGCCGCCCCGCTCCTTCGAGCCGGGCTCGCCGCGCCACACGAAGCCGCTCACATAGCGGGCCGGGACGGACAGGTGCCGCGCGGCGGCGATGAACAGATGCGCGAAGTCCTGGCACGCGCCCGCGCCGCGCGACAGCGTGTCGGCGGCCGAGAGGGCGGTGCGGCTCTCCGAGGCGTCATAGTCGAAGCGCTGGTGAATGGCGGCCATCAGCAGGTGCATGCGGGCGAGGCGGTCGTCTTGCCCGGCCGCCGTCGCCTCCTCGGCGAATGCCTGCACGGCCTCGCCGGCCTCCGTCAGCGGCGTGTCGCGCAGATAGAGGCTCTCGGGGAAGCGCTCCACCGCTCCGCGCACCACGCCGGCGGAGTCGAAGGTCTCCACCGTGCCCTGGACGTTGACGCTGATCTGCTCCACCGGCCCCGCCACGGACAGCACATGGGTGAGGTTGGCGAAGGCGTCCTCCACGGGCCGCAGCCGCCCGTCGACGTCCACGTCGATGCGCCAGTTCACCACGAACTGGCTCTCGGTGTTGCGCGGGGTGAGCCGCAGGGTCTGGATCAGCGACTTCGCCGCCGGCGCGTACCGGTACGTCATCTGCTGTGAAACGCGAATGCGCATGGGGCTCGCCTTGTGCGCCCGCGCCGCCCGGCCGCCCAGGGCCGGGGCGGCGTCAGACGAGGTATTGGTCCGTGATGGCCGATCCGAGCTTGGCGTTGTCGGCGATGAAGCCCGAGATGAACTCGTGCAGCCCGCTCCTCAGCACGTCCTCGATGCGGGTGTTCTCCAGCCGCGCCAGAATCGTCCGCGACAGCCGCTGCGAGACGCCCTGACGCCCGTAGGCGCCGCCGAGGTCGTCCAGGAAGCGCACCACGTTCTCGTAGGACGAGGCGAGCGAGCGGGGCATCTGCCGGTTCAGGATCAGGAGGTCCGCGACCAGCCACGGCTTCAGGCTCTGCCGGTAGACCCAGTGATAGGCCGTCAGCGCCGACACCTCGCGTAGGATGGTCGACCACTGGAAGTAGTCCAGGCTGCCGCCCACCCGCTCGTTCTCGGGCAGGAGCACATGGTATTTCACGTCCAGGATGCGGGCGGTGTTGTCGGCGCGCTCCAGATAGACGCCGAGGCGGGAGAACCAGTAGCCGTCATTGCGCAGCATCGTGCGGTAGGCCGAGCCGTCGAAGGTCAGCGACGTCGATTTCACCCATTCCAGGAAGCGGGCGAACTCCTCGCGGCTCATGGTCTTGGGGTCGTAGCGCCGCAGCTCCAGATAGGCGCTGTTGATCGCCTCCCACATCTCCCCCGTGATGGCGGTGCGGACCGCGCGGGCGTTCGAACGCGCCTGCTCCAGGCAGCTGCGGATCGAGGACGGGTTGTCCGGGCTGAAGGCCAGGAACTCGGTGACGTTGCGCTCGGTCGGCTCGTCATAAAGCGCCGCGAAGGTTTCCGCCGCCCCCGCCGTCAGGAGCACGCTCTGCCACTCGTTGCCCGCGCCCCCATAGGCGGCCGGCAGGGTGGCGAGGCGGGCGGTCGCGTCCAGGATGCGGGCGAGGAACTCGGCCCGCTCGATGTAGCGCGAGACCCAGTAGAGGTTGTCGGCGGTCCGGCTAAGCATCGAGCACCCAGGTGTCTTTGGTTCCGCCGCCCTGGCTGGAATTGACGACGAGCGATCCGTCCTTCAGGGCGACGCGCGTCAGCCCGCCCGGCACGATTCGCACCTTGTCCGACCCGGTGAGCACGAAGGGCCGGAGGTCCACGTGCCGCGGCGCCACGCCGGACGCCACGAAGGTCGGGCAGGTCGACAGCGCCAGCGTCGGCTGGGCGATGAAGCCGTCCGGCGCCGTCTTCAGCTTGCGGCGGAACTCCTCCACCTGCTGCTTGCTGGCGTGCGGGCCGACCAGCATGCCGTATCCGCCGGAGCCGTTGACCTCCTTGACGACCAGGCTGGTCAGATTGTCGAGCACATAGGACAGCGAATCCTTCTCGCGGCACCGGTAGGTCGGCACGTTGTTGAGGATCGGGTCCTTGCCGGTGAAGAAGCGGACGATCTCCGGCATGTAGCTGTAGACCGCCTTGTCGTCCGCCACGCCGGTGCCGATGGCGTTGCACAGCGTCACGTTGCCGGCCTGGTAGGCGCTGACGATGCCGGGCACCCCCAGCACCGAGTCCGGCCGGAAGGCCAGCGGGTCCAAAAAGTCGTCGTCGATGCGCCGGTAGATGACGTCGACGCGCTTCGGCCCCTCGGTCGTGCGCATGTAGACGATGTCCTCGCGCACGAAGAGGTCCGACCCTTCGACGAGCTCGATGCCGAGCTTGTCGGCCAGGAACGAGTGCTCGTAGAAGGCCGAATTGTACTGGCCGGGCGTCAGCAGCACGCAGACCGGGTCGCCGGCTCCGTTGCGCGGGGCCACCGAGCGCAGGGTCGCCAGCAGCGAGTCGGGGTAGTTCTCGACCGGGGCGACGCGGTTCTCGGTGAACAGCTCCGGGAAGAGCCGCATCATCACTTCCCGGTTCTCCAGCATGTAGGAGACGCCGGACGGGGTGCGGGCGTTGTCCTCCAGCACATAGAAGTCGTCCGGGCCGACCCGCACGATGTCGATGCCGGCGATGTGGCAGTAGATGCCGTGCGGCACGGGCCGACCGGCCATCTCGGGCCGGAACCCGGCGTTGCGATAGACGAGGTCCTCCGGGATGATCCCCGCCTTCAGGCACTCGCGCGGGCCGTAGAGGTCGGCCAGGAAGGCGTTGAGCGCGGTCACGCGCTGGACCAGCCCCTCCTCCAGCCTGGTCCATTCCGGCTTGGTGATGACCCGGGGAATGATGTCGAACGGAATCAGCCGTTCCGTCGATTCCGCGTCGCCATAGACGGCGAAGGTGATTCCAATGCGGCGAAAGAAGAGTTCGGCCTGGCTCCGCCGCAGGGCCAGGTGGTCTGGCGGGGCCGTGTCCAGCCAGCGCTTGAGCGCGGTGTAGGCCTCCCGGATCTCTCCATTCGCGCCGTTCATCTCGTCGAACGCCGACGCCATGTCAGTCCCCCTCAAGGCCCGTCTCGCGACGCGGCCGCAACGCCAGAGTAACCGCAAAGCGCGTGCCAGCAATGGGGGTCAAGAACATGGGCCCGCAAGACGCCGGGGCGCCGCAAAATGAGGCGCCGTGACGGGGATTTCGCCCCTCCAATGAAAAGCCCTCCCCCGCCGGGCGGGAGAGGGCTGGGTCGCATCGGCCCGTGAGGGCGGGGAGGCTTTACTTGCCGATGGCGGCCGCCACGGCGCGCTTGGCCATGACGGTGATGAGGTGGGCGCGGTATTCGGGGGAGGCGTGGATGTCGCCGTTGATGCCGGCGGCCGGCACGGAGACGCCCTCCAGGGACTTCGGCGAGAAGCGCTTCTTCAGCGCCTCCTCCAGCGCTGTGGCGCGGAACACGCCGTTGGCGCCGGCGCCCGTGACGGCGACGCGGATGTCCGAGCCGCGCTTGGCCACGAACACGCCCACCATGGCGTAGCGCGAGGCCGGGTTGCGGAACTTGGCGTAGGCCGCCTTGGAGACGATCGGGAAGGCCACCTTGACGACCACTTCGCCGGGCTCCAGCGCCGTCTCGAACAGGCCGGTGAAGAACTGCTCGGCCGGGATCTTGCGCGTGTTGGTGACGATGGTGGCGCCCAGCGCCAGGCAGGCGGCCGGATAGTCCGCCGCCGGGTCGTTGTTGGCGACCGAGCCGCCGATGGTGCCGCGGTTGCGCACCGCCGGGTCGCCGATCAGGCCGGCCATGTCGGCGAGGCCGGGGATCGCCTGGCGGACGATCTCGGAGGTGGCGACCTGCGCATGTTTGGTCGTCGCCCCGATGACGAGGGAGCGGCCCCTGAGCTCGATGCCCGACAGGCCCTCGACCTTGCCGAGGTCGATCAGCGCCGAAGGCGCCGCCAGGCGCTGCTTCATCGTCGGCAGCAGGGTCTGGCCGCCGGCCAGGATCTTGCCGTCCTCGTTCTTGGCGAGCAGCGAGGCGGCCTGCCGCACGGTCTTGGGCTGGTGGTAGGAGAAGGCGTACATGGGAACCTCTTCAGGAAAGGCGCGAATGGCGAATGGCGAGTGGCGAATGGGGTCGAGGCGAAGGGCGAAAAGGGGCGAAGGGCGAAGGGTGAGGAGGGAGGCCAGGCCCCTGCGTCCGCCTCTTCCCCCCATTCGCCATTCGCGACTTCGCCATTCGCCCCCGTCCTATTCCGCCGCCACCGCCGGCAGCCGCCGCTGGACGGCCAGCCACACGGCCTGGGGCGTCGCCGGCATGGCGATGTCCTCGTGGCCGAGCGCGTCCGTGATGGCGTTGATCACGGCGGGGGGCGACGCGATGGCGCCGGCCTCGCCGCATCCCTTGACGCCGAGCGGGTTGGACGGACAGGGCGTCGTCGTCGCGCCCACCTGGAAGCTCGGCAGGTCGTCGGCGCGCGGCATGCAGTAGTCCATGTAGGAGGCGGTCACCAGCTGGCCCGAGGCGTCGTAGCGCGCCCCTTCGAACAGCGCCTGGCCGACGCCCTGCGCGATGCCGCCATGCACCTGCCCCTCCACGATCATCGGGTTGATGACCGTGCCGAAGTCGTCCACGGCGGTCCATTTGGCGATGGTGGTCACGCCGGTGTCCGGGTCGATCTCCAGCTCGCAGATATGCACGCCCGACGGGAAGGTGAAGTTGGTGGGATCGTAGAACGCCCCCTCCTTCAGCCCCGGCTCCAGCTCCTGGCCGGAGAACTTGTGCGCGATATAGGCCTGCAGGGCGACCTCGCCGAAGGCCAGCGACTTGTCCGTGCCGCTCACCGCGAAGCGCCCGTCCTTGAACTCGATGTCGCCTTCCGACGCTTCCATCGCGTAGGCGGCCACCTTCTTGCCCTTGGCGATCACCTTGTCGAGCGCCTTGGAGATCGCCGACATGCCGACCGCGCCCGAGCGCGAGCCGTAGGTGCCCATGCCGAACTGCACCTTGTCGGTGTCGCCATGCACGATCGCCACCTGGTCGATCGGCACGCCGAGCCGGTCGCTGACCAGCTGCGCGAAGGTGGTCTCGTGCCCCTGGCCATGCGAGTGCGAGCCCGTCAGCACCTCCACGGTGCCGACCGGGTTGACCCGGACCTCGGCCGATTCCCACAGGCCGACGCCGGCGCCCAGCGAGCCCACCGCCTGCGAGGGCGCGATGCCGCACGCCTCGATATAGGCCGAGTAGCCGAGCCCGCGCAGCTTGCCGTTGCGGGCGCTCTCGCGCTTGCGCCGGGGAAAGCCCTTCACGTCCGCCATCTCCATGGCCTTGTCGAGCGAGGCGGCGTAGTCGCCCACGTCATAGGTCATGATCACCGGCGTCTGGTGCGGGAACTTGCGCACGAAGTTGCGCCGCCGGAACGCCGCCGGGTCCTGGCCCAGCTCGCGCGCCGCGACCTCGACCAGCCGCTCGACCACGAAGGTGGCCTCCGGCCGCCCCGCGCCCCGATAGGCGTCCACCGGCGCGGTCGTGGTGTAGACGGCCTCGACCTCGGCGTAGATCGCCGGGATGTCGTACTGGCCCGACAGCAGCGGCGCGTAGAGATAGGTCGGCACCGACGACGAGAAGGTGGAGAGGTAAGCGCCCAGATTGGCCTTGGTCTTGACCCGCAGGCCGAGGATCTTGCCGCGCTCGTCCAGCGCCAGCTCGGCGTGGGTGACGTGGTCGCGGCCATGCGCGTCGCTGAGGAAGGCCTCGGTGCGGTCGCTGACCCACTTCACCGGCCGGCCGACCTTCTTGGCCGCCCAGACGCAGACCGTCTCCTCCGCGTAGATGAAGATCTTCGAGCCGAAGCCGCCGCCCACGTCCGGCGCGATCACCCTGAGCTTGTGCTCAGGCGCGATGCCGATGAAGGCCGACAGCACCAGCCGCGCCACATGCGGGTTCTGGCTCGTGGTGTAAAGCGTGAACTGCTCCTGCCCGGGGTCGTAGTCGCCGATGGCGGCGCGCGGCTCCATCGGGTTGGGCACGAGGCGGTTGTTGACGATGTCGAGCCGCGTCACGTGCCTGGCGCGGGCGAAGGCCGCGTCGGTCGAGGCCTTGTCGCCCAGATGCCAGTCATAGACGCGGTTGTCGGGCGCGACGTCATGGATGACGGTCTTGCCGGTCAGCGCCTCGCTCATGTCGACCACGGCGGGCAGCACGTCGTAGTCCACCGCCACGGCCTCGGCGGCGTCGCGCGCCTGGGCCTGCGTCTCGGCCACCACCACGGCGACGTGGTCGCCGACATAGCGCACCTTGCCCACCGCCAGCGCCGGATGCGCGCCGGCCTTCATGGGCGAGCCGTCCTTGTTGTGGATCATCCAGCCGCAGATCAGGCCGCCGACCTTGTCGGCCTCCAGGTCCTGGCCGGTGAGCACCGCCAGCACGCCCGGCATCGCCAGCGCGGCGGAGGCGTCGACGCCCTTCAGCACGGCGTGGGCGTGCGGCGAGCGCACGAAGGCCGCGTAGGTCTGGCCCTGGCGGTTGATGTCGTCGGTGTACTGGCCCTTGCCGGTGATGAACCGGTAGTCTTCCTTGCGGCGGACGGGAGCGCCGATGCCGGTCGATGTCATGGTGTTCCTCCTCGGGAGGCGCCGGCCGCTTCTGGTTCGGGTCAGGCCCGGGCGGCTACGGCGCGCAAAATGGTGTTGCGCGAATGGCGAAGTGCGAATGGCGAGTGGGCGATAGGAAAGGCGGAGAGGCGGGGACCAGGCGTCCCCATTCGCCATTCGCTACGCGCCCCTCTCCCTATTCCGCCGCGGCGCGCAGCCCGCCCGCGCCCATCGCCTGGGCCCCGGCCTCCACCGCCTTGACGATGTTGTGGTAGCCCGTGCAGCGGCAGATGTTGCCCTCCAGCTCCTCGCGGATGGTGTGCTCGTCCAGCGCCGAACCCTTGCGGTTCACGAGGTCGACCGCCGTCATGATCATGCCGGGCGTGCAGAAGCCGCATTGCAGGCCGTGATGCTCGCGGAACGCCGCCTGCATCGGATGCAGCTCCGTCCCGTTCGCCAGCCCCTCGATGGTGACGACGTGCGAACCCTCGCAGCTCACCGCCAGCACGGTGCAGCTCTTCACCGCCGCCCCGTCCACATGCACCACGCACGCCCCGCACTGGCTCGTGTCGCAGCCCACATGCGTGCCCGTCAGCCGCAGCGTCTCGCGCAGAAACTGAACCAGAAGCGTGCGCGGCTCCACCGCCCCGGAAACGGCCTTGCCGTTCACCGTCATCGAAATCGTCGTCATGCCTTCCTCCACTGATGCGTCGCCGCGCGGTCCTGTCCGGAGAGGATGCGACGACCTTTCTTGGCCGCTCCGACGCGGCGAAAACCGAGATGTCCCAGGTCGGATGACCCAGGTTGATCACTGTCCAACTTCGAAGGATTCCAGTTTGGTACGCCCGGAAAACGCGGTCAAGCAACTTAAGGGATGAGAAAGCACCCCGAATCCGCGACGTTTCGCGCGAATTTCGGACAGCTGCGGATTCCGGTTGCAAGACTCGCGGCAGGTCGACCGCTTAGGTTGCGCCCGGCGCCCTCACCGCCAAGGTCTCGGCGCCGGCGCGCCAAGCTGAAGCGGCGTCGCGGGCAGGACGTCGTCAGGCCGCCTGCTGCGGCTCGACCGCCTTGGCGAAGTTCGCGAAGAACTCGTCCGCCATCTTCTTGGCGACGCCATTGATGAGCCGCCCGCCCAACTGGGCCAGCTTGCCGCCGATCTGGGCCTCCACGTCGTAATTCAGCTTGGTCGCGCCGCCGTCGGCGTCTTCGAGCTTCACCACGGCGCCGCCCTTGGCGAAACCCGCCACGCCGCCCTCGCCCTCGCCGGTGATCCGGTAGCCGTTCGGCGGATCGATGTCGGAGAGCGTGACTTTTCCCTTGAAGGTGGCGCTCACCGGCCCGACCTTGACCTTGGCGACGGCGGCGAACCCGTTGTCGCCCGTCGTCTCGAGGCTCTGGCATCCGGGAATGCAGGCGCGCAGGACGTCCGGATCGTTCAGCTTGGCCCACACCGTCGCCTTGTCGGCCGGCAGCACGAATTCGCCGGACATGGTCATCGCCATGGAGTTCCTCCCACGTCAGAAAAGAGGGCGCCGACCTGCGTCCGGGACTTGCGCCCGGCGCGAGCGCCCCTGTTAAAGTCGCGCGGATCAGACCATGTCCCGCACGCCGCCGCAATCGGGCCGAACGGACGCGAACGCAGGTGAGCCATGCTCGCGCTAACGCCGGAAGAACGGGCCGCCGCCGCCGGCGAACACGGCCGTGGACGCGCCATCGCGATGCGGATCGTCGCGGAGGCGGCCCGCCTGATGGGCGCGCCGCGGCTGATCCCGGTCGCCTCCGCCCATATCGACGGCGCGCTCTATCACGGCGACTCGGGCACGCTCTTCGCCGAGGCGCTCGTCGCCGGCGCGGCGAAGACGGCCGTGAAGGCGACCCTCAATGTCGGCGCGCTGGATCTCGTCGGCTGCTCGCGGGTGCGCCTGCCGCCGCATGAGCGCGAGATGGCCCGGCGCATGATGCGCGCCTATGAGGCGATGGGCTGCGCCCCCACCTGGACCTGCGCGCCTTACCAGGCCGGCCACCGGCCGGCCCTCGGCAGCGACGTGGCCTGGGGCGAGTCCAACGCGGTGGTGTTCTGCAACTCGGTGCTCGGCGCCCGCACCAACCGCTATGGCGATTTCCTCGACATCGCCTGCGCGATCACGGGCCGCGCGCCGGACTATGGCCTGCACCGGCCGGAGAGCCGCCGCGCCACGGTGGTGATCGACGCGTCCGGCCTGTCGGCCGCCCTTCGCGCGTCCGACGTGTTCTGGCCCGTCTTCGGAACCTGGTACGGCCTGACGCTGGGCTCGGCCATCGGCGTCGTCGCCGGGCTGGACGGGTTCTCCAGCGAGGACCGGCTGAAGGCGCTGGGCGCCGCGGCGGCGTCGTCCGGCGGCGTCGGGCTGTTCCACATCGCCGGGGTCACCCCGGAGGCGCCCACCGTCGAGGCGGCGTGCGGCGGGGCGGAGCCCGCCCTCGCGGCCGAGCGCATCCGGGTGACGCCCGACATGATGCTCGCCGCCCAGGCGCGCCTGTCGACGGCCGGCCCCGGCGACGCCGTGGACGCCGTCGCCATCGGCAGCCCGCATCTCTCGCTCGACGAGGTGGAGGCGCTCGGCCTCTTCCTCGGCGGCCGGCGGATGAGCGTGCCCTTCTACGCCTGCACCGGGCGCCACGTGATCAAGGCCATCGAGGCGAGCGGCCTGGGCTCGGCGCTGGAGGCGCGGGGCGTCACCTTCGTGGCCGACACCTGCGTGGTGGTGACCCCCATCCTGGAGCGGGCCGACGGCGTGCTGATGACCAATTCGGGCAAGTTCGCCCATTACGCGCCCGGCAACACCGGCCTCGCCGTCCAATACGGCTCGCTGGCCGACTGCGTGGAGAGCGCGGTCGCCGGCCGCCTCGTTCGGGAGGACGTGCTGTGGAGCTGAGCTGCGACGTGCTGCTGCCGGGCGACCAGGACCGCGACGCCGAGGGCGTCGTTCTCGCCCTGTCGGCCCCGATCAGCTTCTGGGGCGGCGTCGACCCGAAGACCGGCGACATCATCGACGCCCGCCATCCCCAGCGCGGAGCATGCGTGGCCGGCCGCGTGCTGGCGCTGCCCGGCACGATCGGCTCGTCCTCCGCCTCGGCTGTCCTGCTGGAGCTGGTGCACGCCGGCAAGGCCCCGGCCGCGATCCTGATGACGGAGCCGGACGCGATCCTGCTGCTCGGCCTCGTGGTGGCGCGGGAGATGGGCTGGGCCACCCCGCCGGCGCTTCGGGTCGGCGCGCTGGACCAGCGCCGCCTCGCCGACCGGCGGGTCGTGGTGGACCCGCATGGCCGCCTCTCGCTGGCCGGGTGAGGCTCAGCCGCCCGTTACGGCCCGGTAGGCGCGATCGAGATAGACGAGGCTCTCGCCGGCGGTCCCGATCCGGACCGCCTCGACCTCGCCGACCAGCACGTGGTGGGTGGCGATGTCGCGCACCTCCACCAGCCGGCAATCGAAGCTCGCGAGAGCGCCCTCCAGCAGGGGCGCTCCCGTCGCCAGCGTCGTCCACACGCCATGGCTGAAGCGCGCCTCGCCGTGCAGTCCCGAGCGCCCGGCGAAGTCCTCCGCGAGCCCGGCCTGGTCGGCCGCCAGGGTGTTGACGCAGAACACGCCATTGGCGACGAGCCGCGCCGCGGACGCGCTGGCGCGGTTGAGGCAGACGAGGAGCGTGGGCGGGGCGTCGGAGATCGAGGTCACCGCCGTGGCGGTGAAGCCGGTCCGGCCCGCCGGCCCGTCCGTGGCGATCACGTGAACCGCCGAGGCGATGCGGGCCATGCCGTCGCGATAGGCCTGCGAGCGCGCCGCGCCGGCGGCCTCGCGGGCGTTTGCGGCGGGGGCGGCCATCTCGCCAGGCGACGGGGGACGCAAGGGTCGGGTCATTCGGCGAGCGCTCCGCAAGGTCCCAAGATAGGGTTCGGGGAGAGGCAAGGCAATGCACGCGCCAGTTGTATGGCCGCGAGAAGGCCGCCCATTGTCCCAGAATGGCGCGAAGCCGGCCGATGGGCGTCAGAGATCGGCCAGCGCCTGCTTCAACCCGTCCCGCACATGGGCGATGAGCATGTCGGAGGCCCGCGCGGCGGCGGCGGCGTCCCCCGCCCCGATCGCGGCGGCGACGGCGGCGTGCTGGCGGGACGAGGCCGCGAGGTCCCGCTCGCGCCGGAAATAGAACCAGCCCCGTCGCGCCATGGATTGCAGGGGCGCCAGCGCCCGCACGGCGAAGGGGTTGCCGGACGCCTCGCCCACGAGGTGGTCGAAGCGCTGGTCGTGGCGCATATAGTCGGCCGGATCGCCGCGTTCGGCCGCGGCCATCATGGCGCCCGCCGCCTCCACCAGAGCCTCGCGCTGCTCCGGCGTCGCCCGCCGGGCCGCCGCGGCCGCGATGACGCGCTCCAGCGCCGCGCGGGCGTCGAGCGCGAGCAGCACGTCGAGCGGGTTGATGGCCGCCACCGCCATGCCCTTGCGGGGGAACACGGTCAGCAGTCCGTCCGCGACGAGGCGCTGAACCGCCTCGCGCACCGGCGTGCGGCCGAGCCCGATCCGGGCCGCCAGATCCTGCTCGGTCAGGCGCGCGCCGGGCGCCAGCGCCAGCCGGACGATCTGGTCCTCGATGATGCGGTAGGCCCGGTCGGCGAGGGTCTCGGCCTCCGCTCCGGTCAGGCCCGGACCCGCGGGAGCGGCGGCGCGCGCCTCCCTGCCCTCGCTCTCGACCCTGTCCGCCTGCGCTGCGTCCGACACCGGCTCTCCCTGCCCGCTTGACCGTCCCTTGGTGATATATTACGCATATACGACGTCAGCCGGCAACCCAGGAGAGCCCCATGTCCGAGAGCGCGAAGGTTTGGAAAGGCGTCTTCCCCGCCGTCACCACCAAGTTCACCGACGACGACCGCCTCGACATCGCCGAGATGGAGCGCTCCTTCGCCCTGCAGCTCGACGCCGGCGTGCACGGGATCATCGTCTGCGGCTCGCTGGGCGAGGCCTCCACGCTGGAGCCGGACGAGAAGGTCGACGTGCTCAAGACCGCGCTCCGGGTCGCCAAGGGCCGCGTCCCCGTGCTGCTCACGGTGGTGGAAGGCTCCACCCGCCGCGCCCAGGCGCTGGCCGAGGCGGGCGCGAAGGCCGGCGCCGAAGGCTTCATGATCCTGCCGGGCGTGCCCTACAGGTCCGACGCGCGCGAGACGATGGCCCATTATCGCGCCGTCGCGAAGGCCGGCGGCCTGCCGGTCATGATCTACAACAATCCGGTCAGCTATGGCGTCGACATCACGCCGGCCATGCTGGGCGAGCTCGCCGCCGACCCGCTCTTCGTCGCCGTGAAGGAATCCTCCGACGACGTCCGCCGCGTGACCCAGATCTTCAACGCCGTCGGCGACCGGTTCCAGATCTTCACCGGCGTCGACAACCTCGCCCTGGAGAGCCTGGCCGTCGGGGCCGTGGGCTGGGTCGCGGGCCTCGTCTGCGCCTTCCCGGCCGAGACGGTCGCGATCTACGAGCTGATGCGTCAGGGCCGCCTGGCCGAGGCGGTCGCGATCTACCGCTGGTTCCAGCCGCTGCTGGATCTCGACCTCTCCTCCAAGCTCGTCCAGAACATCAAGCTGGTCGAGCAGCTGGCGGCCGGCTCGAACGACCGCTGCCGCGCCCCGCGCATGCCGCTCGTCGGCGACGAGCGCGCCCGGGTCGAGGCCATCGTCGCCAAGGCGCTGGCCAACCGCCCGCAGCTGCCGGCCGGCAAGCTCGCCGCGGAGTAGGACAGCGCCCTCCCCTGATCCGACCTCGCTGCGCTTGGCCCCCTCTCCCCGCGCCGGGGAGAGGGCTGGGGTGAGGGTCTTCCCCTCAAACGACCGAGGCCGTCCATGAAGATCACCGTCGTCGGAGCCGGGCTCGTGGGTCTCGCCAGCGCGCATGCGCTGGCGGCCGAAGGGCATCGCGTCACGGTGGTCGACCGGGAGGGACCGGCCGCAGGCGCCTCGCAGGGCAATGCGGGCTGGCTGGCGCACACCGACATCGACCCCATCGCGTCGCCCAAGATGCTGCGCCGGGCGCCGCGCTTCCTTCTCGATCCGCTCGGGCTGCTCGCCATCCGGCCGAGCTACCTCCTCCCCCTCCTGCCCTGGCTGACGCGCCTGATCTGGGCCTCGCGCCCGGAGAACCTCGCCCGTTCGGTCGAGGCGCTGGTCGAGCTGCAGCGGCTGGCCATGCCGGCCTGGACCAGGCTCTCCGGCGATCTCGGGCTGGAGACGCTCATCCACCGCCGCGGCGGGCTCTTCGTGTTCGACGACGAGGCGGCCTTCGTCCGCGCCAAGGCGCATTTCGCAAAGCAGCGCGAACTCGGCGTCGCGTGCGAGCTGCTGGACGCCGCCGAGGCGCGCCGGATGGAGCCGGCGCTCTCCGACCGGATCGTGGCGGCCGCGTTCTTCCCGGACGCGGCTCATGTGAGCGACCCCCGCGAGGTCACGCAGGCGCTCTTCGACGCCGCCCTGCGGCGCGGCGTCGCGTTCCAGAGGGCCGACATCGTCGCCCTGGAGGCCGGCCCGCCCGCGCGCATGGCCACCCGGGCCGGCGACGCGCTGACCGCGGACAAGATCGTGCTCGCCGCCGGCGCCTGGTCGAAGCCCCTCGCCGCCTCCCTGGGCGACGCCGTGCCGCTCGACACCGAGCGCGGCTACAATGTCAGCTTCCCCGGCGTCACGGGGCTCCTCGCCCGCCCGGTCTCCTTCGACGGCCAGGGCTTCGTGGCGACGCCGCTCGACAGCGGGCTTCGCATCGGCGGCGCGGTGGAGCTGGGCGGGCTGTCCCTGCCGCCCAACCACGCCCGCACCCGGGCGCTGCACGCCAAGGCCACGCGCTACCTGCGCGACGTGCCGCCCTTCGAGAGCGGCTCCGTCTGGATGGGCTTCAGGCCCTCGATCCCGGATTCGCTGCCCGTCATCGGCCGGGCGCGCTCGACCGCCGACGTGATCTACGCCTTCGGGCACGGTCACTACGGCCTGACCCAGTCGGCCGCCACCGGCGCCCTCGTGGCCGACCTCGTCGCCGGCCGCGCGTCCCAGATCGACCTTGCGCGCTTCAGCCCGCAGCGGTTTTGATGGGGGCTGAAGCAAGGCCTTGGCGCAGCGCTATGCTCATCGCCTGAAAACCCGGGGGTCGCTCACTTTAGACCCCTCATCCTGAGGAGCCCTGCGCAGCAGGGCGTCTCCAAGGACGAGGGGATCCGGATCGCACGACGATCGATCTTGCTGGAGGCCCTCGTCCTTCGAGCCACATCGCCAAGAGGCGATGTTTCTCAGAATGAGGGATCGTTGGACGCCCACGAAAGTCGCACCTTCAAGTTGAATCAGAACTCCACCACTCGGAACCAACCTCATGGCGAGCCACACGTTTTTCTGCGTCGACGGCCACACCTGCGGCAACCCGGTGCGCCTCGTCGCCGGCGGCGGCCCGCGCCTCGAGGGCGCCACCATGGTCGAGAAGCGGGCGCATTTCCTGGCCGAGTTCGACTGGGTCCGCACCGGGCTCATGTTCGAGCCGCGCGGCCACGACATGATGTCGGGCGCGATCCTCTACCCGCCCACAAGGCCCGACTGCGACATCGCCTTCCTGTTCATCGAGACGTCGGGCTGCCTGCCCATGTGCGGCCACGGGACCATCGGGACGGTCACGATGGCGCTGGAGCGCGGGCTCGTGAGCCCGCGCGAGCCCGGCGTGCTGCGCATCGACACGCCGGCCGGCCTCGTGGAGGCCCGCTACGTCCAGAACGGCCCCTATGTGGACAGCGTGCGCATCACCAACGTTCCGTCCTTCCTGCATTCGCGCCGGATCTCGGCCGAGGTCGAGGGCCTCGGCGAACTCACCGTGGACGTGGCCTATGGGGGCAACTTCTACGCCATCGTGGAGCCGCAGCCGAACTTCCCGGGCCTGGAGCATGTCGACCCTTCCGACATCCTGCGCTGGAGCCCGAAGGTCCGGGCGGCCTTCCGGGCGCGCTACGACTTCGTGCATCCTGAGAACCCGGCCATCAACGGCCTCTCCCACGTGCTTTGGGCCGGAACGCCCTCCGCCGGCGCGCACGCCCGCAACGCGGTGTTCTACGGCGACAAGGCCATCGACCGTTCGCCCTGCGGCACCGGCACGTCGGCCCGCATGGCCCAGTGGGCGGCCCTCGGCCGGCTCAAGGTTGGCGACGACTTCATCCACGAATCGATCATCGGCACCGTCTTCAACGGGCGCGTCGAGAAGGCCGTGAAGGTGGGCGGGTTCGACGCCATCGTGCCCTCCATCGAGGGCTGGGCGCGGATGACCGGCTACAACACCATTTTCATCGACGACCGCGACCCCCTGGCGCACGGCTTCCAGGTGATGGACCGCGAGCCCGGCTGAGCCGCACGAGCCCGGGCGGTCGGCCGGCATGCCTGCCGTGCGCGAGGCTCATGGGCGCCGCCGGCTCCGCACGCCATTGCGCATGACGCGCCCCTGCGCGCGTCATGCGGCGAAAAGCGCTGCTGTCCCCTGCCATTTTAGCGGTTTATGCTTTTTGTCGGGTTTGTGGCGGGTGATGATTGTAGCGTCGGCGGGGCCTTGATAAGACTTTGATCAGACTGAGTGCGGGTTCCGGGCACGCGCCTTGCTTGCGGGAACCCCGCCGCCTTCGACAGCGCCGTCAGAGCGTGGAAGGCGTATGAGGGGAGTGGCGTTTCGACATGGAAGTTTTCCTCCAGCAGCTCATCAACGGGCTGACGCTGGGGTCCATCTACGGGCTGATCGCGATCGGCTACACGATGGTCTTCGGCATCATCGGCATGGTGAACTTCGCCCATGGCGACGTGTTCATGGTCGGCGGCTTCATCGCCCTCATCCTGTTCATGGTGTTCACGGCCTGGCTCGGCGTCGCGGTGGTGCCCGCGCTGTTCCTGGTGCTGATCCTCGGCATGGCTCTGACGGGCCTGTGGAACTGGACCATCGAGCGCGTCGCCTACCGGCCGCTGCGGGGCTCGTTCCGCCTGGCGCCGCTGATCTCCGCCATCGGCATGTCGATCTTCCTGTCCAACTTCGTCCAGGTGGTCCAGGGCCCGCGCAACAAGCCGCTGCCGCCGATGATCCAGGGCAACTTCACCCTCATGGGCGAGGGCTCCACCACGGTGGTGCTCGCCTACAAGCAGATCGTCATCATGATCATCACGGTGGCGCTGCTCGCCGTGTTCTGGTGGCTGGTGCAGAAGACCCCGCTCGGCCGCGCCCAGCGCGCCTGCGAGCAGGACCGCAAGATGGCGGCGCTGCTCGGCATCGACGTCGACCGCACCATCTCGCTGACCTTCGTGATCGGCGCGGCGCTCGCCGCCGTCGCGGGCGTCATGTACCTCATGTATTACGGCGTGGTGAACTTCTCGGACGGCTTCGTGCCGGGCGTGAAGGCCTTCACGGCGGCGGTGCTGGGCGGCATCGGCTCGCTCCCCGGCGCGGTGCTGGGCGGCCTGCTGATCGGCCTCATCGAGACCATGTGGTCGGCCTATTTCACCATCGACTACAAGGACGTGGCGGCGTTCTCGATCCTCGCCATCACGCTGATCTTCCTGCCGACCGGCATCCTCGGCCGTCCTGAAGTCGAGAAGGTCTGAGCATGACCGCCACCATCGACACAGGAGTCCCCCAGGCCCAGGTCCCGGCCAAGCCGGCCATGGGCCTGATGATGCGGGCCACCCGCGAGGCCGGGTTCGCGGCCGTCGTCATGCTCGGCCTCTCGGTGCCCATCCTGGCGCTGCGCACCGAGCAGAACATGGCCAACGAGCTGGTCCTGGCGCCGCGCTGGAACTGGGTCTTCCTCGCCTGCGTGGCGGTGTTCCTGGCCCGCTTCGTCCAGATCTACTTCATCAACAAGCTCACCAAGACGCTGCTGATCCTGGGCTGCCTGACGCTGCTCGGCGGCCTCGGCCGCGCCGTCAACGCCGCCTTCGACGGCTTCGCCGCGACGGTCTTCTCCATCGGCGCGCTGCTGCTCCTGCTCGGCCTGCTGTGGGAGCGCCGCGTCGAGACCCAGGGCGTGACCTCGCCCCTCTCCGCTCAGACCCGCGCCCGCATCTCGGCGCTGTCGCGCTATGTGGGCCCGGTCGCGCTCGGCTTCATCGCCGTCTATCCGATGATGACGCTGGCGCTCGTCGGCCCCGGCGGTTCCATCAAGTGGATCGACAATTTCGGCATCCAGATCCTCATTTACATCATGCTCGGCTGGGGCCTGAACATCGTGGTGGGCCTCGCCGGCCTGCTCGACCTCGGCTACGTCGCATTCTATGCGGTGGGCGCCTACAGCTACGCGCTCATCGCCACCAAGGTCATCCCTGAGACGCTGCCGGCGCTGGGCGTGTGGTCGTTCTGGATCTGCCTTCCCATCTCCGGGCTGCTCGCCGCGCTGTGGGGCATCATCCTGGGCTTCCCGGTCCTGCGGCTGCGCGGCGACTACCTCGCCATCGTGACGCTGGCCTTCGGCGAGATCATCCGCCTCGTCCTGATCAACTGGGTGGACTTCTCGAACGGCTACGCCGGCCTGTCCTCCATCCCGCGCCCGAGCTTCTTCGGGGTGCCCTTCAACGCCAGCGACGAAGGCTTCGCGGCGCTGTTCGGGCTGGAGTTCAGCCCGATCTACCGGACCATCTTCCTCTACTACGTCATCCTGTGCCTGGCGCTGCTGACCGCCTATGTGACGCTGAGGCTGCGCCGCCTGCCCGTCGGGCGCGCCTGGGAGGCGCTGCGCGAGGATGAGATCGCCTGCCGCTCGCTGGGCATCAACACGACCAACACGAAGCTGACCGCCTTCGCGCTGGGCGCCATGTTCGGCGGCTTCGCGGGCTGCTTCTTCGCCGCCCGCCAGGGCTTCATCAGCCCGGAGAGCTTCACCTTCATCGAATCCGCGCAGGTGCTGGCCATCGTGGTGCTGGGCGGGACCGGAAGCCTCGTCGGCGTGGTCATCTCCTCCATCGCGCTCGTGGGCGGCTTCGAGATCCTGCGCGAGCTGGACTTCCTGAAGCAGATCTTCGGCGAGAGCTTCGATCCCACCCAGTACCGCACGCTGCTCTTCGGGCTCGCCATGGTGCTGATCATGCTCTGGAAGCCCCGCGGCCTCGTCTCCACCCGCGAGCCGACCGCCTTCCTCAAGGAGCGCCGAAGCGTCTCGAGCTCCCTCGTGAAGGAGGGCCACGGCTGATGTCGTCCGCGATCTCCTCCCCCTCCGCCGCCGCGTCCCCGGCCGCGCTGCTCCAGGTCGATCACCTCACGATGCGCTTCGGCGGCCTCGTGGCGATCAACGACCTCAGCTTCGAGGCCCGGCGCGGCGACATCACCGCCCTGATCGGCCCGAACGGGGCCGGCAAGACCACCGTGTTCAACTGCATCACGGGCTTCTACAAGCCGACCGAGGGCATGATCACCCTCACCCATCCGGACGGCTCGAACTACCTGCTGGAGCGGCTGCCGGACTTCCGCATCAACTGGAAGGCCAAGGTCGCCCGCACCTTCCAGAACATCCGCCTCTTCCAGGGCATGACCGTGCTCGAGAACCTGCTGGTGGCGCAGCACAACCCGCTGATGATCGCCTCCGGGATGACCATCCTCGGCGTGCTCGGCGTCGGCGGCTACAAGGCGCGCGAGAAGGAGGCGATCGAGCGGGCCAAATACTGGCTTGACAAGATCGACCTCACCGACCGAGCCGACGACGCCGCCGGCGAACTGCCCTACGGCGCGCAGCGGCGCCTCGAGATCGCCCGCGCCATGTGCACGGACCCGGTGCTGCTGTGCCTCGACGAGCCCGCCGCGGGCCTGAACCCGCGCGAGAGCCTGGAGCTCAATGCGCTGCTGCGCTCGATCCGCACCGACCACGACACCTCCGTGCTGCTGATCGAGCACGACATGTCGGTGGTGATGCAGATCTCCGACCATGTCGTCGTGCTCGACTACGGCACCAAGATCGCCGACGGCTCGCCCAAGGAGATCCAGAACGACCCGAAGGTCATCGCCGCCTATCTGGGCGTCGAGGACGAGGAGGTCGAGGAGGTGGAGGCGGAAGTCGAAGTGGTCGCCGAACAGGTGGTGGCCGAGCAGGCCGGCGGGGAGCACACACGATGAGCACTCTGGCGCAAGCCCCCGTCCAGGCGCCGGGCCAGGGTTCGGCGGCGACGACCGCCCCCGGCCAGCCGCTGCTGGCGATCCGCGGCGTGAAGACCTTCTACGGCAACATCATCGCCCTGAAGGGCGTCGACCTCGACGTGAACCAGGGCGAGATCGTCACGCTGATCGGCGCCAACGGCGCCGGCAAGTCGACCCTGATGATGACGATCTTCGGCAGCCCGCGGGCGCGCGAGGGCCGCATCACCTTCGCCGGGCAGGACATCACGTCGATGCCGACGCATGAGATCGCGCGCCTGCGGATCTCGCAGTCTCCGGAAGGCCGGCGCGTGTTCCCGCGCATGACCGTCTACGAGAACCTGCAGATGGGCGCGTCGATCAACAACTTCGCCCATTTCGACGAGGACCTGGCGCGCATGTATGCGCTGTTCCCGCGCCTCAAGGAGCGCATCGGCCAGCGCGGCGGCACCCTCTCGGGCGGCGAGCAGCAGATGCTGGCCATCGCCCGCGCCCTGATGGCGCGCCCCAAGCTGCTGCTGCTGGACGAGCCCTCGCTGGGCCTCGCGCCCCTCATCGTCAAGCAGATCTTCGACGCCATCCGCGAGCTGAACCGCCAGGAGGGCCTCACCGTGTTCCTGGTCGAGCAGAACGCCTACCACGCGCTGAAGCTGGCCCACCGCGGCTACGTGATGGTCAACGGCCTCGTCACCATGTCGGGCACCGGCCGCGAGCTCCTGGCCGACCCGCAGGTCCGCGCCGCCTATCTGGAAGGCGGCGGCCACTGAGCGGCAGAGCGCCGCTCGCGAACCCGTCCTCCGCCGCTCCGGCGAACACGCTCCATCCGAGGAAAGCATGCAAGGCGTCCTCTACGAAGAAAGCTCCATCGGGCTCTTCCTCCTCGTCTCCATCGTCATGGGCGGCGCGGCCGCCTGGGCGTCCGGCAAGTCCATCGCGCAGACATGGCGTCCCGCCTGGATGGTGATCCCCTACATGCTGATCCTGGGCATGGCGGTGCGCTTCATCCACTTCGCGCTGTTCGACGGCACTCTCCTCTCGGGGCACTACTATGTGGTCGACACGCTGATCCTGCTGGCGGCCGGAGCGCTCGGCTTCCGCTACAAGCGGACGCAGCAGATGACCACCCAGTACCGCTGGCTCTACGAGAAGACGGGCCCCTTTTCGTGGCGTGAGCGCGGCCCTGCCGCCGTTTGAAGAAAGAGCCCGAAAGGCCTGAAAAACGCTTTGCTTTTCGGATGACTCGCACCGGAAAAGGCGCAATGATCCGCCTTTCTCGTGAGGATAATCCGGGAGACCCGGTCCTGCGGGACCATACGACCAGAGGGGAAGTTCAATGAAGAAACTACTGTTGACCGGCATTGCGCTCAGCGCGGTGATGGCCTTTTCGGGCGTCGCCAGCGCCCAGATCAAGATGGGCGTCGCGGGTCCGATCACCGGTCCGAACGCGGCCTTCGGAGCCCAGCTGAAGAACGGCGTGGAGCAGGCCATCGAGGACATCAACGCCAAGGGCGGCATCCTCGGCCAGAAGATCACGCTGTCCACCGGCGACGACGTGTCCGACCCCAAGCAGGGCGTGTCCGTGGCGAACAAGTTCGTCGGCGACGGCGTGAAGTTCGTGGTCGGCCACTTCAACTCGGGCGTCACCAACCCGGCCTCGGACGTCTATCAGGAAAACGGCATGCTGATGGTGACCCCGTCGGCCACCAACCCGAAGATCACCGAGAAGGGCATGTGGAACGTGTTCCGCACCTGCGGTCGTGACGACCAGCAGGGCGCCGTCGCGGCCGAGTACATCGCCAAGAACCTGAAGGGCAAGAAGGTCGCGGTCGTCCACGACAAGACCACCTACGGCCAGGGTCTCGCCGACGAGACCAAGAAGGCGATGAACAAGGCCGGCGTGAAGGAAGTCCTCTATGAGGGCGTCAACACCGGTGAGAAGGACTACTCGGCCCTCGTCTCCAAGATCAAGTCGGCCGGCGCCGACATCGTCTATTGGGGCGGCCTGCACACCGAAGGCGGCCTGATCGTGCGCCAGATGCGCGACCAGGGCGTCAAGGCGGTGCTGATGTCGGGCGACGGCATCACCTCCGACGAGTTCGCCACGATCGGCGGACCGGGCGTCGAAGGCACCCTGATGACCTTCCCGCCGGACCCGCGCAACCGTCCGGAAGCCAAGGACGTCGTGAAGAAGTTCGAGGCCAAGAAGTTCAACCCCGAGGCCTACACGCTCTACAGCTACGCCGCGGTGCAGATCATCGCCGCCGCCGCCGAGCAGGCGAAGTCCCTCGACCCCAAGAAGGTCGCCGAGGCGATGCACTCCGGCAAGCCGTTCAAGACCGTCATCGGCGACATCGCCTATGACAAGAAGGGCGACATCACCCGTCCGGACTACACGATGTATGTCTGGAAGAAGGGCGCCGACGGCAAGATCTCCTACGCCGAGATGAAGTAAGGCGCAGCCTCGCGGCTGACCGGAAGGGCGCCCCTCGCGGGCGCCCTTTTCGTTTGGCTGACTGCGGTTAAGACCCTCGCCCGATCTCGTCCAATTGAACGGTCTCGCCATCCGGGAACGTCACGATCAGATGGAGATCGCCGCCCAGCGCCCGCACGTATTCACGCAGGGTCGAGACCTTCATGTCGGCCCGTTGCTCGAGCCGCGAAACATGCTCCTGGCGTCCCCCGACCCGGCCGGCGACTTCGCGCTGGGTCAGCCCCCGCGAACGTCGAACATCCTGAAGCGACTTGTATTCGTTCGTCAGTTGCTCGGCGCGTGCGGCGATCTTCCGCTCTCGCTCTGGCGAAAAGGACGCGATCACCGACTCCATCGGCACGGGTTTGCTCACGGTCAGGTTCCATCTCGCAGGCGCTGAAGATGATCGGCGAAGCGCCGATCGGCTGTCTCGATCAGTCGGACGTAAAGCCGGGCCTGCCCCTTCCCGGATTTGTCGCCGGCGCACAACAGAATTGCGCTTCGTTCCGGATCGAACGCATAGGCTGCCCGCCATACGCCTCCTGCTCGGTCCAACGAAGTTCTTTCATGTTGCCGAAGGCTGATCCTTTCAAAGTGTCCGAGTGCGGTCGTTTGAGATGGGGGCCGAACTCGGCAAGAAGACGTGATAACGCGGCCATTTCATTCTGAACGTCCTCGTCGAAGCCCAGAAACTCCGACGCGAACGCCGGATGCAAGACAACAAGCCACTTCATCCGGCAATCCATGAAATATGCATTCAAAGGTATATCGAAGCGGGGCAGCTGTCCAGATTTCCAGAGCGTCAGCGCGCCAGCGTTCCTCAAAACACCCGCATCGTCCGTTTTGCAAAACCCTTGCGCGGTGCTAAGGGAGGGATCGCGTTCGCAGCGCCACGCGATGAAGGCCCACCATGTCCGATCTCCTGTCCCGTCTCCTCGGCGAACGCCGCATCCTCCTGGCTGACGGCGCGACCGGCACGAACTATTTCGACATGGGCCTGATGTCGGGCGAGGCGCCCGAGAGCTGGCTCCTGGAGAAGCCCGAGAAGGTCGCCGACCTGCACAGGCGCTTCGTCGAGGCCGGCTCCGACATCGTCCTGACCAACAGCTTCGGGGCCAACAGCTTCCGGCTGAAGCTGCACGGCTTGCAGGACCAGGCGGCCGAGCTCAACCGCATCGCGGCGTCGATCGCCCGCAAGGTCGCCGACGAGGCCGGGCGGACCGTCGTGGTGGCCGGATCGATCGGACCCACGGGCGAGCTGTTCGAGCCCCTCGGCGCGCTCACCATGGCGAGCGCCGTCGCCGCCTTCGCCGACCAGGCGCGCGGCCTGAAGGCCGGCGGCGCCGACGTCGCCTGGATCGAGACGATGTCGGCTCCTGAGGAGCTGGAGGCCGCCGCGCGCGGCGCCATCGAGGCCGACCTCCCCTATGTGTTCACCGCGAGCTTCGACACCGCCGGCCGCACCATGATGGGGATGACGCCCGAGGCGCTGGCCGAACTGGCCCAGGGACTGCCCCGCAGGCCCGTCGCCTATGGGGCCAATTGCGGCATCGGCCCCGGCGATCTCGTCGCCTCGATCCTGGCCATGAGCGGCGCGGCCCCGGGCGACATCCTGGTCGCCAAGGGCAATTGCGGCATCCCGGTGCTGCACGGCGACCACGTCCATTATGGCGGCACGCCCGAGCTGATGGCCGAATACGCCAGGCTCGCTGTCGCCTCCGGCGCGCGGATCGTGGGCGGCTGCTGCGGCACCTCGCCCGCTCATATCGCGGCGATGCGCGGGGCCATCGACGCGCTCGAGGCCTCCTCGGCGACGCCTCTCGGGCGGCCCAGCATCGAGGCGGTCGAGGCGAGCCTCGGCCCCATCACCCGGCCCAAGAGCGGGGCCGGACGCGCCCGTTCGGGCCGCCGCGGCCGCGAAGGCGACGCGGCCTGAGCCGTCGATGACGCAGCCGCTCCGCATCCGGCGCGCCGCCCTCTCCGACCTGCCGGCCATCGTGGCGCTGCTGGCCGACGATGCGCTCGGCGCCGCGCGCGAGCGGCCCGGCGACCCCCGATACGCCGCCGCCTTCGCGGCGATCGAACGCGATCCCAACCAGCTCCTGGCGGTCGCGCTCGGCGACGCCGGCGAGCCGATCGGCTGCCTGCAGCTCAGCTTCATCCCCGGGCTGTCGCGGCGCGGCGCCTGGCGCGGCCAGATCGAGAGCGTGCGCGTCGCCGCCTCCCACCGGGGCGGCGGACTGGGCCGCCAGATGTTCGACTGGGCCATCCAGGAGTGCCGGGCGCGCGGCTGCGGCCTCGTGCAGCTCACCACCGACAAGGCCCGGCCGGACGCCGTGCGCTTCTACGAAAGGCTCGGCTTCAAGGCGAGCCACGAGGGCATGAAGCTCGATCTCGGCGAGCTGTCCGGCGGCTAGAGCCCCTCGTTTTTCAAGACGCCTCGCTGCGCGAGGCTCCTCAGGATGAGGGGGTGGGCGGCCGACCCAAATCGCTCCATCCCCGCATCCGCAGCCCCCTCCATCCCCCTCGTCCTGAGGAGCAGGCCCCCTTGGGCCTGCGTCTCGAAGGACGAGGGCTCCAGGAGGCTGAAACGTGGAGCGCTCTAGCCGAGCCGCCCCAGCGCCGGGAAGGTCTCCAGCAGCCAGAACGAGAGCTGCGTGAAGGAGCCGGTCAGGAAGGCGACGCCCGTGGCCACCAGCAGCACGCCCATGGCCTTCTCCACAACGCCCATGCGGCTGCGGAACCGGCGCATGAAATGCGCGAACGGGCCCAGCGCCATGGCGGCGAGCAGGAACGGGATGCCGAGGCCGGCCGAATAGAACGCCAGCAGCGTCGCGCCGCGCAGCACCGTGTCCTCCGACCCGGCGACCGCCAGGATGGCCGCCAGCACGGGCCCGATGCAGGGCGTCCAGCCGAAGGCGAAGGCGAGCCCCATCACATAGGCGCCCCACAGGCCCACCGGCTTCTCCACCTTCACGCGCGCCTCGCGATACAGCATCGTGAGCCGGAACACGCCGAGGAAGTGCAGCCCCATCAGCACGATGGCCCCGCCGGCCACCAGGGAGAGCGTCTGCGAATAGTGCCGGATGACCTGCCCGAGCACCGAGGCCGTCGCGCCCAGCGCGACGAACACCGTGGCGAAGCCGAGCACGAAGAGGCAGGACGCCAGCATGACGTCGCGCTTGGCCGCCTTCTCGCCCTCCTCGGCGAGGTCCTCGATGGTGGTCCCGGCCATGAAGCACAGATAAGGGGGCACCAGCGGAAGCACGCAGGGGCTGAGGAAGCTGAGGAGGCCCGCGGCGACCGCGGCCGGGTATGTGACGTCCGCCATGGCGCTGTGGTAGCGGCTTCGCGCCTGCAGGCCAAGCCTTCGCAGGGGCGCGGCGGACCCGCCCCGATAGCAATGTCGCGAGCGGCGCCCCGGGTGCGTCTTGCGCCCGGCGGCGTTCGCCGCGACAAATGCGGAATGCTGAATCTCATCACCGACGTGCCCGGCGTCCTCGTCGGCCAGGCGGACGATCCGGCCCGCGCCACCGGCGTCACGGTCGTCCTGTTCGAGGCGCCCGCGGCGGCCAGCGTCGCCATCCAGGGCGGCGGGCCGGGGACGCGCGACACCGCCCTCCTCGACCCCGAGATGACCGTGGAGAAGATCGACGCCGTCGTGCTCTCGGGCGGCTCGGCCTTCGGGCTCGACGCGGCCGGCGGCGTCCAGGCGGTGCTGGCGGAGCGCGGGCGCGGCTTTCGCATCCGCGACCTCACGGTGCCGATCGTGCCCCAGGCCATCCTGTTCGATCTCGCCAATGGCGGGGACAAGGCCTGGGGGCGCAAGCCGCCCTATTTCGATCTCGGCATGGCGGCCTGCGAGGCCGCCGCGGACCGTTTCGCGCTGGGCACCGCCGGCGCGGGCTACGGCGCCGCCACCGCAACCCTGAAGGGCGGGCTTGGCTCGGCCAGCGCCGTCACCCCGTCGGGCTTCACGGTCGGCGCCGTGGTGGCGGTGAACGCCGTCGGCAGCGTCATGATCGGGGACGGCCCGCATTTCTGGGCCGCGCCCTACGAGCGCGGCGGCGAGTTCGGCGGCCTCGGCCAGCCCATGCGCGTGCCGCCCGAGGCCTTGGCGCCGCGGCTCAAGGGCGGCCCGGGCGAGAACACCACCATCGCGCTCGTCGCCTGCGACGCCGATCTCACCAAGGCGCAGTGCAAGCGCGTCGCCGTGGCGGCGCATGACGGCCTCGCCCGCGCGATCCGGCCGGCCCATACGCCGCTCGACGGCGACCTCGTCTTCGCCGCCGCGACCGGCCGGCGGCCGCTGGCGGATCCTGTCTACGGCCTGAACGAGATCGCGGTCGCCGCCGCCGACTGCCTGGCCCGGGCGGTCGCGCGCGCCGTGTTCGAGGCCGTCGCGCTCCCCTTCCCGGGCGCGCTTCCGGCCTGGCGGGACCGGTTCGGCCGCATCATGGTCACGCCCTGACGGCGCCTGGCGTCAGTGGAACCGGCCGACCCGGTAGGGCTCCGGATTGGTGAACGGGGTCTCGCCCGCGATCATCTCGGCCAGCAGGCGGCCCGTGACGGCCGAGAGCGTCAGCCCGTGATGGGCGTGGCCGAAATCGAACCAGAGGCCCTTGTGGCGCGGCGCCTCTCCGACGATGGGGAGCATGTCGGGCGTGCAGGGCCGCGAGCCCATCCACGGATGGGCGTCCACCGCCTCGCCGAGCGGGAACAGCGCGCGGGCCCGCGGCTCGGTGCGCTGGATCTGCACCGGGCTCGGCGGCGCGTCACGGTCGGCGAACTCCGCGCCCGTAGTCAGGCGGATGCCGCGCGCCATCGGGGCGAGCACATAGCCGTTGTCCGCGTCCAGAAGCGTGTGGTTGAGCACCGCATTGCCTTCCGGGCGGTAATGCAGGTGGTAGCCACGCTTCACCGCGAGCGGAAGGCCGTAGCCGAGCGGCTTGAAGACGATGTCCGACCACGGGCCCAGCGCCACGACGACGTTCCGGGCGTGCAGAACCCCCGATTCCGTCTTGATGGTCCAGCCTTCGCCGTCCTGCTGCAGCGAGCGGGCGTCGCCGGCCAGGAACGAGCCGCCGCGGCTCTCCAGCAGGTGCAGATAGGCGCGCGAAAGGGCGCCGGGATCCGACACGCAGGCCGGATCCTTGAAATGGATGGCCCCGAACGCCGTCTCCTTGATGTGCGGCTCGCGCTCCCGCAGGCCCGCCGCGTTCAGGAACTCGAAGCTGAGCCCGAAGGGCGTCAGGCGCTTGGCGTCCTCCATGGCGGCCATGTACTTGGCTTCGCCGCGGAACATCTTGATCCAGCCGGTGCGCCGGATGAGGTTCTCGGAGCCGGAGGCCTCGATCAGCGGCTCGTGCTCGGAGAGGCACCGCTCGATCAGCGGCAGCGACGCCCGCATGGCGGCCAGATGGCCGGCCGGGGAGGAATTCCACCAGTAGCGCGCCAGCCAGGGCGCGATCTTGGGCAGGTAGGAGAGGTGGTAATAGGCTTCGGGCGTGTTGTTCAGGCCATATTTGATGAGGTCCGACAGCTTGCGCGGAAAGGCGTAGGGAAAGATCGACGCGCGCTCGATGATGCCCGCATTGCCGAAGCTCGTGCCCTCGCCGGCCGCGCGGCGGTCCACGAGAGCGACGGAACGCCCTTTTTCCTGGATTTTCAGGGCTGCGCCGAGACCCACGATCCCTGCGCCCAACACCACTACGTCGCGCTGCATTGCTCTTTCCACCGCCCCATGCTCGATTGCCGCGTGAACGATACAGGTTCGCGCGCCGGCGCGTCAGGTCGCCCCTCCACGCCGGAGGAGCAAGGAACGCGCCGTCCCCGAGGTCATGACATAGAATATTCTTCGTTGCAGGAAATACCTTATTCGCCGCAGATCCTACGACGTTCCGCAACTCTGAAGCGCCAATGTTCCGCAAAGCGGTCGAAAGGCGCTCTCCCGAAAGCGCAGCCTCCTGGCTTGAGGAAAGCACCTCCCCCATGCCCTCCGCCCTCGCCGCGCTGTCCCGCGCCCTCGCCGCCATGGGCCGCTACGGGACGCTGGGCTTCGCCGTCTCCATCTTCGTCGGCCTGGCGCTCCCGGGCCTCGCCTCCACGATGCGGCCGGTGTTGCCCGTCTCGATCTTCTGCTTCGTCACGCTGACCTTCGCCCGGGCCGACTTCGCCGGCGTGCGGCGCGCCATCGCCCAGCCCGGCCGGCTCGGCGTCTCCTGGGCGTGGATCACCGCGGCCCCGCCCCTCCTGGTGCTGGCCTGCCTGGCGCTGGTGGGGCGCGGGGCCGTCGATCCCGGCCTGCTCCTCGGCCTCGCGCTGGTCGCCGCCTCGCCGCCCCTGATGGGCTTTGCGGCCTACACGTCCCTGCTCGGGATGGACAACAGCGTCCCCATCGCGCTGTTGGTCCTCACCATGGCGGTGACCCCGCTGGTCTCGCCGCCGCTTGCGACCCTGGTGGCCGGCAGCGTCGTGCCGATCGATCCCGCCGTGCTGGGCTTTCGCCTGCTCTGGCTCTTGGGCGGCAGCTTCATCGGGGCCTTCGCGCTGCGCCGGGCGCTCGGCTACGCCCGCCTGAACGCGCTCAAGCACCAGTTCGACGGCCTGTTCGTGATCCTCTACCTCGTCTTCGCCATCGCGGCGATGGACGGCGTCATCGCGGCCGCGGTCGCGTCGCCCGGCAAGGTGGCGCTCTATCTGCTGGTCGCGACGGCGAGCTGCGTGATGGGGCTGGCCGTCACCATGCTGGCGCTGCGCCGCCTCGGCCGCGCCGACGCCTTCGTGCTGGGGCTGGGCTCCGGCATGCGCAACACCGGCCTGCTCATCATCGCCATGGGGGCCGCCTGCCCGCCCGACACCTACCTGTTCTTCTCGCTGCTGCAGTTCCCGATCTACTGCGCGCCGCTGGCCGTGGCCCCGCTGGCGCGCCTCGTCCGCAAGGCGCCCTCGCCCGAGCCCGCCTGACCTGACGCCGCTGGCGCCGCCCTTGCGAGACAGGGCCGAGAGGCCGGCCCGCATCATGACCGCGAGGGGGGCCGGCGAGAGAGGTCCAGCCATGACGATCCCCGCTTTGGCGGTTTCCGGAGCCGCAAACGCCCTGTCCAGCCTGATGGACGCGTTCAAGTCCCACAAAAAGGGCCATTCCAGGCACGAAACCTCCGCCACGTCCCAGGCGGACGCAACCGGGCAGAATCTGCCGGCCGGCAGCGTGGGCCAGGGCGGTTTCGACCCCGCGCTGCTGATGTCGAAGGTCGACGGCGACTCCAGCGGGTCGGTCTCCAAGGACGAGTTCTCCAGCTTCCTGCAGTCCCTCGACAAGTCCACCGGCGGCCTGATCGGGATCCAGGCGCAGGCCTCCGGCGGCACGACGCAGAGCGTCGCCGCGTCCCTGTTCGGCAAGCTCGACGCGGACGGCGACGGCTCCCTGTCGCAGGCCGAACTCGCCGCCGTGAAGGACGGCCGCGGCCCGCCCCCGCCGCGCTCCGCCAATGGATCGCTGGCCGACCAGCTGATGGCGAGCTTCGACGCCAATGGCGACGGCGCGATCAGCAAGGACGAGATCTCCGCCGCGCTCGACGCGTCCCGCACCCAGAACGAGCGCCGCAAGAGCATGGCGGGCGCGTCCCAGCCGAGCCTCGAGGCGCTGGCCCTGCGCGCCGTCCAGGCCTATGGCCGCACGCTGTCCCAGACCGGCGCGACGGCCGCCGCGACCGCGGCTCCCACCGCGGCTTCGGCCTGAACCGCGCCATTGCCTGACGCCGCCGGCGGTGCTACCGCCGACGGATGACGAAGCCGCTCCTGATCGCCCCGTCCATCCTCGCTTCCGACTTCTCCCGCCTCGGGGAGGAAGTCCGCGACGTCGCCGCCGCCGGCGCCGACTGGATCCACCTCGACGTGATGGATGGGCATTTCGTCCCGAACATCACCTTCGGTCCCGACGTGATCCGGTCGCTGCGCCGGCACTCGGACAAGGTCTTCGACGCGCACCTGATGATCGCGCCCGCGGACCCCTATATCGACGCGTTCTGCCGGGCGGGTTGCGACATCGTCACCGTCCACGCCGAGGCCGGGCCGCATCTGCACCGCTCGCTGCAGGCCATCCGGGCGCATGGCAAGAAGGCCGGCGTCTCGATCAACCCGGGCACGCCCGAGAGCGTGCTGGAATACGTGCTGCATCACGTCGACCTCGTCCTGCTGATGACCGTGAACCCCGGCTTCGGCGGCCAGGCCTTCATCCCCGAGGTGGTCGAAAAGGTCCGCCGCGTCGCCGCCATGGTCGGCGACCGCCCGATCGACATCGAGATCGACGGCGGCGTCACGCCCGAGACGGCGCCGCTCGTCGTCGAGGCGGGGGCCAATGTGCTCGTCGCCGGCTCCGCCGTCTTCAAGGGCGGCACGCCCCAGGCCTACGCCGCCAATATCGCGGCCATCCGGGCCGCCGCGGGCGGGACGCAGGGCTGACCGACTGGAGGACCGGACCATGGCGATCGAGATCCGCCCCCTGAGCGAGCAGGATCGTTCCGGCTGGGAGCGCCTCTACGAGGGCTACGCCCAGTTCTACAAGGTCGCGCAGACGCCCGAGATGCGCGCCCGCGTCTGGGGCTGGATCATGGACCCTGCGCACGAGGTCGGAGGCCTTGCGGCGCTCGACGCCGGGCGCTTGGTCGGGCTGGCGCATTATCGCCCATTCGCGCGGCCGCTTTCGGCGACGACCGGCGGCTTCCTGGATGACCTCTTCGTCGACCCGCAGGCCAGGGGCTCAGGGGCCGCATCCGCGCTGATCGCGCAGCTGAAGCGACTCGGCCAGGAGCGCGGCTGGTCCGTGATCCGCTGGATCACCGCCGAAGACAATGATCGCGCCCGCGCGCTCTATGATCGCGTGGCCGAGCGCACCCGGTGGGTGACCTACGACATCAAGCTCTGACGCGCACCCGAAAGGACCGCCCATGATCCCGCGTCATAGGGGTCAAGCGGTTTTTTGTTCAGATTGTTAGAGCTTTGGGAGTGGAGCGCTCCCTGGCAGCCATCATCCAGCCACCAGGGCGC
>NZ_JBTAMK010000015.1:0-118492 GCF_054796215.1 Alsobacter sp. SYSU BS001988 | reverse complement strand
GTCGGCCGGATCCATGGCGGCCTCCTACACGGCGACGCGCTGTTCGATGAGACGGGCTCCGGCCACCGCCAGCCCGGCCTCCAGGTCGGCCAGCGCCAGCCGGGTGACGAGCGTGGCGACGTCGGCGTCGCGCCACAGCCTGGCGTCGTCGCGATAGGCCTGCTGCAGCGCCGCCCGATCGACAACCTCGACCGAGACGACCCGTTTAAGCCCGATGCGCCGGCCGGCCGAACCCGCCCGGGGCGCGGCGTCACCCGTCGTCGGCAGGCCGGCTGCTTCCGCCGCCGCCCAGGCGGCGAGCAGGAACGGCTCCAGCGCCTTCTTCATCCAGGTCTTCGCCGCCTGCGCCTCGGCCACCACCGGCTTCCACGTCGCGTCGACCGAGCGGCCGGCCTCCAGCGACGGGCGCTTGGCCGCCGTGCGGGCGTCCTCGGCCGCCTTCTCCAGCGCGGCGAAGCGGGCGGCGAAATTGGCCGCCTTGTCGGCCTGCACCTGGGTGGCGACGCCGCCGCCGATCAAGGCGAGCCAGCGCTCGCCCGCCTCGCGCAGCTCGGCGGTTTGAGCCATAATGACTTCATGCGGCGCGGCGCCGATTCTGTTGTGGCCGATGCCGCTCAGGCCGGTGGGCGGCGGCTCGTCCGGCCACGGCTCGCCGCGCTCGGCCACAGCCACATAGGTCTCATAGGAGATGGGATGACGGCAGCACCAGGTCCACACGTCGCACGGATGCACCGGGACGGAGCCCTTCAGGGCCCGGATGGCGTCGCCCTCGGCCCAGATCGCCACCGGGGTCCACGGTCCGCCGCGCCGCGCGCGCATGCGGTAGTAGCCCGGGCGGGGGTCGTTCTCGTGAAATGCAACAGAATCTGACATCGAATTCCAGTCCGTCTCATTTGTTGGACTTTTGATCGTGAAATTTTGGCAAGATTGTGAACCGATCACCGGTTCTCAAATAAGGGCGGCTAGGGCAATGCTTAACTGGCCCGCCACTGAGTTGGCCAAAAGGTGCGGTGTAGCGCGCACTACGATTCTCGGCTTGGAGAGAAGCGGAGGCGTTCCAGCTAGCCGTGCGGAAACTATAAGAAAGTTGAGAGTAACTTTTGAGCTGGCGGGAATAGAGTTCATTGGTTCGGAAGGAGACGGGCCCGGGGTAAGATTATGGAAAATGGAGGAGAGAACCTCAGTATATCACGATCGTAATCAGCGAGTTGTTTAAGCTCGGCAAAGTTTCGAGCACATCGGAAAGAGGATACCTCATTCTCTCCACCTGCCACTCAGTTGATCGATCAGCGCCCGAAACGTGCTCGTATACCCATGCTGCTCTGCGGTTCGGAGTTACCCAGCAGCTTTGTGTCCAGACATGCTAAAAATGCAGCGGCGGTCATGTCCCACGGAGTGGTGTAGCTGGCCTCTGCACGTAGGCCTTTTGGACCACGCCTGTCAGGGCCTTCTCGGCCAGCCGCAGCGGCTCCAGGAAACCCGGCAAATAGCTGCCCTGGCGCAGCTTGGGGATGCGCAGCTCGACAGTCCCGGCGCGTGTCTCCCACGCCCAGTCACGTTAACCATTACGCTGCGCCAGCCAATCGGGGCTCTTCTCCCCGTCGCCGGCCCCGGTCAGGCCGCCGACCTCCATCTCCATCAGGCGCTCGGCTGCAAAGCCGATCATCTCGCGCAGGATATCCGCGTCGGGCGTCTTTTCCACAAAGCGTACGGCAGCGGCACCTGACCTCGTACGCCGTCGCGGTAACGAACTTCCGTGTGCCGCTGCCTCGAACCGTTATAGAGGTGTTGGAGCTTTGTTTCCCAGGCCGCCCATCAAATCGGCAAGAAGCGACTTATAAACACGCTATGCTGCGCCCAGACCCCGGGATCACGCGGGAAACGCTAATGTCGGCGGTCCGATGTGCACGTCCGAGATGGACCCGACCCTCGGAATTTTCGGCGGCCCGAGCACTTATTTACAACTGCCTCGTGGGGATGGTAAACTAGCGCCACAATGTATGATCGAGATCGTAGGGTTTCGCAATGTTAAATGGAAGGAACTGGGAGTGGGCACCAAACGGAGCGCAACGGCGCTGGCATTATGCTTCATAGCGTATAGCCTTCCTTGTCCCGTACAAGCCGAATATCGCTTGCAAGCGGGTGATGAGATTGAGATAAACATACTCAACCTATCCGACTCCAAAACAGCTGGAGTAATTGAGTCTGACAGTACACTAACAGTTCCGTTCTGCGGGCAGATGAAAGCGGGCGGTTTGACGATCTCTGAGTTCCGAGATTCAGTACAAGATGCAATCACCAAAAAGTCTATAAGAAAGGTGTCCGCATCCGGGCAGGAGATAATATTCATCATTGATAAAGAAGACATCAATGTTCGGATACTCAACTTTCGGCCTGTTTACGTTACAGGCGATGTCGCGAAACCTGGAGAAATTAAATTCCGACCTGGACTGACGATCCCTCAAGCGATTGCGTTAGCTGGAGGGCTTGATGTCATGCGGATTAGAATGGAGAATCCATTTCTAACTTCGATTGATGAAAAGGCGCAATACGAAACCCTGAGGATCGAATACGCAAAAGAGAGTCTTCGTCTCCTCCGGCTCCAGGCCGAAGCGGAGGGCATTAATGACTTCGCTCCACGTGTCAACTTCATGGGCTTGCCGCGAGCGGTGGCTGAGCAGATGGTTGAAACGGAAAAGCAGCGATTTCAAATCCGACGCATGGACCTCGAGAAAGAACGAGCCTCATTACTGAGGCAAAAGGCTCAGGTTGAGAAGCAGCTATCTGACTTGAGGGACCAGCAAATAAAGGAGGAGGAAGGTGTACAGGCTGACACTGCCGAATTAAGTGCGGCTACTGACTTACTGAAACGTGGAACTACGATAACCACGCGGGTCACCGATTCACGCCGAGCGTTATTATTGTCTTCAACGCGATATCTTCAAACAACATCACTGATATCGCAGAGGCAGCGAGAATTCGAAGAGTTATCTCGCAGAATCGAAAAGAACGAAGATATTCATAAATTAGAACTGAATGCCGAAACGCAGGAGACCAGAGTTAAGCTCGACTCTATCAAGAGCAGGATGGTTGCCTCTTCAGAAAAGCTAGTCTATACGGGAATGGTGAAATCGCAGCTTACCCGTGAGGGTGAAGTCAGTCCGCAAGTGACGCTGACACGTCGGAACGGCGGATTGTTGATCAAAAAAGCCGCGACTGACTCATCCGACTTGGAGCCAGGTGATCTGCTCGACATTTCCCTTCGATCTCTCCTGCAAGAGGAGCCATCGCGGCCTACGGGACGGTAAGGGATCTTTACCAATTTCCAGAAACTCGCGGCCTCACTATGGTAAGGAGTAGATGAGCAACAACTCAAGAGCCAATCCAAATTCGGTGTGCGTCGTTGTTACAACCTACAACCATGCAGGTTTTCTGAGGAGAGCAGTTGAGAGCATCTTAGAGCAGACTGTCCCCGCAAACGAGATAATAGTGATAGACGATGGATCAACCGATTTTCCCGGCGACACCATCGCCGATTATTGCATGGTCCGTCTAATTCGACAGGAAAACCAGGGATTGTCCCAGGCGCGGAATCGGGGCGTAAGTGAATGCAAGTCGAGGTACATCATCTTTCTTGATGCTGACGATAGGCTCCTTAATACCGCTATACAGACTGGCCTGGCTTGTGCAAGCGAATATCCGGACGCCGCCTGTGTTTACGGCGGACACTTGCGAATTCTATCATCTGGCCCTTCTGTGCAGTCTTATAGGGCAATGGGTGTGGATCCTCTGTCTGATCTGCTAGCGGGTAATGTTATTGGGATGCATGGCACGGTTCTATTCAGGAAAGAAGCAATTACGGAAGTGGGAGGATACGATCCAGCGCTTCGGATGTGTGAAGACTACGATATATTTCTGAGGATCGCCCAAAGCGGTGCGCACATAAGATCCCATGCTAATGTGGTTGCCGAATATTACATCCATGAATCTAATATGTCCAATCGCTATGCGAAGATGCTTGGGTCAGCCCTCTCGGTGCATAGGCGCTATCGCCCAGCTGAATCTGACGCAGTGCGATGGTCAGCATGGGAGAGCGGCCGACGGGCCTGGATTGGCTACTACCTTTCTCAAGCCCTTCACTCGAAACGACCTACTGAGTTTGCGTCAACACTGATTGTTGCGATCCGCTCAGAGCCTGCTCGCACTGCTAAATACGCGGCCGAATTCTTTAGTAAGACAGTTTTTCTTTTGCCACCAAAAGCTAGACGTTCGCCACCCCGCAGATCAAAGAGACGCATTGATTTTGGAGCCTTCTGTAAACCGTGGCCAATAAGCCTCGACTTTGGCTGGGATCGAGGAACACCTGTTGACCGATATTACATAGGAGAGTTTCTGGCCGCAAATAAACTAGACATCAAAGGGGTTGTGCTCGAGGTCGGAGATTCGCAATACTCGACCCGGTATGGGGGCCAAAATATCAGTAAGCAGGAGATTTTGCATGTTGATTCGGCGAACGCTTCTGCAACCATCGTTGGTGACATAAGCGCGAATGATGTTCTTCCAAAATGTGCTTTTGACTGCATTGTTCTTACCCAAACTCTTCAATTTGTCTTTTGCTTTGAAAATGCGCTAAAAAATATTTACGAAGCGCTACGACCAGGGGGCGTGTTGCTTCTGACTGTTCCGGGCATCAGCCAGATAGACCGCGGGGAGTGGGGGCACCAATGGTATTGGTCTTTCACTTCGCCATCTATTACGACCTTGCTAACAAGGGTATTTGGCTATGGGAACGTCTGCGTTAGCCAGTTCGGCAACGTATATGCCGCCATTGCGATGTTGGAAGGTTTGGCTATCGAAGATACACAGTCAGAGCTCCTCGCGATCAACGATGCAGCATACCCTGTGATTGTAACGGCTAGGGCCGAGAAACGCACATGATCGAAAATTTTAGAAATTTTCTCCCTAAATCGCGCGGAACATCGGCCTCGCGTACGCGGCCCTGTATCTTGATGTATCACAGAGTTGGCGAGGCGTTATCGGATCCCTGGGGAATGGTTGTGAGTCCGCTCAATTTTGCTTCCCAGATGAGGGCGTTAAGAGTTGGTCGAGAGTGCCTGACCCTATCTGAATTTGTGGCGCGTCTTAAAGCCGGGGCTCTTAAACCGGAGTCAATCGCGATTTCATTTGACGACGGATATGTCGACAACCTAACAAATGCCATGCCAATTCTGAAAGCGTATGACTTACAAGCGACGCTTTTTCTGACGACTGGCGCTACGGAAAAGGGGGAGCCTTTCTGGTGGGACGAACTCACAAGATGCTTCTACATGGGCCGCAACACGGAAATTTCTGACGGTGCTACCGGCGAACTCTCAAAATTTGCCAGGGGGAAGGTGGTTAGGAATGAACGGTCCTGGCGAGCATGGGATCCCCCCCGCAGTCCAAACGACCAGGCGTATCAGCAATTGTGGCGAATCATGAAATTTATGCCGGCTGATCGGCGGGCCGCGTTGCTCATACTGCTCAGGGAACTCTGCCAACCCGCTAGGTCCGACGATCTCTGCCGAGCTATGAATTCAGCTGAGCTAGCCCAGGCCGCACAGTCTGGGGTATTCTCAATAGGCGGACATACCGTTTGCCACCCGTCTCTTCCCAGCATAAAGAGGGATCTAAGAAGCTTTGAAATTTGCGAGGGGAAGAAACAGGCGGAAAGAATAGCGCGAAAAGAAGTTGAGGGGTTTTCATATCCATATGGGGATTTCGATCGCACTACGAAGAACATGGTATCAGAAGCAGGGTTCAAGTGGGCTGTTACAAGTCGCTTCGGAACGGTAAAAAAAGTATTTTCTGATCCTTTCCTTTTGCCTCGAGTCGGTGTTCCGAATATCAGCGGCCCGGAGTTAATGGAAATGATTGCTCAAAGGTAAAAAAGTATCTTAGTAGAAGAGGCTAGCGAAGCGATTACGAAGCCGTTGAGTCTTTGAAGACCGGGTAGCCACTAGAAATGAACGGAAACGACTCTCATCGGTTACTTCTACATGGAAACCTGCCGAACGGAGCCGGGACACAAGCCCTAATCCTTTCTCCTCCGAGCCTAAGTCAAAATGCAGCTCACCGACAATCGTCTGTATGCGACTAAGAACGTTTGTATCCGAGCTTGCAAATACCTCAAACTCGGCCCCTTCGATATTGAATTTCAATAGTCCGCATTGTTGGCCTGACGAATGACTCTCAAAGATGTCCTTCAAGCTAATCGCTGGTACAGTTAGCTTCTCCCCCGTAAGAACGTTGTCTGGACCACCCGACACCACAGTCGTATGGCCCCAAGTCTCCGACGCTTTATGCAATGTTGTTTCTCCTGTCGATGGACCCACTGCAGCATGTAAGATATCGACTTTGGTTTCGAGACCATTCAACAACGTATTTATCTGTAGAAGCCGTCCGGAGATCGGTTCTGGTTCGATCGCCAAGACCCGGCATTCCGATGTTGTAGCGGCCAATAATGTGAATGCGCCAATATGCGCGCCAAGATCTAGCACAAAAGTGCCCTTGAGCGGGGGGTGAGACCTCAGAACTCGCGAAAATAACGATTGACATACCCACGCGATGTTCTGCTCATCAACAGAGCCCAGACGCGTGAGCATCGACAACGGTCCATTTTTAACGATTTCGTACACTCGGTCCTCCTCTGGCCGACGCCGCTCATGGCAGTTGAATCGTAAAACATGTATTTTAAGGCGTGTGAGTCGATATTACAACATGCATGTCTGAAAGAACGCAGACGCTCGTTCCAGATACGAGGACTACGTTGTACGCAATTGAAAGACGTTCGTTGTTAGCCCCGCTGAAGATAAGAATATATGCTGTCGGGGACGTGCATGGCAGGGCAGACCTCTTGAAAGAGAAGTTTGCGGCAATCGATAGGTTCGAGTCAAGCAACCCGGTAAGGCGCCCGTTTGAGGTTTATCTAGGCGATTATATTGATAAAGGCGCTTGGTCACGCGAGGTCCTTGAGCTACTCATATCAAGAGAACGGGCTCGCCTTAACGTGATCTGTCTTCGCGGAAATCATGAGCAATCACTACTTGACTTCCTGGACGGAACCGGGAGCTTAAGCGAATGGGAAGATATTGGTGGCCGACAAACGCTTAAATCCTATGGGATCGCGGGCTCTTTTGCGGAGACCGAAGGCGGAGTTCGTAGGAAGCTGCGATCGTGCCTACCTGCGGCCCACCAGAACTTCCTACGACGCTCCGGGACATTGTTTCGATGTGGATGCTTCGTTTTTGTGCACGCCGGAGTGCGGCCCGGGATTCCGATTGATCTCCAAAGCACAGACGATTTGCTCTGGATTCGTGAGCCTTTCCTGACAAGCTACAAAGACGAGCTGCCTATCGTTGTACATGGTCATTCCATTGTTGAGCGGCCGGATCTTAGACCTAGCCGTATAAACATCGATACGGGTGCATACGCAACTGGCCGCCTCACATGCCTTGTACTGGACCACGAAATCATCAGATTCATTTGAAGCCGCGATTGCAGATCGATCGTGCGAAGGGGCCGGAACTGTCCGGCTCCGCATGAATGCCGCGAGGTATAGGAAACTGATCGCGATTGCCGAGTCCGAGCGAACGTGATAATGAACGGTCTCCATCGCAAGTGGCGGGCGACGGATAAGCCGTGCGCCGACTGTGGTCGAGGTGCCGGCGAGTCAGGAAATATTGATGCTTCAAATATCGGGTTCGCGCCCTGGTTCGATTGATGATGTCTATTTCCGTTCTCGGGAGGGGGAAGGCCACCTGTTCACCTTAGGTGACGTGGTTTCGCTCGTTAAGAGACATTGGCCGCTAATTGGCGCAGTTACAGGCGCCGCTCTCACGCTGTGCCTTATATTCCTACTCGTGACGACTCCGCGTTACTCCTCAATTGCGACAATTCTGATCGATACTCGTAAAAGCCAACCATTCCAAGCTACGTCGGCTTATGCAGATTCTCAGCTCGAGGGCGCTGCCGTAGAGAGTCAGGTGGAGGTTTTGCGATCCGATGCATTAGCACTGAAGGTCATCCGAGCTCTTAAATTGGCCAACATACCTGAGATGGCGGGCGCAGCAAATGAGGTAGCCGCGGGGGAAGGGAGAATAGGGCCTGTAAGCTCGATGGAAAGAGATGCACTCAAGAAATTTTCTGAGAGCGTTTCGGTCAGACGTGTAGGCCTTACCTATGTCTTGCAGATTGAGTATTCTTCAGATAGCCCTGCCTTATCAGCAAAAGTTGCGAATGCAATAGCGGATGCGTACATAGTGGGCGAACTCGACGCTAAGTACGACGCAACCAAGCGTGCGAGTTTATGGCTCAATGACAGAATTAGCCAGCTTCGCGAGCAGGTGGAAAATTCCGAAAGGGCAGTTCAGAACTTCAAGGCGGAGCATCGATTGGTATCAACCGGTCGGGGAACGATCAATGATCAACAACTAGCGGATGTGAACAATCAGCTGGTTCAGGCGAACGCAGTGCTGGCGGAGGCGCAGGCCCGCCTTGAGCGAATTCGAGATGTAGCCCGTTCTGAGCTCCCCGACGCCTCAGTAGCTGATGCGCTTAAAAGCGAGTTGATCACGCGACTCCGTGGTCAATACCTCGATCTCTCTTCGAAGGAAGCCGACTGGTCAACAAGATACGGAGCGAACCACGCCGCCGTCACAGCTGTAAGAGGCCAGATGAAGGATGTCAGGCGGTCCATCGCAGAGGAGCTTAACCGAATTGCCGAGACTTATCAGAGTGATGTCGAGATTTCGCGCGCTCGTCAGATTTCGTTGCAAAGAAGCCTCGACACTTTGATCGAAAAGTCTGAAGTAGCCGGTCAAGCGCAGGTTAAGTTACGCGAGTTGGAAAGTACGGCCCAGTCAATCAAGACTACCTACGAGAGCTTCCTACGACGCGCGACGGAAACTGCGCAGCAACAAACCATTCCACTTACCGAAGCGCGCGTTATTTCGGCTGCTGCTGAACCGACGAAGAGGGCTTTCCCGCGTGTTGGGTTGTTCCTGTTTGGATCTACTCTTATTGGATGCATAGCGGGCGTCGCCGTAGCGCTAGCGCGAGACGCGCTCGACCATGTTCTCAGGACTAGCAGGCAGATTGAAGGGTTCCTGGGAATCGAATGTTTCGGGGTCATTCCTGCCATCAATGGCCTAACAATGGTCAAGAACCCAGTCAAACGTGACAGTGTAGCCCCCACTGACCAAGTGCTAGTAGGACTGATGGGATATGCCATCAGTGCCCCATTGTCGCGCTTCTCTGAGACCTTGCGTAACGTCGTTGTATCACGGGATATAGAAAGCGCGAGGCGTGACGTTCAAGTGATCGGTCTGATCTCTGCCCTTCCGGGAGAAGGGAAGACGTCTGTCGCCTTCAACTTAGCGCAGATGGCCGCAAATTCAGGTCGCCGGACAATGCTAATCGACTGTGATCTTCGTAACCCACAGTTGACCCGTGACTTAACGTTGGAGATGGAAGGCGGAATTCTGGCCGCACTTTCGGGGGCGCAAAGCTTAGAGACCCTGGTCTGGACTGACGAAAAGACGGGGTTGAACATCCTGCCGGCGGGATCCACTCCTGATTACTCTGATGCCGCAAGGACGTTATCGTCGGAAAACCTCAAAAGTTTGATCAATGTGCTCCGCACTGGCTATGAGTTGATTATAATTGACCTTCCACCTGTGTTGCCCGTTGTCGATGCTAAGGCTTCAGCTCACTTGTTCGACGGATATGTTTTGGTGGTTGAGTGGGGAAAGACATCAAAGGACGCAGTCGCAGAGGTACTATCCAGATCGCTGCCCTTTCACGGACTTGTGCTGGGGACGATTTTGAACAAAGCAAACGTTTGGGAGTTGCGTCGGTTGGAAACAGATCGAGGTGACGCCTATAATAAATACTACAAGGATGTGCCCTCTTGAATCTCGGCCTCGCAGCGCGTACACGGGAGGTTAGCGCTAGGCTTCGCTGGGAGCACAACGTGCGGGTTTTTACAGTCGCGCTGGTTGTCATCCTATCCAGCTTAGCATCTAAAGGGTACGTATTCGCGTCAATGATTGTAATTATTGGGATATTTTGGCCATCGATAACGCCTCCTCAGGAAGTTCGATCGCTCATATACTGTGTCATAGTCTTGGCATTGCTGGTCTTGTTGGTTGGGATTTTCAGTTCTGGTTCAATTTATGGTATTGCAAAGGACGTTTTTTACTTTTCGGTATTTCCAGTAGCTCTAATTGCTGGTATCGGCGCAGGACGTGGCCTTATCCCCGGGGATTTAAGTCTTCCGTTAATGTTATCAGGCGTCGTTGCCGGTTGCATTTTTCTCTGGGGCACTACGGACCCTTCGCTGGCGGGCTTGCCCCGAGATGAATACAGAGCTGCAATCGGCTTCGCATCTCCGTCGGTCATGTTATTACCTTTCGCCCTGAGCATACTCTCGTTCAGAAAATCAAGCTCAATTGTAAGTGTGGTTTTAGCCTGTGTCTTGTTGTCGCTTATTCCCCTGCTTATTTATGTTGCGGACTCTCGGTCCCAGTGGGTCATTTTCGCCGTCGGGCTGATCGGGTTTTGCTTACGAAGAAGGCCGCAGACTCTTTCACTGCTTTTGATTATCATCATCGCACTTGTTTTGGCGTTGGCACTTCCTGTTTATACAGTTTTTGTTTCCCAGCGAGTTGCACTCGAGATTGTTTCGCAATTGCCTGGATTTCTTCGCGAATGGATACCGTACCCGTATTCTGGGTTGGGCGACATTAATGACTTTTGGAGAGCTTTTGAAGGCTACGCCGGCTACAAATCATGGGCCGACACGGGCCTTTTTGGTCACCTGTTTGGGCGGGGGGGTGGCGCTACAAGTCCGCTTGGGCTTGGCATTAAGCTTGGGCCCGATCCGGAGTCAACCTTCACTGAGGTGCCGGTCTTTCATAACGGCTTTATCTACATTTTGGTGAAGGCCGGTATTGTAGGAGTGCTGTTACTTGTTCGCTGCCTAGCCTTGATGCACAAGCTATGCTTTAGCTACAGGCCTTATGGCCCGACAATGCCAACTAAATTCCTTATCATAGGGTCTATCGTCCTCACATTTCCAACTACATCTGGATGGTTCAGTCCAGGCGGTCTAAATCTCCTCACTGGTTTTCTGTTCGGACTTATGCTCAGGGCGGAGCAAACATCAATGGTGCAGCCTCGTGACCATTCAGCAACGGTCGACCAAAGCCGACATACATCAAAAACGATCCATGGCGAAGGATGATTCTAGATATGGCTGAGAGCCCTTGTGAGCCGAAGATTTCCATCATTATAGTTACCTTCCGGTCGGCAAAGCTCATCGAGCGGTGTCTCCTGCCGTTGATGGCTCTCGACGAAAAAATTGCTGAAATAATTGTTTGGGACAACCAAAATGAACCGGAACTTCAGGATATTATCAGAGCGCAATTTCCAAGGGTCAGACTTTATGTTAGCGACGAGAACTTAGGGTTTGCCCGGGCAAATAACAGATGTATGGAACTGTGCGGTGGGAGCTATATTTTTTTATTGAATCCAGACGCATTCCTTCGGGACGCCAATGACATACAGCCGCTCATTGAGATGTTGGAGTCAGATGTCAACGTCGGGGCTGTTTCCCCAAAGCTGATCAACGAAGATGGGTCTCATCAGGTCGGCGATTGTGGATGGCGCTTTACTGTAATGAACTCGGCGGCCCATCTATTAGGGATACATCGCTTTTTTGGCTCAGTGAAGTCAATCTACTTGTCGTCTCCACCTCTGCTGGCCTTGCATCACATTGACGTTGATTGGCTTTGCGCAGCGTGTCTTTTAGTTCGGAAGGTAGTAGTCGAGCAAGTCGGTGGTCTCGACGAACGGTTTTTTATGTATGGCGAGGACGTGGAGTGGGGTGAAAGAATGAGAATGCGAGGCTACACCCTTAGGTACTGTCCTAATGTCGAAGTCCTTCATCTTCAAGGTGGAACCCAAAAAACGGGCGGGAGATTCTTTTCGGACAAATGGATTGAGAGCCTCCTTGTCGTGATCGGGGAACGCCAGGGTACTTTGGCAGCCTTTGTAGTCTCAATTATTGGGTTCATCGGTTTTTCCTTGCGCGCTTTGTTGTCGGGTCTCAGGCAGATATCCGTCAAAAATGAACGGCGCGTGCGGTACCCTTATTGGTACTATGCAATGGCATTTCTGAAAAGAGCGGTGGCAATTGGGCCATCTAAGACGCTTGGAGGCCGAAAAAATGAGGCGTCGTGATGTTTTCTTGACTGCTGCTAGCGCAGTACTTACGGCTACGCCCGGGGGCAAGCCGTTCGCGCTTAGCATACCTGCGAACAAGGACCCCGGTAAAGACAAAACAGTGGAAATCCAGTCTGCAATCGATTATGCTAATCAACACGAGCTTGGTATTGTTGTGCTTTCACCTGGGATCTACCCTGTGAAGGGGCTGACACTACGGGATCGTGTGGTTCTCTGCGGCTCGGGACGAGGTGTAAGTACGATTCTAGCCACTGGCGAGTCTTCGACGTTGATCAGAGTCGCCGCTGGTCCCGTCCGGTTCTCTGGTCTACGAGACCTTACGTTGAGTGCCGGTCAATGGGGATCCAGGCCGGTATCGGGCATGCGAGCGATCAACATAACAGCAACACCGTCGACAGTTGGTTTAGCTCACGGCGGCTTGTGGTGGTCCTCATTTGAGAGGTTGGAGATCGTCAACTTTGAATCCGGCATCGAGTTAATCGGTGGAAAGGAAGACTACCTCCTTCCGAACCAGTTTCTGACGTTTCGCGATATCGCGGTTGTGAATTCAGCGACGACGCAGCTGGGATCCGGATTGCATATAGAAGGCCAAGCCGGCCAAATCGTATTTCAGCAGGTACATTTCGACTTCTGGGCGGAAACCGGCGGTATCGTAATCAAATTGGTACAGGGCGGTCGTGTGGGGGGGCCTGTTCCGGCTGCGATAAGTTTCGAAACGGTCACGTGCCAAAATGGCAGTCTGGGTGTTCTGGTCGATGGCTGTCAGAATATATCTTTTAGAAATTGCTGGTTCGAGAACCTCGACGAGGGAGCGAGGGTCAATGCAACGTCGGTATCAGTCAACATTGACAGCTGCCGTTTTGCCAATTCGGGAAGGACCGGGGCGGCCATTCGATTTGAGAAGCAGTCCAGCGGCGCTGTAAAGGGTAGCGTATTCGCCGGCTCTCAAACAAAACGAAGCATCCTTATTGACCGGGATGCGGACGTATCTGTGGAAGGAAACCAAATTATCTGGGGAGCTGGTCCGGGCGCGGATCCAAGATGAGCGATATGGGTTCGTTAGGAGGCCAATATCAAGAGGGTTTTCAGAACTGAGATCAGGGAAAAAAGATGCCATTCCGAAGAAATATCGTAATCAATTTTTTGAGTTCGGTCTGTCCCGTTGTCATTATGGTCGTGGCAACGCCGATCTACATTAGAGAATTGGGCAGCGCGGCATTCGGTGCTGTGGCGCTAATGTGGACCCTGATCAGCTACTTTACCTTTTTCGATTTTGGTTTTGGAAGGGTGATTGCAGCGGAGATATCCTCGACATCGCGTGCTGAGGTTCCGAGACGTTCAACAGTCTTCTGGACAGGTTTTCTATTTCTGTCCCTGGTATCCGTTGCGCTTGGCGGCGGAGCCGTTGCAGTTATATACTATTCGAGCCTGTCAGAAAGTTGGAAGTTGTCGGCTTTTTGGTTTACAATCACTATAGCCCTGATAAATATCGGGACTGTACCGCTCGGGGTCTTGGAGGGATCGGAACGTTTTCACGTTGCAAACGTTTTTAACATTGCGAATGCGATTGTTGGAAACTTAATGCCAATCGCGTTCTTCTATTTGCTAGAGCCCGCGGCAGTGTGGATCTTTTTTTCGTCCGCATTGATTCGCATTGTGGCAACTCCGCCCATTGTGCTACTGGCCTTGAGACAAGCGGGGCTTCAAGTCAGGCCTATAATCTCCAAAGTGGCATTGTTTGAAATGGTCGGAAGGGGATCCTGGATTGCGGCAACAACTCTGATTATTCCGTTATTGGAGACGGTTGACCGCCTGATCGTCGGTTACCTTCTCGGAGCCACTGCTGCTGGATATCAGTCCATTGCCTATAACTTCGTCAGGCTGATTAGATTAATCCCTACTAGCGTGTATCGCACAGCGTTTCCTCGATTTTCAGCTTTGGGTTACGACGCAAGCGTCGAATTTGCGGAGCATGCGATTTTTTTGTTAAGTGTCATCGTTACTCCGGTTATCGTAACGTTGGCATTACAAAGTGAGCCGATTGTAAAGTTGTGGATAGGGGAGGAGTACGCTCGCGAGACGGCCCCCATAATTTCAGTGATGTTGCTTGGGCTTTGGCCTAACTGCGTTGCAACTGTTCCTTTTGCCAGACTTCAGGCGACAGGTGGACAAGCGAGAATTGGAAAACTCAATTTCGTCCAGGTAGTCCCGTATTTTGCGTGTTCAGCTGCGGCATGTTTCCTTTTTGGTCTGGTCGGAGCAGCGGTTGTCTGGACGGCGCGGGTCTGCGTGGATGCGCTGATGCTGTTTTCGGCAGCGGGCCTGCTCCGTGTTGGGCTTCGCAACCTTGTACCATCGTTGACACTGATAGGCGTTGCCTTCCTGTCGACGACTGCAGTGGCACCTTTGGTCTGGGACAGATCGGTGTCCGCCGCTCTCTTGTGCGTATGTTGGTTGCTGTATATATTTATTTTCAAAGGTCGGCAGCTTAGGCGGGCCTATTCGGAGCTTTCCTGAGTGAAGTCTATCTATGACGGCTACAGAGGTATATTGGGATGTGGCGCTGGCGATGGAAATCGTACCCTGCGGTCGCGCACGCATCAAACTCGGGCGAACAAAGGCTGCAACTGCCTTCGGGGCAAGAGCGAACCCGTATCGCGGTACTGTTTCCTGGTGACCCGGCCGATCCAAGGGTATGGTCTGGTATTCCATGGTTTATGCATCACGAGTTACAGAAGAGAGCCGATGCTACTTACATTCCGGGCCCAAGACCATTCATTTTGAGGGTTGCGCGCCGCCTTGCGAAGCTGAGTAGCTCACGTAAATGGTCTTCTGATTGGGATCCTTTCAAGACTCTAATGATATCCCGATGGATTGGTAAATGCCTTTCCCGGAAGCTCGCCCAGGAGGAGTTCGATGCCGTTCTCTGTGTCGCAGTGTGCGAGCAGATTGCATATCTCGACGTGCAAATCCCCATTTTATATTATTCCGATGCAACTGTCGAAGCTATAAAGGATTACTATCCTGAGTTCAGGCCAATGGGTCGCCGGAATAAACGATCGTGGGATCAACTTGAGCGCTTGGCGTTAAGTAAAGCCAAGTCTGTGTTGTACTCAAACGAGTGGGCCCGAGCATCGGCTTCCACATCTTACGGCGTCGAAGAAAGTAAGACCGCAATCGTTCATATGGGCGCTAATTTGCATATATCTGCCGGGCCAATCCTGCGGGCTCAGCGGCCCAGATCTGAGAAGTCGGTTCGATTGTTGCTGGTCGGTGTACATTGGGACCGTAAAGGCGGCGATATTGCGGTGGAGGCAATTAATTGCATCAGGAGATGGGGATACGACGTGACGCTCACAGTCGTCGGATGTAAACCCGGCCGGGGAAGTGTTCCAGACTGCGTGAAAATAATTGACTTTGTCGACAAGACGAGCACAAAGGGGCTGGAGTTCTTCAACTCACTCTATAAAGATTCGGACCTGTTTATATTCCCCACTCAGGCGGAGGCGTCTCCGATCGTCCTCTGTGAGGCAGCGGCTTTTGGACTTCCGGTCGTCGCGACGAATACGGGTGGAGTTTCTTCCATCGTTGCTGATGGGACGACGGGCTTGCTTTTGGCTGAAGGAAGCGATGGAAACGCGTTCGCTCAGGCCGTAATCGATATCTGGTCAGATAGAGAAAGATATTATGCGATGTCTTGCGCCGCAAGGTCGAGATATGAGTCAGTCCTGAATTGGAGAAATTGGGCCGACCGGGTTCTCTGCGTGTTGGACGAGGTAACCCGTGAAGTGTAGAATAACGGACCCAGGCAGCCCTTTTGTTTCTGTCATTGTGCCTGCGTTCAATGCGGCCGGGACACTTGAGACCACGATGGGATCAGTTTTAGATCAAACCCTCGAGGATTTTGAATTAATTGTTGTTGATGATGGATCAAGTGATCGCACCGGTGATGTTGTTAGGCGCTTAGCTTGTGACGACCGTCGCATCATATATCTACGCAAGGTGAATGGAGGCGTCGCGAGCGCAAGGAATGCGGGTTTAGCTGTCGCTTGTGGAGAATATGTTGCCTTTCTCGACGCGGACGACGTTTGGCACCCTGAGTTCCTAGAACGGATGTCCGGAAGTCTCGCATCGTCCCCAGAGAAGGTCGCCGTCGCCTACTGCGGTTCGAGGATAATCGACGAAAAAGGAATGGTTATTAAATCGAATCCAAATCCTAGGCAATCTGGAAATGTCTTCGGGCAGATGCTTGTGCTCAATTTGATCGGAAACGGGAGTTCGATGTTGCTCCGTCGTTGCGTGTTGACGGATGAATTAGGTCGCTTCGACGAGGAATTGCGAGAGGCTGGACTGGGCGGTTGTGAGGATCTGTTACTTCAGTTGAAGTTGGCGAGGAAGTTTGAATTTGTAAGAACGCGTGGAATGTTGGTCGGCTATCGTTGCGTGTCGAACTCGATGTCTGATGACGGGATACGAATGGTCCGCTCTTACGAGCATGTCCTCCGGTCGTTTCAAACGCCCGCGACAAGAAGATTCATCGAGTGGGGGCTCACCCGGTACTTGTATTCCATGGCCGTTGGGGAAGTCAGCAATCTAAGAATCCTCCGAGGCCTGTATCTGCTTAAAAAATCCCTGTTCACGTCGCCCATCTTAACTGTTGCATTAATTGGGGAGTTGATCTTATTTGGGATCGTTAGAAGGATAGTTGCGCGGTTCCGGTCCGGTGGAGTTAGCAGTAAGTCGTTCTTTTCTTGTTGTCCGGATGAAGGCGAAATTCAGTGCCGTCCCGTCGTCTCGTACCTCCTTACCCGTGCATCTAGGTTCGATCCGAAATCTGATTATCGCGAAACCACGCAATAGTTCTGATTACCCCTTCCTCAAATGGCACCTTGCACGACCATCCGGGCAACACGGTGGAAGCGAGACTTAGGTCAGGGCACCGGTTTGACGGATCTTGCGGGGCGGGGGATGCATGGAGTATGGCGCATTGTGGAAAGCATGACTGAATAAAACGCGCAACGTCAATAACGGAGACTTCGCGATCATTTCCAATGTTTAAAGGGCCGGGATACTCGGTCCTATCTCTCCAGAAATACCGCTCCAGGCCGCTGATGATGTCATCGACATAACCCCAGCTTCGAGACTGTAGGCCGTTCCCATAAATAGTAAGTGGCCCTCCTCTCATTGCTTGAGCTATAAAGTTCGAAATTGCTCTCCCATCATCGATTTTTGTTCTCGGTCCATAGACGTTGAATAGCCTCACGACCTTTACACGCGTACCATGTACACGGCGCGCCTCGAACAGAATTGATTCAACGCACCGCTTACTTTCGTCGTACGACGACCTAGGCCCGGTGCAATCGACTGATCCACGGTATGTCTCGGGTTGCGGGCTCACCAGCGGATCCCCGTAAACTTCAGATGTTGATGTAAAGCAGAATAGCCCGCCCGGCTTGAGAAGATCGAGCAGCCGCAGTGCGCCGAGTACATTGGAGGTGACAGTTTTGATTGGATCTTTCATGTACCAGGACGGCGAAGCTGGTGATGCAAGGTGGTAAATTTCGTCAAACAGGACAGAGCTCGAAAAATGTTCAACATCTTCGTGAACAAAGATGATCCCTCGTCTTTCGGCATACCGAAGATTACACCGGGTCCCGGTCCAGAGATTATCCAAAACAACTAAGCGTGTAATTTCGTCTCTTTGCAGGAGCCTATCGACTAAGTGCGAACCTAAGAAGCCTGCACCGCCCGCCACCAGCACGTCCATCTGTACACCTTCGCGGAATTACGGTTGAACTTACGGTTGACATGATCCGTCGTGTTTCGGGAACCCTCCTGAGCCAGGCGGATCTCGCACTTCGAGCAGCGATCTTTAATTTTAACACGCGGCTCACACAAAATCAAATCTGCGTCGGTCATGTACTGCGCCAATCGCTTCCCAAGATCACCTAGGGGCCAAGTCCGATAAGGTCGCGTATTGCCGCGACGAACGCGCTTCGAGCAGCTTGCTCAGTGAATTTGTCGTCGTAAATCGTTGCACTCTCTTTGCCCCGAAGGCGGACTTCATGCGGATTTTCCACAGCATACTGTATGCATCGGGCGAGATCACTTGAATCATTGGGACGAAAAAACCACCCGGATCGCGGGTCCTCGACTATTTCCGACAGGCCACCATGTTGCGCCGCGATGACAGGACGCGAACAAGCCATGGCTTCTATGGCAACAAGTCCAAACGACTCTGGGCGACGTGATGGTACCACAAGCACATCGCTCCAGAGAAGAGCATCCAGAGGATTATCATCGAACGCACGTAACTGGATTGTTTTCGCCAAATCCAATGAAGCGATTCGGCTCTCTAGGGCAGAGCGCAAGCCGGTATCCGAAAATTCACTGCCTTGCACACGGACATCCAGTCTTTCTTGAATCTCAACGCTTAAACGACTTATTGCCTCAATCAGAAGGTCTTGTCCTTTCCATGCGTTCAAACGCCCTAGCATCAATACGCGAAGAGGCCGTTCACCGTTATACCCAGGCGCACTCCTGTGCGGGGGACAAATTGCGACGCCGTTCAGGGCAACATGAATTCTCTTGTTGCTGGGGAGCGCAAAAGAGTTACGTGTGGAGTTAGAATTGAATAAGACCGCGGCGCCTGAGAACGATATCAGCGCTCTCAATATCGGACCGGTCATTACGCTTGGAATCTCGTGTATGTGTACCAAGCTGCTCCGCGATATGAAGCGGGTGGCAGCAATATAATCGACCACAACCGAAGTGTTGATATAGATCAAATCGTATTCTTTTGCCCGGTACCAAGCCTGCATGACGCGAATAGGATACCGAACGAGACCAGAAAAAATCATTTTCAGTAGTTCAGCTTTTCTAAGCACGAAGAGTTTTTCGAAAATTATTTGGGATGCAAGTGGCACTAGATGGGCAACTATCGAGCCTTGTTGCGGAAGCACCACATCAATAGTTGAGAAAGGGTATTCCGACCGCAGCCAGGTGACGGCTTGAATAAAGGTCCGGTCAGACCCATACAATTCAAATCCTTGGTGGACACAAAGGATGCGCATAAGCCAATTAGCCTTACTTTGATGATATGTTGTGGGCAAAGGGTGTTTGACCTGGGGTGACCCATACACCCTGGGCTCCTGCTTCCCGTTGCGTGTAGCGGATCCAGACTTTGCGGAGTCGATTAGCATGCAGTTTGCGTCCACGGCAAGGGAGAGTTCGGACTTAAGCCACAGTCACGTCACTACGCACGGCCATCCTTTCCGTGTGCGGCATTGATGATTTCGCGAGGGCGTCCGTGTCTTGTAGAGCTGGTGTTGGTTTCGTATCAAGTTGCGCTGGTTTGTTCGAGCATGATCGGGGAGAATGTCGCTGCCGTTCGCGCCTAATCTGCCGGACTTTCCGTTTGCGTTCGTGGTGAGCTTCAATTCCGAGATGTACATTCAGCGCGGGTCGGTGTAGCTTTCTCAAAGTCGGTTGTGCTGGTCAAAGTCCCGCTCGTGGCCGATCTGGGGGCGATCGTTATGAAAGTCAGGTTGATCTCGCGAGATGGATGTGAGGCGCTTTGCGGATTGGTATGTCCTGAGCAGCGTCGGCGACATTTAGACGTTGGAGAAATAGGCGGGTAAGATGCGAATTCTAGTCACCGGCGGTTGCGGCTTCATCGGCGCCGCACTCGTGCTTCATTTGGTAAAGGCGCTCGGGCACGAGGTGCTCAACATCGACGCCATGACGTATGCGGCCAACCCGCTGTCGCTGGCGCCGCTGGCCGGCGATCCGCGCCACCGCCTGGTGGAGGCCGACATCTGCGACGGGCCGCGGATGCGCGCGCTGCTGTCGGAGTTCCGACCTCAGGCCGTTATGCATTTGGCCGCCGAGAGCCATGTCGACCGGTCGATCACCAGCCCGGGTGCCTTCGTGCGCACCAATGTGATGGGCACGCAGGCGATGCTGGAGGCGGCGCGCGGCCACTGGGACAAGCTGCCCGCGGCCGAAAAGGATGCCTTCCGCTTCCTGCATGTATCGACAGACGAGGTCTATGGCTCGCTCGGTCCGGAGGGGTTCTTCACCGAGGAGAGCCGCTACGATCCGCGCTCGCCCTATTCTGCCTCCAAGGCGGCGTCCGACCACCTGGCCCGCGCCTGGGGCGAGACCTATGGGCTGCCGGTGCTCATCTCCAACTGCTCCAACAATTATGGCCCGCGGCAATTCCCGGAAAAGCTGATCCCGCTAATGATCCTTAACGCGCTGGAGGGTAAACCGCTGCCGGTCTATGGCGACGGGATGAATGTGCGCGACTGGATCCATGTCGAGGATCACGCCCGGGCGCTCTGCGCCATCCTGGAGCGCGGCCGCGTCGGCCACACCTATTTGGTCGGGGCGCGCTCGGAGCGCACCAACATGCAGGTGGTGAAGGCGGTGTGCGCCGCCTTCGACCGGTTGCGGCCGCAGGCTGCGCCGCATGAGCGGCTGGTCACTTTTGTGACTGACCGGCCGGGGCATGACCGGCGCTACGCCATCGACGCGACAAAGGTGGAGCGCGAGACGGGCTGGACGCCACAGAAGAGCTTCGAAGAGGCGCTCGCCGAGACGGTGGGCTGGTATCTCGACAATGCCGGCTGGTGGGGTCCCGTCCGCGACGGCGTCTATCAGGGCCAGCGACTTGGCCTCGCGGCCGCCCGAGGCTGATCCGATGCGCATCCTCATCCTGGGCGGCGGCGGACAGGTCGGCCTTGAGCTGCAGCGCTGCGGCTGGCCGGAGGGTGTCAGCCTGCACGCGCCGGGCCGTGACGCCCTCGACATTACGGACGAGGCTTCCGTCGAGCGCGCGATCGCACGGGGAGGCTACGCGGCCGTCGTCAACGCGGCCGCGTATACGGCGGTCGACAGGGCTGAGCAAGAGGTCGGCGCCGCCTGGCGGATCAACGCCCTCGCCCCCGCCCTGCTGGCCGCCGTCGCGGCGCGGGCCGGGGCGCCGCTGGTGCATGTCTCGACGGACTATGTCTTCGACGGCGCGGCCGGCCGTCCCTATGAGGTGGGCGATCCGGTGGCGCCGCTTGGCGTCTATGGGGCCAGCAAGGAAGGCGGCGAGCAGGCGGTGCGCACCGCCCATCCGCGGCACGCCATCGTGCGGACATCCTGGGTGGTGAGCCCGCACCGGGCGAATTTCGTCAGGACCATGCTGCGGCTGGCCGTCGAGCGGCCTACACTGCGCGTCGTCGACGACCAGATTGGGACGCCGACCGTCGCGGCCGACCTCGCGGCGGCGCTGGCGACGATCGCGCTGCGGCTGGCTCAGGACCCGGCGGCGCCGGTCGGCACGTTCCATTTCGCCAACGCGGGCGAGGTGACCTGGCGCGGCTTCGCGGCCGAGATTATGGCACTGTCGGCGCGCCGCGGCGGCCCCAGCGCGCCGGTCGAGGGCATCGCCACGGCCTGCTTCCCCACGCCGGCGCGGCGGCCGCGCAATTCACGGCTGTCGACGGCGCGGATCGAAGCGGAGTACGGCGTCCGGACCCGGCCCTGGCGCGAGGCCCTGGGCGACGTGCTGGACGAACTCATCGGGCCCGCACGGGCGTGACGACATCGAAGCGAGGCACGACATGAAGGGCATCGTTCTGGCGGGCGGATCCGGCACCCGGCTGCATCCGGCGACGCTGGCCATCAACAAGCAGCTGCTGCCGATCTATGACAAGCCAATGATCTACTATCCGGTCTCGGTGCTGATGATGGCCGGGATCCGCGAGATCCTGATTATCTCGTCCCCGGAGTATGTCGACAATTACCGCCTGCTGTTCGGCACGGGCGAGCAGTTTGGCGTATCCTTCGCTTACGCCGTGCAGCCGCGACCGGAGGGGCTGGCGCAGGCCTTCGTCATCGGCCGCGATTTCGTCGGGGACGATCGCGTGGCGCTGGTCCTGGGCGATAACATCTTCTACGGCGCGGGCCTGATCGAGCTGCTGCACAGCGCCGGGGCGCGGGAGACCGGGGCGACCATTTTCGGCTATCACGTCACCGATCCCGAGCGTTACGGCGTCGTCAGCCTGGACAAGTGCGGCCGGGCGACCAAAATCGTCGAAAAGCCTTCTTCGCCGGAGTCACCCTGGGCCGTAACGGGGCTCTATTTCTATGACAACGACGTGCTTGAAATAGCGGCGGCGGTGAAGCCCTCTCCACGCGGAGAATTGGAGATCACCGATGTAAACCGCGCCTATCTGGAACGCGGCGATCTACACGTGGAGCTGATGTCGCGCGGCTACGCCTGGCTCGACACTGGTACCCACGACAGCCTGTTAGAGGCAAGCGAATTCGTCCGCACCATCCAGCAACGCCAGGGCATGCAGATCGCGGCGCTGGAGGAAATCGCGTATGTGAATGGGTTCATCAATCGGGAGCAGTTGCTTGTCAGGGCAAACCTATTTGGAAAAACAAGGTACGGGCAGGCATTGAGAAGCTTAGCCGAATAATTTGCCGTACTCCCGTCTTGCCCCTTTGGGGCCGCGGGGGCAGGACAGGAGCTCCTAATTTATCATAGTCGCTGAAGGTCCATTTTTAAACTGCTCACATTGTGTGGAATCTATTGCTTCTTGCCCTTCTTCCCTGAAGAAAATATCAGCATTGATGGATCAGGATCATTCGAAGACTACGCTGAGCGCCCGCAAGGCCGGTGCTGACTTGTCCTTATCGGAGAGTATTGCCATTCCGGCTTCGACCGGCCAAGCGATGCCTAGCGCCGGATCATTCCACAGCAGATTGCGGTCGTGCTCGCCGCTGTAATAGGCGTCGACCTTGTAAGATACCATTGTATCTGGCTCAAGGGTGCAGAACCCATGCGCAAACCCTGCCGGCACAAAGAGCTGCTCACCCTTCGCGGAATCGAGTCGAAAGGCTTGATGCTGGCCGTAGCCGGGCGAAGAACGCCTCAGGTCGACCACCACGTCGAAAATGCTGCCCAGAAGAACACGCACCAGCTTAGCCTGCGCGAATGGTGCCAGCTGAAAGTGTAGCCCCCGGACCGTGCCCCGATGCACCGAGAATGACTGATTCTCCTGTAAAAAGTTGGCCGTGATCCCTGCCTCGGCCCAACGGTCTTTTCGATAAGTTTCGCTGAACCAGCCGCGATCATCGTCATGACGCGTGGGGGTAAGCACTAGTGGGGTAGCCATCGATCTTGACATTCAGACATTTTAACGGGTCGAGCTTTGGAATTCAATAGTCAGAGTCGCATGATCCTACTGCCAGCGTAGTACAGCGTTCACGATGAGGATTTTGAGGCGGAGTCCCCTGAACCCAGTATGCGCCTAAACCAATCGTTGTCGCCCAGGGCTAGTGCTTGGCTATTCGGTGCAGGGGTACAAGGGACTCACTTTGCTGTACCCTATGTTGCTTTTCTGGCCGGCGGGGCCGTCTCAAATGGCTACATAGCTGTCCCATTTAGCAGGCCTACCCTTGTTAATGGGGCGCATTCCTACGATATCTGCTCACGGCTCGCGATTGACAGCGTGGGTCACGGGCCACGTTCACGATTGATTCAAGGTGCGAACTGCAGCGAGAGAGGCTCCGCGGGACCAACATGTTGCTGATGTTCGGACACCTTCGCCCATTGGATCTGGGCTAATGCAGGTACCAAGCATTTCGCCAGAGTTGGCAGTTAGCTCCGGACTGCGAGATCAGACGTGACCTCCTGATCCCCAAATTGCGCCGGGTAAGCGGTTGTAATCAGCGTCTTATACTCCTCCATTATGCGTTCCATCTGGAAGTCACGAGCGTGGCGAGATACCGCTTGAGCTCGCGCCAATTCCAATCGCTTGCTGTCGTTCAATAGGTCAGAAAAGTGACTACAACAGCTCTCTTCGCTCTGGAAATAAAACTGACCAGTTCCTGCGGTCCAACGATTGAATTCGTTGTCCTGCGCAAGAACGGCGCATCCTGCGCCAAGCGCTTCAACGAGGGAGGGGTTTGTGCCGCCAACCGTATGCCCATGACAGTAAAGAAGACAGTGGTGCCGCAGGGACGCCAAAGTCTCTTTCTCGTAAATGGCCCCGGGAAATAGAACCTCTTCACTCGCAGCGGCTCTCACCGCTTGGTGATAGGGGTTGGCTTCCGAAAGTGACCCAAGAACGACTAGCTTTGATCCTCGTTCCTTAGCCGAAAACGCTCGAACTACGTCAAGGACGCTGTTCTCAGGTTCTATTCTGCAAATCGAGATCGAGAACTTTCGAGATTCCAGTCCTAAATTCTCCAGGGGCTTGGTAGGCGCCCACGTAATCCTTGGAGCACCATATGGAATTGTCACGATCTTTCTCTTGCTAACCCGGCGTTCGAGGTGCCGAGCTATCGAGGGGTGATCGGCAATGAGCACTGTTCCAGCCCAAGCAGCGAGCCGCTCATTGGCCCAGAACCAGGCTCTGACAGGTGCAGACCACTTGGAGCGCTTCCACTCGATCCCGTCCATATTTATGGCCATTCTCGAACCGAGAAGCTTCGCCAAAGCCGAAAAGATGCCCGTGTTATATCCGAGGACCAAGATGTAGCCGTCGCGAGTACGTGCATCTCTCATGCATCGAAAGTCAAACAGGACTGAGCCGATTGACCCCCTTAGAGGTGATCCGAATACATGCCTAGTAACCCCATTCCATCTTTCGACACGCTCGCTAAATATACTGCGGTCATCCTGGCAGTAGACCACCACATCCCAGCCGTACTTAATGAGGTACAAGGAAAGTTGCTCAGCAAACGTTTCAAAGCCGCCGTGTTGAGCTGGAACTCCTCGCGTTCCGAGTATGAGCAATTTACGCAAAATTCTGCCTCGTGTTTCGCTGGCGATCTCTAGCCTAAGCAATGGGCCGATGCCGGTCCTACCCCGCACCACACGTGTAGGATAATTCCATTTAAGGTCGGTGCAACCCGATTTTTGATCAGATGTAAGCCATACGCAGAATTACATAAATCTAAAGGATTGCTCAAACGCTTACGGTTTGACCGCGGCTTATCGAGCTTGCATGTGGGCCGATCCAAGCCGGCCTGAGCGGAGCCTGTCTGACGTTTCCGTTCTGGGGGACAAGATGACTTCAAGGGATCGTCATCACAATTCGCGGCCGAGCTCGGTTGCCTGCGCGGCGTGCCTGTCCGAATTTCGAGTTGAGGCTGTTCGACCGTTAGCAACCCTGAGGTCAGTTCGTTTCCATGCGACTTGATGAGCCAGGGCTAAGGAACCTAAAAATGGGAACGAGAACTGAATCTTCAGGGTGCTACCTCTAACTCGGCAGCATCGGATCGTAGTCGGCGACCGGTCCAGCGTTTCGCCAAAACGCCACCAGCGCGGATTGCGGGACGTTCGACAAGGATGTAAGTGAGGGCCGTTATCAGCGTAATCGGAATCACAGCCAACGGAAGTACCATGGGCAATTGCTCAGTCGTGAATGGCGCGATTACCACCGCAGCGTCTACGAACAATACGCTTAGGATGATACCGTGCAACAGATATATACCGTAGGAGCACTCACCCAACACAAGGGCGCCCTTGGTCCTAAGTAGTCCACCCATACTGTTGCCGCACGCTACGCAGACGAAGAAGAAACCGAAAAACGGTGCAGCATATTCGTATGGCGTCGGAGCAGCAACCATGCCGATCCCAAGTGCGCAAGCAGCAGCAATTGCAATTCTAGGTGTTCGTAGGACACGTACAATTCGTTCTCGACGCTGGCACTCGTAGGCAAGCATGCCGATCGCAAACAACGGCAAGTAGCGTGTCATCGAGATGGGCAGTTGCACCACACGCGCGGCGAGCGCCATTGTTAGTAACGCGACGGGCAACACCCAGCTTGGAAGCCTGCCGCGCATCAGGTCCATCGCTAATGCACACACGGGAAGCACGAATAGATAAAACAACCACTCGTACCAGAGTGACCAAAGCACATAGGCGTTGAGGCGTCCACTATCCGGGTAATGAAGTAGTGGTGGCTCGCCCCAGGTCGATATCCACTTTGCAGCTGCCACGGGAAAGCTGCTGTCGGGACCGCGTCCGGTTCGCATTGCAATGACCGCGGTGATAATGAATACGGAAACTATAATGAGCGGCACGATGCGAAATAGACGAGTTGTGTAGATCGCGACCCACGAACATCTCTTGAAACCAACGAGTACTCGCGGATAAAAAACAAAACCGGTTGTCATAAAAAACAAGGCAACACCGGCGGTTCCCAACTGATTGAAGAAGAAAATTGTTGGCGGGGTCCAGGTGCCGCCAAGGCGCGTGGTCTGCATCCAAATAATGAAGTGGTGGGCAAGTACCGATATTGCCAAATACCCGCGCAGCCCATCAATGCAGCCAATTCGACCTTCGCCTTTGGCAAGTGGAAAGTTAGTCCGTGAGAGCATAGTTGCGATAAGGATTGCTACCAAGTACGCGGAAGCGACGCCAATTAGAATTGTAACGACTGGATAGCTCATAGTGACCAATCTTCCCCAAAAACCAAAATGTGATCTAGAGATCATCATTCGAGAGGTTGAACCTCGCATACAATCTGCGGGGTCGCCGAACATCCGCTAGCTCCCCACTTCTTACCGCATATGGCCGCTTCCGGGAACATGAGTTCGTCCTCATCGGCGGGTCAGGCCTTCGCCGAAGCCCTTGGCTGGGCCGCGGCGGGGCAATTGGAGAGCCGGTCCTGGAACCAGCCGCGAAGGCGGGGAACTTGCCGGCTGCGCGAGGGCTCATCCGCTTCCTAGCGCGACTCCGAACTCGACGACTATCGCGTGCTCAGTGCTGTTCCTAATAGGCGCGAGCCGGACCCTTATGCCAGATGCTGGCACGAATCGAAAAAGGTGACGTCGGCAGCCAGCTGAAACACCACGTTCCGCATCAAGAGTGATTCACATGGGCATTGCCAGTTGGATGAGCGATTAGGTGCGTCTAAACTGATCAAGTCTTGCATCCGAGACTGCACGGAGTGTCGAAACCTTGTTGGCGTTGACTGGTCGCTGGCCGAAAAGGCCTTAGTGGTTTACGCAAGGGCGGCCCACCAGCTCGGGTCCTCAGACGGCGAATATCGCGCCCCTTGGCAGCTGACCCAGCGGGCGTCCAAGAAGGACACGGCGTTTCGCCAACATCTACCGATAGTTTTGTTCGTCAGGCGTATGGCTTTGCCGCCAACGATCGGGCGCAATCGTCCGCTTATCAATGTGTCGCCACGTTCATACGGTTGGTCAACCTTCATGAACGGAGCGCAGAGGACTTCGCCCGTTATGAACCGAAGCTGCGGGCACGCACGATCGCTTCCGAAGCTTGGCCGATTGACTACAACACTGAACCGCTCCGGGTTTCCCGGAGGCCATGTCGTTTGAGTCAGGCCGCCATGGCTGGCTCGTCCAGCATGGCGTAGTAGCGTACCTCGGCCTCGGCCGGCGGGATGTTGCCGATAGGCTCCAGCAGCCGGCGATTGTTGAACCAGTCGACCCAGGTCAGCGTGGCGAACTCGACGGCCTCGAAGCTTCGCCACGGCCCGCGTCGGTGGATGAGCTCGGCCTTGTAGAGGCCGTTGATCGTCTCGGCGAGAGCGTTGTCGTAAGAGTCGCCGACGCTGCCGACGGAGGGCTCGATACCGGCCTCGGCGAGGCGCTCGGTGTATCGAATGCTGATGTATTGAGAACCCCGGTCGGAATGGTGCACAAGGCCGCCGCGATGGACGGGGCGTCGCTCATGCAGGGCCTGCTCCAGCGCGTCGAGCACGAAGCTGGCGTGTGCGGTCCGCGATACGCGCCAGCCGACGATGCGACGGGCATAGGCGTCGATGACGAAGGCGACATAGACGAAGCCCGACCAGGTGCTGACATACGTGAAGTCCGAGAGCCAAAGCATGTTAGGCCCCGGCGCACGGAAAACCCGGTTCACATGATCGAGCGGGCACGGCGCCGCCTTGTCGGCCACGGTGGTGCGCATGGGCTTACCGCGGACAACACCGTGCAGACCCGCGCTTCTCATCAGGCGCGCCACGGTGCAGCGAGCGAGCTGGAGCCCTTCTCGCTTCATCTGCCGCCAGACCTTGCGGACGCCGTACACCTCGAAGTTCTCGTCAAAGAACCCGCTGGATCTCCGGCAACAGGTCGGCATCGCGCCTCGCCCTGATCGAGAGTTTGGTCGGATCGGCACGCCGCGAGAGATGGGCATGGTAAGTTGACGGGGCGATCGGCAGCGCCTTGCAGATCGGCTCGACCCCATAGGCTTCACGGTGATCGTCGATGAACGCGATCATCGTTTGAACGGGCGGTCGAGCTCCGCCTGGGCAAAATACGCCGATGCCTTGCGCAGGATCTCGTTGGCCTGTCGAAGCTCCCGGTTCTCGCGCTCTAGCGTCTTGAGCTTGGCCGCCATGTCCGTGGTCAGGCCGGGCTTACGGCCACTGTCGACCTCGGCCTTCTTGACCCATTCGTTCAGCGTCTGCGCCGTGCAGCCGATCTTGCCCGAAACCGACAAGATCGCGGCCCAGCGGGACGGATGCTCGCCCTCGTGGTCCAGCACCATCCGCACCGCGCGGGACCGCACCTCAGGCGAGAACTTGTTCATCGTCTTGCTCGTCATAGCTCCACCTTCTCAGGAGTTGGAGCCTCCGACAAACCCGGCGCGGTTCACACCGACCTCACACGAGCCTCGGCGGCCTCACCCCGAACGAGTTCGCAGCCCGGTCCAAACAGGACCACAACCAGAACAGATTCTGGTTATGCCGCTGGAGGAACGCCGAGCCGAGCTGCTTTGGCTTTAGAGGCCGGCCCGGTCGACGGCGTTGCGTTGTGGATGCGACCGATGAGGACAATGACGCGCTGTTATGCCATTGCTGGCGCGGCCTTGAGGGCATCATCAGCAAGCGCCTGCGACAGCCCTTATCGGTCAGGACGTTCGCAGGGATGGCTGAAGTCGAAATGCGCCGGCTGTGTCCGGCATGGACAGCTGTAAGACTGAGGCCAGGGCCGAATAGCGACGCGTGACCTGCCATCAACATTGGGCGACAACGGAGTGTCCGTCATGGCAGGGCCCCGCCGGGTGGCAGCGATCGTGCCCATTAAGCCCATTAAGCCCATTAAGGAGCATTGAGAGGAGGCTGGCTGTCGCCGGCGCGCCACGCCTGCGCGGCCTACGGCGCTGCAGGCGCCCGACGGCTTGGCGCGACAGCCCGAACTCGGCCCGCCAGGGCTGTCGAGATCTGAGGCCGGCTCTAGAAAGGTCTTGGGAACCTTTCGTGCCCCATGCCCGGGAATGCTCGGGCGACGAGCATTTGTAGGTGCCGAAATACGGTCTGAAGCTTAGCGCTGTTCAACGCAGCTGCGTTCTGCGCCGCGTCATTCAACTTCTCATCCTGCTTGGGCTCGCCCATGCTAGCTAAGGACGTCACGATGCCAGGGCTAGTTGCGCGCGCTCAGCCCGTGATCTGAGCGAAGCGTTCGTTTCAGCATTTATGTGGGAGGCGGGCCTCCTTAACTAAAATTCGGATTAGTCCGTAATTACCCTGGTGGCATTCGATCATCCGCCTGGTATGTTTGGCAGTACGCTGGATCGACTTCGCGGACTGGTGGTCACCGAGATCCGAACCGTTTTCCGTAACACGCTTGACAGACTCATGCCGAGCGGCGGCCGAGATAAAGGATCAGACGCGATGGGACTCCGGAGCTGGATCGTGAACTGGTTGCACTCCCGCGTGATCGCCGCGTGTTTACGAGACCTCGAAATGCTTTACCGGACTTTGGATGAGCACTTGGCTGATCAAAAGATTTCGGCGCACGACATTGCCCAGGGCTTGAGAGCAGCCCAGGCGGCCTTGTCTCCCGGAGGCCCGATGGACCCGGCTCAGATCACCGCGGAGATCCGTGGTTTGGAGGCGGAGATGCGGGACCTCATCGCCGACCATTTCGTCGACACGGCCGGCGACCTTGCAAAGCAGCATCCCGCCTATGCCTGTGCGTATCAGGTGATGTCGACATGGGTTAAGTTGGTGGACTTGGATGTGCGATCCCGACAGCCTGGCGGACGGGTGACGGCTGCGATCCTGCGCCGCGGTTCAGAGGCGATCGAGGCCTGCGAGGAGGCGGTTAGCCTCACGATGCGTTTAGGCCTGGTCGGCCGCGCGCCGGAGCCTGAGCACCGCCCTGACTCTGGACGCCCTGTCCTTTCCGGTCAGGACCAGCGCGTCGCCTAGCCCATCACCGCTGACGCCAGCCGATCACTGCAGGACACGCGACGTTTCGGCCCTTGGACCCGCAGGCGATTGCGGAAGTGGTGGACCACAAAGGCCGGGGGTGGCAGAGCGCGAGCGCAACGTCAGGCGACCCGCGCGCAGAGCAGCGCCTCGGTCCTGACCACCGCTCCGCCCCCGGTCGAGCCCAAATCGGGGCACCCCAAGGGAGGTCGAGCTGCCGAAATCGGCCCCGCTTAGCGCCAAAGCGCGGCGGCGTGCGCCGAGGACTACGTCGATCGGCCTCATTGAAGAACGTCTACGCCGCATTTAGCTTAATCGGTCGACGGAGAACCTTTAATCGGATGGGCCTATGGGTTGCCGTCAGTGCGCCAAACGCTGGGGGACAGACGCTGTGGACGCCTGCTTCATGAGCTGGCTTGAACGGCCGGCCGTCGTCGTCGCTGGCCGCCCCTTTGTGTTGGCGGGCAAGCACTTGCCATGGACCCGCGCCAGTTTCGACGACATGGACAGCGTGGAGCTGTTGAGCGAGGCGGAGTTTCGGCAACGCTTTGCGGCCTGGGCGATCCCGCCGATCCCCGACGCGGGCTCGCCTGAGCGCCGATCCGAGGCGGCTTGAGCGAAGCCTGTCGTGCTTTTTTCCGTTCTGGCGACGAGAGGCCAGGGCGCGGTGACTTCAAGGTAAGCGTCGTACGAATTCGCGGCAGAGCTCGACGCCGGCGCGGCGCAGGGCCAGGTCCGGACGACGCTTCGGCCCGGGCGGCGCAGCCGCCATGACCGATGCGGGTCTTGACCCGGACGCCATTCACTCAGGCTGAGCGGAGCGGAACGCCGCCCCACACCGGGCCGCTGGCGGCGCGGTCGCCGACCGCGCCGCCTGGAGCAACGTAACGGCCCCTTGAGCGGATTTAAGCTAAATCTCTCGGCCTCGAGAGTAGAGACCGTGCGTATTACGAGAAGCCCGCCAGTCGACCAGTCTGGCGGGCTTCTCCGTGCGCCGACGTCCTGATTTCCCCCGCAACGGCCCCGATGGTTTTTGTCAGCTGATTTCATCAGCGTCATGTTAAGCTAAATCGTGGAAACGGTGAGGTGCGCCATGAGCGAAACCTCTCTCGACACGCTCAGGGCCTACTGGGGCGAGCTGCATGCGCGCCTCAAGGCCGAGAGCGCCGATTATCGGACGATGCTGGCCCTGCAGTCGACCATGCGCAGCCTGGAGCGCGCCAGGCCTGCAGACCGGGTCGAAGCACACCTGGTTGAAAAGGAGAAGACGGCGGAGGCGGCCGAGCCGGCCGGTTCGGCCATCGCTCTCGCCCTGCGGGTCACGCGCGCGCAAGCGGTGGAGCGCATCCTTCGGGTCCGGGGCGAACCGGTCCCCGTCGACGAGCTGATGGCGCTCATGCCCGCCTTTGGCGGGCCGGCGGGATCGCGCGCCTCCTTGTCCTCCAGCCTGTCGCAGGCGCCGCAATTCGTCAGCATCCGGCACCGCGGCCGCATGTGCTGGTGGCTCGTCGGCCGGCGCGTCGGCGCCGATAACGCCTCGAAAGCTCGCGTCACGCCGGCGAGCGCCGCCCGCTCCAGCCGCTGGCGTCAGCTGCCGCCGCGTCGCGCCAAACAGGACTAGGAGCCGCCGCCCTCATGGCCGTGTCGCTGCGGCCGGCAAGGGGCTGAGCGGTTGAGCGCATGGCCGCTCTCGGGCGACCGGTCCGCAGAGCCCCTGTCCAGCCGCATCTCTTCAATCCAGCGCTCGCCGGCGCGCTCAGTGCAACATGCCCTCCTGCGCGGGACCGGCCGCCGGCCCGGCGTCGGCGCGCTCGAGGGGCTTTGACGGCGCATTCCCGGCGGCGCTGACCTCGGTGAGGCCGCGCCGGTGCGCTTCGGCGAGAGCCTTCACCACCCCAAGCATCAGCGCCTCATCGCTCACCCTGTCGAACTCTGGCATGTCAAATTCTGGCATCGGGGCCCCTGCGTCGCCTCATTCTGGAACAATCAGCTGTCCCGGACCCGTGCTTGCAAGAAGTCTGCCGTCAGCGCGGCCGCTCAAGGGCGCCATTTCTTCCAAGTATTTGAGTAAAATTCTCAAGATTAAGCACATCTTCCAATCACTGCGGATTGCGAAGCGGTTCCGGTTCTGGAGTTTGCAAAATCCGTGTAAGATTTCGCTAAACAGTTTCCACTGATCGGGCGGAGAGATGCAGTCCAACGACAAAAGCGATGCCGAAGCGCTGCTTCAGAACGCGAACCCAGAGCCGGCGGGACCGAAAGATCCGTTGACCGTGCTGCGTGCGTTGCGCGACGAACTGCGCGAGAGGATGCTGCGCGACGTCGCGGACTTTCGGATCTATGTCGCGCTGGAGGAGGCCATCCAGGCCGTCGAAGAGCCGCAGCCCGACGCCCGCAAGGAACACCGGTCGCCGGGCCTCCGGCTGGCCGTCCGGACATTGCTGGACCAGCATGGCCCGCTGGGCACCCGTGACATCATCCGCCGGCTGAGGGCGGCCGGCGTGCCGACCTCCATGAACTCCGTCTCGTCCAGCCTGTCGCAGTCCGCCGCCTTCGTGAATATCCGCTATCAGGGGCGGCCGCATTGGTGGTTCGCCAACCGGCCAGTTCCGCCCAGGCCGGCGCACGCCGGTCGCAAAAAGCCGGCGTCGAAGGGGCCGTCGGCCTGAGCCGGGACCGCTCCGCCTCGCGGCGCCAGACCACCGGCTGCGCTGCCTCGCGTGTGACAGACCGGTCGGCGAAGGCCCCGATCCGCCGCTACGCGGCCAGCGCCTGAGCGCCCGCGGGCGCCGACACGGGCTCGATGCGCAGATACACCCGCTGCGTCGCCGTCTCCGCCCACCAGGTCGACCCGTCGAGCGTCCCGCGTCGGCGAAACAGGTTGAGATAGCGGCGCAGTTCGATCTGCGCCGCGGCGCGGCTCTGCGCGACCATCGGCAGCAGCCGCCGCCCGACGATGTCGGCGCCTTTGACTTCATATTCGATGATGGAAAACATCGTTTGGCCCCCCGCTTCGCCCCAACGCTTAACAGCGCTGGTGAAAGGAGGGGTGAATGCGATCGAAGAATTTCGGGGGTATTTGGCTCAAATGACCCGCCGCGCCGGTGCGCTGGGCACGGACTCGGCCCCGCCGCCTTCAGTACGCCCCCTGCCAAGCGCCTGCCTGGACGGGCCTGCTGGCGCAAAGGGCCCACGGCGCTAGGGCAGGGCGGTTGGGATCGGGTCGGGCGCAGGACGAGGCGAACGACCGATCGAAAACGCTCCGACCTTTGGCCGGGGAGGCCGGCCCCGTGAGGGGCCGGCCTCGCCGTCAAAGCAAAATCGTGCCGTCGTGATTGCCGTCCACGCTCACCTTGAAACTCGTTCCCACCGCGGGGTCGAGGTCGCCATCGACCATATTGACGCCGAAGGTGAACTGCTGGTCGGGCACTGGATTAGGAACCTGCGTTTCGAAATTCTCGATCCGAACGCCGGATGTGTCGATCTTGTCATCGAAGTAGAAGCGGACATAGACCTGATCGAAGCTGGTGTCCGAGTGGATCGTGAAATTGTCGTAGACGTTATTGCCCGACGGTAGGTTGACGCTCTCGACGTCGTGAGCCACCACCGCCCCTTCGTCGACCAGCCAGTACTCGACATTCACCTTCTTGACGCCGCCCACGCCCTGGATGTCGAAGCGCAGGCCGTTGATCTCGGCCCCGGTCGTCGCCCAGGTCGAATCCTGCGCGAAAAACCCTTCGTTCTGGTTCAGTTGCGACGCCTGGCCGCCTTTCACCCCAAAGCCGATCGCGTCCGGATTGAGGTCGTCATTCGTCCCAGGATTGATCGCAACGCTCGTCGGATCGGCGACGGCGCCCGTCGGGAAGATCAGCCCATTGAACGTGATGCTGTGATTGTCGGTGGGGCTGGTCGTCGGCACCGTCAGCGTCTCCTGAGGGCTCCCGGACGGGATCGCGGAGAAATCGAGAGGCTGGAAGGTGAGCACGGGATCCTTCAGGACCGTGAAGGTGTAGCTGTCATTGTCCACGGCGATGTTGAAGGTTCCGGTGCTGTCGGTGGCGGAGTTGTGGAGGGTCGGAGTGGGGTCGTTCGGGTTCGCGTCATAGGTCCAGCCGTTGGGCAAAGTGGTGAGATAGACTTCCCCCGTCCCGTCGACCCCGGGCGACACATTGGTCAGGGCGGTGTAGACGAACGCCCCCGCATGGAAATCCACTTGGCTGTCGCTTTGCGCGCCGATCGTCGGCCCATCGTCTTGGAAGATCACATGCGTGCCGAGATCCTCGTGCGTCGTCGTGGAGACCTCCGTCTGGCTGGTGACCAGCGTCTCGAAATTCTCGATGCGCACCCCGGACGTGTCGATCTTGTCATCGTAGTAGAAACGGACATAGACCTGATCGAAGCTCGTCGCTGATTGGATGGTGAAATTGTCGTAGACGTTATTCCCGGACGGTAGGTTGACGCTCTGGACGTCGTGAGCCACCACCGCCCCTTCGTCGACCAGCCAGTACTCGACATTCACCTTCTTGACGCCGCCCACGCCCTGGATGTCGAAGCGCAGGCCGTTGATCTCGGCCCCGGTCGTCGCCCAGGTCGAATCCTGCGCGAAGAACCCTTCGTTCTGGTTCATTTGCGACGCCTGGCCGCCTTTCACCCCAAAGCCGATCGCGTCCGGATTGAGGTCGTCATTCGTCCCAGGATTGATCGCAACGCTCGTCGGATCGGCGACGGCGCCCGTCGGGAAGACCAGACCATTGAACGTGATGCTGTGATTGTCGGTGGGGCTGGTCGTCGGCACCGTCAGCGTCTCCTGCGGACTGCCCGACGGGATCGCGGCGAAATTCAGAGGCTCGAAATGCGATTCAAACGTCGTCGTGGTGATGTCGAGGGAGATCAGGCCAGCGAGGCTCAGTGTATCGAGACTGTCGATCTGGCCCGCGACCTTGTTGTACAGGGCTTCGTACTGAACGACATACACCTTGGCGCTGGCGATCGTCGCCCCATTGTCGACCACGTCCAGGATGACGGCGAAGGAGACCTGATTGTCCGAGCCGACCCCGAGGATGATGTTCGGGTTGCTCGAATCGGCCGTCAGCGTGATCGCATGGCCCGCCAGATCGGTGAAGTCCGTGACGCCCCCGCCGGTGATGGACAGCGCGAGACCGCTGGCCGTGCTGAAATCGATCATGTCGTCGCGTTCAGCCACCTGGGGAAAGCCGGTTTGGGTCGCCAGCGTGTGGGTTCCGAGCTGGCCGACGAGCGTGCTATGCGCGCTGGCCCAGGTCGCATAGTCGACGTCGTTCTGGTTGGCGCCGTGATTGATGACGGCTTCGTCGATCGTCAGATTGCCGCTGATGGTGGTCATGGCGAACCTCGCAGCTGAGAAGGTCGACCATTTTTCGCCGTGCCGGACGGCCAGGCCTGTCCAAAATGAAACACCAAGCGTCTTTTTTTTGGTGGGTGCGGCCCCAAAAAGCTCTCGTGGGCGTGCAGGCGCGATTCGCCGACCTTACCGCGACGCCTTGGCGCTAGCCCAAGCCGAAGTCCGTTTCGCCTGCAAGGTTGGCCCGCGGGGGGCGGCGGGCCGGTGCGTCCTGATCCGACAGCACGGCCTGCAGCAGCGAAGGACGCACTTCGATCGTTCCGTCGTAAGCGATCAAGCCGAGACGCCGGAATTTATTCATCAAGACGTTCACGCGCGGTCGGGTCGTCCCGATCATCTCCGCCAGCGTCTCCTGGCTGATTTTCGGAAGCTTGGGCTGCAGGGTTTCGTCCGTCCCGAAATTGGCGAGAAGCAGCAGCAGGCGCGCCAGGCGCTTCTCGCACGAATTGAACAGCTGATCGATCAGATCCGCTTCCAGGCGGAGATTGCGCGTGAGCAGAAACGCGATGAAGGTCTTGGCGAACTCCGCGTCGTCATGGGCCAGCCGCAGGACGGCGGCTTGATCGAAGTGAGAGACGGCGGCGGCGACCATCGCTGTGGCGGTGGTGGTCCGGGTGCGTTGGCCGGCCAGACAGGCCTCGCCGAAGAAGTCGCCGGGGCCGAGAAGGGCGACGATGGCTTCTTTGCCCTGCTGCGAAAGCGTGGTGAGTTTCACCTTGCCGACCCGCAGGTGGAACACGCCATCAGCGTGGTCCCCCTGCGCGAAGACGACCTGCCCCGCCTCGACGTTCGTCAGGCATGCTCCTGGCCACAGACAGGGGGACGGCCCCATCGATCCGAAGGCTTTGGAGACCATCAAGACCTCCTGATCCGGGTGGGAGTCCGTTTCGGAGAAGTGTCGAACTGCCGCTATTCTGGCTCGGCGTCGCCGACGAGAGCTACAGTTAATGCGAAATGGCTGACGACGGCACGATATCCTCGCTTTGCTGGGTTGAAAATTAGACCGGACGGGGGGCTGAGGGACGTCGAGGGTTAAACGGAGGATAAACCACAGCGCCGCGCCGCCCGGTCGCGTGCCGATGTGGCCCCGAGATGGCCCGCCTGCGCGAGATGCACGGCGCAGCGATCGACCTTCGGACCGAGGCGCGGTCCCATGGGCTCGGCCACCGAGCCGGAGCGGCGGGGGACGACAGGGCCGCCGGTCTACTCCCGCAAGCGAAGGCCGCCTCGCCTCATAAAGGCCGATTTATAAACATTTATGCGTAGCGCCGCCGGGCTACTGAATTATCCAACTTGCGTCGGCGGCGGACGACCATAGCGTGTTCGTGCGAGCAGCGGCAGGTAAACGCTGTATTGTCCGGCTGCTATTGCATCGTCGCAACCTTGCGCCCATCGCGGCAGCGGCCGTGGTCGCAAGGCCCGTGGGGCCGCGGGCCTGCTCGCGCCAGGCCTGTTTCCGGGTTCCGTGGGAAGCGCTGGTCGCCACCTCCCCCGGGGCCGCGGTGCGTCTTCGTCCCTTTCGGCGTCCAAGCCAAGGCTTTCAGGCCGTGACTCTTGCAGTGGCGGTGGCGCAGATGCAGCCGACGGCGGCGATCCGGCGCTCAATCCGGCCAGCGCAGGAGCCGCGCCACGCCGGCGTTGCGGTCTCCGGTTTCGAACCGCCCCGCATTCGAGCCGCGGATCGTCTCGACCAGCCGGCGCGCCACGATCTCCGCCTCGCCGGCGTGCAGGTTGCAGGGATCGAGGAGGACATGCCCGCGCTCGGCCTCGTGGTCGCGCACGATCACCGGCGGATCCCCGGCCGCCAGCGCCGCCGCCAGCCCCGCGGCCGAAAAGCCGCTCTCCGGCGCCACCTGGACCCGCAACCGATCGAGCGGGTTGCCGGTCGGATCGGGGGCGAGCTCCGCCACGACGCCGGGCAGGGGCGCCAGCGCGCCCGCCCACAGATCCAGCGCCGCCCGTTCGCGGGCGCGCACGCCGGCGTGGTCGCGCCCCTCCCAGGCCTCGAGCGCCGCCATGACGCCGGCGACGCTCTCCTTGCCCACCTTCATGCCGCGGCCGATGCCGCGGTTCTGCAGATAGGCCGCCCGCACCAGGTCCTTGCGGCCGGCGACGACGCCGCTCGTCGGGCCGCCCAAAAATTTGTGGCCGCTATAGATCGCCACGTCGGCGCCCGCCGCCAGGAAGCCTTTCAGATCATATTCGGAGGCCGCGTCGACGATCACCGGAACGCCGCGGGCGCGGCACACGGCGCAAAACTCCGCCAGGCCGATCATTCCGTACTGGACGGTGTGATGCGAGACCACATAGACCGCCGCCGCGGTGCGCTCGCTGATGGCGTTCTCCAGGTGATAGCGCAGCGCCACGCTGACCGTGCCGACGGGCGCCACCTCGCCCCCGGCCAGCCGGATCGACTGGTCGACCGGCGCGCCGTAGCTGACCATGTGCCCGACCTGGATCAGCACCTCGCGGCGCGGCCCCGGCGCGTCCGGCAGGCGTTCCACGGCGAGCAGATCGTCGCCCGTGATCGCCCCCGCCACCGCCATGGCGATGCCGCTGGCGCAGCTCGCCGTGATGAACCCCGCCTCGGCGCCGGTCAGGCGCGCGACCACCTGGCTGGCCTGGCGCTGGAGCTGGTCGATCTCGACGAATTCCGGCGCGATGGCGGCCATCGCCGCAATGGCCTCCGGGACCATGATGGACGCCCCCAGCGCCGTCATGGTGCCGGAGACGTTGATGATCGGCCGCAGGCCGAGCTCGCGGCGGATGTCGCGCCCGCGCGGGGGAAGGGGATCGGCCATGGTCTGCTCCTGTTGTCCTGATCGCGGCTCCGGGCGATGGCGGCGCGCGCCGCGATCGTCACGCCGCCGTCGCCGCGGGGCCTGGGGCTGAGCGGGCCTGGGCCCGTCGCGCCTGTCAACGCCGCGCGCCGAACCGGGCGAGGAAGGCGCGCAGCCTGTCGTTCGGGTGGTCGGGCGCAAACAGCGCCGCCGGCGCGCCGGCGTCGGCCACCAATCCTTCCGCCATGAACACGATGCGGTGGCTGACGTCGCGTGCGAAGGCGATCTCATGGGTGACGACGAGCATGGTCATGCCCTCGCGGGCGAGTTGCAGCACGACGTCGAGCACCTCGCCGACCAGCTCGGGATCGAGCGCCGAGGTGATCTCGTCGAGGAGGAGGATCTTGGGGTCCATCGCCACAGCCCGGGCGATGCCGACGCGCTGCTGCTGTCCGCCCGAGAGCTCGGCGGGCAGCCGGTCGAGCTTGTCGGCGAGGCCGACCCGGCCCAACCAGTGAGCGGCGAGGGCGCGGGCCTCGGCCTTGGGCTTGCGGCGCACCTTGACCAGGCCCAGCATGACGTTCTCGGCCGCGGTGAGGTGCGGGAACAGGTTGAAGGACTGAAACACCATCCCGGTCTCGGCCCGGATGCGCGCCAGCTCCGTCTCCGAGCGGGGCTTGCGGGTCGCCGCGTCGCGGTAGCCGACCTCCTCGTCGTCGATGCGGATCGAGCCCTGCTGATAGGTCTCGAGAAAATTGACGCAGCGCAGCAGCGTCGTCTTGCCGCTTCCCGAAGGGCCGATGACGGTCACCACCTCGCCGCGGGCGACGTCCAGGTCGACGCCCTTGAGCACCTCGGCGCCGCCGTAGGATTTGTGCAGGCCGGTGATCCGCAACAGGGGCGCCCCAGGCGCGCGGTCCTCGACGGTCATCCCTGGCTCACTCCCGGACATAGGCGTAGCGCTTCTCCAGCCGGCGGCTCGCGGCCGACAGGGTGTAGTTGATCAGGAAATAGATCAGCGCGCCCAGCACATAGAGCGGTAGCGGCTCATAGGTGCGGCCGATCACCTGCTGCATGGCGTGCATCAGGTCGGTGACGCCGAGGAGGGAGACCAGCGCCGTCCCCTTCACGGCGTCGGTCACGCCGTTGATCCAGGGCGGCAGGAACCGGCGCAGCGCCTGGGGGGCGATGACGGATCCAAACCGCTGCCAGAAGGTCAGCCCGATGGCCTTCCCGGCGTCGGTCTGGCCCCGCGGAATGGAGCCGATGGCCCCGCGCACATTCTCGATCACCTGCGCCACCTTGAACACCGTCAGGGCGAGGACGGCCGCCGTGAAGGGCGGCAGGTTCACGCCGGTGATGGGCAGGCCATAATAAACGAAGAAGATCAGCACCAGGATGGGAATGCCACGCACGACGTCGCTGAAGCCGCGCACCAGCCAGCGCAAGGGAGGAGGGCCGTAGACGAGGCCGAGCCCCATCAGGCCACCCACGACGAGCGACAGCGCGACCACCAGCCCCGACACGATAAGGGTGGTGGCGAGCCCCTGCATCAGGAAGGGCAGGGCGTAGACGATCGCCTGGATCATCTCAACGCCCCACCGCATAGCGACGCTCAACCAGCCGCAGCAGCAGCAGGATGGCGTAGCCCGCGACGAGGTACATGCCGGTCACGACCAGATAGACCTCGACGATCCGAAACGTGTTGAAGTTGATCCACTGCGCGCCGTAGGTCAGTTCGGGAACGGCGATGACGGAGGCCACCGACGTGTCCTTGAACAGCGACACGAAGGTGTTGGACAAGGCCGGCAGCGTGATGCGCAGCATCGTCGGCAGCCGGACATGGACGAGCCGCTGCCAGGGCGTGAGGCCGATCGCCTTGCCGGCGTCGATGAGCCCGCGCGGCACCGCCTCCAGGCCCGAGCGGAACACCTCCACCAGATAGGCGCCGGCGTAGAGCGCCAGCGTGGCGACGAAGGAGATCGTCGGGCTGTAGACGATGTCCACCACCGTGGGCAGCCCATAGAAGACGAGATAGACGAGCAGGATCAGCGGCACGTTGCGGATGAACTCCACATAAGCCCCGATCGCTGCGCGGACCCAGCGGCCGCCCGAGACGTGGACGACCGCGAGGGCGAGCCCGATGACGACGCCGATCAGGATCGCGCCCACGGCCAGTTCGAGGCTGAGCACGAGGCCGCCCCACAGCCGGTCGAAATGCCGCCAGATCAGCGTGAAGTTGAGGTGATAGCCCATGGGCCGCGCGCGATGGGCCGGCGCGCCGAGGCGCCGGCCGGCTCCGTCAGATCGCGGGGAAGCCCGGCGTCCGGGTGGGGGCGTCGAGGCCGAAATACTCCTTGAAGGCGGCGTCGTAGAGCTCGTTCTGGTGGCCGAACATGGCGACGTTGAAGGTCGTGTTGACGAAGTTCAGCCAGTCGGGATCGCCCTGGCGCAGGGCGGCGGCGTAGAGCATCGAGAACCATTTCTTGCCGCTGTCGGCGTAGCGGGTCGGGTTCTTGGCCACCATCCAGCGCACCGTCGACAGGTCCACCGCCGCCGCATCGGCCCGCTTCGATTCCAGCGCCTGGATGACGTTGGCCTGGGTGTCGATCTGCATGACCTGGGCCTGCGGCAGGGCCTGGCGCACGGAGTTTTCCGCATCGACGTTCTGCAGGATCGAGACGCGCGTCGCCGCGCCGCCGGCCAGCAGCTGGTCGAAGCTCTTATTGGCGGCGTCAGGCCTGGTGAGCAGCGCGATGCCCTCGACGTAATAGGGCCGGGTGAAGGCCACGAGCTGGGCCCGCTGCGGCGTCACCGTCATGAACTGGATGACGATGTCGACCTTGCCGGTGGTGATGTTGGGGATGCGCTGGGCGGGGTCTTCCCGCACGAACTCGACCTTGGTCGCGTCGTCGAACAGACCCTTGGCCAGGATCCGCCCCATGGTGATGTCCATGCCGACGAGTTCGCCCTTCTCGTTCTCAAAGTGCCAGGGCGCATTCGTGCTGCCGGTGCCCACGATCAGCTTGCCGCGATCGAGGACGGTCCGCAGCAGGCTGGTCGGCACCGCCTGCGCCGCGGCCTTCTCCGCCGTCAGGGCCACGCTCGCCGCCGTGGCGACGCCCGCCACGGCCAGTCCCGTCGTGCCCAGTTTGAGGAATTCCCTGCGCGCCTGCTCGTGTCCCACGACGCTCTCCGTCCGGTACCGCCTCTCGCCCGGCCGATCCGGCAGGTACCTGGGCCGGTCGCCCTCGTCGAAGCCACATGCCTGGACGACATGGTCCAGAGTGGTCAGCCCTCCCAAAGAGGGAACAGAGCTTAGCAGGATGCGACCTGCCGTGAAGGGGGCGGTCGCCGGCGGGCGCACCGGCGGCGCGTTTCGTCAGCATCCCCCGTCGGAAGCGGCGGTCGCCGGCGGCGCGATCGGCTCGCTCGCCTGGCCGGCGGTCGCCGCCGGGGCGGCGAACCGCTCCATCGTCCGCCTTGCAGGCGCAAGCTGTGCTACGCTTCAGGCAGGCAGCACGGGGCGGGGCGGTGATCACGGTCGTAGGCGGCGCCAAAGGGGGAACCGGCAAATCCACGGTGGCCACCAACCTGGCGGTGATGACCGCCCTGCAGGGGGCGGACGTGCTGCTCGTCGACGCCGACGAGCAGGGCACCGCGACCGACTTCACCCTCATGCGCAACCAGACCTTGCCCCAGGGCGCGGGCTACACCTGCGTGTCGCTGACCGGCCGGGCGCTGGCGACGGAGCTGCGCCGCCTGGCCCCCAAATACGACCGGATCGTCATCGACCTTGGCGGGGGAAACCAGGCCAGCGAGCGCGGCGCGCTCGCCTTGGCGGATGTCTGTCTGCTGCCCTTCGGGCCGCGCTCGTTCGATGTCTGGACCTTGCAGCGCGCCGCCGACGCGATCGAGGAGGCCCGCGCCGTCAATCCCGGCCTGAACGCCTTGGCGTTCCTGAATCGGGCGGACGCGCAGGGGGCGGACAATGAAGGGGCCGCCGCCATCATCCGTGCGCAGCCCGGCCTCACTTATCTCCCCGCCCCTTTGGTCAACCGCAAAAGTTATCCGCGCGCGTCGTCCATCGGGCTCGGCGTCGTAGAATTCACCCCCTCTGACGCCAAGGCCTGCGCCGAAATCACGGCGCTGTTCGAGGCCGTTGCGGGATCGTCGCCGCCCTAAGACGCGCCGGACGGGACGCCGATTTTCGGACGCTGCTGGCCCTGGAGGACGCGATCCGCAGGGCGGAGGCGGATGACCCGGGCTCCCGCACCGGGGCGGCCGCTGCTTCGGCGATCGATCTGGCCCTGCGGGTGACGCAGGCCGAAGCCGCGAAGCGGATCTTGCAGACGCGAGGCCAACCGGTGCCGACCGACGATCTGGTTCAGCTCTTGCCCGTTTTCGGCGGATGCAAGACCACCCGAACCTCGCTCTCCTCCAGCCTGTCGCAGGCGCCGGACTTCAATCGGCTCGCTCGGGCGCACGGCCATTGGTGCGGGACGACTCCCCGGCAGGCGCGCCGCAGGGGGCGTCGCTTGGCGGTGATCGGGCCGGCCGGGGTCGATCGCTCGCTCCCGCGCAATATGCGCGAGCGCGCTGGAAGCCGTGTATAATGTCGCCAAGGGGGCCTCGTGCATCCGATAGGGGTATTGAAAAATGTCCCTCACACCGGAAATTCGACCCGAGCCACCGGAAACCAACACCGACCTGGACGAGCACGAACACACCTATCGACTTTTCGTCCGCGCCGTTCAGGTTGCGACGATTGGCGCAGTGGTTCTGGTTTTCATGGTCTATCTCTATACGGCTTGATCCGCGCCGGACCTTCGGATCGCTGTGGCGGCCGTCACACGGGACCGGAACGCGACCGATGGGTCCAGGGCCATCGCTGGCGTTCTTCTGCGATGACCGATCGCGGTCGCCGTTCGACAACGACGCCTAGCCGCCTGCGCCAACAAAGATGGCGCGGTTCAGATGCGTGTAGTCCGCCTCAAGCGTCATCATCGCCAGGAAGATGAGCACAGCGGCGAGGGGCAGCAGAATCGCAAGGATCAAGGCCAGGCGCTCCCAAGCCAAATGCATGAAGATGGCGACGATCAGCCCGGCTTTGGCGATCATGAACAGCAGGATCAGCGACCAACGCAGATAGCCCGTCAGGCCGAAATAATCGATGAGATACGAGCCCGTGCTCAAGATGAACAGCCAGCCCCACACCACCAGGTACAGGCGGATCGGGTGATGCTGCGCCACGGGAAGCGCGACAAGGGTTCCTGGCGCGCCATCCGCTCTGGCCCCCTCGGCCATCGGGCCTGATCGCCCCTGTGTCATGGCGCCCTCACCACAAATAGAACAAGGCGAAGATGAACACCCAAACCAGATCGACGAAGTGCCAGTAAAGCCCCGTGACTTCGACGATTTCGTAGGAGCCGGTCCGGCTCGTGAAGAACCCGCGCCGGTTCTGGTCGAAGTCGCCGCGCCAGACTTTCCGCCCGATGAGGAGCAGAAAAATCACGCCGATGGTGACGTGGGTCCCATGGAATCCGGTGATCATGAAAAAGCTTGACCCGAACTGAGGCGCGCCCCACGGATTGGCCCAGGGCCGTACGCCCTCATGGATCAGCTTCGTCCACTCGAAAGCCTGCATGCCGACGAAGGCGGCGCCGAACGCCGCGGTGCACAGCATCAGCGCGGCCGTCTTCTTCCTGTCTCGCCTGTACCCATGGTTGACCGCCATCGCCATCGTCCCGCTGCTGCTGATGAGAATGAAGGTCATGATGGCGATCAAGATCAGGGGCAACTTGCGCCCGGCGATGTCCAAGGCGAAAACCTCGCTGGGATTGGGCCAGGCCACGGTCGTCGACATCCGGACGGTCATGTAGGAGAGCAGAAAACAACTGAAAATGAAGGTGTCGCTCAGGAGGAAGATCCACATCATCGCCTTGCCCCAGGACACGTCCTTGAAGGCGCGTTGATCGGAGGCCCAGTCGGCGATGAGGTTTCGCCAGCCCGCGGGAACAGTGAGCGATCCGGCTCTCGGGGGGTCGATCATGGTCATCGCCTCGCTAGCTCAAGAAGCCCTGGCAGAACACGGCGAAACTCTGCGCCCAGCCCGTCAGCAGGCCCATGATGAGCAACCAGAGGGCCAGCAGCAGAGTGAAATAGGCGGCCAGCAAACCCGTGCTCTCCTCCAGCTCGACCAATGATGGCCCTCGCCAGGCGCGCAGGGTGGCTCGACCGAGAACGAATAGGCCTCCGGCGAGGTGCAAGGCGTGCGTGGCCAGCAGCAGGTAGAAGAACGACGAAGCCGGGTTGATCGTGAAGCGATGGCCAGCCGCATTCAGTTGCCGCCAGACAAGCAGCTGACCAATCAAAAACGCGGCCGCAGTTACACAGGCCGCCGCGAGGCCCGCTTTGACCCCGTCCGGATCGCCGCGCCGCGCCGCCGAACGCGTCCACTGCAGCGCCAGACTGCCGAGGATCAATTGGCCGGTATTGACCCACAGCATCGCCGGAACGGGAAGCGGTCGCCAGTCGGCCGCCTGCATGCGCATCGTGTAGGCGCTGATCATCAGCGCGAACAATGATCCGACCACGCCCATGAACAGCAGCAGCGCCGTTTTCGCGGACGACCACGGCGACGTTGCGCCGTCGGCGTGGTCTGACGCCACGTAGCCCTGCTGCAGCCAAGGCTTCGCCAGCAGCCCTTGGTGGGCTAGCCACCAGCCCGCCACCGCGGCGGCGCACACCAGAAACAGTAAAACGACCACCATGGCGGCTCCCTAGCCGACAGCCGCAGGCGACGGCTCGTTCTGAGGAATGAAATCTTGCGGCGCCCCGGGCACGCTGTAGTCATAGGCCCAACGGTGGACGATGGGCAGGTCCCGTCCCCAATTCCCATGCGCCGGCGGCGTCTGCGGGGTTTGCCACTCCAGCGTCGTCGCCCGCCAGGGATTGGGTCCCGCCGCAGCGCCCCTGAACAGGCTCCAGATCAGGTTGGCGAGGAACACCAGCTGGGCGGCGCCGACGACGAGCGCGACCACGCTGATGAAGGCGTTCAGGGTGTGGGCGGACGCCGGAATGAAGGCGGCGTCGCCCCACTCGAAATAACGCCGGGGCACTCCCAACAGGCCGAGGTAATGCATCGGGAAGAAGATCGCATAGGCGCCGACGAACGTGATCCAGAAGTGGACCCGGCCGAGGGGGGCGTTGAACATGCGCCCGGTGACCTTGGGGTACCAGTGGTAGATGGCGCCGAACACGACCATGATCGGCGCGACGCCCATGACCATGTGGAAGTGCGCCACCACGAAGAGCGTATCCGACAAAGGAACGTCGACGACGACGTTGCCGAGGAAAAGGCCGGTGAGGCCGCCATTCACGAAGGTGACGATGAACGCGAGCGCAAACAGCATCGGAACGGTGAAATGGATGTCGCCGCGCCACAGCGTCAAAATCCAATTATAGACCTTGATCGCGGTGGGGATGGCGATGATCAGCGTCGTCGTTGCGAAGAAGAACCCAAACTGCGGGTTCATTCCGCTCACATACATGTGGTGCGCCCACACCACGAAGCTTAACGCGCCAATGGCGACGATGGCCCAGACCATCATTCGATAGCCGAAGATGTTGCGGCGGGCATGGGTGCTGATCAGGTCGGACACCAGGCCGAAGGCCGGGAGCGCGACGATATAGACCTCCGGATGCCCAAAGAACCAAAACAGGTGCTGGAAGAGGATCGGGCTGCCGCCATTGTAGGCGAGCTTCTCGCCCAACTCCACAATCGAGGGCATGAAGAAGCTCGTGCCCAGCACACGATCAAGGAGCATCATCAAGGCCCCCACGAACAGAGCCGGGAACGCCAGCAGCGCCATGACGGTGGCGGTGAAAATGCCCCAGACGCTCAGAGGCATGCGCATGAGGGTCATGCCCAGCGTCCGCCCCTGCAGCACGGTCACGACATAGTTCAGGCCGCCCATCGTGAAGCCCACGATGAACAGCATCAGGGAGACCAGCATCAAAATGATGCCCCAATCGCGACCCGGCGTGCCGGCGAGGATGGCCTGAGGAGGGTAGAGGGTCCACCCGGCCCCGGTTGGTCCACCCGGTACGAAGAACGTGGAGACCAAGACCAGCACGGCGAGAAGATAAATCCAATAACTCAGCATATTCAGATAAGGAAAGACCATGTCGCGCGCCCCCAGCATGAGGGGGATGAGATAGTTGCCGAAGCCCCCCAAGAAGAGAGCCGTCAGCAGATAGACGACCATGATCATCCCGTGCATGGTGATGAATTGATAGTATCGTGGGCCGTCAATGAACGAAAAATAGCCCGGAAAGCCCAACTGCAATCGCATCATCCAGGACAGCACCAAGGCCACAAAGCCGATTGCCAGGGCGGTGCATGAGTACTGGATTGCGATCACCTTGGCATCCTGCGAAAATACGTAGCGCGTGAGCCAATTTGTGGGGTGGTAGAGCTCAACGTCGCAGACCTCTGAGGCGCGCGGGGGAGGCTGTCCACCCAGGAAGGCGTCGACCATAGCGAGTCCTCCATCGCCGGCTTGCGCTTACAACCCAGCCGCCTTGTGCGGCGGGCCGTAGATCTGGGCGAAGGTCTTTTGGTCCTTCAACCACGCCTGATAGGCGCTTTCGGTGTCCACGACGACGCGCCCGCGCATATAGGGATGACCATAGCCGCACAGCTCCGCGCATAAGACGTCGAATGCGCCGACCCTCGTCGGAACGATCCAGTAATAGGTGGTCGTTCCAGGGATCATGTCCATCTTGGCCCTGAACTCCGGGACGTAAAAGTCGTGCACGACGTCCAAGGCTCTGAGCAGGATCTTGACGGGTTTGCCGATTGGCAAATGCAGGTCCGCCGCGACCAGAATGATGTCGTCCTGGCCATTGGGATCACTTGGGCTGAGGCCGAGTGGATTGTCCGCGCTGACGTACTGCGTGTCGGATGCGCCGAGCTTGCCGTCGGCTCCTGGCAGACGAAATCCCCATTGCCATTGCTGGCCAACGATTTCGACCTCCGTCGCTCCCGCCGGCACGTTGACGAATTGGGACCAAACGAACAGGCCTGGCGCCAGCATGGCGGCGACTCCCACGCCTGTGCCGATGGCCAGCCAGCGCTCCAGTTTGGTGTTTTCGGGTTCGTAGACCGCCACGACGCCTGGCCGGTGCCGGAACCGGTAGGCGCAATACGCCATGAACAGCACCACCGCCGTGAACACACAGCCAGTGATCCAAAAGGTGATGGTGATGGTGTCGTCGATATAACGCCAATTGGAGGCGATCGGCGTCCACCACCACGGACTCACGACGTGGAAAAGCAGCGAGCCGAGAGTCAAAACCACCAATGCGATCGCGATCGGCATGGCTGGTCTCGCTTTCAACCTACGGGGGGCACGACCGCCCGATAAAGATGCCACGTCGCATGCCCCAGGATGGGCACGGTCAGCGCCAAGCCGACGAACAGGGTCAGCGCGCCAGCCAAAATCCCGGCGGCGACCACAAGGCCCCATGCTGTCATGGGCCATGGATTGACCAAGACCGCCTGCATCGACGTGGCCATCGCGGCGTCGACGGAGATCCGCCTGTCGAGGAGCAAGGGAAACGACACGACGCTCACCAGCAACACCGCTGCGGCGAAGAGCAAGCCTACGCCGTTGCCGATCACCATCAGGGCCCAACCGCGCCGAGTGAACAGCACGTCGTGAACGAAACCCAGGATCGTCGCCGGCATGGTCGGCCCAAAGATCCACCGAAAGAGCAGGATGGCCGCCACCAGCCAGGCGAAATAGAGGGCGGTCAGGAAGAGGCCCAGTTCTAAGATCTTGCCCCGTGACGGATGCGTCCGCAGGGCCAAGACCTGGGTCCAAGTCGGCTCGCGACCAAGCTCACGTTGACGGCTCACCTCATAAAGTCCCAGCGCAACGAAGGGCCCAACCAGGGCCAGCCCCGCCACCAAGGGGAACAGCATCGGAAAGATTCTGTACTCCAGAACGATGTTTCCGACGAAGAGCCCGAAAGCCGGATAAATCAGTCCAAGGAAGAACAGATGGCTCGGCTTCGCCCAGAAATCGTCGAAGCCGCGGCGCAGCGCGATCCGAATATCGACAACGCCGATATTTCGCACTGGCAACGCTTGGGCCAGCTTTGGGCGCCAGGATAATTTGCGGCTCCAAGAGCCAAGATCGCCCGCCGAGCGTTTCGCCATGGCACGCGTCCTCTGGTGCTAAGGCGCCTGGACGGCGTGAGCAAAGCGCATCCTGACACGCCTCTCGCGGCCAGAGGATACACCCGTTCCGCCTGTGCTCATAGACCCGAGCCCATCGCGGGGGCAGGGCGGCGGCAGTTCCGCGTCGAACGCCGCCGTTGATCTCGGCGCGCATCAATTGTGCTGCGGTAATGTCAATGCGGCCGAACGGCGGGCCGACCGTGCTTGGCGGCTTTTCTTTTCGGATCTGAGCCGACGCGACTTGCGCCTCTGACGCGCGCTGATCGTGGTAGCGTGGAACGCCGTCCGGGAAGTCCCGCGCATTGTCCCGGCGAGCTGGAGACGGCGTTCCCACCGAGAGGTTGTGTCATGACGACCTATATCATGTTGGCCAAATTCACCGACCAGGGACTTCGCAACGTCAAGGAGTCGCCCGCCCGCCTCGACAAGGCGAAGCAGCTGCTGCACGAGATGGGCGGCGACTTTAAATCCTTCTTTCTGACCCTGGGCGAGTACGACTTCGTCGCCGTTTATGAGGCGCCGGACGACGCCGTCGGCGCCCGCTTCATGCTGCAGCTTGGCATGCTGGGCGACCTGCGGACGCAGACCCTCAAAGCCTTCCCCGAACCGGCCTACCGGGAGATCATGAGGAGCTTGGCCTGACGGCCGGCCCGCCTCCGCCGACTGGCCAGGAGCGACCTGCGGCCAGCCGCTCCTGGCGCTGGCGACGCCGGCCGCCGCCCTGCGGCGACGGCATTGGCTGTGGCGTCACCCGCGGCCTGAGACGCCGTCGATCGCGTCGGCGGCGCGCAGCAGGGCGGCTCCGATGCTGCGGGCCAGCGCCGCCGAGAGCAGCACCGCCGACGTGACCTCTTCGCTAGGATCGGTCGCGGCGAGCACGACCCGCCGCGCGCCGCCATGCTCGACCCTGGACACCGGCACGATGGCGCCGGCGCGGGTCTCGAACTCGTCCATTGCCGCCGTCCCACCAGAACACGACCTCCGGCTCCCCCGAACGGGCGGCGGCGCCCAGCCGCCAGACCTCGCACCGTCGGCGGCTCCCTCGCGCTGAACAATAAGCGCGACGAGCCGTCACGTTGCAGGTGGGAGAAGCCCGGACGCGTTCTCGCATCCGTGCGAATGCGTATGTCAGTTCTGCGGGGTGACAACGATCAAGTTACTCGCCATAGTTTACGCGCTCACGCTTGGTCTGAAGCCCCCTCCAGCCTGCAGCAGAGGCTCCCCGCGCTCCTGTGCGGGGGGCCTCTTTCGTCCGAGGTCGTCATGGCGCAGTTGAACACCTTCCCGCTGGTCGCCGACACGCCGTCGGGCCGCCTCGCGCTGGGCGACGTGCGGGCGCGCAATCCGCGGGCGGCCCTGCGCACCGCCGTGAACTTCGTGCGCGAGATGGCGTGTCGGCACGTGATCGGTCCGGGCGATCTGGTCTGGATGACGGGCCCCGACGACCGCATGGTGCTGACGCCCAGGCCGGTCCAGGACCTGTTGCGGGGAGCGCCGGTGATCGACACGAGCAGCCAGGGATCCGGCCTGGTCGGCGCGGCCTGGGGATCCGGGGCGCCGAAGCGGACAGGCGGGCTATGGCCCGGCTGACCGGCTGAGCTGCTGCGCCCCTGAAGCGATCGCATCCCCCCTGTTTCGCGCCAGGAGCCGTTCCGGCGGCATCCCTTGCCTTTGCGACCGGGACCATGGCCAAAGCCTATTGGATCGCCACCTATCGATCCGTCAGCCATCCCGACGCCCTGGCCGCCTATGCGAAACTCGGCGGCTCGGCGGCCCGGCGGTTCTGGCAGCGGGCGGCCGCATCCTGGCGCGCGGGACGGCGCCCGTCTCCGGCGATCCGGCGATCCGGCGCGCGCCGCGGCCAAGCAGGCCAAAGCCGTGTAGGACGTCTTTGCGCCTTGGGCGGACGGGGCCGCGCCCCCGCGGATGGCGGTCTCGCTGCCAGAGCCTTGGCCCCTTGAGGCGGGACGCGGAAGCACGACCCGGCCGCGAAGCCGCGGGCTAAGAAATCTTTCCTAGACAAGCACGGTGTTGCGAAACGAACCCATTAGGCGCGCCGACTCTCTCGTTTCAGCCATGTTAAGACCCTCGCGACACAGTAGCGCGTCACCGAGAGCCGTCCTGTGCAAACCGATACTCAGCTGTTCCTGCCTTTCATCCAGAATGCGGTCATCCTGATCTTCAGCGTTCTCGCCTTCGGGCAGATCGGGGCGGCGCTGTCGCCCGAGCACAAGCTGCGTCGGGTCGGCATCGGTCTGGTTTTCGGCGCGGCCGCCTCCTTGAGCATGCTGGAGCCCGTTCACGTCGCCGACGGCCTGATCTTCGACGCCCGGAACGCGGTGATCATCCTCGCCGGCGCCGTGGCCGGGTGGCGCGGCGCGCTGATCGCGGGCGCGATCGCGGCCCTGACCCGGGTCGGTATCGGCGGGGGCGGCGTCGCGCCTGGCCTCGTCAGCATCGCGCTCGCCGTCGTCCTGTCGTCCGCCCACGAAGCCTGGCGCGTCCGCTCGCTCAACCGGACCGACATGGCCGCGCTCGGCGTGGCCGCCGCCCTCGCCACGGCCGGAGGGATCACCGTCATCCCCACCCATGCCGCCGGCTGGACGCCCGCTCTGGTGAAGGTCCTCGCGGTGGCCAGCCTCGCCAACTGCGTGGTCGTTCTGGTGGTGGGCGAGTTGCTGCTGTGGGATCGGGACCGCCTGCGCGCCCTTCGCGCCGCGCTGGAAAGCGACCGGCGCCTGCAGGCCGTGATCGGACGGCTGAACGGGGCCGTGTTCCGCTTCGCCCAGAGCGCATCGGGGTCCGTCCGCTTCAGCCATGTGTCTCCGGCGATGGCGACGCTGCTGGAGGTGGACCCGGGCCGCATGACCGGCGATCTGGACAGGATGATGCGCCTGGTCCACCCCGACGACCTGGCGGCGTTTCGGCGCGTTCTGCGCGACTCGGCCGCGACGCTCGCGCCGGCCACCCTTCAGGCCCGCTATACGGGCCCCGACGGCGACGTCCATTGGCTGCGGTGGGAGGCGGTCCCGCATCGCGGCGGCGGCGGGGAGATCGTGTGGGACGGCATGGTCGTCGACGTCACCGACCGGGTCGGCGCCACGCTGGCTGTGGAGGCCGCCCGGCGCCAGTCCATGCTGGATACGGTCGGCGAGCTCGAATGCGGCATCGGCGCCGCACTGCGCAACCTGACAGAATCCTCGGCGGCCATGCAGGGGGAGACCGATGCGCTGGTCGCCACCTCCCATGAGGCCGCGGTGGCCACCACCATGGTCCGTTCCGCCGCTGCGGCGGCGTCCAAGGACGCGGTCGGCCTGGCGGGCGGCGCCGCCTCCATGCTGGGCGCCGTGCAGGCCATGGCCGCGGACGCCCGCCACGCCGCCGCGATCGCCGCGCAGAACCTCGCGCATGTCGGCTCCGCTCAGGACGAGGTCGCGGCGCTGACCGACGCCTCGTCGCGCATCGGCCGCATCGTCGGCGTCATCCAGGCCGTCGCCGCGCAGATCAACCTGCTGGCCCTGAACGCGACCATCGAGGCGGCCCGCGCGGGAGAGGCGGGGCGGGGCTTCGCCGTCGTCGCCGCAGAGGTCAAGCATCTCGCCAGCCAGACCGCCATGGCGACCAGCGACATCGAAACCCTGATCGGAGCGATCCAGCGCGGCGTCGCCGATTCAGGCCAAACGATCGGCAGCGTCGGCGCGCTGTCGGCCGAGATGCGCGCCATCGCGGCCGCTCTCGCCGACACGTCGGAGCGGCAGGCAGCTTTCGCGCTGGAATGGAAATCGGGGGTGGAGCGGTCCGCAAAGCAGGCCGCGGGCGTCGCGGACCTCATCTCCCGCTCCGATCAGTGCGTCGGGCAGGCCACCGACACCGCCGCGAGGGTCGCGGCCGCGGCGCAGGATCACGGCGCTCAACTGGGCGAAGTGCTGGCTCAGCTCGATCGCTTCACCGCTGCCATGCGCCGCCCCGAAGCGGCGAAGATGCGCTGACCGGGGCGCCCCGCTGAGCCGCCGCGGCGGCCGGGCTCGCCCGGGCTATTTCAGTTCGCCGCGGATCTCCCCGCCCGGGAACTTCGCCGTCTGGATCTCGATATAGACGCCGCGCTTGAGGGCGTCGGCCTGGGGAATCGAGAGCTGCAGGGACCCTTTGATCGGGCTCGCCGTCGCGGGCCCCGCCGGGAACAGGATCGGACCCTCCTTGCCCTGTTCGGCCGGGCCATGGAAGTTCACGCCCGTCACGGGCCCGCTCAATCCCGAATAGGTGAGGGTCCACCTGAACTCTTTGCTGAGGGTATCGTAGACGGCGTCGAGCTGGCCTTTGCCGGCGCTATTGGTTGGGGGGACGACATCCTTGCTGGACAGCGACGCCGTCCATGGCACGGTCTCAGCCGCGGCGGGTCCGGCGAACAGGCCGAAGGCGAGCAGGCCAAGAAGCGCAAGCGAGTGGTGTCGGTCGGCAGCCATGGTCACGTCCTCGGGCGCCCCCCGGCTGTCAACTTGCCGCTTGTTCGTTCGTTCCGGTCGTGCGCGCTTGGGGGACGGGCCCTGTGGCGCAGAGGCGGCCGGCGCTGGCAGGTCAGTCCTGCCGATGCGGGGACGCATGTGAGCGGCTCATCAGGCTGAGCGCTCCGGCCAACAGGAAGATGCACAGCGGGAGGACGAGGTTCTCCCAGGACGCATGGCTTTCGCCTTCCGCGATGTCGGTGACGAAGTCGACGGCGAGGTAGACGATGATCACCTCGATCAGCGCCCGCTTGAGCTCGCCGATCTCCTCGATCCGCATCCACCGGGGCAGGCGCGCCCGCACGCCCTGCGGCAGGTCGAACACGAACCCGATCGCGATCCCATAGGCGAAGATCACGAGCACGACGCCGAACAGGAAGGCGTCGGTGGCGCGCATGACGGCGCTGATGGGCATCTGGGCGCTGTCATGGCTGAACGCGATGGCGTTGAAGCCGCTGCCGAGCTTTACGATCGCCTCCCAGAACATCAGGAGCGCCCCGAAGGCCGCGCCGAGGCTGGCCAGGAGCATCACATATCGCAGGGAGAGAACGGCTCGGAGCATGGCGGATCCTTGGCGGCCATTCACCCTGGGGCAATCCCGCTTCAAAGTCCCTAACGGGTCAGGCCCTTGAAGCATCGGCGGCCGAATTCTCACAGGATTGGACCCCAGAGGCGACGGGGCCGGCAAACCTCGGGGCTCGTCATCTTCTCATCTCCGAGGAGATTTATGTGGCACAGACGCTGACGATAGCGCTGGACAAGCAAGACTAGACCCTATGTTCGGCCGCCGAAGAGATTTTCGGCTCGTCCGACGCCGGGCGGGCCGGCGCCGAGCCTCATCGGAATCGCCTGCGCCGGAATCGCCTGCGCCGCTGGGCGGGTTTACGGGCCCATTTGGCTAGTGACATTATATCGCGCCCGGCAAACCGGTTTAGAACGCCTTCGTCGAGCGCCTGAACGGCCGCATGCGCGACGAGCTTCTTCTGTAATCGGGGCTTGGGAGTGGCGCGTCTCGATGCACACGGCGCACATGTTCCGGGGCTTGCCGACGGCCCGGCGGATCCTCGAGGCTTGGCGGATCCACCACAACGGCTGACCTGCTTCCCGTTTTCTGGACTGCCGAAAGCTGGAAAATTCAAGTTTTGCAGCCCGGGCCGGCGACGGAGAGAGCGATGAAGCAGTCCAAGTTCACGGAGGCGCAGATCGCTTTCATCCTGAAGACGGCTGGAAGCCGGTCCTCCCGCAGCTTCGCCTGCACCCGACGCTTAGGCGCCTTGTTGCGCAACTGCAGGCCCAACTCCTTGTAAAGGCGATAGATCCGCTTGGCGTTGACCACCCAGCCCTCGCGCCTCAACAGCACGTGGATGCGGCGGTAGCCGTAGCGCACGCGCGTCTCGGCGATCTCCTCGATGCGCTTGACAAGGGCGGCCTGCGAGTGGTGTCGACGATCGTCAGGACCCGGATTTGCGGCCCGTGTCGAGCTGGTCGTGCACGAAGTCCATCCCCCAGGTTTCGTTGGCCTGGGCTGCCGACGTTGTCGAAGTGCTCGAACGCGTCGGCCGCCAGGTCGGTCTCCCCAGGATGATCCGGGTCGACCAGGGCACGGAGTTCGTCTTCGCCGACCTCTCGCTCGACAAGGCCATGCTCCAGGACGTGTTCCATTCTGCGGTTCACTCGGTCGGTTGATCGGCGCAATTTGCGCGGGCTCGGGGTCGGGCCACGATCTCCCCAGTCAGTTTGCGCTTCCATGGTGAACGCCGGCCGAAGGGCAGGGGGCTATCGGGGCGCCGCGCTCCCCAGTGGCTCGCTTCGATCCGGATGCACCTGGCGAGTTCGCTCACGTCGTCTCGGGTCTTGTCGCCATGGCAGCGTCGGCAAAGAATCTGAAGATTGTCGACAGCGTCCGCCCCGCCCATCGAAAGCGGAACGACGTGATCCACCTCCCAGGCCACGCCAGGCCGGAGCTCAATCTGGCAGCCCTGACACCGGTGGCCGAAAGCCTTCAGCAGAGCCAGCCGGGTTTTGGTCGAGAAACGATTTCTCACCGAGGACGCCTCGCCCCTGGGGCCTCAGCCCGCCACGAGGGGCAGTGCCGGTCCGCGACGGCGGTGATGTCGGCGGCCACCGCGACGCGACGCTGAAGCAGGATCTCGGCCAGGGCCAGGATCGCCCGCCTGTTCGCCTCGACCAGGCGGACCGCTTCGCCCAGCAATCGCGCCAGGTCGGCCTCCACCGTCCGCGCCAGGGTGGGATCGAGCGTCAGGTGGCGGTCGATGTCGGCGGGACTGGCGCGGGCGGTGAGGGTGTCGCCGAGCCCCCAACACGCGTGCATGATGGCCAGCACGCGCGTGGCGTAGGCGAGATCCGACGCCGCTCCCCCATCCGGTCCGTTTCCGAGCGCCATGTCCGCAGCGCGGCCGGCGAGCGCCGCAATGACCCGCAGTTCGACAAGCGCCCGGGTGGACAGAGCCACGTCGACGGCCAGATGCGTGATCCCGCCGGCGTCGCCGGAACGCATGATGCTGGTTCGCGGCACCTGGTACCCGAGGCGGTACGCGATGATGGCGTGAGCCGCCTCGTGAATTGCTACGGCGCGCAACTCCTGCGGCGATCGCGGATCCTCCGGCGCCGCTTCGGCCAAAAGGTCCGCCACGACCATGGGTCGGCCTGCGGCTTCCGCCCGGCGTTTCGCCCCCCTCACATGGCCGGCTAGGACCGCTCCCGTGGCGCCGTCGGTCACGCGGGCGACCGCGCGCGCATCTGCCTCACTCAGGCCGGGACCTGCATGGTGGCGCAAGATGTCCGCGCGGCCGTCCTCGTCCGGGGGCAGGATCTCAAAGCGCCTGTCAAACCGCCCTGGCCGGAGAAGCGCAGGGTCGACGCGATCGATGTAATTCGTCGCCGCCAGCAGCACCGCGGCGGGGTTCCTGGCGCGCAGCCGATCCACGCGCAGAAGGAAGCCCGTGATGGCGCTGGTCCAGAAGTCGGCCCCGCGCGGAGACAGCTTGGCGCGGCTCGGCAAGGCGTCCAGTTCGTCGATAAAACCGACGATGAATCCGGAGCTGTCCAGACGGTCGAAGAACCGGGTGTATTCCTTGATGATCGAGTCGAGGAAACCTGCCGACTGAGAGAACCAGTCGGCGACGCTGGTGGTCAGCAAGGGCACGCCCGCCGTGGCGGCGATCGAGCGCGCCAACATCGTCTTGCCGGTCCCAGGCGGTCCGAAGAAGAGGGCCGAGCCGAGCGGGACGCCGATTCCGTCCCGCCGTCCGCGCTCCACATCGCCCACGAGTCCGAGCGCCCAGTCGCCCGCCTCGCCGTATCCGCCGAGTTGCGTGAGAAGGGGAGCGGCAAGCTCGCCGGGGGCCACAGCCTGGCTGGCCCGAACCAGCCGAGCCACGCAGTCTTTCGCCCTGGAGCCGCTTCGCAAGGCCGCGGCGACGTCCAAAAGGTCGAGACCTGCCATGTGCCCCGCGGTTAGGCCGACCGGCGTCGCGCCGGACAGGCGGCGGATCGCGGCCGCCACCATCTCGACCGACAGTCCCGAGACCTCCAGAACCATGTCGGCGGCCCGCACGAGCACCGGCGAGAGAAGGTCGAAATCGTGCGTCACCGCGAAGACCGGGACCCCCAGATCGATGAGCGAGAGCGCGTTCCCGTCGGGATCCTCGAAGGAGCGCGGCTTCTTCTCGCCCGACACCACCCTTGCGCCCGGCGCCAGGCGAAGGAAGGCGTCGGTCATCGGCCTGATCCACTCCACGCTCGGCGCCTTGCAGAGAACGACCAGCGCGCCGCGCTTACGCAGTAGGCGGCGCTCACGTCTCGTGAGGGCCCGCTTGAGCGCTTGGTCCGCCAGCAGCGCGACGGAAGTGAGGCTCGCGCCAGGACTGGGATTGAGGAGATCGTCGCCGGCGTCGTCCAGAGAGACGACGCTCGCCTCAAAGTCGCTGGAGCCCTCGGCGGTTTGTCGCTCAGACTTGGTCATGACAAGGCACCTTAGATTACGGGAGAGGATCGGCGGGGGATCGTGCGAGAGATCGCGTCCGGCGATCACAACTTCAGCAGATGCCGACGAGACCAAAGCGCCACGGGCGTGTCGGTACTGATCGGCTCTCCGAGATCGGCCGCGATGAACCGCTCGCCCAGCAGGGCGAGCAAGGCCCGGACGGGATGGAAGGCCTCGCTGACCAAGTCAGCAAGGTCGCCCATGGGGGCGACGCCTCCCCGCGCCTCGATCTCCGCGGCGATGCGGCGGCGGTCTTCGATCGACGGCGCCTCGCCACGGTGGGCGGCGACCACCGCCGCGGTGGCGAACTGCGGTTGCCGGCGGACGGCGGTGTCGGGAACGAGGATGACACGCTCGCCAGCCGCCGCGGCCGCCTTCTTGAGGCTCAGCAGCTTGTGGCGGGCCGGGTCGCAGCGCCAGATCGCAGCGGGGGCGGCGACGACAGTGACCGCGCCCGCATGCAAGTGGATGCGCCGCACGACGAGGCCCGCGCCGGACAGTCCGAGGGGACGCTCAAGTCCCTCGACCATCGGCGAAGGCCGCCATCCCCGGACCTCGGGCACGGCTTCGAGCCGGAGGTCGACGGCCTCCGCCAAAGGATACTCGGCGGCCGTGCGCGGATCGAGAAGGATGACATCAGGATTGGTGGTGTGGGTGACCGGCATGGGTGTGTCTCCAACGGCCGCCGCAGGGCGCCGCACTCTTGAGGCTTCGGCAGAAAACGAGGGTCAGGCGAGGCGCCGCCAGACGCTTTTGGGGGAGTTGTCGCCCAGGATCAGGCGCCCGCCATTCGTCAGGCTCGGGACGGCGATCGGCACGGTGAGATCAAGCACCTCGGGCCGCCGCTCATCCGGCCGGAGAATGGCTTGCTCTCTCAGCAGGATTCTTTTCCTATCGAGGCCATCCTGAATGAAGCCGGCCGGGTCCTTGCGGACCTGAGAGCCGGCCAGGATGACGGTCCAGCCGTCGCACTGGACGGCCGTCGCCTTGACGCCATCCTTGTCCAGGACGTGAAATGCGGCCTCGCGGCGACGCAGCAGGTCGGTCGGCCAGTCCTGCGACCAGCCGACGCGAACCGGCCGGGCGGGAGCCGGCGCAACCGGGGCCAGCGTGAATGCATCGCGATTGGGCGTGTTCGCGACGCCCGCCTCCAGGATGGGCGTCCCGGCGTCGATCAACGGATGGCGCAGGTCGTCGACCCAGCGCTGCGCCACCGCTTCATCCGACGCCTGAATCTGACGATCGCTCGGGGGCGTGCTGGTGATCACATGCGAGCGGGACAGCAGCACCGCGTCGTGCAGGACCTTCTCCAGGGCGTTCAGCGCCGAGGACGACAAGCCCTCATTGTCCTCCGCGCAAAGGATAGGCCTGCTCGTGATGACCGACAGCCTCTCGGGAGCGAGACGCGGCGTGCGCTTGTGGTCGGCCATGCGATCGCGCGGATTCACCGTCTGCCCGATATAGGCGGCGGGCTGCGTGGACCCGTCGAGGCGTCCAGTGACCACATAGATGGCCGGGCGCTGGAACTCGCGGCAGGCGAGGAGAACCTTGACTTGCGACCAGGGGGCGGCGCCCACCATGAGGCCGGCGGTCGGGCTGCCGATGATCCGCACCTCGGGGGAAGCCGGATGATGACGGCAGGTGACTGCGGACCAGACACGGGAGGTCTGGCCGCGACATGGCGACCGGGTGGACATGGGATTCTCCATGGGCGTGGCCGATCCGGGCCGATGACATCGGCAACGATCGGGCGGCGCGGGACTTGCGACGGCCTCGCGGCAGGCCGAAGCCTGACGCCGAAGTTTCACGCTATAGAGAAGGGCAGGGGGGCGGGCGCGGCGGAAGGCTCTTCCGCGGGGCGCGAAGGACCTTCCGCGGGGCGCGAAGAGCCGCTAACAGTGTGCTCAGCCATGGTGACATCTCCTTACAAGATGTTGGCGTGGTCAGGCCGCCGCGGGCGCTCGAACGCCGGCGGCGGCCGCCCTCGAAGGCGGACGCCGCAGCTGCGACTGATCACACTCGAACAATCCCACGGCGAAACGCCAGGGTCAAGTCATCCCCACGCGAATACGGTCATCCTTTCGTTGATGGTTGCTCTACGCCGAAAGCGGGAGAGAAACATTTTAGGAACCGACCTCGGCCGGAGCCTGTTGAACGTGTGGCCAGCCCGCCGAACCTAAATGAATGCTTCGAACGAAGTCATGGCGGCCTTGGCTCAAGTGGGCAAAGTTTGCTGTCGGGCTTGGCTGCTGCGGTCGGCGCTCATCGGAGCCGGAATGTATCCCTTTGGCGAATGCGCGTTGCGCTGGGCCGCTGCTCTTGAAACGATTCAGTTGAGGCGAGCGACCGGCCCAACCGGGGCGGGGCTCTTCGCGCTTGACGGGGCTGCGTCGCACTGCGCCACGTCTATGGGTTTATGGTCGAGGGGTCAGAAGCCGAGCCAAGATTCGGAGCGGGCGATCGGACCAGTTTATGTCCGCTGACCAACGCATCCGCTTTGGCGAGTAGGGCGGCTTTGTAGTTTTCCCAGGCGGCGTTGTTTGGGGTGGGACAGGTCGACTGCTCTGCGTTGGCGGGCCTCGGGCAATCGAAATCCCAGGCTTCCTCTTGCGCGGCTTTCTGAACTGCGTTCCGTTGGTCCAGAGCCCGGTCGCGAAGGGCCGCCGCTCGGTCCGGGTCTGGCGTGGCGAGCGGCTCGTCCGGGTCCCATGCGCCGCGCGTGCCATAATGCTTGCGGGCCGTCTTCAGCGACGCGTGTCCGGCAAGGGCCGCAATCTGCCAAGGCGCCAGGCCCGCCTTGATCCAGGTGCCAATCGCGATGTGGCGAAACGAATAGAGGCTGAAACGCGGCAGGTTGAGACTTGCGCAGCGCCGGGCCAGCAGCTCGGAGATGGCTCCGTGCCACCCCCTGTAGTCCTTCCAGGCCGCCAGCACCCGCGGCAGGTGCTTCACCAGGACCGCGGCGGCCACCTTGATCTTGGTGCTGTAATTCTCGAGCCCGATCGAGCGACTAGGAAAGCCGGCCCGTTCGTTGGTGTTCTTGGCGCAGTTCACGACGAGAGAGTCGCCCTCTACCTTGGCGTCAATCCATTCCACCGGCCGACAGGCGACCCGCGGAACGAAAAACAGCAGCAAGCCGAGCAGCACGATTTGAAGATCCCCCGTCTCGATCGCTTCCTTGGCGAGCGCGCGGAATAGGATCCGGGCCTGCTGCTTCGTCGCGAAGATCTTGCGCGCAGAGGTGCGGGGTTCGGGCTTGCCGCGCCGAGCGGCGAGAGCCTCAGTGATCCGGTGCGCAGCGGCTGCGCGTCGCAGGCGCACCGATGCATGCTGCTCCGTCGCGAGGGCCCGGCCCAGGGCCTCGAGCGTCAACTGGTCCAGCTGGGCGAGCATTTCCGCCTTGTACCGGCGCACCGTCGCCCCGGCCAGCACGGTTTTGTCGTTTTCGACGCTGATGACAAGCGCCTCGATCGGATCGGCCACGTCCGGATGAAGGAGCATAGCCCTCCGGCAATGCCGTCTTCCCTGCTCCAGGTAGGATGCCTCTGTTTGCGGTGTTCTGGTCGGTCTCGGCATGGCGGCGCCCTGTCATTCCGATCAACTGCTTTGCTGGGGGCGCTTCGCGCGGAACCCGAAGCAGCACCTGACAAGGTCAGCTTTGGCTCAGGAGACGCGATCGCCGCCCACGACTATCTTCTCGAGCGGATCAGTGACCTTCGGTGACCGCTCGTTACGGGTTGAGTTGTCCTGCGCCTTGCGATCGTGACCAGGACTTGCTGCTGCACGGCCTGACTATTTGGGCTTCGACCCGTGCGGGGCGCCGCCCTCGCGCGAGACGGAGGCGTGCGGCTCGGCGGAGCCCGCATTGGCGGAGGCGTGCGGCCTGTTCGACGAAGAGCCAATCGCCCCAGGCGCGACAAGACTGAACGACTTCGGCTTCGCCCCCAGTTCGGTGGAGGCCTCCGCGGTGGACCTGAACGTCCGCGCAGGCCCATGTGCATCCGCCGAGCCGGGCGCGGGGTGGAAGGAGTGGCCGGTGTCCGTCCGAGCGTCGGCCCGGGCGCCGCGCGGCTCGGGAGCGTCCACGCTCTCGCCGCCGGGCTCCTTGGCTGGCGTAATCGGCTGGATCCGGCTCGCCTGGTGGCTCGCCTGCGCGGCATAAGAAGCCGCCTGGCCCGGATTGAGCTCCGAGGGCTCGGCGCGAAGCGTCGCGGCCCCGGCCGTCTGGGCCATGCTCGGCGCCTCCGCCAGGAAGCCGGTCTCACCTTCCCGCGTCGGCTGCCGGCTTGAATATTCGCCCATGGTTGCGGACGCCGGGGCCGCGAAAGCGCCCGCAGCCGCTTGCTCGCTCACCTCGGCGGACGAGGGCCGCGCGCGTTCGGCACGGTGGACACGGTCGAAGATCTCGCGAGGCTCGAAGTCGTCGGGCGAAGGCAGGACGCCCTTGGCCATCAGCGACTTGCCGATCCTGATGTAGTCGTTGAGGCCGATCTCCGGCAGCTCCGGCGCAACTGCCGCGCCTGCGGCGGCGTCGATGGTTTCCAGGTACTCCAGACCAAGCGCGTCAAGCCGCGCGACTTCCTCCATGTCCGTCAGGCGCGACAGGGCCGTGACCGCGAGGCCGACGGCGACCGCCCTGCTGGGAATCCTGCGGGCGAAGCCGTCAACGACTTCAGCGGCGATCGCGATATGGCTCTTGCCCTCCTTCTCCAGCCTGACCTTCGTGCGAACCAGTTCCTTGCTGTCGAGACCCGTGTTCTGAGCGGCGATAGCCATGGTGACCTCCGAATTCATGTCGAACCTGGAGCAAGGCTGTGCGACGCGGTAGCAAAGATCAAGGCTCCCGGACGAGCCCGAACGGGCCAAGAAGGCCCCGGACGGCGACTGCGCGAACCTTCGAATTTCGACGGAATGACTCCTGCATGCGGCGCCGCGAACCGCAAAAAGTGCGGCTGCGGTGAGGAGCCGCTCCCGCTGTCAAGCGGCCGGGCAGCGCAATCATCTTGCAAATAAGCAAATCACGTCTTGCGCTGTCGCCAGAAAAGAAAGCTTGGCGCGGAACGCTTTGTCGAGCTTGCAACCGGAGCGGCGGGACCAGCCGACCGAACATACTGGATCAGCCCGAGGCGCCCGCGAAGCTATCAGGCTGGCCCGAGTGAGAGCAGCAGAAAGTCCGACCGTCAGCACGACCAGGTCCGATGTGCCGGGCCGCGTTCTCCATCGACGTCCCGCAATTTGAGCAGGTCACGAGCATGGCGACCCCGATTGGGCGCGAAGGCGCCGCAGCCCATGGCAATGATCATGGCGCTCCCCTATTGCAGCGGATCGACGCCCCAATACGAGGCCATGGCGGCAGCAACGGTCGGAAGATGAGCAGGGCCCCCATTCCGATCAGCGTCACCACCGGGGAAAGGCGAAACAGAGTGGCCGAGCCCTGCAGCACGGAGAAAAGGGGGGCGATCTGCTGAAGACAGCTTGGCGATCGTGCGCGACCAGGAGGAGGTGCGGGCTGCGCTGGTGATGAACACCACCATGCCGGCCCGCGCCGCCGAGCTCGCCAGCACGGACCACAGCAGGCGAAGACCCATCCCGGTCGAACGCGAAGGACAGGACAAACGCTAGATGATGGCTGTCGAGCAGACCTTGGTCGGCGTCGCCGCGCCGCTGACGTTGCCTCCGATCAGAATGTCCGGCGCTCCAAGCGCAAGCATGGCCGTCACACCCCGCCCGGGCGACTTCGCGGGCTGAATGGCTGCGTCCTGTCCGGTCCGGCTGCGCGAACGCATGTAGATCAGGACATGAGGCAGGGCGCCATAACCGCGGCCGGGAGCAGTCCGGCCATGAAAGAGTGCCGATGGACAGCGACGACGCTGAGGCGAGCACCAGCATCGCGATGCTCGTCGCACGGTCTCGCCCATGATTGCGCACGAGGCGCGCATGGCGGCGGTTCCGCCGTTGTCGTAGTGCTCGCCCCGCATGACCGCCTTCCTCGTCGTGCCGACGGCCGCCATGTCGGATCTGGCAGGAGATCCACGCCCGCCACCCCGGTCAGAAAGGCTCGCGCTCCAGGGGCTCAGCGGGATCGACATCGACTTGAGGAATTTCGAGGGCAGGTTCATCGGGACTGATGTTCGACGCCACCAGGCCTATGACGCCGTCGCGGTGGTGCGCCGGCGCCGTGCCCCTCGGATTGAGATCGCTGCGGCGCTGCAACTGCCGGCCGTGTTGCCGTCCTTCACGCTCCTCGCTGGACCTCGTGCAGCCGATGCTGGAGTTCGACCGGACGAGACAACCGTTTCCGGCGCCGCCGCTGACGACGCCGGCCAGGTGCCGCCGCAGCGACGGAGCCGTCGCCATCCCGACCGGTCCGGGCTCGGGAATCGAGATCGACCGGGAGGCGCTGAGCGCTTCGATACCGGCGAGGGAACTGCATGTCTCGCCGTGCTGTTGGGACGACCTCGCCGGCATGGGGACGCCTTGTTCCCGCGACGCCTGAACGCCGGATGGGGGCTGCTCCGTTAGTCCACGCACTCTGTTCCGTTAGTCCACGCACTCGCTGCATCTTATTCCACGGACGCATCACCTCCGGCGAAGGATCGCGGGGTTCATCCGGGTGGGCGTTCGGTGCGCCGGCGCCGTGCCTATCTGGGCAGCTGCGTCGCGAACGCTGCGGTCGTGCAACGGCCGGCCGTGTTGCCGTCCTTCACGCCGTCCTCGCTGGACCTCGTGCAGCCGATGCTGGCGTTCGACCGGGCGAGACACCCGGTCTCGGCGGCGCTGCTGGCCACGCCGATCAGGCGCAGCGACGAAGCCGTCGCTATTCCGACCGATTCGGACCGCGCATTTGCTGGGTGTTAGTCCACCTATTTCAGGAAAAGCGTTTCCGACTTCGATCCCCGCGATTCTGACCTCTGGGCAGCCGTCTCCAACTTTCAGAAGGGCGTTTCAGAGTTCTGGACGGCCTCTTAGGCCACCGCGATTCGGGCGTTTCTACCGCATTGCGGATGGGCGCTGCCCTTTGGCTGTGAGGAAACCTATAGGACCCGTTCACGTGCCGGTTGGGGTTCGAGACGGTCCAGAAATGAGCCCAGCCTCATGGTTCGGCTTCGGGTCGCCTTGACCTGCCACTGAATTTTCATCCAGCGGCGATTTGAGCCTCGGCGGGTTTTGCGCCATATGGCGCGGCGGGAGCAACGGGCGATCGGCGGAGCTGGTCCGCGCTACGCAGCCGCTAGTCCCTTCTGGTGTAGTTGGCGGCATAAGTGGCGGGCGTGAATTAGCCAAGCGCCGAATGCGGGCGTGCGGTGTTGTAGTCGCGACCCAGTTGGCGCGTGTGTCGTCCAGGTTGAAGAACAGTGTCTCATTGAGATGGGGTAATCGGGGCTTGGGCTCGGCCCGCGTTGGCGCTCATGCTTCCGGAGTCTCAAGAGGGAGCGTGCCATGTCTTTGCTTTACGCCGGTCTCGACATATCGCTGGAGACTACCAGTATCTGCGTGGTCGACGCGGATGGCCGCATCGTGCTTGAGGCGAAGGAAGCCTCGGACCCTGAAGTAATCATGATCCGGCTCGCGGAGTTGTCCGCCCCCTTCGAGCGGGTGGGTCTGGAGGCTGGGCCACTGTCGCAGTGGATTTACTTCGGCCTACGCGACGGTGGCTATCCGGCCGTGTGCATCGAGACGCGCCACTCCAAGGCGGCAATCGCGGCCATGAGCATGAACAAGAACGACCGCAACGATGCCCGTTCGATTGCCCAGCTTGTCAGGTCCGGCTGGTTCAAGTCCGTTCATGTGAAGTCGGTCGAGAGCCAGGAGCTGCGCATGCTTCTTGGGAGCCGGGAGTTCCTGGTCAACAAGCTGCGCGACCATGAGAACGAGATCCGAGGCCAACTCAGGCCGTTCGGCCTCAAGGTCGGCCAAGTCTCAGCATCGGGCTTCGCCGGACGCATCCGCGAGCTGGTCCACGACCGGCCCCGTTTGAAGCTGTGCATGGAGGCTTTGCTGGCTGCGCGGGAGATGGTCATGAAGCAGCTGTCGGTGCTGCATGGCGAACTTTTGCGGGTCACCAAGAACGATGAACTATGCGTACGCTTTATGGGCATTCCCGGCGTTGGACCGGTGACCGCGCTGGCCTTCAAAACGGCTGTCGACCGACCTGACCGCTTCCGGCGGTCCAGCGATGTCGGCGCCCATCTCGGCCTTACGCCAAGACAGCATCAGTCTGGCGAGGTCGATCGAAGAGGACGCATTGCCAAGTGTGGTGATGGGCTTACCCGGACCGCCTTGTTCGCGGCCGCCAACGTGATGCTCAGCCGCTCGACCCAGTGGACGGCGCTGAAGCACTGGGGCGTGTCGATCGCCAGGCGCACTTCGCTGAAGAAGGCCAAGGTGGCAGTAGCACGCAAGCTTGCCGTGATCATGCACCGGATGTGGCGTGACGGCTCGAGCTTCCGGTGGACGGCCAAGGAGGCGTGAAGAAGCAGTCATAGGATCGGGGCGAGGCGCGAGCCAGCCTGACGTGGTCCCGGCAGGGACGGGGATGAGACGAAGGCCGCACGAGTGCATGGGCTATGATGCTAGCTATGAAGCCCGCCATTTAGCTTGGTCCGTCTCACCTTCGAAACCCATCATGCGGCGCATCGCGACCGCGGACAGAAGCGTGACCCCACGCCGGAGCACTACGGTTCGTGCTTGACGCCCAAGCCCCGATTACAGAAGAAGCTCGTCGCGCATGCGGCCGTTGAAGCTCTCGACAAAGCCGTTCTGCATTGGTTTGCTGGGCGCGGTGAAGTGCCAGTCGACCGCGTTATCGCGGCGCCAGGCCAGCATGGCCTTGCAGGTGTACTCCGTGCCGTGATCGCTGACGATCATGCCCGGCTTGCCATGCCGCTTGATTATCGTCATCAGCTCGCGCGCCACGCGCCGGCCCGAGATCGAGATGTCTGGGATCGCGCCCAGGCATTGCTTGGTGACGTCGTCGACGCCGTTGAGGATGCGGAAGCGCCGCCCATCGGCGAACTGGTCGTGGACGAAGTCCATTGACCAGCGCGCGTTCGGCTTCGCCTAGACCAGGATCGGCGCCCGGGCGCCGACGGCCTTGCGGCGGGCGCTCCGTCTGCGCACGGACAGGCCCTCTTCGCGATAGCGCCGATGGATGCGGTTGACCCCCGCCGCTTCACCCTCGCGCCTGAGCAGGATGAACAGCCGCCGAAGCCGAAGCGCCGCCGCTCGTTCGCCAGGTCGCGCAGACGGGCGTGAAGCTCCGTGTCAGGCTGCTGGCAGGACTGGTAGCGGACCATCTTCCGGTCCGCTCGACGATCTTGCAGTCCGCCGCTCTGACACGTCCCATTACGGCCTCAGATGCGCGACACCCTCGCGCCCCGTGCGGCGGGCCCCGCCATTAATGGGATGGTCCGCCCCGTCTCCCAGCCTCATCCTGCCGAGGAGGCGCTTAAGGCGGCCATCAGGCGGTTCGGAGCGCCCACGACTTCAACACCGACCTATACGGTCCGGGCTTCCGGAACCCGATGCAGCAAATCTTGCGGAAAAGGAAGGGCCTGACGCTGAGCGCCGCTGGCCTGGCTCGCCCTGAAGTGCCGGAGCACGGCCGCAGGCAGGTCTGAGAACAGCGGCATGTCGTCCCAAACCACGCCCTGGACCCCCTTCATCCAGAGCAGGAGCGGAGTCGCAAGCGCCAACTCGTGAGTGGTGATGTCGTCCTGGGGCGCCCAGACCACGAGCAGAGCCGTCGCGTGCATGCATCCTCTCCTGACACGGCGCGTTCAACGGCCTCAATGTACTCGTGGCGCACCGCGCAATAAAGTCCCGAGCGAATACCGGCGGGCCCCCGCACCGAAAATTAACCGACCTGAACGAAAGCTGACCTGCTCTTGCAGGTTGAGGAACGGCCATGGCGGTTGAATTTTGGGACGTCTCGGAACGGAGCGGGGCGAACTCTCCCACTCACTCGACCCGGAGCCACAAGGCGGCGCCGCCTCGCTCGGACACCGGCACGATCGTGCTGCACTGGCTGACCGTGGCGGCCGTCCTGGCGAGCCTCCTTACGGGCCTGCGCATCGCCTCGGACGCCCGGTCCGCGGTGGTGTCGAAGATCCTGGCGCCGGCCCTCCCGCAGGGCGAGGTGTGGACGGCCCACTTCATCGCGGGCGTGATCCTCATCCTCGCGGCCTCGGCCTACGCGGTCTACATGGCCCGCGCCCGGCTGGCGGCCCGCATCGCTCCGGGCCGCGTGCGCGTGCTCGCGATGCCGAGCTCCGCCCGGCTGAAGTGGCAGGGCGTCAACGTGGTCCTGCACTGGGCCGTCTACGCCGCCTTGCTCGCGCTCGGCGCCACGGGCGCGGCGCTCTATGTCGGCATCGGCGGCGGGGTGGTCGAGGTCCACTCCGTCCTGGCCTTGGCCATGCTCGCCTACTTCGTGGTGCACGTCTTCACCCACTACATGTATGGCGGGCTGGCTCAGCTGCTGCGCCTGTTCAGGCCCGCGCCGCTGCCGACCCACCTCAAGCCGGGCCGGACGCCCTTGCTCGCCGGGACGGCGGCGGGCGTGCTCGTCGCCGCGGGAGCGGTCGCCCTGGACTGGGGGACGCGCGATACGCTGCGCGTTCCGCTGGTGGCCGAAGCTCCCCGGCTCGACGGGGCGCTCGACGACCCGGCCTGGCGCGCCGTCCGGCCGGCTTCGGTCCGGACCATGCAGGGCGCCAATCTCGGCGGGACCGGCGAGTCGGTCGTCGACATCCGCGCCGTCCGGACCGCAGACCGGATCTACTTCGCTTTCCGCTGGGAGGACCCGACCCGGTCCCTGCGCCGCCTGCCGATCGAAAAGCGCCCGGACGGCTGGCGCCTGGTCGGAGCCGATGCGGGGTCGGCCGATGTGGTGGACTTCTACGAGGACAAGTTCGCCGTGATCTTCGCGCCCCGCGACGACATGGGAGCAGGGGGCGTCACCCACCTGGGTCCGCACCCGGTCCCGGGGAAGCCGCCCTCCCTGAACGACCGCGGCCTCCACTACACGACGGACGGCAGCCTCATCGACATGTGGCAATGGAAGTCGTCCCGCGGCGGCGTTCTCGGCTTCGTCGACGACATGTATATCGGACCGCCCAAGGACCCCACCACCGACGAGGCGGCGCGCCGCGCCCGCTACCAGGGCGGCTACTGGCCCGATCCGGGCAAGGGCATCTACAGCTACAATTTTCCCTTCGAGGGACCGGGCGGCTACAAGGGCCCGATCACGCCCAAGCGACTGCCCAAGGACCTGAAGGCGTTCCAGGCGGCGATGGGTCCGGTCGACATCCGCGACCCCGAGGCCCAGGACCTGGAAGGGTCGGTGCGCTGGATGTGGGAGAACGAAAGCGAGCCCTACGCGGCGGAGGCCGACGCGAAGATCCCCGTCGGCGCGGTCCTGCCGGGCGTCATCCTGTCCGGCGGGAACGAGGGCGACAGAGGCGACCTCACGGCCGGCGCAAAGTGGGCGGATGGACACTGGACGCTGGAGGTGTCCCGCAAGCTCGCCTCAGACTCGAAGTATGACCAGCCGTTCGAGCCGGGCAGGCCCCTTTATATGTGGGTCACGGTCTTCGATCACACGCAGACGCGGCACACGCGGCACATTCGGCCGGTTAGGCTGGTGATCGAGCCCGGACCCCGCTGAGGCTTGAGCCGGACGAGCCGCCGCCCGACAGGTCGTCATCCGGCGGCGTCGGCCCCGCGGCGACCTCTGACCGCCGCGCTTTGGCGCTGGTCTCGCGCCGGCGCCTGGAGCGCCGGCGAGGCGCGAAGATCTGCTCTTCTCCGTCGATGATCGACGACCTTGGAACCAAGACGAGGATGAAGATTTATACTGGCCTGGGGTGGTATCACTGGCAGGCGTATTCATGTTCAGTTCAAAGACGTCGCCAAAGTGGACGCTGAACACTGGCCTTTATTTAGCGGTGGCGGTTCTGGCGGGCGTTGCGCCCGCCGCGGCCGTCGGCCAGGAGGCGTTCTCCACGGGCGGGATGAGCCCCTTCGCCATGGTGCGGACCATCGTCCCGACCTTCACCCGTCCTGACGTCCTGGCCCAGCTGGCGGCCCTGCCCAGCCCCGGCGAGGACCTCTCCTCGGCCTCAGGGAACGCGGCACCCGCCCCCGATCCGATCCCGTTCGAAGCGCCGCGCCGGAGCCTGGCCTCTTCCCTGAAGGCGCTCCTGATCGCGCCCGCGGAGGCCGCGACCGTTCAGGCGCAGCCGCTTGCCGGGGCGGCCTCCGACAACGAGCCGGCCACGACGGCGACGTTGACGGGCCCCCAAGAGCCCAACCCGCAGGCAGGATCGGGGACTGATGCGGCGGCGCGCCGGTCCGGGGACGGCGGCGGCGCTGTCCCTCGCCCCCGTCCCTTAGCGCAGGGCCGAGCCACCTGGTACCAGCACCCCGGCCGGACCGCGAGCGGAGAGGTCTACAGCCCGGACGGGCTGACGGCGGCCCACCCCAGCTTCGCCTTCGGGGCCAGGATCCGCGTCGTCAACCGGGACAATGGCCGGTCCGTCGTCGTGCGCATCAACGACCGCACGAATGAGCGCGCCAGGGCCAAGCGCCGGTTCGTCATCGACCTGTCCCGCGGCGCCGCCCGCGTCCTCGGCATCTCGGGCGTCGCAACCGTCGCCCTCTACAGGCTTTGACCGCGCAAGCGGCCGACGGCGGCTGGCGTCGCCTCAGTTCGCCCGGATGGCGAACTGCGACAGCAAGGTTTCCCAGCCGGACTGGTTGGCGTTGCGCGCGATGTTGTTGAGGATGACGATGGTGTGGAGGCCGGGCCCGTAGCCGGGCGAGCCGTTGCGTGCGGGGCTCATGACCCCATCGACCGTCGACCCCGGCCTCGCCGCGTGCTGCCTTTGCTGGATGTGGTAGATGTAATAGGCCGTCGTGGGGTCATAGACCCCCGTGGGCGTGGGCTCCGGAAACCTCGCGCCGGGACCGACGGCGGCCAGCACGAGCAGCTTCTGGACGGCCAGGACGTCGTCACGCAGATTGGGACTGTCGCGCGAGTCGCCCACCTTCTGCGACACGTTCAGGATGCGGTCGACAAGGTCGAACCGGGCCCGCAGCGGCATGACGAAGGCCATTCCATCCTCCTGGACGTTCCGGGCTTGAAGGCGAACTCGACTGTCGCTTGGCGAAGCACGGATCCAGCGGCGGCCCATCACACGGCGGTGATCGTCTTCCGGAATGCTGAGGACAGCTTCTCATGGAATTCGAGGGGGCGGAAGCGGCTCGCCCCTGTCAGAACGAGCCTCGAAGACTTGAGTCTTGGGCCCAAGCGAGCGCATGCAGCGAGCCGCCGCGGCGCGAAAAGCGGCGCTCCGGAGATCCGGACCAAAGCCGGCGGTTGAATCGCTTCAGCCGAATGCGGGGCGCGACGGCAGGCCCAGGCGCTTGAGCGCCATCACGACCGGGCACATGCCCGTGAACGAGGCCTGGATCAGATGAGCGCCCATCAGCCCCGTCAGCCACAGCCATTTCGGGCTCTGGTAGACGGCCAGCAGAACCGACGCGAGGACAACGACGCCAACGACCAGAAGGATCATGCGCTCGATCGTCATGGCAACCTCCCGAAGACGCAGACGATCATGAACCTGCGTGCTTCTTTCGACAATCTTCAACTGGCGCTCGCGGTCGGGCGTAGATCCATCACGGCTCGGCGTATGTCTCGCCGGCGCCGGGGTGGCGCCGGAACGCCGGCGCCCCGTCGCGGCTGCGTTCTGGCGGGAGCGTCCTGGCCGCCAGAGCGATCATGATCCCGAGGACGACGTCCGAAAAGCGCAGCACCAGGGCGTTGTGGGTCGCGATCATGTCCCCGAAAAGGACGATGCCGAAACCGACGACGACTGCGCCGTAGCTGGACCTGAACCACCCCAGATACATGAGCCGGAAAGCCAGCGCGAGCAGCAGCAGGAACGGGACCAGGCCGGCTTCGCCAAGCACCATCAGATAGGTGTTGTGGATCCCGAGCCACTCGCCGAGCGGGTTTCGGTAGCCCCCCTCCAGGGCATGGAACTCGCCCAGCCCCGCTCCGCCAGGAAAGACCTTGGCGAGCTTCTGCATGCCGAAATCCAGAAGCAGGGTGCGGCCCGTCGTGGTCTGGGAGTCGATCTGCCCGCCCAGCACGCCGAACAGTTCGCCGAGCCGTTGCCGTTGCTCCCGGGTCAGATCGAACAGGTCTTGATCGTAGACGATCCAGATGAAGGAGGCGATGGAGCACCAGATGGCGAAGACGCATGCGCTGAACGCCGCCGATCCTCTCCTGAACGAGAGAAACACCGTGACCGCGATCGCGATGAGAACGCCGTTCTTGGAAAAGGTGAGCGCCAGCGCGATCGCCACGACGATCAACTGGACAAGGTTGATCAGCCGCGAGCGCGACGGGTAGATCAGGATGAGCACCAGGCAATACAGGGCGATCATCGCCGCCTCGTCAGGATTTTCAAACAATCCCGAGTAACGGTCGATGCTCCCGGCCGAGCCAAGGGCGTCGTAGATCGCAGGCGAGACCGCCGTCACCACGCTCGCGAGAAAACAGATCCACTTGAAGGCGCGCAGCCCTTTGCTGACGCCGCGATCGGGCAGCACCGCGAACCAGGAGGCGACGGCGATCACCAGCAGAAGCGTGATCGTGTAGGTCTGGAGCGTTCGGCCCAGCGCCTCCGCCCAGATGTCGCTGAACGCCCCGAGCACCAGATAGGCGCCCATGAAGGCGCAGAACATGAGAAGGACGTCGGTGACGACCGCCGGCCGCCAGGAGCGGTACAGCAGGACCAGGACGACCGGAAGCACGGCGGGCGACAGAACCGACTTGGCGCCTGTCAGGAGATAGATCATCCCGTTCAGGTTCAGGCCTGCGAAGATCAGGATCGCGAGGCCGAAGGGGTCGATCGCCGCGGAGGCGTTCTGACGTTCACTGAGAGAGTCGGTCTGCGCCACTGCCGTCCAGTCTTCTGCTGCGCCACTTCATGGGTGATCAGCCGCTTGCCTGCGTGCGGGGTTGAACGCAGACGGGCGCCGGCTTCCGAGCGGCCGTCAGGAGCACGCCCTCGAGCTGCGCAGCCAACTTTTCCCGTGCGAAATCGCGGACGGCCAGCGCGCGGGCGTTCTGCGAGAAGGCCTTGAGGTCGTCGGGATGGTCTCTCATCCACGTCACCTTGTCGGCGAAGTCGATCGGGTCATCCGGCTGCACGAGAACGCCGGTCTGCATGCCGACGGCGAGCTCGTCGCCGAGCCATCCGGGCATATTGGTCAGGATGGGTTTGCCCGCGGCCAGCGCGTCGAACAGCTTGTTGGGCGAACAGGTGCGCAGGACCGGCGCATTGCGGTAGATCGTCATGCAGACATCGACCGCGCCGGCCAGTTCGGAGACGTAGCGCTTGTCGGGGACCGGATCGGAGAAGATCACATTGCGCAGGTTCTCTTGCGCGACGCGGCGCTCCAGCGCGGCGCGCTCCATTCCGTCTCCGTGGAGAACGAAGACGATCCCGTCCGTCTTGCGCCGCTGCAGTTCGGCGGCGCAGTCGAGCACGAACCCAAGCCCGTTCGCCAGTCCCATCGTGCCGAAATAGGCGAGCGAGAACCGGCCCTCCAGTCCAAGGCGCCGCCGCACCGCAGACCCGTCGATCGTCGGGTGAAAGAGATCGAGATCCGCCGCATTGGGGATGACGGTGATCTTTTCGGCAGGCACCCCACATTTCATGATGCCGTCCCGCATCCCGGGCGACAGCGCGACGACATGGGACGAGTAGGCGTAGACGAGCCGCTCGAGCCTGCGCGCGAGGAATTTCAGCATTGGGTTCTTCAACACGCCGAGCTGGATGGCGCCCTCTGGCCAGAGGTCGCGGACTTCGAACACCAGCGGAACGCGCTGGCGCCACGCGGCGTAGATCCCCGGTATGGCGATGCTGAGAGGTCCGCTGGTGGCGAAGACCACGTCCGCGTCCAGCGACCCGGCGAGCGTCGCCGAGCGCAGCGCAAACTGCGCGAAGGCCCGCATCCTTCGCTTGAAGGACATCTTCTGCGAATAGGGGATCGGCAGCCAGTGGACCGTGATCCCGTCGGCCACCGACGTCCAGGGGGCGCGCTGGGCTGACGTCGTATTCTGGAACGACGTCACGACATGCACCTCGTGCCCGGCCTGCACCAGCAGGCGCGAGAACTCGTAAGACCGATTTCCCGCGACCCCGACCATGTCCCGAGTCTGGAAATACTGGTGGAGATAGACGATCTTCATGCGGCCCACCCTACCAGTTCACGCCGACATACGCGGCCCGGGTGTTTCGCGCGTCAGGCATCCCGGCGAAATCGATCAGGACCTGATCCTCGCGCAATCGTTCGGCCGCCGCGACGTAGTCGGGCTCCAGGGTCGTCAGAAGCACGACCTGGGCGTCGTCGACGACCGTCGCCGCGGAGTCTTTCAGGATGGATGCGATGTGCGGCAGCTTGGCGTTGATGTAGTCCCGATTGGCTCCGAGAACCGCCGAGAGCTGAACATTGTGGTCGAAGATGCTGACCAGGAAGCCTTTTCCGATCAGGCGTTCGATCAGTTCGACGAAGGGGCTCTCCCGCATGTCGTCGGAATTCTTCTTGAACGAGCATCCGAGAACGCCGATGCGACGCCGGTCCAGGGCCGCGATCGTGCTGAACGCACGTTCGATCTGTTTGCGGTTGCTTTCCAGGATCGACCGCAGGACGGGCGTCTCGACGTTGCGCGAGCGCGCCAGATGGGTGATCGCCCGCAGGTCCTTGGGCAGGCACGATCCTCCGAATGCGAAGCCCGGCCGCAGATAGGCCTTCGATATGTTGAGCTTCAGGTCCTGCAGGAAGACGTCCATCACCTGCCGGCTGTCGACCCCGCAACTCTGGCAAAGGTTCCCGATCTCGTTGGCGAACGCGACCTTCAGGGCGTGCCATGGATTGTCGACATATTTGATGAATTCGGAGACTTCGGGCGTCGTCTCCACCATCGGGCCGGGGAGATCGCCATAGAGTCCTCGCACGATGTCGCGCGCCCGCTCGGTGTCCGCCCCGATCACGGTCTTGGGGGGCTGGAAGAAGTCCGCGACCGCCGTCCCTTCGCGCAGGAATTCCGGATTGCACGCGACCTCGAAATCCTCCCCGGCGCGTTTGCCCGAGCTGTTTTCCAGCACGGGGACGACGACGTTCCTGAAGGTGCCCGGCAGGACCGTGGACCGGATGACCACGATGTGAGGGCTGGATTTCGCCCGCATGGCGTCGCCGATCTGGCGGCAGACATTCTCGACGGCGCGAAGGTCGATATCGCCGGTCGCCGAACTGGGCGTGCCGACGCAGACGAAGCTGACGTCGGACTCCATCACGGCGCCCGCCCAGTCGGAGGTGGCCGTCAGCAGGCCTGCCCGCCTCGCCCGCAACAGCATCGGCGCGAGATCGGGCTCAACGAAGGGGGGCTGACCCTGCATGACCAACCGGACTTTCGTCTCACTGACGTCCACGCCAATGACGGAATGCCCAAATGAGGCGAAGCAGGCCGCCGATACGGTGCCCACATAGCCAAGTCCGAACACGCTGATACGCATTTACTGACACTCCCCCATACGCATGCAGGCCAACAAGGCGTCCCGGTCGCGACGTCGCGTCTGTCGTCGACCACGTTTAGGGGACACCCTGAGGAGACAATTCGAGGCGGCCGCGTCGTCGCAGGGCTTTCTCGTAGACTCCGATCACCCTGCCGGCGACGCGATCTTCCGTCAGCTGGCGCTCGATGACGTCGCGTCCGTTGGACCGCTGCCCCGAGAGCGCGATCGCGTGCAAAGCCAGCGCCAGAGCTTGCGGCTCCGCCGGGCGGATCGCTCCCGGCGACACGTCCCGCAGCCTCTCGCGGACATCGCCGACGTCCGTCGTCACCACAGGAAGATTGCAGGCCATCGCTTCCTTGACGACGGTGGGGGATCCCTCATGGGCCGAGGTCAGCAAGAGCGCGTCCGCGGCCGAGAGATAGACCGGCATCATGTCGGGCGGGCTACCCTCGACGATCTTCAATTCGGCCTTGCCCAGCGCCTGGAGGCTCTCCATGGCCGAAAGCGCCAGACCCAGCCTCTTGACGGGGTTCTTCGCGTGGAGGGCGGCGAAGACGACCGTGAAGACGTCCTGGTCCCAGCCGAGCGTCCTTCTGGCTTCGCTCCTGTCCAGGGGCCTGAAGGCGTCGAGGTCGACGCCCAGCGGGATCACGGTCCAGTCCTTGCGCGGAAGCCGGGCGCCGATATGCTGGGCCACGACGATGACTTCGGCGGCCGTCATCGACATCAGTTGAGACAGTGCGGTGCTCAGGCGACCCTTCCAGGCGTAGCGGCCCTTCGCGTTCACGATTCCAAGGACGTCGCTGCCGTGAAAGGTGATCACGAGCGGCTTCGCCCACTGCATCCGGGCGATCAAGGACGCATGACCGAAATGAGCGTGGACGACGTCGTAGCTCTTCTCCCGCATCATCCGTCTCATGCGGCGCCACGCCCGCCAGTGATTGAGCGGATTGCCCCGGCTCCGGAAGGGGAGGACATCGACATCGACCCCTAGGGTCTTTAGGGCCTCGATATGGCGGATCAGATAGGCCGCCCCCCCGGGGCGCTCTGGAGACGGGTATTCCGTCGTGACCAATAAGACGCGCAAAGAACTCCGAGCTGGATCAGCAGGTGTGGCCATTTCGGTTCCATGATGGTGCCGGTCCGCTATTCGGAGGGTATTGTGTTGGTTGTCGCTAGGTCAAGCTGACCACGAGCGGTGAGCCTCGCTCGTAACGTTTAAGCCGAATGGACTATATCATCATGCGAAAGGGCTGGATTAATCGCGGCCAATTTGCGCCTGGAGTTTGTTGTAGGAGCCGAAACATTCGCATAACCTACTGGTGGTTAAGTGAGTAAGCTGGGTGAACTGGGTATGATTAGTAGGCTCGCACCGCCCGGCGACCAGAGAAGGTGAGTCAGCAATGGCGCCAGAGGATGAGGCGGTCAGCATCGCGTCTTGGTCGCGACGGTTCCGGACGGCCCACACGGAGGGGGTCGAAGCAAGCAAGACGGAAGTCGATCAGTCCCGGCCTTTCCAAGACTCCCTTCACGTGTTTTGGGTTCACCGACTTCAGATTTTGGCGTCCGCCGTTCTGGTGGGGTGCATCGCTCTGGTCATCGCGGCGTTGCTTCCCGATCGCTTCACCGCCGTGACCCTGCTGCTTCTGGAGCCACGCAACGAACAGTCGGCGCCGATCATCCCGAGCGCGACGGCTGCGGACAGCGAGGTCGAGATCCTGAAGTCCGACTCCTTGGCCGCGAAGGTGTCCGAGAAGCTCGACTTGAAATCCGATCCGGAGTTCTCGCCGGAGGAAGGCAAGTTAAGCCGGCTTCGCCGTGAGTTGTTCAGTTCGCTCCGCGCCGGCCTGTCAGGCCGGCACGCGCCGGCTCAGCGTGCGGCCGGGGAGGACGGATCCGCGCCGGAGGCCGTCATTCTCGACGCGGCGACGCGGACGCTCCAGAAAATCGTAACGATCCGCCGGCGGGGCCTGACCGACGTCATCGCGATCGAGGCTGTCTGGAACAGCCCATCTCGCGCGGCGCAGATCGCCAACACGTTCGCCAGCGTCTATCTCCAGGAGCAGGTCGACGCCAAGGCTGCTCGCCTCGATCAGGCCGAAGCCGCCACGGCGAGCCGGGTGAAGGCGTATAACGAGCAATTGTCGGCCTCCGAGGCCCAGATCGGCGTTCGCGACCTGTATCGGGACAGCCTGGCCAAGCTGACCGAACTCAGCCAGCAGCGCTCCCTGCTGGGTCCGAATGCCCGCGTGGTCTCCAGGGCGCTGGTTCCAGAGGTGGCCAGCTTCCCGCCACGGCTGGCGATCGTCGTCCTGGGCTTCCTGCTCGGCCTCGGGACGGCCTGGGGCACCGCATATCTGCGGTTCCGCCAGGTGGAGCGCCGCCCCATCAGCCATGCGGATGTGCGCCGCGGCCCTTGATCGGCGGCGATGCTACAGGAGCACCGAGATGCAAGACACTGCGCCTCACAGCGGTCCTCAGACGTCCCGCGTGAGCGGACAAGGGATCAAGACGGCGGCGTTTCTGGTCGGGCTGACGCTCACGCTCTTCGTCTGCCTGGCTGGCGGCGCCGCGCGGGCGGAGTATCGGCTGGACAGCGGCGACGTCATCGATCTGGCGATCATGGGGCGGTCCGACCTGAACCGGAAGGCCACCGTCAATCCCGACGGCAACATCACTCTGCCGCTGTTCGGCGAGATCCACGTCGCGGGCTTGTCCCTCTCGGAGCTCCGGGCCCGGATCACGGGTCTGTTCGCTCCGAGCCAGTCCGTCCGCCCGAGCGACATCATCCTGGACCTGGTGGAGACCCGGCCGATCTATGTCGCCGGCGAGGTCGTGAAGCCGGGCGCCTATCCCTATCGGAGCGGATTCACCGTGATCCACGCCGTGGCGCTGGGCGGGGGCGTCCCGCGTTTGCTGGATCAGGCGGCTAATCCTGCGACGGACCTGGGGTCTCGCATTTCGGCGCTGCGGGTGGAATATCTGCGCCAACAGGTGCGGATCGCGAGCTTGACGGCGGAGCTCGCTGACCGGCCGGCTTTGGACCTCAACCAGCTTCGCCAGCAGGCGCCCGGGCCGCAGGTCGAGCAGATCGCAGAACTGGAAAGCCGGGCTCTGCGCGCCAAGAAGGCCGAACGCGATCTCGAACGGCAGTCGCTGCAAAGGGCGATCGACATGGCCGACGAGCAGATCGTCGCTCTTCAGAACGGTTTGAAGGAAGACATCGAAGGCTCGCAACAGCAGACGGCGGAACTGCAGCGCGTGACGGAGCTCAGCCGCAAGGGACTGTCCAATCCAGGGCGCGTCTCGGAGGAGCAGAGGGCGGCCTCATTGCTGAAGAGCCGCCAGATGGACACCGGCGCGCGCCTGGCCCGGGCCCGGCAGGATCGCGAAGAATTACGCCGGCGCCTCGAAAAGGTAGACGACCGTCAAGTCCGTGTGCCGAAAGAACTGCAAGATGCGCTCATGGCTCTCGAGAGCTTGCGCGCGCAACTGACGGCTTTGTCCCTCCCGGGGGATCCCAAAAGCCTTGCCGTTGCCGACAATCAGGGGTTGGCGTACGGCTATGAAATCCTTCGACGCAATTCCGGCCAGGCGAGGTGGATCGTGGCGACCGAGGACACCCCGCTCGAGCCTGGCGATCTGGTCAGAGTCTCGCGCGGGAGCTTCGGGACTGAAGCGGCGCCGTCCATTCGCTAGAGCGGGCGAGGCCGGGGAAGGATGAGAATGGGCATGGCGCTGCGCGACATCCGGAAGCCGATGAGGCAGTGCGCGGCTCTGCTCGGCATGCTCTGGGCGACGGCGAACTCAGCCTGGGGGCAGGGGGCCGATGTCGGCCAGGTCTGGACTCTGCAGCCGCCCTGCGCCGAGCGCGGCGATCTCGTTCCGGTGAGCCTGGCGCCACGGCGTGTCGCGGACTCCGAGGATTGCAGCGACCGTCCAGCGATGCGGGCGCTTCCGGTCCAACTCGCGCGTGCCCGCATTCGTCCATCCACCTGGGCGCCTCCGCCCCGCAGCGGCGTCGTCATCGCGGGCTTTGACTGCACGGTCGACGGCATGCGGCCCTGGAGCTTCAGTTCTCCTGACGACGCCGAACTGCGCTTCGAGGTCCGGTCCGGAGACCGTCTGAGCAATCCGGAGACCGGCTACCAGGACCCGGAGAACGCCGAGCGGTCCGAAGTGTCGTTCGGCTCCGTCCGATGGCGCAACGGCACGGCCGTCGAGATCTCCTATGAGTTCCTCGTGCCTGCGGGCTTCGACTTCGACTCGCCCTGGACCGTGATCGGCCAAATGCATGCCGATCTGAACGTGTCGCCGCCGTTCGAGGTCTCCTTCCGCAGCGGCTCCGGACTGAACCGGCTTTTCATGGTTCTGCGTGACGGCTCCAGCGCGCAACTGAATGAGACCGAGATTCCCATCACCGAAGGGCCGGTCGCCCGCGACGTCTGGCACAAGGTCAAGCTCCAGGCCAAAATGGGGTCGGGCGGCTTCCTGCGAGCGTGGGTCGACGACGTCCCGTCTCTCGCGATGGAAGGCCAGATCGGGATCAACCAGCAAACGAACTGGTACTGGCGAATGGGCCTCTACAGGCGCGCAAGTCCGACGACTTATCAGGTCCGGATCAGGCGGTTCAGCATGGACCGGCTGGAATAAACGGGCGGTGGATCGTCCAGGGGGTAGTGGTGTTTGAAGCCGCAAAAGTGGATATCGTCCGCCGCTACTCATGGCGGGTCAAAAAGTGGAGCCGATACGCGACAGGGCGTTCGCTCCACAATGTGCCGCAAGGTCAGGGTCGTGCTTATTGCCCGGATCGCCTGGAAGGATATTTCAACGATCTGACCGGAAAGACGATGTGGTCCGGCGACTGCGACGACGCCGGGATCCCGCTGGTGCAGACCGACCGCGGCAACCGCTTCAGCTTCCCGATCACGGTGTTCCAGAAGGGCTTGGGCCATTGGGACCGCTGGGTCCTATCGGATCGGACACGCACGTCTGAATGGAACGCGTTTCGCGCGATCGCGGATTGGGCCGTTCGAAGCCTTGACGCGCGCGGCGGCTGGCCATGCTGGCATCTGATCGATCGGGGCACCTCGACCCCCTACTCATCCATGGCTCAGGGACAAGGAATCTCCATCCTCGCCCGCGCTTACGCGACCACCGGCGATTCCGACTACCTGGCGGCGGCCGAACGCGCCGCAACGGCCATGACGCAGGCTGACTCCGGGCTGGAAGTGGCCCGGCATGACGACGGCCTGTGGCTCGAAGAATATCCCGGAAGCCGCATGACCATGGTTCTGAATGGCTGGATCTTCAGTCTCATGGGATTGCACGACATCACTTATGTCAGTTCGAGCCAGGCCGTTCGGGACGCTCTCGACGAAACGGTGGCGACGATAGCCCGGGCGCTGCCGCAATATGACTGCGGCTACTGGTCGATGTACGATCTGGGTGGGACGATCGCGAGCCCCTTCTATCATCGCCTTCACATCGCGCAGTTGCAGGCGCTGCAGAAGACCTTCACCCAATATGACCGCGTCTTCGCCGAGGTCGTGGAGCGTTGGCAGCGCTACCACGACAATCCGCTGACCAAGTCGCGGGCGCTGGCCGTCAAGGTCGTGCAGAAAATGCGGGACACTGGAAACGAGGAATTCACGTGATCCCTGAACGCAGGCGGCGCGACACAGCAAGATCCGGCCGATGCACGTCTGCCTCGTAGCCAAATACCCGGTCCCCTCGCAGGCGACGACGGGCGGCGTCGAGCGCGTCGTCGAAATCCTGCGGGACGAGCTGGCGCGGGACGTCAAGGTCACGCTGGTCGTGCCGAACGCGCCGAGCGCTTTCCGGCACAGGGACGACGCTGGCGACATCATCTATCTTCGGCGTTCGCCATGGCCCGCCAGCCTGAATTACTGGAACTCGGCCTCGCGGGACGTCCACAGGATCATCGAAGAGATCCAGCCAGACATCGTGCATGTCCATGACTTGGCTGGGCTGTCGTTCCGGTGGCCGCAGCGCAAGTTGGGCCGTCCCCAGAACGTCTTCACCGCTCATGGCGTGCTCGAGAACGACATCCTGCACGGGCGGGCGCGGGATCCGCTCCGAATTCTGTCCACCAAGATGCGCGCATGGTTGGTGGGCCAGATCGAGCGATCGAGCCGACGCAATTTCGATCGAGTGATCGTCATCAGCGACTACGTGTTCGACGCCATGCCGGACGTCAGGGATCTGAAATGGGCCGCCATCCCCAACCCAGTGGACCGCATCTTCCTGGGCCCGGTCCAGCCGCTCGTCCGTGATCGCTCGCACCTGAACCTCATCCAGGTCGGCGTAATGGAGCCTCGCAAGAACATCCTGGGCGCGATCGAGATCCTCCGCGAGATGATCGCGCTGGGCCTCGACATTCGTCTGGACGTGGTCGGGCGCATCACGGACCGGGTCTACGAGGAGCAGTGCCGCCGGGCGGCCAGGCTTTTCGACGTCGAGAACGCCGTCACCTTCCACGGCGCCGCAACTCCGGCTGAGATCGTCGCCTGGATGGATCGGTCCGATGCGCTGCTCCTGACGTCGAAGCAGGAAACAGCGCCGATGGTCGTCGCCGAAGCGCATTGTCGGGGATTGCCCGCGGCGGCCCCGCGGGCCTTCGGCCTGGTGTCGATGATCGATCCGTCGCAGAACGGCGTCTTCATCGACCAACAGAGGCCCGCTCAGAACGCCGAGCGGGTCAAGCATCTGCTTGAACGGGATCTGGACAGGGATGCGATCAGTCGCTCGGCCCGCCTCAGATATGGCGCGTCGGCGGTCGTCGCGCAAACCCTCAAGGTCTATGCGGAGGCGCTGGAAGAGGCGAACGCTTAGCCGCATTCGCGGCGCGGTCCTCGAGGCGCGACTCCATCCGCCATTTCAGCCCGGGGCGGATGCGCTCTGCGCCGCTGCCTGCGCAGCGCCCTGGTCCGCCGAACAGGCGTCGATCGTTGCGGCGATGTGGCGGGCGAGTTCGGCCACATGCGTGGTCACGCACCCCGAGTGTCCGCCGGGCACCTGGACCACGGTGACCGTCGAGCTGACGCTCCTCCAAGCCGCGCCGTCGAAGTCGGCGGAGTAGAAGATGACCGGGAGATCCATCCTGGAAGGCGAATAGCTCGCCATCACGGTCGTATAGACTTCCCACGACAGGGGCTTGGGCCTGCTCTGTCGAGGCTTCAGCGCCTTGGCGACGATGGTGGGCAGCGGGAGCCTCCTCACCATCTCGACGGTGACCATCCTCTTGTAGGCCCAGCCCAACGCGCTGGGGAAGGAGGCCCCGATCATCCCAAGAAGCCGCCGCATGACAGGGCGCGCATTGACGGTCGGCGGGTCGATCATGAAGACCGCCCGCACGTCATGACCCCGTTTCTTGAGCAGACGAGCGGCCTCGAACGCCACAAGCGCCCCATTGCAGTGGCCGCCGAGGAAGTACGGGCCCGTGGGATTGTCCTCGATGATGGCTTTCAGCCGCTCTTCGGCCATCGCCTCGATGAGCGGAAGGTTTTGGCCGCCGTCCAGATCGTGCGGAGGAATGGCGGTCAGGGGCTGGGTGGAGCTCAGGTGCCGGGCCAACCTGTAGACGTAGAGACCACCATCCATGAAGTCGCCGTGGAAGAAATACAGCGGCGCGCGCGACCCCATGGGATTGAAGTGCAGGAGCGTCGGCGAGGCGGCGGCCTTGTGCTGGGCCAACATCTTGCTGAACTTGCGGATCGTTGGACCTTCCAGCAAGAAGGCGCTCGCATGGTTGGGGTCGAGGATCCAGTCGATCTCCGTCAGCATCTCCAGAGCCAGCAGCGAGTCCCCGCCCGAGTCGAAGAAATCGTCGTCGATGGTCAGGGTCTCTTTCCGCAGCAGGCGGCGCCATACGCCGAGGAGTTCGGTTTCCAAACTCATCGGATCCGAGCCGTCCGGCGGCGCTGGAGACGGGTCCGCCTTGTCCTGCCCGCCGAACATCTCCGTGAGGGAAGACCTTTGGATCTTGCCGGTCTTGCCTTTGGGCAGCGCCTTGACGATGAAGATCTGGCGCGGCGCCTTGTAGGCGGTCAGGTTCTTCAAGAGAAACCGTCGCAGCTCCGTGCTGTGCGCTTGGCAGCCGGGGGCGAGAACGACGGCTGCCGCGACATCTTCGCCCAAGCGGGCGTGCGGCACGGCGAATGCGGCGGCCTCATGCACGGCGGGGTGCGTCAACAGCAGATCGTCGATTTCGCGGGGCGAGATCTTCTCGCCGCCGCGATTGATCACCTCCTTGATCCGGCCGTGCAGCGTGAGGTAGCCGTCGTGGTCCAGGCTTCCGATGTCACCCGTGCGAAACCAGCCATCGACGAAGGACGCGCGGTTCGCGTCAGGGTCGTTCAGGTAGCCTGAAGTCAAGGTGGGGCCGCGGACCCACACCTCGCCGCGTTCTTCGGCCGGGAGGATGCGGCCCGCTTCGTCGAAGATCCCCAGAGTGTCGGGCCAGGGCGTCCCGCATGTCCCGCTTCGATTGCCGCCGGGCGCGGGGAGATTGGCCGCCATCTGGGCCGCTTCGCTGAGCCCGTAATGCTCGACGAAGGGCGCGCCCAGGGCCTTCTCCAACCTCGATGCGCTCACAGGCGGCATCGGAGCTCCGCCGGACAGAATGAAGCGCAGCCTGTGGTCGGGACGGTGCGCATTCTCCCGGCTCGCATGGTCGAGAATGGACAGATGCATCGCGGGCGCCGCCGAGTACCAGGTCGGCTGGAGAACGGAAAACCATTCCTCCAGGTCGATCCGCGTGGGTTTCGACGGCAGGGCGATGCTGCCCCCTGTCAGCAGGGGCGTGAACACCGTCACCTTGAGGCCGTGGGAGTAATAGGGAGCGGCGACGCTTAGACATCGGTCTTCCGCAGACAGGGAGAACCAGGCCTGCATCCGGGCCGCGGCCGCCAGCATGTTCCCATGGCTGAACGGGATCAATTTCGACCGGCCGGTCGTTCCGGAGGATTGGAGGATGAACGCGACGGAGTCACGGTTCGGCGTCCCCCATTCCTGACTTTTCGGCTCGCCATGCGCCCGCTTCAGCGTCAGGGGCGAAGAGCCGCCGCTCTCGACCGTCCAGGTGAAGAGATCCTCGGACTCGCAGATGAAGCGCGTGGAGGCGTCCGCGCTGTCCAGAACGATCGCGTCGACGCCGCAGGCTTGGATCGTCTGTCTGAGCTCCGCCTCCTGCATCCGGGGATCCAGCGGAACCGCGGTCGCGGCGCATGCGATCGCGACGGTCGCCACGATCGCGGTGCGCCGATCCTCCACCAAGACGGCGATGCGCGCGTTCGGTCCGAAACCGTCGGCCCTCAGCGACGTCGCCACTCGGCCGATGCATTCGTTTAATTCATTAAAGGTCAGCGCTGATGAGCCTGTACTTACCAGAGCTGGGCGCAGTGGAAAAAGGCTTGCGATCCGCCCTAGCTCAGCGCCAATGGTTTGCCGATGAGCCGTTTCGACCAGCTTTGAGCCGCTATCGACTTGCGCCGTCACGTTCGCATCCCACATGGAGCCTGCTCATCTTAGACGCTCTACGTGGGCGCGCAACTCAGACTACATCTAAAGTTGAAATCTCTATAGGCCATTGACGTTAAGTTGAGCCTCCTCGGCGAGGACCAGCAGCGACCGGCCCCCGAAAAGACGGACGGCCCGGTCGGGCCCCGAGATCGGCGCGATGAGGCCGCTAGCCAATTCGAGGACGCGAGCCTTCCAATGCGGATCCGCCTTCTTGGTGAAGCGCTCCGCCACGATGCGGTAGCCGGTGTCGGCCAGCGTCGCTCTCGCGCTGAGGCTGTCGAAATAATGCAGATGTCCGACTTCTTCGCGTTCCCGCATGTGGCGCGCCCGCAGAATGGCCTTGAAGTTCAGGTCGAGCGGGATGTGAAAGACGTAGTAACGGGCCCGTCCACGCAGCTTGCGCAAGAAACCCATGTAGTCTTCGACGTGTTCGAAGACGTCGATGCACAGGAGAACGTCGTAGCCGCGCTCTTCGGTGAGCGTAATGTCGCCGACATGCAGCTCAAGGGGCGGAGCCGCCTCCGATTGCGCCTGCATGATGGGTTGCGATGCGATGTCATAGCCGACGCCGCGGGCTTTCGGAAAGTGCTCCGTCACGAGCGCGCTGAGAATGCGCCCCGTTCCGCAGCCCACGTCCAGAAAGCTCTCGGGCGAGATATTTCGCTCTTTGAGCAGGGACGCAATCTGTTCGGCTTTCCAGGGCGCGTCCTCAGCGTGCCATTGCGGATTCTTGTCGATGTAGTCAGACCCCGTATAGCGCTCGCTCGACAACGGCATGTCGCTCTCCCTGGAATAGAAAGCATCCGACCGATGCTGAATTTAGCAGAGTTGGTCGTCATTGGCTCGCATTTGTCGATCCTGGGCGTGGCGAAAGCTCGAAAGAGACATGCGTCGTCGCCGGTCTTCAGCCATGGCGGGCGTGATGAACTGGCGCGTGGCGGGCTAGGTCTTCGGACGGTCCAGCCGAACGAGCGACACGAACAGCCCAAGCTCCCCGATGACGAGGACCAGGGATACGCCCGCCACGAGCTGGAGCGGATCCGTGAGCCAGGTGCACAGCGCCCACGTCGCAGCGAAACGAACCCCATTGGCGCCGAGGTCAGCCAGGATGAGATTGCCGCGTTGCGAGCGCAAATTGAGGATTCCGACCACCGCGATCGCCACATAGGCGCTGAGATAGAGGCCCGCAAACACCGGCGCGAGGGGAAGGCGCGCGCCATACACCGCCGGAAGGATGAGGCTGGAGAGGATCGCGACCCCGGCGGCCAGGGCCGCGCCGAAGCTCAGCAGGACGGCCAGTTCCCGCTTTCCCAAGAAGGAGCCGCGACGGCTTTCCTCCAGCGCCATGGGCAGGAGATAGATCCGCACGGTGCCGATCATGATCGTGAGAGGGGCTACGAAAAGCTGGACCACCCCGAACGCCGAAGCCGCCGCCAGTTCGCCGCGGCTGAACATCGCCTGTTGGGTGATCACCGGCAGAGCCGTGAAGAGCGCACCCGAGGCGAACATGATCGGCGCCACCTTCAGCATGGGCCGGAGATGAGACCGCCCCGCCGGCGGACCAAGTTCGCGGATGCTTCGGGTCAGAGTGAAGACGTGGATGGGCGCCTGAGCGATCAGGTGCACCCCCAGCGAGATCCAAACCCAGCTCTGGCTGAGGATCGACAATCCGCCGATGACGACGCGGCTTGCGGCCAGAGCGAAGTTCAAAGCAGCCAGACGCGCGAACCGCCGTCTATATTGCTCCACGACACGGGTCGAGGTCCAGAAAGCCGCGCCGGCCGCCGAGGCGACGATGATCGCCGGAGTGACGTAGCCGAGCGCCGCGCCCAGCAGCGCGCCGGCCATCGTGACGATGAACAGCGCCGCCTTCATATAGAAATTGACCGTGATGAAGGCGCCGTCCCGCCGCTCGATGGCGAGCTTGAGCGCAGCCTGATCGAGGCCGAAATTGAAGACGCCGCCAATGACGCCAATCCAGCCGAGCGCCAGGGAGAGTCGCGCGAACTCGCCCGTGTCCAGCCTGACGGAGGCGCCCAGCAAGACCAGGAACAACGACAGATTGAGGACGAGCTGCGAGCCGAAGACCGCGCTCTGGCCTCGCGCGGCTTCCGACTTGTAGAGTTTTCTGAAGGTCTGGATCAACTCAGCGGCCTTGCCGGCGCCGCGTTGCGGGCTGCGTAGAATCGCGCCAGCTTGACCGCCAACCGGGCGTAGCCATCCCGCTCGCCGATGTAGACGCGATCGACCGCCGTCGGGCGGTCCCGGATGGCGGGCAGCATGGATGAGCCGGCGTGGAGCGCAAAGGCGACGCGAAAGCCGGACGACCGGGCGAGGGCTTCGTGCTCCGGCCCGAAATCCCGTGAAGACCCGTTCGGGTAGGCGAAGCTCGCCGCGGGTTCGCCGAGCGCGCCCGCAAGGGCCGCCTGACAGGACTGGAACTCCGTGCGGGCCTCCTCGGGCGTGGTGCGGCTGAGAATGGGGTGGCTCGCCGTGTGACCGCCGAAATCGAGACCTTGCCGATGCAGCGCCCGCACCTCGTCCCAGTTCAAATAGAGGTGGGAGAACTCGTCTGGGGGCGGACGGATGTCCAAGACGTCAGCCAGCTGGTCCGCCAGGCCCCACCGCTCCGCCGCCGGCGCGGCTTTCGTCGCGTTGATCCAGGCTGACGTGGCCTGTCGCCGCTGGGCCAAGGAGCCCAAGGCGATCGGGCCGAGCAGCGGAAGGTGGGCTTCTCGCCGCGAAGTCTTCTCAAAACAAAAGGCGGCGAAGTCCCACAAGAAGGGCTTCGCGCCGCCGATATGCTCGGTCGCCAGAAAGATCACGGCGGGAATGTTGAACTCGCGCAAGATCGGCCAGGCTTCGGCGCCGTTGTCCCGGTAGCCGTCGTCGAAGGTGACAAGTCCCGGATAGGGCGGGAGCCGCTCTCCTGTGGAGACGAAGCGCGCCAGATCGCCGACCGAGATCGGCTCGAAGAGGGCCTTGAACAGGCGCATTTGCGCGCGAAACTGCTCGGCGGACCCGCTGCGATTCGGGCGATAGCCATAGAATTGATCGGGCTGCGGACTGCCGACGCGGTGATAACAGAAGACGGTGAGTTGTTCAGGCGAGAGTGCGCCGGCTGTCCTGAGGCCACGCACCAAAGACACAATGGCGTTTCGACTTGCCGCCTCGATAAGACGATCGGGCCCATGCCGCACGGACGTCACTCACCATTCACTCGAGCTCTTTATCTCTACAGCAATCGCAGCTTCAAGCAAACGCCGCAGCCAGGCTTCAGCACTGGCTGCGGCGCATGGGTTAGCCCTGCGGGCGAGAATCCGCCCGGCTATGGATCAGGCGATCCAGAAGTCGCTGGGCACCAGCTTCGTGTTGCTTCCGAGCGTCGCGATCTCGACCTGTGCGCCGGATCCGGATCCGTCCGCATCATAGTAGAGCTTTCCCGTCGGCCGGTCGTAGATCAGATAGTCGTTCGAGTCGACCGCATGGTTTCCAAGCACGAAATTCGAAGCGTTGAGCCCGCCCTTGGCGAGTTTGCTGAACGACGCGCTGTTCAATTCAAGCCAGTCGCTGTTCCCGTTGAAGTCGGTGATCTGGGCGTGGCCCGTCGACAGGACGAACGTATCCTTGCCCGCTCCGCCGGTCAAAACGTCGTCGCCGCCGTTGCCGATGAGCCGGTCATTGCCGCTCAGCCCGTTGATCACGTTGTTCGCCGATGTGCCGACGAGGGCGTCGTCACCGCTGCCGCCAGTGATCGTGGTCGGCGCGGCCGCATCGGTCGCGGCGGGAGCCGTGCTCGTCGAAGTCCCGGCGCCGCCCGCCGGCGGGGCCACTGCGCCGGTGGAAGGCGGCGCCGACGTCGTCGTCGAGGCAGTGCTTCCGGACGACGTCGCGCTTCCCGCCGAGGTCGTGGCGTCTGTCGAGGTCGTGGACGACGACTGGAACGGGGCGACGTCGAAATTCTTGTAGCTCACGACCGTCGTTTCCGCGGAAGCCTCGCGGTAGATGCCTTCGCGCCAATAGGTCTTGGTCTGGTTGGCGTAGCCGAGTTGGCCATCGTAATGGACGATCTCGACACCGTCGCGCCAGACATAGGCATGTCCGGTGTTCGTTCCATCGAACTTGATGTCGAACTTCATGTCGTACCACCGGCCGCGGCTGATGTCGGCGGTGTCTTCGTAGAGCGTGCGGTACACCACGTTGCCGTTGGCGTCGGTGTAGTTTCCGGTGATCTTCATGTGGTCATTGCCGTCGAACGCCACCGCGATCGGAGGCGACTCGTTCACGTCGGCATGAAGCTGACCGAGCACCATCCACTTGGCGGTGTTCTTCGCGCCAGGATCGACCATGAAGTCGTAGCTGAACTGTATCGAGGAGCCGTCCTGCCAGTATTGGCTGTTGTAGGCCTCCGCGCGCTCCGCAGTCGCCGGGTCGGAATAGCCGGGCTTCGAAAAAACGTCCCCGCTGTGAACCTCGTAGTGATGCAGATTATTGTCCGGCGAAGAGAATTGGTACGCTTTGTCAGCGTCGACCTTCCAAGTGTTTGAGCCGTCTACGGCAAATGTGTCGCTGAAAGAAGTCGAGGGTGTCCAGTTTGACGGTAGATAGGTCATCGTGCCTCCTTTGAACCCTCGGCTAAGAGGGTCAAACCGATCCTTATCGATCGCCTTACTGCCTAGGTGCAGATGTCGAACGAAATGTGTCCGGCAAGACCGTGCCTGATTCTGCACCACGTATGGTTAACGACATCGATGAAGCGCGGTCCGCCTGCCTGTCTGTCAGGGGGCGGCGTCAGGCGGGCCTCAGCGCGCCGAAAACTGGCGCGCCGCAAACCAGCAACTCGGGATTTGCGAAGAGGGGAGGGGGGCTTAGCCCAAACAGCCTAGGAAGGGGGCGGGCTGGCCCCGCGCCGCCCTCGAGGTCTCGCCGGCGCGCTGGCGCAGCCCGACATGGGCGCCCGGCGCGAGCTGTACAGCCTGTGGAAAACTATCCCCACCAGCGGGCCGTCCTGGCGCTTGCGGCGAAAATCGTGGCGACAAAAAGGGCGTTTTCACCCGAATCGAGCATCGGACGGACCGATCGGGTCTGGCCGCCTTCAGCGGAGCCCGCGCTTAGACCGGACAGAATCGGACTGTCTTTGCGGTCGGCGGGGCCGGGGGGGGGCGGCGGGCGACGGACCGCGGCGGGGCGGGAGGCCGGCCGCGGTCCTTGATCGCTTGGCAGACTACCGTACGTAACGGGGGTTAAGGTAGACCAGGCAGGTCAGGACCATGATCTTGATGTCCAGCCAGAGCCCGTAATTCTCGAGGTAGTAGAAGTCGTACTGCACCTTCTGCCTGGTTTCGTGCAGGTCGGCTGCATATCCGTAACGGACCTGCGACCAGCCGGACAAACCGGGCTTCACCTCGTGACGCAAGCCATAGCCGGGGATGTGGGACTCATAGAGGGCCACGAGATGGGGCTGTTCGGGCCGGGGCCCGATCAGAGTCATGTCGCCCGTGGCGATGTTCCACAGCTGCGGCAACTCGTCGACATGGCTGGTGCGCAAGAGCCGGCCCAGCCGCGTGACGCGGGGATCGTTGCACAGCGTGGCGTTGGCGGGACATGACGCCTTCTCGGGGTTCGACATCGACCGCAGCTTGACCATCTTAAAGACGCGGCCGCGCAACCCCACCCGGTCCTGAACGAAGAAGACGGGGCGGCCCATCAGCAGCAGGATGGCCAAGGCGGCGAAGGCGACGACGAGACAGGCTGCAGGCGCGACGATCACAACGAGCGCCACGTCAGCCATCCTCTTGAACAGGTCGTAGGCCGGCGATCGGGGTTTGAGGCGCTCGGGGCGGATCTGATCACCTGAAAAAAGGCAGTCTGGATCCTGTAACATTCTGCCCTCGTATGCCTATCAATGAGAAAGTCGATAAGTCGATAAACGAGCGGGAGCGTCAATAAACCGGTCTGACTAGGAAGGTTCATACACCGTTTATACTAAGCTCTCTGGCGCCCACGCGATGAGCAGCCCCTGAATGGCGTAAATCATCCCATGTGGGATCTTCGTTCAATCCTTGTTGGAATCCGCTTGCGGGGTTTGATCGCCGGGGAGCGCCTGCCCCATCCTTTCCGTCAAGGAGCGTTTCGGCCGATTGATGGACAGCCGTAACGGCCCAAATCCGCCAGGAGCGGGGCAAGTTCACTGAGCGGAAACGGGCATACCAAGGCTGTATTTGAATTAATGAGCCGCTGTGGTAGAAAGAGTAGTCAGGACGCAAGCGCGGCCCGTCAGGGAGTCAGCCATGTTGGATCGCGATTTTTACGCCAGAAACGCGCCAGCCCAGTGGCTCAATTCATTGAAGCGGGGCGGACGAATGCTTGCAACGGTCGCAATAGTGCTCGCGCTCGCCGCAGTCGCGCTGGACTGGGCGATCGTTGTCTACAGCTTTGCGCTATCTTTGATCCTGGATGCGATGAAGTGGGCCTGGTCCGTCCTGACATGACAGGCTTCCCCGCCCGAAGCGGGGTTCGCGTCGAAGCTGGCCGCCAGTCGCGACCGCGTTCCCTGGCGTCCGACTGCGCAAGACGTGGCTTGCTCAAAACCGGCGGCGCCGAGTGACGAGCGCCGCGCCTGGCCGACGCCGATTTTTCGATGGAACCGGCTTTGGATATTCTGTGTTCAGGGTTTATTAAGGTCTCGACCGGCACTGTCACATGTGGCCGAATGCGAACGGTCGTAACTCAGTCGGACTCTCTGCAAGTCCAGGTGGCGCAATGCGGACGCTCGTACTGGCTCTGGCTCCCTTAGGGGCGGCGCTCTGGTGGCAGGCGGGGCGCTTCGTCGCGTTCATGCTCGGCGCCTGATCGGTCGCGATCCTGGAGGGGTTCGGTCGCTCCGAATGTCCGTTCCCGCCTTGTCCTCGGCCACCGATGGCCGGTGGGCGGCCCGACGCTCCTCATGGTGCGATCCTCTCTCACCGATGCGGGTGATCTCGATTAAAGAATTGTGTTTGCTGTATTGTCAATGCTGAGCGCCTCGGCCAGTTGGCCTAAGCCTTAGGGCCGCCTGCCCGTGCAGCATGCTGCTGGCCTCGTCACGAGCGGCTGTCGGCGCGTCGCCCGACATCGCGGCTGGAGCAACCGTCGCATCTGCGTCTTGATGGGCGCGGCTCTCAGGCTAGATCTGACGATATATTGACGATTTACAATCGCCGCCTGAACTTGCGGCGCGTTGCCACTCTTCCATCCTTCAGTTTTCCTTCAAGCCCCGACAAGAAAGGTTGGACATGGAGAAGGAGCAGGCGAATGCGCTCGCCAGCGTTCTCTACGTGCTTTCGGCTCAACTCGCCGATCTGGGAGCGCTCGTGATGACCCTGGCTGAAGACGCCCGCTCATCCCACCGTCACCCCTCGCGCGAGGAGGAGAACGAAGGCCAACCCCGCGACGCTGGCTTGGCCGGAGAGGATCTGGAAGCCCAGGCTGACGCGATAAGGCGCGCGATGCGGTCCTATGGCCACCCGTCCTGGGTCGGGCTGCGGCGCGCCGTCGACGCCGAGTTGGGACGGTCCCGCCGAATGGTTCATCCCAACGACGCAGGCGTTCTGCGCCGTGTCAGGTCTCTGACAGAGCTGGATGCGCAGGCGATCTTGAGAGTCCTGGACCACAAGAGTTGGGGCAGGGCGCCGTCCAAGGCTCGGCGGGCCAAGACGGACCTGCAGTCTGTCGCGGCGCCTGCCCCCCGATCGGCGCCGAACCGGCTCCGGTCGCCGCGCGCCGACAAATGCGGCGCGCCGTAATGATGCGCGCGCCTGCGGGGCTGTGGGAGCGCCGTAGGGCGGGCGGCCTTCGGCCATTGTCCTTGGTCGGGACGGCCTTCATGCCCGCCACGGTCAGCAGGGCGCCAGGCCCGGGGCGGCGCCCGGACGAGGGGCGCTACTTGTCTTCCATGAATTTCAGGCGCGGCAGCGTCACCTTCTTTCCCGCCTTGGCCTTCTCCTTGGCCTCCGCCTTGCGCTGTTCTTCCTCCTTCATCCGCTCATAGATCCGCATCGCTTCGGAGTCGCCCTGGGCGCTCGACTTCGGCGTCTTGCTCATGATGGGTCCTTTCGTGGTCTCGGACGCTTCCATAGCACACCGCCGGACGCGGATTCGGCCGGAGGGAAGAAAACCGGCGCGGCTTTGCGAGATCTCGCGGCGGAAGGCCAAGGTTCAGCCTCGTCCTCGCCCGAATCGGCCCACGAAGTGGCGGCTCATGCCCCGGACCTTGGAAAGGCTCGACTTTGACTGCAGCGACCATCACCACCGCCAAGGGACAAGAAGACCGCACCTTCGACGAGATGCGGCTGGAGATCGTGGCCCGCTACGGCTTCGGGCTGTCCAACGACCTGTGGGATCGGTTGTCGCCGCAATCGAAAGCCGAGTATCTGACCGCCATCCTGGACGTCATCCGCGTCCTGGAGATCGATTGACGCCCGCGGCGCGGCCGGCCTGGCGTCAACTGGTCGCCCGCCGCCCTTCGGGCCAGGGCGACCCGGGGCGGGCGGCCCGCAGTTCGCCGAGGGGCGACATTCTCAGGAGGCCCCGTGACACATGGAGCACGAGGGGCTCGGGCGCGGGCGGGCTCGCATCGCCGAAAACCTCTTTCCAGAGGAGCTGCAGGGATCTGTGGGTCGGTCGAGGCGCGGGCGGTTTCGACATGCGCCAACAACCCTGGCGTCCCTGATCCGTTGCGCGCTGCGGTCCGTTAAGGTTTTTGATCCGTTAAGCGCCTGCCGCGCCTCGGAACGGGCCGGCGCCGCAGGCGTTTTCGATCCGTCCAACCCTGGCGGGCGTCCCCCTCGCGACGGCGTCGGTCAGCTCCGCCCAGGCCTCGAGGGTCCCGGCGCGTCGGGCTATGCGCCCGGCCACATGATGACGACCGGCGCGACACGACGGGACCGGAGACAGTGACCCGGCCGCTGCGGGCCCTCCCTCACGTCGCGCCTGAAGGCCGCCTCATTCGCCCTGCTCCTGCCGCTGCACGCATTCCTCGGTCATGCAGATCACGACCGTCTTGGCCGCCTGCTTGGCGGAGGCCGGACCGGTGATGGATCCGACCGCGAGCGCGCCGGCCGCCGTGGCGACGGCGCGGCGCTCGTGCTGGGGCGCCCGCACGCCGTGCTGCCGATACAGAGCCGCGTTCGCCGCCTTGCTGGCGCACGCGTTCTGACTCGGCCGATAGAATTCCGTCGGGCCGCACACGGGACGGGCCTGCGCCGTCGCCGGAAGGGCCAGCGCAGCGGCGGTGAGCAGGATCAAGCTTCGCATCGGATCAGGTTCCCTTGGGGGAAGGAACATGCCGCATCTGGAGGCATCCTAAGACGTCATGCGCTCCCAATCAAATCGAGGTCTCTCAAGGCAGCCGGCTCAAGCGGTTGACCTCATAGATGAAGCCCCACGCGAACAGCACGACGACCAGGACCCCGAAGGAGGTCACGCCCAGATTGCGGACGCCGTCCGAGCCGAGGATCAGCGCCAGCCAGACCAGCAGGGGCACGCCGAGCACCATCGCTCCGGCGACCAGCGGGCCCGTCTCGATGTCGGGCGCATAGCGCCTGCGACGCGGCTGACCCGCGTTCGGCTGCAGCCTCTCTGCGCCGAGCCCGGGCCGGAGCCTCAGGAGCCGCTGCGCCATGGACGTGTGCGGATCAGCAGACATGGTCCCCCCTTGGACGTAATGGACGCGGCATGAAACGGGCTGTTTGGGACGAAAATGCGCCGGCCCCGCCGACCCTTCAATCCAGCCGCTTGATCTCCTCCAGCGTGCGTCCGGGCCGCCCGCGGTAGCGCGGCAGCGACCAGCCCCAATGCAGCGCGGCTCCGCGCACCAGGAGCCCGGCCCCAAACCCGAGCAGGATCGAGATTTCGCGCGGCAGCCCGGCCAGCGACATGGCGACGAAGAGCGCGGCTCCGCACAGCGCCGCCGTGACATAGACCTCGCGGCTGAGCACGACCGGCATCTCGGCGCCGAGCACGTCGCGGATGACGCCGCCGAAGGTCGCCGTGATCACCCCCATGACGACGGCCGCGGTGGCGCCGGCCTCCGCCAAAAGGGCGCGCTCCGCCCCCGTCACGGCGAAGAGCGCGAGCCCGACCGCGTCGAACCAGAGCAGCAGCCGGTAGCGCGATTGCGGCAGGTGCGCGGCGAAGAAGACCGAGGCCGACACCAGGACGCACACGACCAGATAGGCCGGCTCCTGCACCCAGAACACGGGCGACGTCCCCAGCAGGACGTCCCGGATCGAGCCGCCCCCGACGCCCGTGACGGTGCCCATCAGGGCGAAGCCGACGATGTCCATCTGCTTGCGCGAGCCGACGAGCGCGCCCGAGATGGCGAAGACGATCACGCCCAACCAGTCCAGGACAGCGGCGGCCGTGTTGAAGGTCATGCGGGGACTGGCTCCTGCGGCGAAAGCGCCACTTGGACCATCTCGCGAGGCGCAGGCAACCGGGAAAGCGCGATCGGGCCGCTTGCAAATGCACGGCGGCAGGGCTTTGCTGCTGCAAAAGAGACATCGAAAGAGTTCGGGGAAGGAGCACGCCATGAGCCGCGCCGGTGCATTCAAGGCCTTGTTGCTGGGGACTTCGCTTCTGGCGGCATCGCCCGGCATGGCCCAGGACGGCGCGTCGCGCTCCGCCAAGGGCGTCGACAGGCTCTCGCACATCGTCGTGCTCTATCTGGAGAACCGCAGCTTCGACAATCTCTTCGGGGAGTTCCCCGGCGCCAATGGCCTCTCCCAGGCCGGCGACGCCGCGATCCAGCGCGACCGCGACGGCAAGCCCTTCGAAACCCTTCCGTCGATCGCCAAGCCGTTCGACCGGCCTGAGAACCCGCCGGAGTTGCGCGCCGTGGCGAACCTGGAGGGCCTGCCGAACCGGCCCTTTCCGGCCGTCGGGGTGCGCCCGGGCGTCACGGCCGCCGCCCATACGCGCGACCTGATCCACGCCTTCTACACCAACCGCACCCAGATCCACGGGGGCAAGAACGACCTCTTTGCGGCCTATTCGGACGCGAAGGCGCTGTCGATGAGCTACTACGGCGCGGCCGACATGAAGGAAACCGCCATCTGGCGCCTCGCCCGCGACAACACGCTGCTCGACAACTTCTTCATGGGCGCGTTCGGCGGATCCTTCCTCAACCACATCTGGCTGGTCTGCTCCTGCGCCCCGTCCTGGCCCGATCCCCCGAACAGCCAGCGCTCGCAGGTCGACGAGGAAGGCCGCGTCGTCGCGGAGCGCCGCGTCACGGCCAAGAGCGACGGCGACTACGCCGTCAACACGACCCAGTCCATCTTCCTCAACAACGGCCGGCAGGGCGAGAACGTGCTGCCGCCCCAGCGCGCCGTGACCATCGGCGATCGCCTGACCGAGAAGGGCGTGCCCTGGGCATGGTACTCGGGCGGCTGGTCCGTCGCCGCCAAGTCGGACCGCACGCCCGATGAGGACAAGCTGCTCCAGAGCCAGTCCTTCCAGTGGCACCACCAGCCCTTCGCCTATTTCGCGAGGTTCGACCCGACCACCCAGAAGGGCCGGGACCAGCGCACCGAGCATCTGCGGGACGCCTCGACTTTGGAGGCCGACATCAAGTCGGGCGCGCTTCCGCCCGTGACCTTCTACAAGCCCATCGGCGTGCTCAACCAGCATCCGGGTTACGCCAATCTGGTCCCCGCCGACCAGGAGGTGGCCCGCATCGTCCGCCTGATGGAAGAAAGCCCCATGAAGGACAGCTTCGCCGTCGTGATCACCTATGACGAGAATGGCGGCTTCTTCGACCACGTCGCCCCGCCGCAGGGGCCGGCGGCAGGCTCCAAGGCCGACTTCTTCGGGCCGGGGACACGGGTGCCGACCATCGTGGTGTCGCCTTTCGCCCGAAAAGGGCAGGTGGACCACACCTCCTACGACACGACCTCGATCCTGAAGCTCATCGGGGAGCGCCATCGGCTCGACCCGCTGCCCAGCGCCCGCTACGGCGCGGTGGAAAGCCTCGTGAAGGCCTTCGACTTCAACCGTTGACGTGGTCGGGCGTGAGCGTGGGCTTTGGGCGGTCTGACGGAGTGTCGGCCCGAAGCTGATCCGCATCAAGAATCCTCCCGGCGCCGGGCGTTATGCTTCGGCCTGATCGACGAGGCTGGCTTGGCCTCGCCGCCACCGGAAGGAGTCGACGATGCCGAGGACGTGTTCGAGAGCCTCCCTGTCCAGGACGTCCGCGGGATCCTTCGCTTCCGTCATCGGCGCGCTCGCGATGGCGGCGTCCGCCATGGTCCAGCCCGCGGGGGCCGCCGAACCGGTCACCGAGGCCGAGGCGCGCGAGATCGCGGTGGAGGCGTATCTCTATCTCTACCCGCTGCTGACGATGGACCTGACCCGGCGCCAGCTCACCAATGTCGAGGCCAGGCCCGGCGCGATCGGCGGGCCGATGAACCGCTTTAACAACGTGCTCACTTTTCCGCCGGCCGACATGAGGGTCGTGGTCCGCCCCAACTTCGACACGCTGTATTCGAGCGCCTGGATCGACCTCACCAAGGAGCCCGTGGTCCTCTCCGCCCCGGACACGGGCGGGCGCTATTATCTGCTGCCCATGCTCGACATGTGGACCGATGTCTTCGCCTCTCCGGGCTGGCGCACCACCGGGACAGCGCCGGCGACCTATCTGATCGCCGCGCCGGGCTGGCGCCCCGACGTCCGCGACCGCTTCGACGAGTGGAAACTGCCGCCGGGAACGCAGCGGATCGACGCGCCGACTCCGTATGTCTGGATCATCGGCCGCACGAAGACCGATGGCCCGGCCGATTACGACGCCGTCCACAAGATCCAGGACGGATACGACGTCCGGCTCCTCTCCGAATGGGGCAAGGAGCGAAAGGCGGCCGCGGCGCCGATCGATCCCAAGGTCGATATGAAGACGCCGCCGAAGATCCAGGTCGACACCATGCCGGGGCCGGCTTACTTCGCCTACGGCGCCGAGCTCATGAAGCTGCATCCGCCGCACGCCACGGACCAGCCGATCGTCGCCCGGATGAAGCGGATCGGCTTCGAGGCGGGCCGCAGCTTCGACCCGAAGGCGGTTGCGCCGGCGGTGCAGAAGGCGCTCGAGACGGCGTCGCGCGACGCCCAGGCCCTGATGACCTGGAAGATCCGCACCCTGGCGCGGGTCGTCAACGGCTGGTCCATGAACACGGACACGATGGGCGTCTACGGCAATTACTACCTGAAACGCGCCATCGTCAGCCAGCAAGGGCTCGGGGCGAACCTGCCGGAGGACGCGATCTATCCGCTCAATCTGGCCGACGCGCACGGCCAGCCCTTGCGGGGCGACAGCGCCTATACGCTGCATTTCGACCGGGCGGACATGCCCCCCGCCCAGGCGTTCTGGTCCGTCACGCTGTATGACGACCAGGGCTTCCAGGTCGCCAATCCGCTGAACCGGTTCGCGCTGAGCAGCTGGATGCCGTTCCGCACCAATCCCGACGGCTCGCTCGACCTCCTCGTCCAAAGCGAAAACCCGGGCAAGGACAAGGAGGCGAACTGGCTGCCCGCGCCCAAGGGTCCGTTCTCCTTGACGATGCGTCTCTACGCGCCGGCCGCGGACGCGTTGACCGGCAAGTGGAACCCGCCTCCCGTGACGCGGGTGGGCGCCGCTCCCGCGCTGGCAACCGACTGATCAGATCCCCCGGCGCACCGGCGCGGATTTCAGGATGGTCAGCGGAATGCTGGCGTCCGGACAGCGCGCCTCGAAAGCCGCGATGGCTTGTTCGAGGGGCGCGCCGCTCCGCTCGATGAACACCGGGACGGCCCCGTGTCCCTCCACCACCAGGACGGTCCGTCCGGGCGCATGCAGCCTTCCGGTGGCCTGATATCCGCCCAGCAAGGCCACATCCTCCCGCTCCACCACCGCCAGCGTGTGGCCGCGCGCGGTGCGGATCACGAAAAAGGGCAGAACGGGGACTCCTCGAGCACGATCTCGCCCGACGCGTTCGCCGCCCATCGCGAATAGAGGAAGCTCGCCGAAGCGATCGCGAGGACGACGGGCCAAAGCAGGATGACGGCCAGGACAGGCTTGATCATCGCGCCGCCTCCGGGGTGAGAGGGCAGGACATGCGGTTGGTCGACTGTCGGGCCGAGAGACGACGGTACCGGCCGGCGCGCGGGCCGCGCAAGCTGTCGGAACGATCTAGACCGTCCCTTTCCGACCCGCGGCCGGTCTCGGCCGGTTAACAGACTGGTGACGTCTCCCGACCAATTTGAGCCGATCAGCTTCAGGAGGAGGACACCATGACAGACACGATCGGCGTTCCCGGCGCGCGCATCCGCTCATTCGTCGAGCGCATCGAGCAACTCGACGCCGAACTGCAGGAGCTGAACGAGGCCAAGAAGGAGGTCTTCTCGGAGGCGAAGGGCGAAGGCTTCGACGTCAAGATCCTAAAAGAGATCATCAAGCTCAGGAAGCAGGACCAGGAGGAGCGCGACGAGCGCGACTCCCTGCTCGACACCTATATGCGCGCCATGGACGCGGCCGAAGCCGAGCCGGTCGGCAAGGCCGCCTGAGCCTCGGACGCCTTTCGGCGCGCGAGCGCTTTTCTCGGATCGCCGGAGAGGATATGGCTGAAGGGCCGTGTCCTCCCACCGGGCGCCAGCCGGCATCCGGTCCTTTCCGAAAAGCCGAATCGTGACCGCCGCAAGCCAGCCCGCCGTCTCCCATCGCGCCGTCCTGCCCGTGCTGGTTGCGCTCAGCGCCACGCACCTGCTCAACGACCTGATCCAGTCGCTGATCCCGGCAGTCTACCCGATCATCAAGGCGGCCTATCGCCTCGACTTCGGCCAGATCGGCCTGATCACGCTGACCTTCCAGATCACCGCGTCCCTGTTCCAGCCGCTGGTGGGCCACTACACGGACCGGCGCCCCATGCCGCACTCGATGGTGGTGGGCATGGGATTCACGCTGGTGGGACTGATCGGGCTCGCCTTCGCGGGAAGCTATCCGCATCTGCTGGCGGCCGCCGCCTGCGTCGGGCTCGGATCGTCGATCTTCCATCCCGAAGCGACCCGCATGGCCCGGACGGCGTCCGGAGGACAGCACGGCCTCGCGCAGGGCATCTTTCAGGTCGGAGGCCAGACCGGCAGCGCCCTGGGGCCGCTGCTGGCGGCCTTCGTCATCGTGCCGCGGGGGCAGGGGAGCATCGCCTGGTTCTCGGTCGCGGCCCTCGTCGCCATGGGCCTGATGGTGTGGACGACGCAGCGCCACGAGCAGAGCCGCAGAGCCCGCCCCGCGGCGGCCAGGACCTCGGCGCCTCTCCTGCAGCCGGCGCTCTCGCGCGGGCGCATCCTCTGGGCGATGACCATCCTGGTCGTGCTGCTCTTCTCCAAGAACGCCTACACTTCCAGCTTCTCGTCCTTCTATACGTTCTATCTGATCGACCGCTTCGGCGTGACCGTCCAGACCTCGCAGCTAATGCTGTTCCTGTTCCTGGCCTCCGCCGCCGCCGGCGCGCTGGGCGGCGGGATGATCGGCGACAGGGTGGGCCGCAACCGCGTGATCTGGTTCTCGATCCTGGGCGCGCTGCCCTTCGCGCTCATGCTGCCCTATGCGAATCTGTTCTGGACGGGCGTCCTCACCGTCGTGATCAACCTGATCATGTCGAGCGCCTTCGCCAGCATCCTGATCTACGCCATGGACCTGGCGCCCGGCCGCGTCGGGCTCATCGGAGGCCTGTTCTACGGCTTGAGCTTCGGCCTCGGCGGCCTGGCGGCCGCCATCCTGGGCGAGGTGGCGGACCGCGTCGGGATCGACGCGGTTTACCGGATCTGCGCGTTCCTACCGGCGGTGGGCCTGCTGGCGTGGTTCCTGCCCAAGAGCGGTTCGTCCCGAACGGCCTGAGCGCCGCGCCCGCTCAGCGGTGGCGAACGGCGCGCCTGTGCCGGTGATAGCGCGATCCCGCATATCCGCCGACGACGCCGCCCGCGACCGCTCCGGCCGGTCCCGCCACCGCGCCGCCGGCGACCGCGCCCGCGCCGGCGCCGACCACGGTGGAGCGCTTCACCGCATGGGCGGCGGACGGAACCGCCAAGAGGGCGGCAGCGGACAGCGCCGCAAACAAGCTCATCCGCATGGAACGTCTCCTCTGGTTGCTTGCGAAAGCAACGAGGGCCACGGTCCAGAGTTCCCGGTCCGGCCGGCGGGCGCGCGGGCGCGGCCCGATCAGGCCAGCGGCGTCCCGCGCGTCTCGCTGGGGATCATGGCGGTGGCGCCCGCGGCGCCTATGAGCAGGACGGCGAAGATCCCCATGGCGGGCTCGAAGCCCATCGCGATCACGGGCGCGAGCGCCGACGGCGCCAGAAGGCCGCCCAGCCGGGCCGCCGCGCCGGCGAGACCCATGCCGGAGGCGCGCGCCGCAGTGGGGTAGAGCTCGGGCGTATAGGCGTAGAGCGCGCCCCAGCTGCCCAGAAGCGCGAAGCTGAGCACGAGCAAGGCGGCCGCGATGGCCGTCGCGTCGGAGGCGAGGACGAAGGCCGCGCAAGCCGCCGCGCTGAGGAGCAGGAACCCGATGAGGGTGGGGCGACGGCCCCAGACCTCCACCCCGACCGCCGCCAGCGCATAGCCCGGGATCTGCGCCAGCGCGAGCAGGACGAGAAAGCCGTAGCCCCTGACGAAGCCGAAGCCCTGGCCGGTCAGGCGCCCCGGGAGCCAGGTGAAGACGCCGTAATAGGCCACCGACACCAGGAGCCATGTGGCCAGGACGGCGATCGTACGCCGCCGGTGGTCGCCGGTGAGCAGGCCGGCGAAGCCGATCCGCGGCGAGGCCGCGCCGTCGAGCCGTCCCGAAAAGGCCGGCCGTCCATTGGCCAGCAGGATGCGGTTGAGCACGGCCTTGGCCTCGTCGGATCGGCCGGCCTTCAGGAGATAGAACGGCGATTCGGGCGTCCAGAACCGCAGGCCGATGCCGATCAGCGCCGGAAGGCCCGCCGCCGCGAAGATCCAGCGCCAGGGTTCGGCCGCGCCCCCCGACGTCGCCGCCCACGCGGCCAGAGCAACCGCGACGGTGCCGACGGCCCAGAAACCCTCCAGGCCGACGAGCCATCGGCCGCGCCTCTTGGCCGGAAGCACCTCCGCCATCATGGCGTAGTCGACCGGAAGCGTGCCGCCGACGGCGAGCCCGGTCACGAAACGCAGGACGACAAGCGCCGCGAAGCTGGGCGCGAAGGCCGTGAGCAGCCCCGCCACGGCGTCGAGGCCCACGGTCGCGATCAGGACGTTGCGGCGCCCGATCCTGTCCGCCAGGGCGCCGAAGGCCGGCGCGCCGATGAACATGCCGAGGAAGAACGCCGTCCCGGCCTGCAGAGCGGCCGGGATGGTCAACCCGAAGGAGGCCGCCACGCTCGGCGCGGTGATGCCGACAGCCAGCACCTGCATGGCGTCCGCCGCCCAGACCAGTCCGAAAACGCCCAGGAGGCGCGCCTGGAACGGCCCGGTCCCGGCCCGGTCGAGGAGGCTGTCGATCGTGGCGGGGTCGGCTGCGGCGGTCTGGTCCACGGGATGCGCCTTGTCTGGAGAGCTGCGGCGATGACCGCCGGGGAAGGAGCGCGAAAGCGCCCGGCCGGGTCGCGATCGGTTTCGGGCGCGAAGGGTGGGCCAGCAGGGGCGCGACTGCAAGGGCCCTTTGATAAGGCGCGCTTTTTTTCAGGTTGGGCGGGTGCCGGCCGTCCCGACGATCGCGCCTGCGGCGCGGCCGGGTTGAACCAAACCGTCATCGAGAATGTTTCAGCTCCGGGGCGTGAAGGAGGACGACATGAACAACATCATCTATCTGGTCGGGCTGGTCGTGGTGGTTCTCGCCGTGTTGGCGTTTTTTGGATTGCGCTGAAGCGCGTGGCCGCGGGCCCGGCTCCGGGGCCTCCGCCCCGGAGAGGCCTCGCCCCATCGGTTTTTCGTCCGCTCGGGCTGCGTCCTTTCGCCTTCGTAAAGAGCCGGACTAGCCTCTCCCGGCGTGACATGGTTTTTGCAGTCGCCAGGCGAGCCGCGTGAAGAACGCGGGTCGCGCCCCCCGACGCATGGACCTGGACGCATCTTGATCCGATCGCTCACTCTTCTGCGCAGGCGCGCTCATCGCCATGCGCGCACGCTGGCCGCCGTTCTGTTGGCCGCCCTCGCCCTCGCCGGAGCCGCCGCATGGTCGCTCCGGACCCAGCCGGCCGAGATGTCCTATTCAGGCTTCTCGCGCGCCATGGCGGACGGGGTTCTGGCCAAGGTTTCCGTCAGCGACGGAGGCCTCTCGGTGGTGGAGAAAAGCGGCGCGACGGCCTTCGTCCGCCTGCCGACCGGCCTTCTGGATTCGGCCTTCCTCGACCGTCTGGCCGGCGCCGGCGTCGATGTGGACCTCACCCGTCACGACGGCGACCTGCTCGGCGTTCTCGGCGCGGTCGCCTCCGCTCTCCTGATGGGCGCTGTCGCGGTCGTGATGGCGCTGCAGCTCGACCTGCGTGGTCGGCTGTCCTGGCCCGCCGTCGTCAAGTCGGTCTCGAGCCGCTTCAGCGACGTCGCCGGGCAGGACGAGCCGAAGGCCGAAGTGGCCGAGATCGTCACCTTCCTCAAGGACCCGGCCGCCTTCGCGCGGGTCGGCGCCCGTCCGCCCCATGGGGTTCTGCTCGTCGGCCCGCCCGGGACCGGCAAGACTCTGCTGGCCCGCGCCCTGGCGGGGGAGGCGGGCGTCGCCTTCATGGCGGTCGCGGGAAGCGAATTCTCCGCCGCTCTCGTCGGCATGTCGAAGAACCGCGTCGCGCGCCTGTTCCGGGAGGCGCGCCGCCGCGCGCCCTGCATCCTGTTCATCGACGAGCTCGATTCCATCGGCAAGAAGCGCGGGGCGGGAGCCTCGGCCGCGGACCGCGAATACGACACCACGCTCAATCAGCTGCTGGTGGAGATGGACGGCTTCGAAGCTTCCACCGGGGTCATCGTGGTCGGCGCGACGAACCGGGTGGACGTGCTCGATCCGGCGCTGCTGCGGCCGGGCCGGTTCGACCGTCAGGTCCATGTCGGCCTGCCGCTCATCGCCGGGCGCGAGGCGATCCTGGCCGTTCATTCGGCCAGCAAGCCTTTCGCCGCCGATGTCGACCTCCAGACCATCGCGCGGGGGACGCCGGGCTTCTCCGGGGCGGACCTCGCCAACCTGGTGAACGAGGCCGCCGTGCTGGCGGCGCGCGACGGCGCCAGCCTCGTCACCGCCGCGCATTTCGAAGGCGCGCGCAAGAAGCTGCTGATGGGCCTGGAGCGGCGCAGCCTGGTGCTGGACGACGAGGAACGGCGCCTGGTGGCCGTCCACGAGGCCGGCCACGCCCTGTGCGCGACCCTCCTGCCGGCGGCCGACCGGGTGCAATCGGCTACGATCGTGCCCCATGGCGGCGCGCTCGGCATGGTGCTGCGCCTGCCGGAGAGGGACCGCATCTGCGTGCCGCTCGACAAGCTGCGCGCCGATCTCGTCGTCGCCATGGGCGGCCGCGCCGCCGAGGAGGCGGTCTTCGGTCCCGACAAGGTGACCACCGGCGCCGCGTCCGACATCGCCCACGCCACCGACCTCGCCACCCGCATGGTGGCGGAGTGGGGCATGAGCCCCAAGCTCGGCATGGCGCGCGTCGAGCTCGCCGCCGGAGAACTGCCGGCCTTCGCCCGCGAGGAGGTCCGCAACATCGTGGCGGACGCCTACAGGGCCGCCCGGGCCATCGTCGAGGACCGGCGGGACCTGCTGGAGCGGCTGTGCGAAGCCCTGCTCGAGCGGGAGACGCTCAACGCTCAGGAGGTCGCCGAGATTTGCGGCGAGCCGAGGCCGGCCGAGGGGACGCAGGCGCCCCAGAGGGTGGCCTGAACCGCACCCCCTAAGGCTGCAGCGGCGTAGGCGATTTTTCCCGCAGATTGCGCCATATGAGACAACACGCGCGATGAAGGAGTCGCTGATGCTGCGTTTTTTGCTGACCCCCGTGGCGTTCGGGATCGTTCTCGTCGTCGGTTTCCGGGCGCTCGACGCTCGGGCTCCCTCGATCCCTGCGCCGAGGCCTCAGCCGATCGCCGCAGCCGCGCCGGTCGCCGCCCCCTCGGCGAACGCGCCTGACGCCGCCCGTTCGGGCCCGCGCAACGTGCTGGTGCAGCCGGCGCTGCAGACCGGCAAGCCCCTGCAGCTTCCGCCGGCCGTCCCGACCATCGGGCCCCAGACGTCGGCCCCGACCGTCGCCGCGCGTCCCGCTCTCGCGCCTGAGGCGCAGCCCGAGATGGCCAGTGCGGAGATCTGGGCGCCAGCCGCGGAGGCTCAGCCGGCCGTTGCGCCGTCCGGCGGGCGTGGGTCGCTGGGCTGCGCCAACTACAAGAGCTACAATCCCCAGACCAAGACTTATCGGGGATTCGACGGCATGGTGAAGGAATGCAAGTCGCGGCCAGAGGCGACGGCGTCCAATTAGCTGCGCCGTCACTTGCACAGACTGAACTTAATTGCCTGCTAAGTGACGCATCAGCATAAGCTTGACTGCCCACCGCATTTGAAGCAGAAACGCTTAGCTCAAGCTAAGAGGGCGAAGTCGTGGACGCTCAATCTGAATCGCCGCTGAGGCTCGTGACGGCGCCGGGTCAGGAAGGCCAGCTGTTCGACGCGTTCCGGTCCGAACTGCTGTCGGCCGGCATCGCCGCGTCCGACGAGGAATGGGCCAGCATGAGCCTGGTCGAGCGCGGCGAGTGGCTCACCACCCAGATCCTGGTCTTACGCGCGAAGGTCGAGCGCGAGCTGAAAGAGGCCGCCCTGGCCGATGAGCAGACCTGGGACGGCATCCACTGACCTTCGGCCGGTCCGCGGGATCGGCGCGGGCCGACCAGGACGCCGGCGCGACAGCAAAGCTCGCGCTGATGCAAGCGGAATCGTCGGCGACGAAAACTTTCGGCTCGGCCTGTGGATAGCTTGAATAACTTCGCTCGGCCCAGTGACGCGTAGTCCGGCATGGTTAATTTCGCATGCCTTTAACGCGGAATGACCACAGTGGCGACAGCACTCATCAGTATAACTCCTGACGACCGCATCACCGAGACTTTCGTGGCCGCTCAGATGGAGAGGATCGGGGCGCTGCGCGCCGCTCCGGCCAACACCTGGGTCGCCGTCACCGACCGCACCGCCGCGGACGTCCAGCGGATCGTGTCCCTCGCCCTGAGCGCCAGCGCGCAGGTGAGCGTCATGCGCGCCGATTCCCACTCCGTCACCTGGGCCCGCTCCGCCCTCGAAGCCGCCCAAGGCGCGCTGGCTCCGGCGTCCTGACGCGCTTTGACGTGAGACGGACGGCGCTTACGCCCTGCGGTAAAGCCCGCAGGACCCAAAGGCGCCGATGAAGGTGAACGATCGGTCGGCGAAGGTCGCGTCGCAGGCGCAGCGGTGTTTTGGTCCGGGCGTTTGCGCTAGATCGCTTGGATGTCTTCCAAGCAACGATCCACAAGATTGGTGATCTGCGTGGCCGCGAGTTCGACCTGCTGGGCCGCGTCGTCGAGGTCCGCCGACCGCTCTGAGACGGCCAGGATCGCGGTCCGCGATTCCTGGGTGGAGGTCAGCCCCGCCTGGGCCTGGGTGGCGACATACTGCGCAGAGGACACGATGGCCGCTGTCGTGAGCGACTGTGTCCGCACCGTCTCGGCGATGGTGGCGGACGACCTGTCCAGGCGCCCGATGGTGTCGGTGATCGCCTCGACGAAGGACGCGCAGTCGTCCGCCGCGCTCTGGACCGCAGCGATCTGGGTGGCGATGTCGTCGGTGGCCTTGGCGGTCTGCTGGGCGAGCGTCTTCACCTCGCCGGCCACCACGCCGAACCCGCGCCCGGCCGAGCCCGCCCGCGCCGCCTCGATCGTCGCGTTCAGGGCCAGGAGGTTAGTCTTCGTCGCGATCTCCTGGATCGACGTCACGATAGAGCCGATCCGGCGGGTGGCGTCCGCGAGCTTGGCGATGCCCATCGTGACCTCCGCCGAATTCGCGACGGCCATTCCGGCGATGTCCCGCGACTGCTGGGTCTCTTCCTCCACCCGGCGCAACGCCTGAGCGAAATCCTGCGTGGCGGCGGCCGCGCCGGCGATTCGCCTGGCGCATTCGCGCGAGGCTTCCTCGGCGGTTTCGGCCTGATGGCCGGCCAGCCTGCTGCCGGCCGAGTTGGCCTTCGCCGCTGTCCGCAGCACGGTCGCCGCGTGGCGCAATCCGTCCGCCAGGGACTGGATCTGCCCTTGCAGGGCGGCCGCGGCCTCCTCCAGATTCTGCTTGCGCGCCGACAGGTTCCAGCGCTCCGCGCGCTGGTGCGTCACGGTCGCCGCAAGGGCGTCGGCCAGAAGAAGCTTCATCAGCGCTTCGCACTGATCGACGGCCCGCCGCGGCGAGAGGCGATGGCTGCGCCTGATCTCGGCGAACAGGGGACCCACCAGCCTCACGATGGTGCCCAGCCGCGTCCGGGCCCCCAGCGCCTCGGCGAATTCGGTGGCGGTGGCCTCGTTGAGGGCGTCGAGATAGTCGGATCCGAGCGTCCCCGAGAACAGGATCTCGAGGTGCCGCCGCTCGGTCGCGATCATCGACGCCCGGTGCGCGCGGACGATCGCGCCCATGTCGGGCACATTCTGGTCGATGTGGTCGCAATAGGCTGAGGCGGCTCTCTCGACATGGTCGATCGCGACCTGGCGCAGCGCCTGCGTCTTCATCAGCGTCGCCTGGTCGATCCCGACGGACGCCATCAGCCCATCGACGCCCTTTGCGGTGACAACGACCGCGCCGCCGTCCTTCTTCTGTCTCGTGGCAGCCACGGCGAGCACCAATCCGATCGGACCCTCCTCACCATCCGACGCAACACTGAACAAAGCGTTGGAGAGTTGTAGTCGGTTGTGTTTTCGAAGGGGTGGTTCACCCTGTCGGGGCCTTTTTCCTCTCTCGCCATCCGGGCCGCCCGTGCGGGGGCCAGCACGCACAGGATCTCGAACAGGATCGCGGAGCCGGTCAGCGAGGTGAGCGAGCCATGGTCGAAGGGCCGAGACCTCCACGCGGTCCGGGTCGACGAAGTTGAACTCGCCCAGGGCGCGGATTACCGCTGCGCTCCCGCATCGTCTGTATAGGACAGGTAGGCCGAACCGGCGCTGACGACCCGCCGCGACTCTGCGCCGCAAAGGCCCAGCCTTTGTCGTCGAACTCCTCCATCGTGACCACGTGCATGCCGGACGATAAACTGAACGCTCACCTATCGAGCGTTTTCAGGCCCGAATTCCGATCTGGATCACGCGGGCGGGCTCCAGCACTCATACTTCGACCGCCGCCCGCAGGGCGCGCCAAACAGCCTCTTCATCGCCGACGAGGTGAACTGCGGCTTCGGCCGGACCGGCGCGATGTAGTACTGTGAGATTTGCGGCCGCCAGCCCGACCTGGTGTCCTGCGCCAAGGCGCTGTCGGCCGCCGACCAGCCCATCTCGGCGCTGATGATCTCCGACAAGATCTACCAGGCGATGCTGGACCAATCCGGCAAGCTCGGGACCTTCGGGCACGGCTTCACCTATGGCGGTCACCCGGTCGCCTGCGCGGTGGCCCTCGAAACGCTCAAGATCTACGCGCCCGCGGCGTCGGCCTGATCGCCGGAGTGGAGCTGATGGCCGACAAGGCCAGCCGGACGCCCTTCGCGCCCGCCGCCAAGGCCGGCCTCGTGGTCCAGGACGAGTGCCAGAAGGCCGGCCTCATCGTTCGCGCCATCGGCGACCGCATCGCCTTCACGCCGCCGCTGGTCATCACCTGTTCGGAGATCGAGGAGATGCTCGCCCGGTTCAGGACGACTCTCGACGCCGCGACGCCCCGACTTATGCCCGCCTGACCCGAGGCCCAGCCCGTCGGACTTGGCGCGCCGCCGCGGGCGTGCGATGCGGATGCGGCGCGCGCCGGGCCGACGCGCAGCCGTGAGATCGTGGAGCCGATGCCGTTCGCCGGATGGGACCCGCAGGGCTGGTTCGCCACGCTCGCATTGGCGCCGGCCACCCTCGCCTGGGCCGGCGGGGCCGTCTTCCTGGCCGCCTTGCTGCGCGGCTTCACCGGATTCGGCTTCGCGCTGGCCGCCGTGCCGATGCTCGGGATGACGATGGCCCCGGCGCAGGCGGTCCCGGTGGCGTTGGGCCTGCAATTGCTGGGCGGCCTCGTGGATCTGCGCAAGGCCTCGCAGGAATGCCACTGGCCGTCGCTGCGCTGGCTCTCCCTCGGCGCTGCGCTGGGATCTCCGGTCGGCGTGCTCACGCTGCACGCCATATCGGCCCCCGCGGCCAGGATCGCCATCGGCCTGATCACCATGGGCGCGGTGGTCGTGCTGGGGCGGGGCTTCGCCCTCGCGGCCATGCCGGGCAGGCTCGTGACGGCCACGGCGGGGCTGCTGGCCGGGCTCTTCAACGGCGTCGCCGCGATGCCCGGGCCGCCCGCGGTGGCCTACTACATGTCCGCGCCGATCCAGCGCGCCGCGGCGCGCGCTTCGCTGCTGGTCTTCTTCCTGGCCACGTCCATGCTGGCCATCGCCAGCGCGGCCGCGATCGGCCTCTTCGATCGCCAATCCGCGCGCCTCGCCGTCGCCGGACTGCCCGTCATGGTGCTCGGGACCTGGCTCGGCCAGAAGGCGTTCCGGCGCAGCACGGCCTCGCTTCACCGATGGGCGTCCGTGGTCAGCCTCGGCCTCATCGCGCTGGTGAGCATCGGCAAGGGGCTGGCCGAGTTGGCCTCGCGCTGAACGTCGCGCAGGATCGGCCAACCCTCCCTGCGCGGCCGGCGGCGAGCCGACGCGTCAGGCCGGCTTCGCCTCTCGGGGCGGGATCCGCCAGATCCGCTCCGCATATTCGCCCACCGCCCGGTCCGAGCTGAACCAGCTGCAATGGGCGGTGTTGGTGATCGACGTCTCCCACCAGGCGCGACGGTCGAGCCACCGCTCGGAGACCCGGCGCTGGGCGTCCCGGTAGGACCTGAAATCGTTCAGCACCATGAACCTGTCGTCCCGGCGCAGATCGGCCATCAGGCCGGCGTAGCGGTTGCGGTCGGAGGGCGAGAAGGCGCCGGTCGCGACCGCCTCGAGGACGTCCGCCAGATAGGGCGTCTCGGCGATGACCTCTTCGGCCGCGCGAGGCGCCTCCCGCTCGCGCGCGACCTCGGCCGACGTTTTGCCGAAGACGAAGATGTTATCCTCGCCCACCCTCTCGCGGATCTCCACATTGGCGCCGTCCAGCGTGCCGATGGTCACCGCGCCGTTCAGCGCGAACTTCATGTTGCCCGTGCCGGAGGCCTCCATGCCGGCCGTCGAGATCTGCTCGGACAGGTCCGAGGCGGGGATCACCAGCTCGGCCAGGCTGACATTGTAGTTGGGCAGGAACACCACCTTCAGCCGGTCCCGGGTGGTGATGTCGTTGTTCACCACGGACGCGACGTCGTTGATCAGGTTGATGATCAGCTTGGCCGAATGATAGGTCGACGCCGCTTTCCCGGCGAAGATCTTCAGCCGGGGCGTCCAGTCCCGGTAGGGCTCGGCCCGGATCGCGTCGTAGAGGGCGATCGTCTCCAGGATGTTGAGGAACTGCCGCTTGTATTCGTGGATGCGCTTGATCTGCGCGTCGAACAGCATCGTGGGGTCGACCGTGAGCCCCAGCTCCTGCTTGATGGTCCGCGCCAGGCGCTCCTTGTTCAGCCGGCGGATGTCCGCGAAGCGCTCCTGGAACGCCGCATCCTTGGCGTGAGGCAGCGCCCTGGACAGGCGCGAGATGTCGTCGGTCACGTCCTCGCCGATTACGTCGCTGAGGAGGGCCGTGAGCTTCGGGTTCGCGCCGAACAGCCATCGCCTCGGCGTGATGCCGTTGGTCACGTTGGTGATCCGCTGCGGGTAGATCTTGTGCAGCGGCGCGAACACGGTCTGGCGCATCAGGTTGGTGTGCAGGGCCGAAACGCCGTTGACCGTGTGGGAGCCGACGAAGGCCAGGTGGCTCATGCGCACCCGCCGCCCATGCTGCTCGTCGATCAGGGACAGGGATGCGAGATCGGCCGCATGATGCTCGTCGGACCGCCGCACGAGATCCAGGAACTGGGCGTTGATGGCGAAAATGATCTGCATGTGGCGCGGCAGGAGCCGCTCGACCAGCGACACCGGCCAGGTTTCCAGCGCCTCCGGCAGGAGCGTGTGGTTCGTGTAGGAGATGGCCCCGCTGGTGATCGACCAGGCCTCGCTCCAGTCGAGCTGGTGGTCGTCGATCAGGAGCCGCATCAGTTCGGCGACGGCCAGGGCCGGATGCGTGTCGTTGAGCTGGATGGCCACCTTGTCGGGAAGCAGCCGCACATCCTTGAACTGCTTCAGGTGACGGCGAAGCAGGTCCTGCAGCGACGCCGAGGTGAAGAAATATTCCTGCCGCAGGCGCAGTTCCTGCCCGGCGGGGCTCGTGTCGCTCGGATAGAGCACGTTCGAGATCGCTTCGGCGCGATAGCGCTCGGTCAGCGCGCCCATGTGATCGCCGGTGTTGAACATCTCCAGGTGGAGAGGGTGGACGGCCTGCGCGCGCCACAGCCGCAGGGTGCTGGCCCCGGAGCTGCGCCATCCGATCACCGGCGTGTCATAGGCGACGGCGAACACGCGCTCGCCCGGCGTCCATTGCACCTGCGCCGAGCCGTTGACGGCCGCGCAGGAACCGCCGAAGCCGATCTGGTAGGCGCTCTCGCGGCGCTCGAACTCCCATGGATTGCGGAAGGACAGCCAATCCTCGGGCGACTCCACCTGATGGCCGTCGATGATCTGCTGCTTGAACAGCCCGTGATCGTAGCGGATGCCATAGCCCAGGCAGGGGACGCCGGTGGTGGCCGTGCTCTCCATGTAGCAGGCCGCCAGCCGGCCGAGGCCGCCATTGCCGAGGGCCGCGTCCGGCTCGATGGGCTCGATCGCGTCGAGATCGACGCCCAGCTGCGCCAGGGCCTGCCGCATCGTTTCGGTCATCTGCAGGTTGCTGAGCGCGTCCGCGAAGGAGCGGCCGATCAGGAACTCGAGCGACAGGTAATAGACGCGCTTGCGGCCGTGGGCGTAGCTCTCCTTGGTGGAGCGCCGCCACACGTCGATGATCCGGTCGCGCAAGGCCAGGATGCTGGCCGTGAGCCAATCATGGTTCTGGGCGACGCTCGGGTCCTTGCCGAGCGAGTAGGTCAGGCGCTTGGTGATTTCGCTGACGAGCTGGGCGACCTCCGATTCGGCCGGCGGAGCGGCCCCTGGAGCCGTGTCGATCGTCTGGTCATTCATGTGCGATGCGCCCGCCCCCGGTCAGCTGAAGGCGCGAGCTTGGTCCAGCCGGGCTGCGATGTCACGGCCGATGCACGCAGAAATTGCGATCTCCGGAATACTCCGTAGGGCGGCGCGCAGCGGCGGAGCGCTTGGCGGGGCCCCATGCGAAACGGCGCGGGAGCATGCCCCCGCGCCGCGCCGTCGTTCGTGGTCGTCTGCGTGGTTCAGGCCGCCGCGGAGGCGGCGAGAGGCACGGACGAGATGGTCGTTAGGATCTGGGAAGCGATCTGGTAGGGGTCGCCCTGGGAGTTCGGGCGGCGATCCTCCAGATAGCCCTTGTAGCCGTTGTTGACGAAGCTGTGCGGGACGCGGATCGAAGCGCCGCGATCGGCCACGCCGTAGCTGAACTGGTGGATGGACTGGGTCTCATGCTTGCCGGTGAGGCGCATGTGGTTGTCCGGTCCATAGACGGCGATGTGATCCTCGCGGGCCGCCTCGAAGGCCGCCATGAGACGCTCGAAATAGTCCTTGCCGCCCGTCTCGCGCATATAGGCGGTCGAGAAGTTGGCGTGCATGCCCGAGCCGTTCCAGTCGGTGTCGCCGAGGGGCTTGCAGTGATACTCGATGTCGATGCCGTATTTCTCGGTCAGGCGCTCGAGCAGGTAGCGGGCGATCCACATCTCGTCGGCGGCCCGCTTGGAGCCTTTCCCGAAGATCTGGAACTCCCACTGGCCCTTGGCCACCTCGGCGTTGATGCCCTCGTGGTTCAGGCCGGCCGCCAGGCAGATGTCGAGATGCTCCTCGACGATCTTGCGCGCCACGTCGCCGACCTTGCTGTAGCCGACGCCGGTGTAATACGGCCCCTGCGGCGCGGGGTAGCCGGTCTCCGGGAAGCCGAGCGGACGGCCGTTCTTGTAGAAGAAGTACTCCTGCTCGAAGCCGAACCAGGCGCCTTCGTCGTCCAGGATGGTCGCGCGCTTGTTGGACGGATGCGGGGTCTTTCCGTCCGGCATCATCACTTCGCACAGCACGATCGCGCCGTTGATGCGCTGGCTGTCGGGGACGACGCGGACGGGCTTGAGCACGCAGTCGGAGCTCCGGCCCTCAGCCTGCATCGTCGAGCTCCCGTCGAAGCCCCAGAGCGGCAGCTGCTCCAGGGTGGGGAAGCTGTCATAGTCCTTGATCTGGGTCTTGCCCCGGATGTTCGGCACGGGCGTGTAGCCATCCAGCCAAATGTACTCAAGCTTGTATTTTGTCATCGCTTCCGTCTCACCCGCTCTGATGAAAGCACCGAGGCGCCCAAGATCTTTGGCGACCCGCCGCGCAGGGCGTCGCTTCGGGCTCGTCCGGAGAAAGCATTTTGCATGCCAGCCCGGCACCGCCGCAGGCGCGCCCGGACCCGCTCTCCAGGCGCGAATCGCGGCCCGGACGAGCGAAAAGCGGTCGGGTCGGAGGCCTTCAGGCGAGCGCGGGGCCGCGAGAGCCGTGAGACCGCCGGGCCGTCACGGCCTAGCTGCACAAGGTTTGTGCATCCACGCCGAATAATTCGGCAGCGAGAGCCGAACGGGGAGGCACAAGGGGGAAAGTGTGCGCAACGTCTGCTACACTCCGACGTTGCCTAACGCGTGTCCGCCAAGCTTTCACCGATGAGGCCCACGATGTCCGAGCAGCCCCGCCGCGAGTCGGCCAAGATCTACCCGTTCCCTTCCAGGTCGAAGTCCGGCGAGCAACGGCCTGTCCGCAAGCCGGCCTTCCTGCATGAGGGGGCGCGTTCTCCCGAGGTGGATGTCGGCGCCTGGTATCACGAGGCGGCGCTTCGCGACTCCGAGCAGCCCCCGCGCAAGTGAGCCGGCTGGCCTCAGGCCCCGAAGATCGACCATCCCATCCGCCGCGTCAGCGTCTCCAGCGCGATCCGGCCGAGATGGGAATTGCCCGAGACGTCCAGTCCGGGCGACCACACCGCGATGGAGGCCTTCCCCGGCGCGACCGCCAGGATGCCTCCGCCGACGCCGCTCTTGCCGGGCAGGCCGACCCGGTACGCGAATTCTCCCGACCCGTCGTAGTGGCCGCAGGTCAGCATCAGGGCGTTGATGCGCCTCGCCCGTTCCGGCCGGACCACGGCGTGGCCGGTGACCGGGCTGCGGCCCAGATGGGCCAGGAAGCGGCCTGCGGCCGCGAGCTGCCGGCACGACATCGCGATGGCGCAATGGTGGAAATAGACGCCCAGGGTGTAGTCGACGGGATTGTCGAGCACCCCGAAAGATTTCATGTAGTTGGCCAGCGCCCGGTTGCGGAAGCCCGTCCTCTGTTCGGAGGCCGCGACGGCCTCGTCGATCACGATGCTCGGATCGTCGGTCAGGAACCGCATGAACCGCAGGATTTCGCCCAGCGCCTCGCGCGGCTTGTGGCCGGAGAGGATCACGTCCGTCACCGCGATCGCGCCGGCGTTGATGAAGGGATTGCGCGGGATCCCGCGCTCGCTCTCCAGCTGCACGATGGAGTTGAACGGCGTTCCCGAGGGTTCGCGTCCCACGCGCCGCCACAGCATGTCGCCGATCATGCCGAGCGCCAGCGTCAGGGTGAACACCTTGGAGATGCTCTGGATCGAGAACGCCGTGTCGCTGTCGCCTCCCTCGAAGAGATTTCCCTCCGCGTCGATCACCGCCATCCCGAACGCGCCCGGGTCGACGCGGGCGAGTTCGGGGATGTAGGACGCGACGACGCCGCGGTCGTCCCGCCGCTTCATCTCGTCGACGATCTCCTTCACGACGGTTTCAAGCTCGGCCAAGGCGACCTCGTCTGATGCTGTGGCGTCCGGCGCCGGTCATGGCCGAGTCATAGGTGCTGGCGCCGACCCTGGCCAGCCTCGGCGAAGCCGCCTTGACAGTCGAATCCAGAAGATCGGACAACGCCATCAGGGGAGGCCCTCGGACGTGAGCATGGACCATGGCGACCGCCCGGGCGGCGGGGGAGGCAAGAGGCTGCGCTCCGACGCCAGGCGCAATCGCGACCGGCTGGTCGAGACCGCCACCCGGGTCTTCGCCTCGCAGGGCGTGGACAGCTCGCTGGAATCCATCGCGCGCCAGGCGGGCGTCGGCATCGGCACCCTGTATCGCCACTTTCCCAACCGCGAGGCCCTGATCGAGGTGGTCTATCGCCGCGAGGTCGCCGCCATGCGCGACGCCGCGGTCGAGTTGCTCCGCGAGCACCGGCCCGACGAGGCCCTGTCGCTCTGGATGCAGCGCTTCGTCGACTACATCGCGGCCAAGCGCGGCATGCATGAGAGCCTCAAGATCCTCTACGAGTCGGATTCGCCGCTCTTCGCCGAGACCTCCGGCGTCATCCCGCTGGCGCTGAAGACCCTGGTCGAGCGGGCCGTGGCGGCGGGCGCGATCCGGCAGGACGCCGACAGCGCCGACGTCCTGCACGCGCTGTCGAGCATCTACTCGGCCTCGGAAGGGCCCGAATGGCGGGACAGGTCCCGCCGCCTCGTGCGCCTGCTCATGGACGGCTTGCGATACGGCGCTCCGTCCGGCGGCGGGTGAACCACGCGCCGGGAGGCGATCGCCAATCCGGACGTCTGCGGGATGTGAGCGGGCGCACGTTCCCGGTTGGGAGCACGGACTAGAGTGCATGGATCGGAGGCGAGCCATGTCCATGCCAGCGTCCCTGATCGTCCTGAACGGGCTTGCCCTCCACCTCGCGGGCTGGAGCCCGAGCCCGGGCGACATCATCCAGGCCGACTTCGAATCCCGTTATCTCAGCGCGCCGGAGTTCCGCGCCGGGATGGAGTCGCCCATCCCCGGGCCCAGGGACGCCGAGGGCGTGTGGACCGTGGGATGTCCGGCCTACCGCTCTGCCTTTGGGGAACCTCGCGGCCCGTCGATCGTTCAGCCTTCCGGCTTTTCCGAACGCCGGCCGGGCGCCGCCAGCACGCGGTAGAAGCCGCCCGGGTCGCTCTGGCCCGTGGCGCGGGCGGCTGCGAGAGCGTCGGTGATCCGGTCGGCGATGGGCAGGCGGTAATGCACGCTGTCCCAGAAATTGGTCTCGTCGTCCGTCACCGGGTTCGGATAGCGGAAGTCGACCACGGTGGCCCCATGCGTCGCTCCGATCTCGGCGACCTTGGCCTTGCAGGCGTCCAGCAGCGCTCCGGTTCGGCTGTCCGGCTTGGCGAGCAGGACCGAGGGGGCGGGAGGAAACAGCACGAATTTCGTCGTGCTGTCCGGCGTCCGTGCCAGAATCTGCTCGAGCCAGGGCAGGGCCGGGAACGTGAACTCCTTCGGGTCGAAGCGCTCCTGCGGAGCGTTCATGTCGGACACCGCGAAGCGGGCCTCCGACACGATGTGGCCGTGGGCGCGGGCCGCGTCATATTTGGCTTCGTCCGGCGTGAAAACGTCGTATCCGTTGAGCGAGATGATCTGCTTGGGCTTCTTGCGCAGGTAGTTCATGGCCAGCCGCCACGACATCTTCACCGTGCGCAGGTTGAACAGATAGCCCCAGTCGTTCCAGGGGTCGTCGTCGTAGAAGCTTTCCGGGAAGGCCATCGCGGTGAGCCGCCGCGACGGCAGGGTCGCCTCCGGCGAGCACCAGTGGGGGTCGAGGCCGACGATCACCAGCTTCGGCCGCGGGGTCTCGCGCAGGAACAGGTCCGCGACCTTGGATTGCTCCCAGGGCGTGGCGGCGTTCATCCCCAGATTGAGCGTGTGCGCCCCGAAGGCGGCGTCCAGCCGGTCCGGCTTGAGCAGACGGATCGTGGACGTACCGATGACGGCGCTATCGAACATGTGGGCCCGCACCACCTGCGGGTAGGAGAAGCGGCGGTTCTCGTCCTGCAGCGCGATCGGCTTGGCGCGCAGCAGGCCGGAGCTGTAGGGGTCGAAGGTCAGAAGGAACAGGCTGAGCAGCACCAGGCCCAGCGAAAAGACCGTCGCCGACGTCTGGAGCAGGCTGCGCCAAGCGCGCGCCGAGGCGAGACTGGTTCCGTCCATGGGCTCACATCGCCTGCTGGACCGGAAGGATCAAGGTCTCGACGCCGCCGCGAACGCTGCTCTTCAGGGAGAATGCGCAATTGTTGGACCGGATGGCGCCGCAGTCACAAAAATATTGACCGTTATCAAAAAATTTCAACGTAAGGACGCCTCGAATTCTGGGAGAACAGCGTAAGCGTGACGCTGGGCTGGGCGGCGGGACGGTTCAACTCGTCGGCCCGCCGCATCGTCGATAAGCGTAGACGGCCGTGTCCACGGCGCGGCCGTCGCCCGTGGGCTTGAACTCCATGGCCGACAGGGCTCCCGCCGGGCCCGAGAGGCGCACCGTGATCCTGTCTCCCGCGATTTCCTACCGGGCTTCCAGCCGCATGTCGGGCAAGGGCGGTTGAAGCGGTGGCGCGCGGATGACCACCGACTCCGCCGAGAACTCCAGGCCGGCGGGGTTGATGTCGCCCGTCTGCTCCTGCTGGCGGGGGAGGGGCTCCCTCACCCAGCGGCCATCCAGGAGCCAGTTGCCCTCGGCCGCGGGCGCGGCGCGCGCCAGCAGAACCGCGATGAAAGCGAGCGACGCCGTCCGACGATGATGCGTGAGCCTCATCGGGATCGGGTAGCGGCGAAGGACGGCGATCCCGTGGCGGAGCTCAGCCCTGCGCCTGCCCCGCCGCGCGGGTCTCGTCGCAGGGGCGAGCCTCGAAGCGGCTGGCGATGACGACGCCCGACGGGACGCTCCCAGCACCCCGGCCGGGGAAGTCGACCGCCATCGCGGCCGGATACTGCTCGCGGCCCAACTCGACGAGAACGCGGGCGACGAAACGCGGAAGGCGGGACAGGGCGGTCACTACGCGCATGAGCACTCTCAACATGCGCAAGATCCTAGCGCATCATGGTAAACCCCGTCCTAAGCTCCCGCGTGATCCGGGTGGGGTGGCGTCCGCGCGACGGTCCAATTGTGGTCCGGCTCAACGACGACGGACGCGCTTGGGCGCGCCCCGGCAGTGAACACCGCATGCCTGCGGAGATGAAAATGCTCGCCCCGGACCACGCGGCCGCGCTGGGGCGCGCCATCTACGCGACGATCCTGAAGAGGGAGCCCGACGCGGAGGGGCTGGCGTCCGCCTCTCGCGCCGTCGCGGCGGGGGAGACGTCCGCAGCGGACCTCGCGGCGCTTCGGACGCCTCGTAGCTCGGGCCCAGGTCGAAGAACCGGCTCAGGTCGTCCGGAGCCTCGAGTCCGAGATCCTTTAGTTGCCATAGCCCCTGCACTCGTGGCGCTCGGCCAGGGGAGGGCGCGGGTACACCGCCTCGGACCAACCGTTGTTGGAGCGCTGGAGCCGGCGGCTCCCATGGTCGCTGACGCCCGAATCCCACTCGTCACAGGTCGAAACCACTTGAACGGCAGGGAAACGATCTCGGCCTTGTGGCCGTACTGGACGAGTTGGTTCCGGAGCGAACGCGCAAGGAGCTCGGCTCCCCCCGTCACGAAGGGCACTTGGGTCGTGACAAGGGCTATGCGCATCGCGTGTCCGGTGTCCCGCCGCGGGCCGATCACCCGGGTTCCTGGTGTGGGTACTCGACCCTCACCCCGAAATCAACGCTCGCGGAAGCCCTTGGCGAACGCCTCCTTGAGAGGATGGATCATGTATTCCAGCGCCGTGCGTTCGCCCGACGGGAACACGACCTCGGCCGG
>NZ_JBTAMK010000014.1:0-122107 GCF_054796215.1 Alsobacter sp. SYSU BS001988 | reverse complement strand
GCTGGAGGTGCGCGAGCTCCTGGCCAAGTACGACTTCCCGGGCGACGACATCCCGATCGTGAAGGGCTCGGCGCTGGCGGCGCTGGAGAACAAGACGCCGGAGATCGGCCACGACGCGATCCTGAAGCTGATGGAGGCGGTCGACAGCTACATCCCGCAGCCGGAGCGTCCGAAGGACCAGCCCTTCCTGATGCCGGTGGAGGACGTGTTCTCGATCTCGGGCCGCGGCACGGTGGTGACGGGGCGCATCGAGCGCGGCGTCGTCAAGGTCGGCGAGGAAATCGAGATCATCGGCCTGAAGGCGACCGTGAAGACGACGGTGACGGGCGTCGAGATGTTCCGCAAGCTGCTCGACCAGGGCGAGGCGGGCGACAATGTCGGCTGCCTGCTGCGCGGCACCAAGCGCGAGGACGTCGAGCGCGGCCAGGTTCTGGCCAAGCCCGGCTCGGTGAAGCCGCACACGAAGTTCACGGCCGAGGCCTACATCCTCACCAAGGAGGAGGGCGGTCGCCACACGCCGTTCTTCACCAACTACCGTCCGCAGTTCTATTTCCGCACGACGGACGTGACCGGCATGGTGAAGCTGCCCGAGGGCACCGAGATGGTGATGCCGGGCGACAACGTCACCATGGAAGTCGAGCTGATCGCGCCCATCGCCATGGAGGAGAAGCTGCGCTTCGCCATCCGTGAAGGCGGCCGCACCGTCGGCGCCGGCGTGGTGGCGAGCATCATCGCGTAATGCACTGAAGGAGCGCGCCCGCGGGACGTCCTGCAGGCGCGCTATCCATCCGGACGGGATCTGCCCGAGGGCTCACGACAATGAACGGCCAAAACATCCGTATTCGCCTCAAGGCGTTCGATCATCGCGTGCTCGATTCGTCGACGAGCGAGATCGTGTCGACCGCTAAGCGGACCGGAGCGCAGGTGCGGGGACCGATCCCCCTTCCGACGCGTATCGAGAAATTCACTGTGAACCGCTCTCCGCACGTCGACAAGAAGTCGCGGGAGCAGTTCGAGATCCGCACTCACAAGCGCGTTCTCGACATCCTCGACCCGACCCCCCAGACCGTCGATGCTTTGATGAAGCTCGACCTGGCGGCCGGCGTCGATGTCGAGATCAAGCTCTAAGCGAGCGGGACACGGGGACCACACCATGCGGTCAGGCGTCATCGCCCAGAAACTCGGCATGACCCGCATCTTCACGGATGCCGGGGAACATGTGCCGGTCACCGTCCTCAAGCTGGACCACTGTCAGGTGGTCGGGCACAGGACGGAGGACAAGAACGGTTACACCGCGCTGCAAGTCGGCGCCGGTCTGGCCAAGGTCAAGAACGTCTCGAAGGCGGAGCGCGGCAATTTCGCGATCGCCAAGGTCGAGCCGAAGCGCAAGCTCGCCGAGTTCCGCGTGTCCACGGACACGCTGATCCCGGTCGGCGCCGAGATCACCGCTGACCACTTCGTGGCGGGCCAGTTCGTCGACGTGACGGGCACCTCCACGGGTAAGGGTTTCGCGGGCGGCATGAAGCGCTGGAACTTCGGCGGTCTTCGCGCCTCTCACGGCGTGTCCGTGTCGCACCGCTCGCTCGGTTCGACCGGCGGCCGCCAGGACCCGGGCAAGACGTTCAAGAACAAGAAGATGGGCGGCCATCTCGGCGTCGAGCGCGTCACCACGCAGAACCTGCGTGTGGTGCAGACGGATGTCGAGCGCGGCCTGATCCTCGTCGAGGGCGCGGTCCCCGGCGTGAAGGGCGGTTGGATCTTCGTGCGGGACGCGGTCAAGCGCGCTCTCCCGGCCGAGGCCCCCAAGCCCGGCGCGTTCCGGCTGCCGAACGGCTCGGAGACGGCGGCTCCGGAAGCGGCTCCCCAGGCGACTGAAGGGGAGATCGCGTGATGAAGCTCGACGTCACCAATTTCGATGGCGGCGCAGCAGGCTCGGTCGAGCTGTCGGACGAGATCTTCGGTCTCGATCCCCGGCAGGACCTGATCCAGCGCTACGTGCTGTGGCAGCTCGCCAAGCGGCAGGCCGGCACGCACAAGACCAAGGGTCGCGCCGAGATCTGGCGCACCGGCAAGAAGCTCTACAAGCAGAAGGGCAGCGGCAACGCTCGTCACGGCTCGGCCCGCGTGCCGCAGTTCCGCGGCGGCGGACGCGCCTTCGGGCCGGTGGTCCGCTCGCACGAGCATGACCTGCCCAAGAAGGTCCGCGCGCTCGCGCTGCGTCACGCCCTCTCGGCCAAGGCCAGGGACGGCGGCATCATGGTCGTCGACCAGGCCTCCGCGGCCGAGCCGAAGACCAAGGCGCTGCGTGACCGCTTCACGGCTCTGGGCCTCGGCAACGCGCTGATCATCGACGGCGCCGAGCTGAACGTAAACTTCGCGCTCGCTGCGCGGAACATCCCGAACATCGATGTCCTGCCGGTTCAGGGCATCAACGTCTACGACATCCTGCGGCGCGAGAAGCTCGTGCTGACCAAGGCGGCCGTGGATGCGTTGGAGGCGCGCTTCAAATGAGCACCGATCCGCGGCACTACGACATCATCCTCGGCCCGGTCATCACCGAAAAGGCGACGACCCAGTCCGAGCAGAACAAGGTCGTCTTCAAGGTTCGCAAGGACGCCTCCAAGCCGCAGATCAAGGCGGCGGTGGAGAAGCTCTTCGACGTCAAGGTCGAGGCCGTCAACACCCTGATCCGCAAGGGCAAGGTGAAGCGCTTCAAGGGGACCGTCGGAAAGCAGTCGGACGTGAAGAAGGCTGTCGTGACCCTGGCCGAGGGCCAGTCGATCGACGTCACGACCGGGCTTTGAGCGAGAGGATCAGATCATGGCGCTCAAGACCTTCAAGCCGATCACGCCGAGCCTTCGCCAGCTCGTGATCGTCGACCGCAGCGAGCTCTACAAGGGCAAGCCGGTCAAGACGCTCACGGCCGGCAAGTCCGAGGCGGGCGGCCGCAACAACACCGGCCGCATCACCGTCCGCTTCCGCGGCGGCGGCCACAAGCAGACCTACCGCATCGTCGACTTCAAGCGTCGCGAGCGGATGGGCGAAGTCGCCAAGGTGGAGCGGATCGAATACGATCCCAACCGCACGGCGTTCATCGCGCTGCTCCGGTTCCCCGACGACGGCGTCTCCTACATCCTGGCGCCGCAGCGCCTGGCGGTGGGCGCGCAGGTGGTGGCGGCCGAACAGGCCGACATCAAGCCCGGCAACGCCATGGCGATCGGCAACATCCCGGTGGGCACCATCGTCCACAATGTGGAGATGAAGATCGGCAAGGGCGGCGCGCTCGCCCGCTCGGCCGGCACCTACGCCCAGATCGTGGGCCGCGACCAGGGTTACGTGATCGTCCGCCTGAACTCGGGCGAGCAGCGCCTGATCCATGGCGGCTGCTTCGCGACGGTGGGCGCGGTGTCGAACCCCGACCACATGAACACCTCGATCGGCAAGGCCGGTCGTCAGCGCTGGCTCGGCCGTCGCCCGCATAACCGCGGCGTGACCATGAACCCGATCGACCATCCGCACGGCGGCGGCGAAGGCCGCACCTCGGGCGGCCGCCACCCGGTCACTCCGTGGGGCAAGCCGACCAAGGGCAAGAAGACGCGTTCCAACAAGCGGACCGACAAGTTCATCGTGTCGTCCCGCCACGCCCGCAAGAAGAAGTAAGGGGGTCCACGATGACTCGTTCCGTATGGAAGGGCCCGTTCGTCGACGGCTACCTCCTGAAGAAGGCGGACGCCGCGCGAGCCGCCACCCGTTCCGAGGTGATCAAGATCTGGAGCCGTCGCTCCACGATCCTGCCGCAGTTCGTCGGCCTCACCTTCGGCGTTTACAACGGCCAGAAGCATATCCCGGTGAACGTTTCCGAGGAGATGGTCGGCCACAAGTTTGGCGAGTTCGCCCCGACCCGTACGTTCTACGGGCACGCGGCGGACAAGAAAGCCAAGAGGCGGTAAGCCATGGGCAAGGCTGCAACTCCCCGCGCGCTTCCGGACAATGAAGCGAAGGCCGTCGCCCGGATGCTCCGGGTGTCGCCGCAGAAGCTGAACCTGGTCGCCGGTCTGATCCGGGGCAAGAAGGTCGCCACGGCGCTCGCCGATCTCGAATTCTCGAGGAAGCGCATCGCCCGTGACGTCCGCAAGTGCCTGGAAAGCGCCATCGCGAACGCCGAGAACAACCACGACCTGGACGTCGACGATCTCGTCGTGTCCCAGGCCTTCGTGGGCAAGGCGCTCGTCATGAAGCGGTTCCACGCCCGCGCCCGCGGTCGCGCTGGTCGTGTCGAGAAGTTCTTCTCGAACCTCACGATCATCGTGCGCGAAACCGAAGCCAAGGCCTGAGGAGAGAACCATGGGTCAGAAGGTCAATCCAATCGGCCTGCGCCTCGGCGTCAACCGCACGTGGGACAGCCGCTGGGTCGCCAGCAAGGGCGAGTACGGCCGGCTGCTGCACGAGGACATCGCGATCCGCAAGGCGTTGATGAAGACGCTGAAGCAGGCCGCGGTCTCCAAGATCGTCATCGAGCGCCCGCACAAGAAGTGCCGCGTCACCATCTACTCGGCTCGTCCGGGCGTGGTGATCGGCAAGAAGGGCGCGGACATCGAGAAGATGCGCAAGTCCGTGACGAAGATGACGAACTCCGAGGTCGTCATCAACATCGTCGAGGTGCGCAAGCCCGAGGTCGACGCGACGCTCGTCGCGGACTCGATCGCCCAGCAGCTGGAGCGCCGCGTGGCGTTCCGCCGCGCGATGAAGCGCGCCGTTCAGTCGGCGATGCGTCTGGGCGCGGAAGGCATCCGGATCAACTGCTCGGGCCGCCTCGGCGGCGCCGAAATCGCGCGCCAGGAATGGTACCGCGAGGGACGCGTTCCGCTGCACACGCTGCGCGCGGACGTGGACTACGGCGTGGCGACGGCGTTCACCACCTATGGCACCTGCGGCATCAAGGTCTGGATCTTCAAGGGCGAGATCCTCGAGCATGACCCGATGGCTCAGGACAAGCGCATGGCCGACGAGGGTGGCCAGCGGTCCGGCGGCCGCCGCGACCACGCGGCCTGACGGACCGGTTGAGGAATCACAGACATGCTTCAGCCCAAGAAGACGAAGTTCCGCAAGCAGTTCAAAGGCCGCATCAGCGGCGCTGCGAAGGGCGGGACCAACCTGGACTTCGGCCAGTTCGGCCTGAAGGCCATGGAGCCTGAGCGCGTCACGGCCCGCCAGATCGAGGCGGCCCGCCGTGCGCTCACCCGCCACATGAAGCGCGCCGGCCGCGTCTGGATCCGCGTGTTCCCGGACGTTCCGGTCTCGTCCAAGCCCACGGAAGTCCGCATGGGCAAGGGCAAGGGCGCGCCGGAGTTCTGGGCCTGCCGCGTCAAGCCCGGCCGCATCATGTTCGAAATCGACGGCGTCTCGGTCGACCTCGCTCGCGAGGCCCTGACCCTGGCGGCCGCCAAGCTGCCGATCAAGACGCGCTTCATCCAGCGCATCGCCGAGTAAGGAGGGCGACATGAAGACGAAGCAGAGGCTCTCCGACCTCACTGCGATGTCGAAGGACCAGCTTCAGGACGAGCTCCTGAAGCTGAAGAAGGAACAGTTCAACCTGCGTTTCCAGAAGGCCACCGGCCAGCTGGAGAACACGGGCCGCATCAAGGAAGTCCGTCGCGACATCGCGCGGATCAGGACCACGGCGGCCGCAAAGCTCGCCGAAGCTGGCAAGGCTTGAGGAGAGACCGATGCCGAAGCGCATACTGCAGGGCGTCGTCGTCAGCGACAAGCAGGACAAGACTGTCGTCGTGAAGGTCGAGCGCCGGTTCACCCATCCGCTTCTGAAGAAGACGGTGCGGCGGACCAAGAACTACCACGCCCACGACGAAGCCAACCGGTTCAAGGTCGGCGACGAGGTGCGCATCGAGGAATCGAAGCCCATCTCCAAGCTCAAGACCTGGGTCGTGGTCGAAGAAGCGACCGCGTCCTAAAAAGAATTTTCGAAAATCAGAGCGTTTGGCCGCGCTGGTGGGTTCCCACGGGCGCGGAAAAATGCTCTTGAGTGCGCGCACAAACGGGGGACGCAGATCCCCGTCAGGCGAAGTCCGGCGAGCCTGAGATCGCCGGAAACCGGTCTGAGACACAGAAAGGATCAAGACCATGATCCAGATGCAGACGAATCTCGATGTCGCCGACAATTCAGGCGCCCGTCGTGTGATGTGCATCAAGGTCCTCGGCGGCTCCAAGCGCAAATACGCTGGAGTCGGTGACGTCATCGTCGTTTCCGTGAAGGAGGCGATTCCGCGCGGCCGCGTGAAGAAGGGCGACGTCATGAAGGCGATCGTCGTTCGCACCGCCAAGGACATCCGTCGCGCGGACGGTTCGGTGATCCGCTTCGACCGCAATGCGGCCGTGCTGATCAACAACCAGAAGGAGCCGATCGGCACCCGCATCTTCGGACCGGTGCCCCGCGAGCTCCGCGCCAAGAATCACATGAAAATCATTTCGCTCGCGCCTGAGGTGTTGTGATGGCCGCGAAGATCAAGAAGGGCGACAAGGTCGTCGTCATCACGGGCCGTGACGCGGGCAAGACCGGCGAGGTCGTGCAGGTCATGCCGAAGGAGACCCGGGCCATCGTGCGCGGCGTCAACCTGGTGAAGAAGCATCAGCGCCAGACCGCGAACCAGGAAGGCGGGATCATCTCGAAAGAGGCTCCGATCCAGCTGTCCAATCTCGCGATCGCCGACCCGAAGGACGGCAAGCCGTCCCGCGTCGGCTTCAAGGTGCTCGAGGACGGGCGCAAGGTTCGTTTCGCCAAGCGTTCGGGAGATCTGATCGATGGCTAACGCGAATGTTGCGGGCCCTGAGCCCCGCCTGAAGACCATTTACACCGACGTGGTGCGGCCGAAGCTCATCGAGGAGTTCGGCTACAAGAACGTCATGGAAGTGCCGACCATCGAGAAGGTCGTGCTCAACATGGGCGTCGGCGAAGCCACGCAGGACACCAAGAAGGTCCAGTCGGCCGCGGCCGACCTGGCCCTCATCGCCGGCCAGAAGCCGGTGATCACCAAGGCCCGCCAGGCGATCGCGACCTTCAAGGTCCGCGAGAACATGCCGATCGGCGCCAAGGTGACGCTCCGCAAGGTGCGGATGTACGAGTTCCTCGACCGCCTGGTGAACATCGCGCTCCCGCGCGTCCGCGACTTCCGGGGCCTGAACCCCAAGTCGTTCGACGGCCGCGGCAACTTCGCGATGGGCATCAAGGAGCACCTGATCTTCCCGGAGATCAACTACGACAAGGCCGAGGCCGTGTGGGGCATGGACATCATCGTCTGCACCACCGCCAAGACCGACGACGAGGCTCGCGCCCTGTTGCGCGCCTTCAACTTCCCGTTCCGGCAGTAAGAGCTCGCTCTTAAACGCGGAAACCAGGAGAAACACATGGCCAAGAAGAGCTCTGTCGAGAAGAACAAGCGGCGCATGAAGCTCGTGAAGCAGTACGCGGGCAAGCGCGCGCGTCTTCTCGAGGTCGCGAACGACGAGTCCAAGTCGATGGAGGAGCGTTTCGGCGCCCGCCTCAAGCTGTCCGAGCTGCCGCGCAACGCGAACCCCACCCGGGTGCGCAACCGTTGCGAGATCACGGGCCGTCCGCGCGCCTATTATCGCAAGTTGAAGATGTCCCGTATTGCGCTTCGCGAGCTCGGCTCGCAGGGCGTGATCCCGGGTCTGACCAAGTCGAGCTGGTGAGGAGGATCGACCATGGCGATCAATGATCCCGTCGGTGATATGCTCACCCGCATCCGCAACGCCCAGATGCGCCGCAAGGGCAAGGTGACGAGCCCCGGCTCGAAGCTGCGCGCCCGCGTGCTCGACGTGTTGCAGTCGGAAGGCTACATCCGCGGCTATTCGACGACCGAGTACGGCAACGGCCGCACGGAGTTCGAGATCGAACTGAAGTATTTCGACGGCGCCCCCGTCATTCGCGAGATCGCTCGCGTGTCGAAGCCGGGCCGCCGCGTGTACTCCGCCGTCGACTCGATGCCGCGCGTCGCCAACGGCCTCGGCATCACCATCATCTCCACGCCGCAGGGCGTCATGGCCGATCACGAGGCCAGGGAGAAGAACGTCGGCGGCGAAGTGCTCTGCACGGTCTTCTGATCGGCAATCAGCGCAACGCAGTCACGGGGAGACCACAATGTCTCGTATTGGAAAGAAGCCCGTTGCGGTGCCGGCCGGCGTTACGGCCAACCTCGACGGCAACCTGGTGAAGGTCAAGGGAGCGAAGGGCGAGCTGTCCTTCCTGGCTCCCGAGGACGTCGCCGTCACGCTCGAGAACGGCGCCATCACGGTGACGCCGCGCACCGAGACCAAGCGCGCCCGTGCGATGTGGGGCATGTCCCGCTCGCAGGTGGCGAACCTGATCGACGGCGTGACCAAGGGCTATGAGAAGAAGCTCGAGATCACCGGCGTCGGCTACAAGGCCGCGGTCGCCGGCAAGGTCCTGAAGCTGTCGCTCGGCTACAGCCACGACGTCGACTACGAGATCCCGGCCGGCATCGCGATCACCACGCCGAAGCCGACCGAGATCCTCGTCTCGGGCGTCGACAAGCAGCGCGTGGGCCAGACCGCCGCCGAGATCCGCGACTTCCGCGGTCCGGAGCCCTACCAGGGCAAGGGCGTCCGGTACTCGGGCGAGTTCATCTTCCGCAAGGAAGGCAAGAAGAAGTAAGGACCGGCCATGCCTAAGAACCTCGAGGCCGCCGAGCGCCGTCTTGCTCGTGTGCGCCGTTCCATCAAGAAAGTGTCGAACGGGCGTCCGCGCCTGTCGGTCTTCCGCTCGTCGAAGCAGATCTACGCCCAGATCATCGACGACGCGCAGGGCGTCACCCTTGCGGCCGCCTCCTCGCTGGAGAAGGACCTCAAGGGCGGCCTGAAGACCGGGGCCGACACCGACGCCGCCAAGGCCGTCGGCAAGCTCGTCGCCGAGCGCGCCAAGGCCGCCGGCGTCGACAAGGTCGTGTTCGACCGCGGCTCCTACATGTATCACGGCCGCGTCAAGGCGCTGGCCGAAGCCGCCCGCGAAGGCGGCCTGGACTTCTGATCGCCGCCCCGGCGCCGCGCGCGCCGGGCCGACGGTCGTCCGAGAGACGCGGCGGGCCACCCCAAGAGGGTGGCCTTCCGCCGTCGGTCCCTGTAAAGGGTCCGCACGTCCCATCATCGAGCGAGCGGCGGGCCCGGAGGGTTCGTCCGCGCAAGTGAGAGAGAGATCATGGCTAGAGAGCCCCGTCAGGGCCGGGATCGCGAAGAGCGCGATTCCGAGTTCGTGGACCGCCTCGTCCACATCAACCGCGTCGCCAAGGTGGTGAAGGGCGGCCGTCGCTTCGGTTTCGCCGCCCTCGTCGTCGTCGGCGACCAGAAGGGCCGCGTCGGCTTCGGCCACGGCAAGGCCCGCGAAGTGCCGGAAGCCATCCGCAAGGCCACGGAAGCCGCCAAGCGCGCGCTCATCCGCGTGCCGTTGCGCGAAGGCCGCACGCTGCATCACGACGTCGCCGGCCGCCACGGCGCCGGCAAGGTGATCCTGCGCGCCGCCCCGGCCGGCACCGGCATCATCGCCGGCGGCCCGATGCGCGCCGTCTTCGAGGCGCTCGGCGTCCATGACGTCGTGTCGAAGTCGCTCGGCTCGTCGAACCCCTACAACCTCGTGCGCGCCACGTTCGACGCTCTGAAGAGCGAAGATTCGCCGCGTTCGGTCGCGGCCCGCCGCGGCCTCAAGGTCAGCGTCCTCCAGTCCCGCCGCGGCGACGCGGACGGCGCTGGCGCCGACGCCTGAGGGAGGGAACGATGGCTGACAAGACCGTGACGGTCGAACAGACCGGTAGCCCGATCCGCCGCGACGCCAGCCAGCGCGCGACGCTGGTCGGCCTGGGGCTCAACAAGATGAATCGCCGTTCGACTCTTGCCGACACCCCTTCGGTGCGCGGCATGATCGCGAAGGTGAAGCACCTCGTGCGCGTCGTCGATTGAGGAGCGCATCACCATGAAGCTCAACGAAATCTCTGATAACGAAGGCGCCAAGAAGGGCCGCATGCGCGTCGGACGCGGCATCGGCTCGGGCAAGGGCAAGACCGGCGGACGCGGCGTGAAGGGTCAGAAGGCCCGCACCGGCGTGGCCGTGAAGGGCTTCGAGGGCGGCCAGATGCCGCTCTATCGCCGCCTGCCCAAGCGCGGCTTCTGGAACCCCTTCTCGACGGACCTGAACGAGGTCAATCTCGGGCGGATCCAGGAGGCGGTCGACGCCAAGAAGCTCGACGCGGGCCAGCCCGTGACGATCGAGGCCCTCGTGGCGGCGGGCGTGTGCTCCAAGCCGCGCGACGGCGTCAAGATCCTCGGCGTCGGCGACCTCACCGCGAAGCTCTCCTTCGAGGTCTTCGGCGCTTCGAAGTCGGCGCAGGCCGCCATCGAGAAGGCCGGCGGATCGGTGAAGATCCTCGCCGCCGCGGTGGCGGAATCGGCGGCCTGATCCTATCTCAGGATCACGCCGTGATGGTGATGACGCCGGGCGGCGGACCATGTCCGCATCGCCCGGCGTCGCTTTTTTGGGGGCTGGCGCCTCCCACCTTTTCCGATATCGGAGCGCAGTATGGCATCCGCGGCTGAACAGCTTGCAGCGAACCTGAATTTCGGCGCCTTGGCGAAGGCCGAGGAACTCAAGAAGCGGATCTGGTTCACGCTCGGCGCGCTGCTGGTCTACCGGCTTGGGACCTACATCCCGCTGCCCGGGATCAACATCGATGCGCTCAACGACATCTTCAAGCAGCAGCAGCAGGGCGTGCTGGGCCTGTTCAACATGTTCTCGGGCGGCGCCGTCGGCCGCCTGGCGATCTTCGCCCTGAACATCATGCCCTACATCTCGGCCTCCATCATCATCCAGCTCCTCACGTCGATCGTGCCGAGCCTGGAGGCCTTGAAGAAGGAAGGCGAGGGCGGCCGCAAGGTCATCAACCAGTACACGCGATACCTCACGGTCGTGCTGGCGACGTTCCAGGCCTACGGCATCTCCAAGGGCCTGCAGGGCTCCTCCAACGTCGTGGCCAATCCGGGCCTGTTCTTCGAGATCTCGACCACGATCACGCTGGTCGGCGGCACCATGTTCCTGATGTGGCTCGGCGAGCAGATCACCGCCCGCGGCATCGGCAACGGCTCCTCGCTGATCATCTTCGCCGGCATCGTGGCGGAGCTCCCCTCCGCCGTGGTCGGCACGCTGGACCTCAGCCGCCAGGGCGCCATCCCGGCCATCCTGCTGCTGGGCGTCGTGCTGATGTCGGCGGCCGTGATCGCCTTCATCGTGTTCATGGAGCGGGCGCAGCGCCGGCTTTTGATCAACTATCCCAAGCGCCAGGTCGGCAACCGGGTCTATGAGGGGCAGACGTCGTTCCTGCCGCTGAAGCTCAACACCTCGGGCGTCATCCCGCCGATCTTCGCCTCGTCGCTGCTGCTGCTGCCGACGACGATCGCGGGCTTCTCGGCCCAGTCCGGCGGCACCGGCTTCCTGGCCAACATGGCGGTCTATCTCGGCCATGGCCGGCCGCTGTTCATGCTGCTCTACGCCGGCCTGATCGTGTTCTTCGCCTTCTTCTACACGGCCATCGTGTTCAATCCTCAGGAGACGGCCGACAACCTGAAGAAGCATGGCGGCTTCATTCCGGGCATCCGGCCGGGCGAGCGCACCGCAGAGTTCATCGACAAGGTGCTGACGCGCATCACCGTCCTGGGCGCCGGCTACCTCGTCATCATCTGCATGTTGCCCGAACTGCTGATTTCGCAATTCGCGCTGCCGTTCTATTTCGGTGGAACGTCGCTGCTGATCGTCGTGAGCGTCACGATGGACACGGTGGCGCAGGTTCACGGCCATCTGCTGGCGCATCAGTACGAGGGCCTCGTGAAAAAGGCGAAGCTGCGGGGGAGGCGTCGTTGAGGTTGATCTTGTTGGGACCGCCCGGGGCGGGCAAGGGCACGCAGGCGGTCCGGCTGGTGGAAAGACTGGGCATCCCCCAGCTGTCGACCGGCGACATGCTCCGCGCGGCGGTTTCGGCGGGCACGCCGATCGGCCTGAAGGCCAAGGCGGTGATGGAGTCGGGCGGACTCGTCTCCGACGACATCGTCATCGGCATCGTGGCCGACCGCATCGAGGAAGCTGACGCCAAGCGGGGCTTCATCCTGGACGGCTTCCCGCGCACGGTTGCGCAGGCCGAAGCCCTGGACAGGATGCTCGAGGCGAAGGGCCTCAAGCTCGACGCAGTGGTGGAACTCGTGGTCGACCAGAACGCGCTGGTGCACCGCATCGTCAAGCGCGCCGAGGAGACGGCCGCGGCCGGCCTGCCGGTGCGCAAGGACGACGATCCGGAGGTGTTCAAGACCCGCCTCGCGGCCTACAACCGCGACACCGCTGTTGTGTCTCCCTATTACGAGGAGACGAACCGGCTGAAGCGCATCGACGGCATGCAGCCGATCGACAGCGTCACGCAGGCCGTGAAGGACGCGATCGGAGGGTAGGGTCGCGTGGCTCGGCGCCGTTAGCTCAACGCAGGATCAGCGTGCGCCCATCCTGAGCGACGTCGATCGTTTTGGCGATGCTGCTGGCGAGCACGGCCGGAGGGGCTATGACGACGTAGTCGACGTCACCTTGCCGTCCTATCCTGCCGGGCGGGATCAAACCGCGATCGTGAACTGCGACATCGAAGCCGGGGCCCAGATCGCTCCAAATATTCGTGCCTCTCTGGCGTATCCGGCGCGTGTCAGCCCAACTGAACGCAAGAATACGGTTATGTCCGCGCTTGGCGGCTTTGATCTCTTCGAGGAATGCTGTCCCGCGTTTAAGCGCCAATGCCGAAATGTGAACCGTATTTGCGGCAGCGAACCATTGGTCGTAATTGAAGTGCTGTCCCGTCATGGATCTCTCCTAAAACGTTGCGAACGGATCAAGGACCAGACCGGGAGCCTCGCCAAATCCCGAACGGGAGAATTCTTGGTTTCCAGTGCACTGATAGGTTGCTGAATAGCTTCGGTTTCCGAAGATGTCGGTAATACGCGCCACACCACTCAGGATGCAGACCCGGATGACGTTTGCTGCGAGCGATATCGGATCGCCTCCGCTTTCCGCCGCCCAACGTCCTGCCCCGTCCTGCCCAGCAGGCGTGCGAGGCTGGTTTGGGTCATACTTGAAGCCGTATGTCGGACGGAACCCGGCGGTTTTTCGGTGAGGCACGCTCTCCATTTTTGTTCCCAAGAGTTAGGTTCGTCTCAATCGAAATAGGAAGATAAGCGTTGCTTCGCCGTGTCAAGGCATGGCGACTTGACACTCCGCCGCCAATCCCCTAACCACCCGCTATCCGGTTTCACCATCTGGACTCCCGAAGCCTCCTGGCGGGGCGGCGGGGGTCTGTTCGTTTGTGAAGCCAACCGCGCAGGGGCCGGCCTCCACCGGACGCGCGGGACCAGCAACCGCCGGGACCAGCCCGGCTCCGGGCGCGAGCCCGGCGACATGGAGACGGCCGCAATGGCACGTATCGCAGGCGTCAACATCCCGACGAACAAGCGCGTCGTGATCGCCCTTCAGTACATCCACGGCATCGGCGCCAAGAAGGCCGAGGAGATCACGACGGCTGTCGGGATCCCGGCCGACCGCCGCGTGGCGCAGCTCACCGACAACGAGGTGCTGCAGATCCGCGAGATGATCGACCGCGACTACACGGTCGAGGGCGACCTGCGCCGCGAAGTGGCGATGAACATCAAGCGCCTGATGGATCTCGGCTGCTACCGCGGCCTGCGCCACCGCCGCAACCTGCCGGTTCGCGGCCAGCGCACGCACACCAACGCGCGCACCCGCAAGGGCAAGTCCAAGCCGATCGCCGGCAAGAAGAAGTAATTTTCGGGCGAGTTGCGAATGGCGAATGGCGAGTAGGGCAAAGCCCTTCCTTCCATTCGCTATTCGCTACTCCCCACTCGCTCAACCGACCACCTCCATCCCGAGCGCCTGGCATGACGGGCGCGCAAGAAGGATCCCGATCCCATGGCCAAGGAAGCAACCCGCGTTCGTCGCCGCGAACGCAAGAACATCGTGTCGGGCGTCGCTCACGTGAACGCCTCGTTCAACAACACGATGATCACGATCACGGACGCGCAGGGCAACACCATCGCCTGGTCGTCGGCCGGCATGATGGGCTTCAAGGGCTCGCGCAAGTCGACCCCGTACGCCGCCCAGGTGGCCGCCGAGGACGCCGGCCGCAAGGCCGCCGAGCACGGCATGCGCACCCTCGAGGTCGAGGTGACGGGCCCGGGCTCCGGCCGCGAGTCGGCGCTGCGCGCGCTCCAGGCCGCCGGCTTCACGGTGACCTCCATCCGCGACGTGACGCCGATCCCGCACAACGGCTGCCGCCCGCGCAAGCGTCGTCGCGTCTGACGCGACCCAAGACTGCGTCTTCCCGTCCGACGGGACGGGGAGGCGTCACCATCCGCCATCGTGAACGCGGGGCCAGGGTCGACGGACCGATATGCCTCGCGCTCTTTCATGAGGGACAACACCCGTGATCCAGAAGAACTGGCAAGACCTGATCAAGCCGACGAAGCTCGACGTCACTGCGGGCGACGACGGCAAGCGGGTGGCCACGCTCGTCGCCGAGCCGCTCGAGCGCGGCTTCGGCGTGACGCTGGGCAACGCCCTGCGCCGCATCCTCCTGTCGTCGCTCCAGGGCGCCGCCATCACCTCCGTCCACATCGACGGCGTGCTGCACGAGTTCTCGTCCATCCCGGGCGTGCGTGAGGACGTCACCGACATCGTCCTGAACATCAAGGCGATCTCGATCAAGATGCAGGCCGAGGGCATGAAGCGCCTGACGCTGCGCAAGCAGGGCCCCGGCCAGGTCAAGGCCGGCGACATCCAGACCCCTGGCGACTGCCAGATCCTGAACCCCGAGCTCGTGATCTGCACCCTCGACGAGGGCGCGGAGATCCGCATGGAGTTCACGGTCAAGATGGGCAAGGGCTATGTCGCGGCGGACCGCAACCGTCCCGAGGACGCGCCGATCGGCCTGATCCCGGTCGACAGCCTGTATTCGCCGGTCAAGAAGGTCAGCTACCGCGTCGAGAACACCCGCGAGGGCCAGATCCTCGACTATGACAAGCTGACGCTGACGGTCGAGACCAATGGCGGCGTCTCGCCGGAAGACTCGGTGGCCTACGCCGCCCGCATCCTGCAGGACCAGCTCGAAGTGTTCGTGAACTTCGAGGAGCCCCGGCGCGAGGAAGAGAAGACGGCGATGCCGGAGCTCGCCTTCAACCCGGCGCTGCTCAAGAAGGTGGACGAGCTGGAGCTCTCGGTGCGTTCGGCGAACTGCCTGAAGAACGACAACATCGTCTATATCGGCGACCTGATCCAGAAGACGGAGGCGGAGATGCTCCGCACCCCGAACTTCGGCCGCAAGTCGCTGAACGAGATCAAGGAAGTGCTCGCGGGCATGGGCCTTCATCTCGGAATGGAAATCGCCGGCTGGCCGCCGGAGAACATCGAAGAGCTCGCGAAGCGCTTCGAAGAGCACTACTGAGCCAAGTTTTCGACCCGGGCGGGCGACGGATCAACCGTCGCCTGACCCACAATGAAGACGGCCGACCCGTGGCACGGCGGCCGAACCATCGAGGAGAGATCCTATGCGCCATGGATTCAGGGGCCGCCGGTTCAACCGCTCGGCCGAGCACCGCAAGGCCATGTTCGCGAACATGTGCCAGGCCCTCATCAAGCACGAGCAGATCATCACCACGCTGCCGAAGGCCAAGGACCTGCGTCCGGTCGTCGAGAAGCTGGTGACGCTCGGCAAGCGCGGCGACCTGCACGCCCGCCGCCAGGCGATCGCGCAGATCAAGGACGTCCAGCTCGTCAAGAAGCTGTTCGACGTGCTCGGCCCGCGTTACGCCGAGCGCAATGGCGGCTACACCCGCATCATGAAGGCGGGCTTCCGCTTCGGCGACAACGCCGCGATGGCGGTGATCGAGTTCGTCGACCGCGACGTCGACGCCCGCGGCCAGGATTCCGGCCCGAGCCAGAACGCCGGCGCCGACATGGAGGAGGCGGCGTAAGCCCTCTCCCATCGCCAGCGACCTTCAGGGCGGCTCTCGGGCCGCCCTTTTTCGTTTCGGCCGGCGAGGTCTTGCGCCGCTGAGCGTGCGCGGCCGCTCTTCCTCGCGCCCACGGGGCTCGCTATATGCGCTTCACCTTCAACCCTGATGGGAATCACGCCATGCGGACGATGATCAAGCCACTGCTCGGCGCGGCGTTCCTCATCCTGGCCTGGGGCGGAGCCGGCAGGGACGCCTCGGCGCAGGGCCTGCAGGCGCCCGTTCCACAGACCATGGCGCAGGCCAAGGCGAGCTTCGCGCCGCTGGTGCATCGCGTCAGCCCCGGCGTGGTCAATGTCTACGCCACCCGCGTCCAGAAGATGCCGCGCAATCCCTACCTGGACGATCCCATCTTCCGTCGCTTCTTCGGGGGCGGGGCGGACCAGCCGCAGGAGCGGGTTCAGCGCTCGCTCGGGTCCGGGGTCATCGTCGATCCGTCCGGCTTCGTGGTCACCAACCATCACGTCATCGAGGGCATGACGGAGGTGAAGGTCGCGCTCGCCGACAAGCGCGAGTTCGAGGCCGACATCGTGCTGCGCGATCCGCGCACTGACCTCGCTGTGATCAAGATCAAGGGATCGGAGCCCTTCAAGGCGCTCGAACTCGGCGATTCGGACGCCCTGGAGGTCGGAGACCTCGTCCTCGCCGTGGGCAATCCGTTCGGGGTCGGCCAGACCGTCACGTCCGGCATCGTGTCCGCGCTGGCGCGCACCCAGGTGGGCGTTTCGGACTATCAGTTCTTCATCCAGACCGACGCGGCGATCAATCCCGGCAATTCCGGCGGGGCGCTCATCGACGTGAACGGCAAGCTCATCGGCGTCAACACCGCCATCTTCTCCCAGTCGGGCGGCAGCCACGGCATCGGGTTCGCCATTCCGGCCAACATGGTCAAGGTGGTGGTGGCGTCGGCCAAGGGCGGCAGCAAGAGCGTGCGGCGGCCGTGGTTCGGCGGCAAGCTCCAGGCCGTCTCGTCGGACCTGACCGAGAGCCTGGGCCTCGACCGGCCGACCGGCGCCCTCGTGGCTTCCGTGGTGGACAAGAGCCCGGCCGCCGAGGCGGGGCTGAAGGCCGGGGACGTGATCCTGTCCGTCGACGGACAGACCGTCGACGATCCGGACGGCTTCGGCTTCCGCTTCGCCACCAAGCCCCTGGGCGGGACGGCCTCGCTCAGCGTGCTGCGGGCGGGCAAGAAGATCGTCGTGCCGGTGAAGCTCTCGCCCGCGCCCGAAAGCCGCCCCCGCGACACCGTCGTGCTCAAGGGCCGCTGGCCGCTGGCCGGGGCCACGGTGATGAACGCCTCGCCGGCCGTGGCGGAGGAGATCTCCGCCGAGATCGGGCTGGATGGCGTCGTGGTGGCCGACGTCGCGCCCGGCTCGCAGGCCGCCGAACTCGGCCTCAAGAAAGGCGACGTGATCCTGAACGTCGACGACAATCCGGTGAAGTCCACCCGCGAGTTGGAGAAGCTCGCCAAGCCCCGGCAGTATTACTGGAAGCTGGTCGTGCAGCGGGGCGGGGAAGTCCTCACCACCGCGGTGGGCGGGTAGGGGCGCGGGGGATGGCGTCGCGGCCCTGACGTCGCTATCTCTGGTTCATGTCCACTCTGTTCGAAGCCGCGGGCCTGGAGAAGGGCGCGCCCCGTCCCCTGGCGGACCGGCTGCGCCCGACGACTCTCGACGAGGTGGTCGGCCAGGAGCATCTGGTCGGGCCCGAGGGCGCGCTGACGCGGCTGGTCGAGTCCGGGTCGCTCGGATCGCTCATCTTCTGGGGGCCGCCCGGCACCGGCAAGACCACGGTCGCGCGTTTGCTCGCGCATGAGACGACGCTGCATTTCGAGCCCATCTCGGCGATCTTCACCGGGGTCGCCGATCTCAAGAAGGTGTTCGAGGCGGCGCGGGGCCGACGCGCGACCGGGCGCGGCACGCTGCTCTTCGTCGACGAGATCCACCGCTTCAACCGCTCACAGCAGGACGCCTTCCTGCCCGTGATGGAGGACGGCACGATCACCCTCGTGGGGGCGACGACCGAGAATCCGTCCTTCGAACTCAACGCCGCGCTTCTGTCGCGGGCGCGCGTGCTGACCTTCCGGTCGCTGGACGAGAGCGCCATCGCGCGCCTTCTGGCCCGCGCCGAGGCGGTGGAGGGCAGGCCGCTTCCCCTCGAGGAGGAGGCCCGGGCCGCCCTCGTGGCGATGGCGGACGGGGACGGACGGGCGTCGCTGACGCTCGCCGAGGAGCTCTGGCGCGCCGCCAAGCCCGGCGAGGTCTTCGACGTCGCCGGGCTGTCGCGCGTCGTCCAGAGGCGGGCGCCGATCTACGACAAGGGCCAGGACGGGCACTACAATCTCATCAGCGCCCTGCACAAGACGGTGCGCGGATCGGATCCCGACGCCGCTCTCTATTATCTGGCCCGGATGCTCGACGCCGGCGAGAACCCTCTCTATATCGGCCGCCGCCTCGTCCGGATGGCGGTCGAGGACATCGGGCTGGCCGATCCCCAGGCCCTGGTGATCGCCAACGCCGCCAAGGACGCCTACGACTATCTGGGCTCGCCGGAGGGCGAGCTCGCGCTGGCCCAGGCCACCGTCTACCTGGCGACGGCGCCCAAATCCAACGCCGTCTACACCGCCTACAAGGCCGCGCTGCGGGCCGCCAGGGACGGCGGCTCGCTGACGCCGCCCAAGACCATCCTGAACGCGCCGACCAAGCTGATGAAGCAGGAGGACTACGGCGCGGGCTACCGCTACGACCACGACGAGCCGGACGCCTTCTCGGGCCAGGACTACTGGCCGGAGAAGCTTGGGCGCCAGGCCTTCTACGCGCCGGTGGAGCGGGGTTTCGAGCGGGAGATCCGCAAGCGGATGGAGTGGTGGGACAAGCTGCGCGGCGAGCGCGGCGGGTGATCCGCGCCCCGCCGGGGTATTCAGGACCGGCCGGCGGTGCTACCACCCGCTCTGGCTATGAGACCGCGCGGTCTTGCGGCGGGGCCGGACGGACATGCAGTCGACATTACTGGTTTTCATCGGAGGCGGGCTCGGGGCGGCGCTGCGCCACGCCTCGAATGTCGCCATCGCCCGAAGCTTCGGGACGGCATTCCCGTGGAACACGCTGGTGATCAACGTGGCCGGTTCGGCCGCCATGGGTCTGCTGGCGGCGTTCTTCGCGTTCAAGGCCGGCGAAAGCTGGTCGCAGCCGGCCAGGCTGTTCCTGACCACGGGCGTGTGCGGCGGCTTCACGACCTTTTCGGCCTTCTCGCTCGACGCCGTCCTGCTGTGGGAGCGGGGTTCGACGAGCCTCGCCATCGCCTACGCGATCGCCTCGGTCGTGCTGTCCATATTGGGGCTGCTCGCCGGCCTCGCGATCGTCAGGAGCTTGACATGAAGAGCGGCGGACCCAAGAGGCCAGGCGGCGGCCGCCCGAGCGCGGGCGGACGGGCCGGACGGACGCGGCCGGGGACGGCGGCGCCCCGCGGCGGCGCGGCCAAGGGTGCGGCCAAGGGCGCGGGCGAACGATCCGGGGCGCCGGACCGGCCGTCCCGCGACGCCGGCAAGTCCTTCGGCGCGGGCGGCCCGTCGGGCGCCGGCAAGGCCTCGCGCTCGGCCAAGCCCTACGGGACCGGAGCGCCCCTCTCGGCGGGGCGGACCCGCCGGCGTGCGGACGAGAGCGGCGGGGAGCCCTTGCGCTTCATGCCCAGCGAAACGTCCGCGCCTCGCCGGTCGCGCGGCTGGACCGGCGAAGCCGCGTCTCCGCGTCAGGCCGAGGAGGCCCAGCCGGCGCCGCGTGCGCCGGCCCGGGGAGAGCAGGGCTCCCCGGAGGCCCAGGAGGTCGCGCCGGCGATGACCGGCGTGCAGACCGTCGCCGTCACGGCGGACGAAGCCGGAATGAGGGTGGACCGCTTCCTGGAGGCGCGCTTTCCGGGGCTGTCCTTCAGCCATATCCAGCGGGTCGTCCGGAAGGGCGAGTTGCGGGTGAACGGCAAGCGGGTCGAGACGAAGGACCGGCTCCTGGAAGGGCAGGCCGTCCGGATACCGCCCCTGTCGCTGGAGCCGCCGAAGACGGGGCCGCGCGCCTCGAAGGCGGACGAGGAGACCAGGGCCTTTCTGAAGTCCATCACGCTCTATGAAGACGACGACATGCTCGTCATCGACAAGCCCATGGGCCTCGCGGTCCAGGGCGGGTCGGGCATGACGACCCATGTGGACAAGATGCTGGAAGCGCTGACCGACGCCAAGGGCCAGACGCCCCGGCTGGTGCACAGGCTCGATCGCGACACGTCAGGCTGCCTCGTGATCGCCAAGACGCGCTTCGCGGCCTCCACCATGGCCAAGAGCTTCAGGTCGCGCGACACCCGCAAGACCTACTGGGCGCTCGTGGCCGGGGTCCCGCGGGTCAAGCAGGGCCGCATCTCGACCTATCTGGCCAAAGGCGAGGATGACGAAGGCGACGCCAAGATGCACGTCGCCAAGCACGGGGCCGAAGGGGCCACGCATGCGGTCACCTATTACGCGGTGGTGGAGACGGCGGCGCAAAAGCTCGCCTGGCTGTCGCTGAAGCCGGTCACCGGCCGCACGCACCAGCTACGCGCCCACACGGTCCATATCGGGCATCCGATCGTGGGCGATCCAAAATATTTCAACATCGAGAATTGGGAGCTGCCGGGCGGGATTCAGAACCGCCTGCATCTTCTGGCGCGGCGCATCGTCATCCCGCATCCGCGGACGGGCAAGCCGATCGACGTCACCGCGCCTTTGCCGCCGCACATGCGGCAATCCTGGAACCTGCTGGGCTTCGACACGGCCCGCTACGATCCGATCGAGGAGGCGCCGGAAGCTTGAGGCGCTTGGGCCAGGACGAGCAGGCGTGGGACGAGTTCATGCCGTTTCTCGCGAAGCGCCCATGGCGTTCAGCAAAAGACCCCGGCGTCGCCGCCGGGGTCTTCCGTAAGAGCAGGCTGAAGGTGCTGCGAAGATCAGCACGTGCCGTCGTTACACTTCATCAGCTGGCCGCCCAGCTTCTGGAAGTTGGTGTTGACGCTGTTCTTGAGGATGTTCGCGCCGGCGACGATGCCGATGCCGAGGATGCCGGCGATCAGGCCGTACTCGATCGCGGTGGCGCCAGACTCGTTGCGGGCGAAAGACTTGATGAGAGAAAGCATCGGCTTGGCTCCTGGTTTTTGAATGCCATTCGTTGTGGCATGAGCGAACCTAGCCGCCGCCGCTTAACTGATGATTATTTTCAAGAAATGAGATGCCTGTTTTGACTTTCGATGTGACATATGCTAAACCCCCGCTTTCCGGATGGTGCTTGGTTGCGGGGTCGTCCGTGCGCCCCGCCGCCTCGGGCGCCTGACCGGTGCGCGCCTATCTCTTCGACATGGACGGAACGCTCGTCGACAGCGCGTCGACGATCCTGGCGTCACACGCCTCGGCTTTCGAGGCGCTCGGCATGGAGCCGCCCGCCCCGGCGACCCTGCTCGCTCTGGTGGGCGTGTCGCTGATCCCGACCTACGAAGCTTTGGTCGGGCCGGACGGGCCCGTGGAGGACCTGGTCGCGCGCTACCGCGAGGCGTTTCGGTCCCGCGTTTCGGCTCCGGGCCATCGTGAGCGCCTCTTTCCGGGGGCCGATGCGGTCCTGAGGCGGCTCGCCGCGCGGCCCGGGACGGCGCTGGGTCTCGTCACCGGCAAGTCGCGCCGTGGCGTGGCGCGGATCCTCGAGGCGGAGGGATGGGGCCCGCTCTTCGCGACCGTTCAGACCGCCGACGACGCGCCCTCCAAGCCGCATCCGGCCATGGCCCTGCAGGCTCTCGCCGCGATCGGCGCGGAGCCGGGCGACGCGGTCGTGATCGGCGACACCACTTTCGACGTCGAGATGGCGAGGGCCGCGGGCCTGCGGGCGATCGGGGTGGACTGGGGCCATCACGGCCCGGACCTGCTGCGGGCCGCCGGCGCGGAACGGGTCATCTCCAGCTTCGACGAGTTGGACCCCTGAGGACCGCGGCCGTTCGACAGACGCACGGCACTGGACAAGGGGCGGGCGGGGCTCCACATCCAAGCCCATGACCGACGACGCACCCCCCTGGTTCGCCCCCGAGGACGAGGCGCCCGATCCCCGGCGCTCCGCCCGGATCGGCGCGAAGCCCGTCCTGCCGCGCCGCTTCTACCGGGAGGCGTCCGCGACGCAGTCCGACGCCGGCTTCGTCCTGACGCTGGACGGCCGCCCGGCCCGCACGCCCGCCAAGGCGCCGCTCGCTCTTCCCACGGCCGCCGCCGCGGAGGCCGTCGCGGCCGAGTGGGCGGCGCAGGGCGCGGAGATCGACCCTGCCCGAATGCCGCTCACCCGCCTGGTCAATTCAGGGCTCGACGGCGTCGCGCGGATGCGCGGGGAGGTCGTCGACGAAATCGCCCGCTACGCCGGGTCGGACCTGCTGTGCTACCGGGCAGGCGAACCGGCGAGGCTCGTCGCCATGCAGGCCGACGCCTGGGACCCGGTGCTGGACTGGGCGCGCGAGGCGCTCGGCGCGCGCTTCTTCCTCACCGAGGGCGTGGTCTTCGCCGAGCAGCCGCCGGGCTCGGTGGAGGCGGTGCGCGGCGCGGTCGCGTGGGTTCAGGATCCGATCTCGCTGGCGGCGCTCTCCACCATCACGAGCCTCACCGGCTCCGTCCTGCTGGCGCTCGCCGTCGCCAGGGGGCGCCTGTCCGCCGTCGAGGCCTGGGCGGCCGCGCACGTCGACGAAGATTTCCAGATGGAGGTCTGGGGCATGGACGACGAGGCGCTGGAGCGCCGCGCAAGGCGGTGGACCGAGATGGAGGCGTCGGCCCGGATGATCCAGCTGATTGGTCCGGCCTAGGCCCCTGCTGCGGCGGGGATGCCGGCGGCGAGCCGCGCCCTATGTGGAACTCGTGATCCGCTGGCCGACGCCAGCCCAACAGGAGAACTCCCCCATGGACCAGCCGAAAGTCGTCTACACCGCCCACGCCTCCGCCACCGGGGGCCGCGATGGCCGCGCCGTGTCGTCCGACGGCGTCATCGACGTCAAGCTCTCCGTGCCCAAGGAGATGGGCGGAGCCGGCGGAGCCGCGACGAACCCGGAGCAGCTGTTCGCCGCGGGCTATTCGGCCTGCTTCCTCGGCGCCATCAAGGCGGTGGCGCGCAAGAGCAGCGTCAAGATCCCGGACGACGCCAAGGTGTCGGCCGATGTGGGCATCGGCCCGATCCCGACCGGCTTCGCCATCAAGGTGGACCTGCGCATCTCGCTGCCCGGCATCGAGCGGGCCCAGGCCGAGACGCTGGTGCACGACGCCCACATCGTCTGCCCCTACAGCAACGCCACGCGCAACAATGTGGAAGTCAGCCTGACCGTCGAATAGGCCCTCGTCCATCCGTCGAGTTCCACCGGGCCGCAGGCGCGTGCTAAGCAGCCTGTCGAGGATCATTGTCCGTCTCCGCCGGCCTGAACGGCGGCGACGGGCCGGCGGGACGGGAAGGACGGGGTTCGATGAAGGACATCCTGGAGAGGCTCGACGCGCGGCGCGCCGACGCCAAGCTCGGCGGCGGCGTCAAGCGCATCGAGGCGCAGCACGCGCGCGGCAAGCTCACCGCCCGCGAACGCATCGAGCTCCTGCTCGACTCCGGGTCCTTCGAGGAGTTCGACACCTTCGTGCAGCACCGCTGCACGGATTTCGGCATGGAGGCCAGCAAGGTTCCGGGCGACGGCGTCGTCACCGGCTGGGGCACCATCAACGGCCGCACCGTCTTCGTGTTCGCCAAGGACTTCACGGTGTTCGGCGGCTCGCTGTCGGAGACGCACGCGGCCAAGATCACCAAGATCCAGGACATGGCGCTGAAGATGCGCGCGCCCGTGATCGGGCTCTTCGACGCCGGCGGCGCCCGCATCCAGGAGGGCGTGGCGGCGCTCGGCGGCTATGGCGAGGTGTTCCGCCGCAACGTGGTCTCGTCCGGGGTCATTCCGCAGATCTCGGTCATCATGGGGCCGTGCGCCGGCGGCGACGTCTATTCGCCGGCCATGACGGACTTCATCTTCATGGTGCGCGACACGAGCTACATGTTCGTGACCGGGCCGGACGTGGTGAAGACCGTCACCAACGAGACCGTGACGGCCGAGGAGCTCGGCGGGGCCAAGGTCCACACCACCAAGTCGTCGGTCGCCGACGGCGCCTGGGACAACGACGTCGAGGCGCTCCTGCAGGTGCGCCGGCTGATGGATTTCCTGCCCTCCAACAACACCCAGGGCCCGCCCTCCTGGCCGAGCTTCGACGCGGAGGACCGGGTCGAGATGTCGCTCGACACTCTGGTGCCCGACAACCCGAACAAGCCCTACGACATGAAGGAGCTGATCGCGAAGGTGGTCGACGAGGGCGACTTCTTCGAGATCCAGGAGAGCTACGCCAGGAACATCGTCACCGGCTTCGCCCGGATCGAGGGGCGCAGCGTCGGCGTCGTCGCCAACCAGCCGATGGTGCTGGCCGGGGTCCTGGACTCCGACGCCTCCCGCAAGGCGGCGCGGTTCGTGCGCTTCTGCGACGCCTTCAACATTCCGATCGTGACCTTCGTGGACGTCCCGGGCTTCCTGCCGGGCACGGCGCAGGAATATGGCGGCCTCATCAAGCACGGCGCCAAGCTGCTCTTCGCCTATTCGCAGGCGACCGTGCCGCTCGTCACCGTGATTACCCGCAAGGCCTTCGGCGGCGCCTATGACGTGATGGCGTCCAAGCACGTCGGCGCGGACGTGAACTACGCCTGGCCGACCGCCCAGATCGCCGTGATGGGCGCCAAAGGGGCGGTGGAGATCATCTTCCGGCAGGACATCGGGGACGCCGACAAGATCGCGGCGCGCACCAAGGAATATGAAGAGCGCTTCCTCTCGCCCTTCGTGGCGGCCGAGCGCGGCTATGTCGACGAGGTCATCATGCCGCACGGCACGCGCAGGCGGGTGGCCCGGGCGCTGGCGATGCTGGCGGACAAGAAGGCCGAGCAGCCCTGGCGCAAGCACGACAACCTGCCGCTCTGACGCGGGCCGACTTCGTTTGAACGAAATGGGGGACGAAGCCGTTGGTTTAACGGGGTCGTAAGCATGAGCCGTCATGGCTCGCGACCCTTAACCCGCCGCTGACCCGCACGAGGGATGCTGGCGGGAACCACCGTGATTCCTCCAGGAGTTCAGCAGTGCCTTGGTCTGCGTATGATCCCGATTTCTGCGTTCCCTCTCCCCCGGCGCGCCAGGACGACGGCGCGGCGGCTTGCCTCGCCGGCCTGAGGCAGGCGCGTGAGGCGGTCCTCTCCGGCGCCGCGCCCGACGCCGTGGCCGCAAGCGCGGCCGAGGCGCTGCGCAAGGGCGGAAACGGACCGGTGACCCGGCGCGAGGCCGAGGCCATGTGGGACCTCGCCGCCGCCGCCGAGGGCAGGGCGGATCGCGGCCCGCTCGAGGCGCTGTTCCTCGCCGCCGTGGCCAGCCATCTTCTGTCGCTGTCGACCTCCGTCGGCCCGGCGGCCGCTCCGGCGCTGGCGCGGGGCGCCTGGATCTCGCTGGCGCATGCTCCGGTCGCGAGCGTCGGCGCCTGTTTCGCGCGCGTGCTCACCGCCGTGCTCTCGGAGGACGCGATCTGCGCCGAAGAGGGCTGGGCGCCCCGCGCCGCCGCCGACTCGGCGCTCCGCGAACTCGCGGCGGGCGTCCCGGCCGGCAACTGGGTGGCCGAGCGCCTGTCCCGGGCGCCCGCGGCCTCGGCGGTCGACTCTCGGCTCTCCGCCTTCCTGGGCGAGTTGGCCCGGCCCCGCGCCGCGAGCCTGGCCCAGGCGGCCTGATTCGGCCGCAAGCGCGGGCGTGGTCGAAAGGCCCGGCGCGAAACGTCAGTCGCCGCGGGTCGCGGCGGCGAAATCCTGGAACGTGCCCACGAAGCCCAGCTCGGTCGCGTGGTCGTAGCGCAGGTTGAGCTTGCGCTTGGCGGTGAGCCCGCGGATCGCCGCGGGCCGCAGCGCGTCGGGCAGGCCGTAGCCGTCGCCCCTTTCGAGCCGGTCGATGTAGCCGGCGTAGGCCTCGTCGAAGCGCAAGGCGACTCCGGGCCGGTGGCAGATGGAGCCGACCGCGACGTTGTAGACGTAGCTGCTCTCCGGAACGACGGGCAGCCTGCCGATGCGCCCGATCAGCTGCATGTTGGCGATCACGTCCTCGGCCAGTTCCACCCCTTCGACGCGCGGCGCCATGCAGTCGCGGCGCACCAGCGGAACCACGGGCGACGTCAGACCCATCATCCCCTCGATGTCCAGTTCGACCTGGACGGGCGCGTCGCCCAGCACGCGATAGAGCGTGTCTCCGGTCTCGGCGTCGCGCAGGACGAGGTTGTCCGCCGCCGCGCCGCGCTCCCGCGCCAGCGGCAGGAGGCGCTCCAGCCTTTCGGGCGCGATCTCGTCGTCGGCGTCGAGCTGGGTGACGAAGGCGCCGGAGCAGGCTTCAAGCCCGACATTGCGGGCCCGGTGGCAGCCTGAGCGCACCTTGCCGGTGCTGACCTGGCGGATGCGCCGATCGGCGACGCCCTGGGAGGCGAGGCGGGCGAGGTAATCGCGGCCGTCGTCGGAGACGATGATCGCCTCCCACTCCGAGTAAGTTTGGGCGAGCACGCTGGCGAGCGCGGCCCGGATGCAGTCCTGAGCGTCGCAGGCTGGGATGACGATCGAGACGAGCATGGCGCGGGTCCTGTCCTGGCTGCATCTCTAGCGCCGCGCCCCAGCCGGCGCCAGCCGGCGCCGGCGTGATTCACACCCAAGAAACCAACGATCGTCAGCGCCGTTTAACCTGAACGATCGTTAGGATCTCCACGTTAACCAGCGCTCCATTCAAGTGGACCAATAGTTACTGCACAAGAGAGACAAGAGCGGCGTAAATAAAGCCGCGGAGGAGCGAGCAGATGAAGGCCAATCGCATCCAGAATATCGTGATCCGCACGATCGAGAAGCAGTCCATCACGCTGGACGACGTGCGGGAGCTGCAGCTGGCCCTGGAAGAGGGCGGCCTCTCGCAGCAGGAAGCAGAAGCCCTGATCCGCATGGAGCGGACCGTGGCCGAGTGCTGCGACGCCTGGGGCGACTTCTTCGTCGACGCCCTGACCGCGCATCTCGTCTGGGAGCGCCGTCCGACCGGCGTGCTGCGCGACGAAGACGCCGCCTGGCTGCTCACCTGCCTGCAGATGACGCGCACCGGTCCGGCCCGCCATGTGGGGCCGCTGCTGGTGAATCTCGTGCGCGAGGCCGACCGGGTCGACCAGGCCCTGATCGCCATGGCGCTGCAGGAGAACCGCTCCTTCGCGAGCGAGGGCGAGCCGGTCGTCACCGTCGTCCGCCGCGCCGCCTGACGCGCCCGCCCCCCGCGGCGGATGCGGGCGCCCGCAATCGGCGCCGTCTCCGCCCTTCGGTGAGTGGACGCCCCCTCCGGTCCATCCTAGAAACGACCCTGGCTTCAGCGAGACCTCGAGCTCGGGACAGGGCATGTTCGAAAAAATTCTCATCGCCAACCGGGGCGAGATCGCCTGCCGCGTCATCAAGACCGCGCGGCGCATGGGCATCAAGACGGTCGCCGTCTTTTCCGACGCGGACAGGGACGCCCTGCATGTCGAGATGGCGGACGAGGCGGTGCATATCGGCCCGCCGCCCGCGGCCCAGTCCTATCTGCTGATCGACCGGATCGTGGAGGCCTGCAGGGCGACGGGCGCGCAGGCCGTGCATCCCGGCTACGGCTTCCTGTCCGAGCGGGCGGCGTTCCCGCAGGCGCTCGAGGCGGCGGGCGTCGTGTTCATCGGTCCCAATCCCCGGGCCATCGAGGCCATGGGCGACAAGATCGAGTCCAAGAAGGCGGCGAACGCCGCCCGGGTCTCGACCGTGCCCGGGCATCTCGGCGTCATCGAGGACCCCGCCCACGCGGTGAAGATCGCCGACGAGATCGGGTATCCGGTGATGATCAAGGCCTCCGCGGGCGGCGGCGGCAAGGGCATGCGCATCGCCTATTCGGCCGACGAGGTGGCGGAGGGCTTCGCCCGGGCCCGCTCGGAGGCGGCGTCCTCCTTCGGCGACGACCGGGTCTTCGTCGAAAAGTTCATCGTCGACCCGCGCCATATCGAGATCCAGGTGCTGGGCGACAAGCACGGCAACGTCATCTATCTGGGCGAGCGCGAGTGCTCCATCCAGCGCCGCAACCAGAAGGTCATCGAGGAGGCCCCGTCGCCGCTGCTGGACGAGGCGACCCGCCGGCTGATGGGCGAGCAGGCCTGCGCGCTGGCCCGGGCGGTGGGCTACGACTCGGCCGGCACGGTCGAGTTCGTCGCCGGGCAGGACCGCTCCTTCTTCTTCCTGGAGATGAACACGCGCCTGCAGGTGGAGCATCCCGTCACCGAGATGATCACCGGCGTCGACCTCGTCGAGCAGATGATCCGCGTCGCCGCCGGCGAGAAGCTCTCGATCACGCAGGACGACGTCAGGCTGAACGGCTGGGCGGTGGAGAGCCGCGTCTACGCCGAGGATCCGACGCGGGGGTTCCTGCCCTCGACGGGCCGTCTCGTCAGCTATCGCCCCCCGGCCGAGGGCGTCGTCGGCGACGTGACCGTGCGCAACGACACCGGCGTCTATGAGGGCGGCGAGATCTCGATCTACTACGATCCGATGATCGCCAAGCTGGTCACCCACGCGCCGACCCGGCTGGAGGCCATCGCCGCGCAGGCGAGGGCGCTCGACGCCTTCGCCATCGAGGGCATCCGCCACAACATCCCGTTCCTGTCCGCCCTGATGGACCATGAGCGCTGGAAGTCGGGACGGCTGTCCACCGGCTTCATCGCCGAGGAGTTTCCCGACGGCTTCAAGCCGATTCAGCCGGAAGGCGAGACCGCCCATCTGATGGCCGCGGTGGCGGCCGCGATCGACCACAAGATGAACCAGCGCAAGCGCGGCGTCTCCGGCCAGCTCCGGGCGGCCGAACCGGTCAGGTTCGAGCGCGAGCGGGTGGTTCAGCTCGGAACGCAGCGCTACCCGGTCGTCGTCGAAGACATGGCCTACGCCACCGTGGTGCGCTTCGGCGAGGGCCACTCGCACGAGGTCTCCTCGGGGTGGCGGCCCGGCGAGCCGGTCTGGCAGGGCGCGGTGGACGGCGTCGAAGTCGCCCTCCAGGTGCGCCCGCTGCTCAACGGGGTGGCGCTCTCCCACGCCGGCGCGGCCGCCGCCGCCCGCGTCTATACGCGCCGGGAGGCCGAGCTTGCGGCGCTGATGCCCGAGAAGGTGGCGGCCGATACGGGCAAGTTCCTGCTCTGCCCGATGCCTGGCCTCGTCAAGACCATCCTGGTCAAGGAAGGCCAGGAGGTGAAGGTCGGCGAGATGCTGTGCATGGTGGAGGCGATGAAGATGGAGAACGTGCTGCGCGCCGAGAAGGACGCCAGGATCTCCAAGATCGTCGCCAAGGAGGGCGAGAGCCTCGCCGTCGACGCGGTGATCATGGAGTTCTCCTGACCGCCCGATGCCGCTCTATTTCGCCTATGGGTCCAACATGGACCGCGCCGCCATGGCGCAGCGCTGCCCGGGGTCACGCCCGCTGGGGCTCGCGCGCCTGCCGCGGCGCCGGTTCCTGATCACCGCCGACGGCTACGCCTCGGTGACGAGCGACCCGCGCCGGACGGTCCACGGCGTGCTGTGGGATCTCGCGCTGTCGGACGTGCCCGCGCTGGACCGCTACGAGAGCCTGCACACCGGCCTGTATGTGAAAATCAGCCAGCCTGTCGTGACCCCGGGCGGCGCGCGGCGCGCGCTCGTCTATGTCGGCCGCAGCGCCAGGCCGGGGAAGCCGAAGCCGGGCTATCTGGAGGGCGTGCTGGCGGCCGCCCGCGATGCGGGGCTGCCGGCGGAGTACCTGTACGAGCTGGAGCATGGAGAGCCAGCGCCGCGCAGGCCTGGAACGCCGATCTTCAAGACGCCGATCTGAACCCGCGCGTCATCGGGCGGCATGCTCGAGGCCGAGGGCGGGCAGGTCGATGGTTTTCGCGACCGCGCCTTCCCGGACCATCGCGATGCTCGATTTGGCGATGTAGATCGTTTCGCCGCCGCTGTCCGCAATGAACTCCAGGAACAGGCCTTCGCGGTTCAGGGTGGCGGCTACGGACGCCGAAAGGCCGCTCGCGATGGCGCCGATCATGGTTCGGCCGTCCACCAAGGTGAGCGTGATGCGGATCCGTTTCCCGGATTGGGCGTCGAACATGATCTACCGTCTGGTTGGTTCTTACCAATCATCATTCATGTTCGTTGCGATTCCGTGAGCGTCACTCCGGATAAAGGTGGCAGGCGACGACGCGGCCCTGGGCCGCCTTGCGCGGCGCGGGCGCGACGCTGCGGCAGACCTCCATGACGTGGGGGCAGCGCGGGTGGAAGTGGCAGCCCGAAGGCGGGTTGACCGGGGAGGGCGGCTCGCCCTCCTGGAAGGTCATCGCCACTGCGGCATCGGGGTCAGGCGATGGCGATGACGCCTTGAGCAGCTGCGTGTAGGGGTGCAACGGATACTCGAAGATCTCCGGCACCGGACCCGTCTCCACCACCCGGCCCAGATAGAGCACCACCACGCGCTTGCAGAAGTGTCGCACCACGCCGAGATCGTGGGAGATGAACACGAAAGCCAGGTTGCGCTCGGCCTTCAGCCGCTCCATCAGCACCAGGATCTGGGCCTGCACGCTGACGTCGAGCGCGGAGACCGGCTCGTCGGCGAAGACGATGTCGGGTCCCAGCGCCAGGGCGCGCGCGATGCCGATGCGCTGGCGCTGGCCGCCGGAGAATTCGTGCGGGAACCGGTCCGCGGCGACCTTGGGCAGCCCGACCTCGTCGAGCAGGCGCTCCACGACGGCGCGCACGTCGCGCCGGGCGGCGAGGCCGTGCACGCGCAGCGCCTCGCCCAGCGCCTCGCCCACGCGCTGGCGCGGATCGAGCGCCGAGGCGGGGTCCTGGAAGACGATCTGCATGCGCCTGCGCAGGCGGCGCAGGTCGCCCTTGGAGGCCTGCAGCACCTGCGCGCCGTCGAAGACGACGTCGCCTCCGTCGGCCCCGATGAGCCGCAAGGCTAGCCGCGCCACCGTCGACTTGCCGCAGCCGGACTCGCCGACGACGCCGAGCGCCTCGCCGCGGCCGACCTCGAAGGACACATGGTCGACCGCCCGCACCGCCACCGTCCTGGCGACGGGCCAGCCGCGGCGGCTGAGGAAGGTCTTGGACAGGTCGCGGACCTGCAGGAGCGGGCCGGGGATGGGGGTTGCGTCCGTCATGCCGCCGCCTTCGCCCAGCAGCGCACGCCATGCTGCGGATCGGACGGAAGGGGCGCGAGCGGCGGCTTCTCGGCGCATTTGTCGAAGCGCAGCGGACAGCGCGACTGGAAGCGGCAGCCCGCCGGCATGTCGGGCAGGGTCGGCACCTGGCCCGGGATGGGCGCGAGCGGGATCGACCTGTCCACCCGCGGCATCGCGGCGAGCAGGGCCTGGCTGTAGGGGTGCGTCGGAGCCTTGAAGAAGGAGCGCACGGGCGCGCTCTCCACGACGTCGCCGCCATACATGACCATCACCCGGTCGGCCACCGAGGCGACGACGCCCAGATTGTGGGTGATCAGCAGGACGGCGAGGCCCTCCTGCTTCTGGATCTCCGCCAGGAGCGCCAGGACCTGCGCCTGGATGGTGACGTCGAGCGCCGTGGTGGGTTCGTCGGCGATCAGGACGCGCGGCGAGCAGGCGAGAGCCATGGCGATCATGACGCGCTGGCGCATGCCGCCGGAGAACTGGTGCGGATAGGCGTCCAGCCGCTCCGTCGCGGCCGGGATGCGCACGCGCTCCATGAGCTCCACGGCGCGCTGGCGGGCCTTGGCCTTGCTCATGCCGCGGTGCTGGAGGAGCGCCTCCGAGATCTGGAAGCCGATCGGCAGGACCGGGTTCAGGGAGGTCATCGGCTCCTGGAAGATCATGCCGATGCGGTCGCCGCGCATCGCCTGCCTCTCGGCCTCGTCCGCGGCCGTCATGTCGACCCCGTCCACCACGATCCGGCCTTCGGAGACCCGGCCGACCCCCGCCGGGAGCAGCCCCATGATGGAGAGCGCCGTCAGGCTCTTGCCGCAGCCCGATTCGCCGACGAGCGCCAGCGTCTCGCGCTGGCGCACCGCGAAGGAGACGTCGCGGACGGCGTCGAACCAGCGTCCGGCGATGCGGATCGACGTGGTCAGGCCTTCGACCCGAAGCGCCTCGGGCTCCCGGTCGGCCGACGTGACGGCGGCTTGGGCGGCGGCGCTCATTGCGGGGCCCTCGGGTCGGTGGCGTCGCGCAGCCCATCGCCGATGAGGTTGAGGGCGATCATGACCAGCAGGATGGCGAGGCTCGGAAACACCGAGAGCCACCATCCGTCCAGCAGGTTGTCGAATCCCTCGCGCACGATGCCGCCCCAGGTGGCGGTCGGCGGCGGGACGCCCAGGCCGATGAAGGCGAGCGTCGATTCGGTGCGGATGGCGGTGGCCAGCCACAGCGACGCCATGACGACCACCTCGTCCATGATGTTGGGCAGCACGTGCAGGAACATGATGCGCAGGTCGCCATAGCCCAGCGCCCGGCAGGCGTCGACGAAGTCGCGCTCCTTCATGGCCAGCGTGGAGCCGCGCGCGACGCGGATGAAGGCCGGGATGGCGGTGACGGCGATGGCCAGGATGAGATTGCGCAGGTTGGGGCCGAGCACCGCGACCAGCATCAGGCCCATGATGAGCTGCGGAAAGCTCAGCAGCACGTCCGTCGCCGCCGTGATGGCCTTGTCGATGGCGCCGCCGTAATAGCCCGACACGACGCCGATCACCGTCCCGATCACCACGCCCGCCAGCGTCGCCACGAAGCCGACGAAGAGCGAGATCCGGGCGCCCCAGATGACGCGGGAGAGCACGTCGCGGCCGAAGGCGTCGGTGCCGAACCAGTGCTCGGCGGAGGGGCCGACCAGGTTGAGGATCACGTCCTGGTCGTCCGGATCGTAGGGGGCCACCTTGGCGGCGAAGGCCGCGATCAGGATCATGGCGGCCACCAGGACGACGCCCAGCAGCAGGCCGCCGGAGCGGGTCGCGCGGGTCCAGGCGGAGGGCGCCGCCAGCGACACGGGCGCGGGGGCGAGCGGGGCGGGGGCCGCCGGAGGGGATGCCGCGGCGTCGCTCATGCGGTTTTCACCCGGGGATCGACCAGCCCGTAGGTGAGGTCCGTGAGGATGTTGGCGACCACGATGGCGAAGGCCGACACCACCATCAGGCCCTGCAGGAGCGCGTAGTCGCGCTGGTTCAGGGCGGTGACGATCAGCTTGCCGAGGCCCGGCCGGTTGAACACGATCTCGGTCACGACGGCGTTGCCGATGAGCACGCCGAGATAGAGGCCCACCACCGTCACGATGGGGATCAGCACGTTGCGCAGCGCGTGCCGCCAGACGATGAGCCGCTGCGGCAGCCCCTTCGCCCGGGCCGTGCGGATATAGTCCTCTCCCAGCGCCTTCAGCATGCCCGAGCGGGTCACACGGGTCACGTAGGCCACCATGATCAGGCCCAGATTGAAGGCCGGCAGCACCAGCGCGCGCAGGCGCTCGGCTGGGTCGGCCGCGTTGGCGGTGGAGATCACCGGGAACCAGCGCAGCTGAACGGCGAAGACGATCAGCAGCAGGATCGCCGACACGAAGGCCGGGAAGGAGAGGCCGGCCAGCGAGAACATCCGGGCGAACCAGTCGGCGAAGCCGTCGCGGTTCTGGGCCGCCATGACGCCGAGCGGCACGCCGATCACGACCCCGATCGCCAGCGCCGCCAAGGTGAGCTCGATGGTGAAGGGCAGCACCGCCCAGACATCGGTGACGATGGGGCGGTTGGTGACGAGCGAACGACCCAGGTCGCCGTGCAGGATCTGGGTCATGAAGTCCCAGTACTGGGACAGGAGCGGCTGGTCGAGGCCCAGCCTCTCGCGCAGCGCCGCGCGCGCCGCCGGGCTCGCCTGGTCGCCCAGGATCACGATGGTGGGATCGCCGGGGACGATCCGCACCAGCACGAAGACGAGCGTCAGGACGGCCCACAGCGTCGGGATCGCGAGGGCCAGCCGCTTGGCGACGAAGCGCAGCATCGGCGGTCTTACTTCTTGGTCGTGGCTTCGGTGATCACCGGTCCGAGATGGATCGCGTCCTTCAGGTCGTAGCCGAAGTCGACATTCGTCTTGTGCGCCCAGATTTGGAGCTGCTCGAACAGCGGCACGGCGCAGACCTCCTCGACGATCTTGGTCTGCGCGGCCGCCCAGAGCTCCTTCTGCTTGGCGAGGTCGGGCTCGCTGCGGGCGGCCTCGATCTCCTTGTCGGCCACGGCGCAGTGGGAGAAGTTGGTCACGGCCGTCGGCGTGCCGACGATCGACTTGGAGGAGAAGAACTGCGTCAGATAGACGTCCGCGACCGGGAAGCGGGCGGCCGAGTAGTAGGTCACGCCGCTGAGGTCCTTGCGGATGTTGGCGTGGTAGGTCTGGTGGTCCACCACCTCGAGCTGCAGGTCGATGCCGGCCTGCTTGAGCTGGCTCTGCACGATCTGCATCGAGTTCAGCATCGTGGGCAGGCTGGTCTGCACCGACTTCACCTGCAGGCCCTTCTCGAAGCCCGCGTCCTTGAGCAGGGCCTTCGCCTTGGCGACGTCATGCGGGTAGAGCGGCGCCTTGGTGGTGCCCAGATAGCCGTTCGGCACCACGGAGACGGGCGGCTCGGCCGTCAGCTCGCCCTTGAACTGCACCATCTGCGGACGGTTGATCGCATAGGCGATGGCCTGGCGGACGCGTTTGTCGTCCAGCGGCTTCATGGCCATGTTCAGGTGGATGACCGACAGCTCGGCCGGCCGCAGGACGTCGACGACGACGTCCTTCTCCTTCTTGAAGCGCTCGGCCCATTTCTGGTCCTGGCGGCCATAGACCACGTCGAGCTCGCCGGACGCGAAGGCGAGGTCGCGGGCCGAGTCGGCGGGAATGAAGCGGTAGACGATCTTGTCGAGCTTCGGGGCGCCGCGGAAATAGCTCTTGTTGGCGAGCAGCGTGAGGCTCTCGTTGGGCTTGTACTCCTGGAACACGAACGGTCCGGTGCCGATCGGCTTCAGGCGGAAGTCGGCGCCCAGCGCCTCGACCGCCTTCTTCGAGACGATGTTGCCGCCATGGTAGTTCGTCACGAGCCCGAGCAGGGACGGGATCGCCTGCTTCAGCTTGATGCGCACGGTGAGCGGGTCGACCGCCTCGATCGTGTCGATCGCCGCGTAGTCGGCGGCGAAGGACGAGGTCTTCGTGTCGGCGGCGCGCTTGAGCGAGAACACCACGTCGTCAGCGGTCAGCTCGCCGTAGTCGCCATGGAACTTGACGCCCTTGCGCAGGGTGAAGGTCCAGGTGAGCTTGTCGGGCGAAGCCTCCCATTTCTCGGCGAGATCCGGCTCCAGCGTCTCCAGGCTGGCGGAGCCCGGCTTGAAGCGCACCAGGCCGTTGAAGATCCAGGACACGACGGGCTTGTCCTGGGTGGTGGTGGCGCGGTGCGGGTCGAGCTGGCCGACATCGGCCGCCGCCATTCCGACATTCAGGGTTCCCTGGGCGTAGGCTCCGGGCGCGGTGGAGGCCAGCAGCAGCAGGGCGGCGGCGGCGATCAGGCTCTTGCTCATGTGTCGAATATCCCTCTGTCGACGGCGTGTCGGAATTCGGTTCGGGCCGATTTCCATTTTATCGCTGTAGATCGTAGCCGGATTTGCCGGGCTCCGACCAGCGTTGTCGTCAATGCTCGGTATGCGTGTCCCCTGCGACGTTCACGCCGGCGTTCCCGCCGGCGAACCGCTCGATCGCGAACGGCGCGATCGGGGTGGGGGTGCGGCCGTCCAGCACGAGTTCGGCGATGACCTCGCCGACCGCGGGGCCGAGCTGGAAGCCATGCCCCGAGAAGCCGAAGGCGTGCACGAGCTGCGGCGCCGTCGCCGAATGGCCGATCACCGGGATGCGGTCCGGCGTCTGGCCGTCGATGCCGGTCCAGGTGCGGATCACCTGGGCGTTGGCGAGCGCGGGCACGAGGTCCAGCGTCCGGTTCATGCCCGCGAGCGACTGGTCGGTGAGCGGGCGGGACACCGCCAGGTCGGCGTCGCCCCAGCCGCGGCCGCCGCCGAAGATGACGTTGCCGCGCCCGGTCTGGCGCAGATAGACGTCGCCGCCGCAGACCCCGATGGAGCGGCTGACGAAATAGGGCAGCGGCTCGGTCACCAGCATGTTGGGCATGAGGGGCTCCACCGGGGCGGTCTCGCCGAACCACGAGGCCACGGCGCCGCCGAAGGCGCCGGCCGTGTTCACCAGCCAGGCGCTCTCCACGGTCAGCGCGTCGCCGGCCTCCACGGCGTAGCCGCGCTCGGTGCGGCGCGCCGCCGTCACGCGGCTGTTCTCGCGGATCTCGGCCCCGAGCCGGCGCGCCAGCCGGGCGAAGGCCGGGCCGACGACGCGCGGATTGGCCTGCCCGTCCTGCGGCGACAGCGAGGCCCCCACCACCTTGTCCCCGAGCCACGGGATCTCGCTGCGCACGCGGTTGGAGCCCAGCATCTGCAGCTCCAGCCCGTAGTCGCGGGCGTCGCGGGCGTATCGCTCCAGCTCGGCCATGTCGGCCTCCGAGCGGGCGAGCTTGATGTGGCCCGAGACGTCGAACTCGACGTCCTGGTCCAGCATGGCGGACAGGCCGTCCCAGAGGGCGCGCGCGCGCCGGGCGAGGGACAGCTCGTGAAGGTTGCGGCCCTGCTGCCGGACGCCGCCGAAATTCACCCCGCTCGCTCCGGCGCCGCACAGCCCGCGGTCGAGCACCGCCACCGTCATGCCGGCCTGGCGCAGACGCACGGCCGCGGCGCAGCCGGCGATCCCTCCGCCGATGACGCAGACGTCGACTGCCAGGCGTTCGCTCATTGGGGCGCTCCGAGGACCGGGATGGGCTTGACCGGAGGCTGACCCCGCAGCCGGCCCGCTTCGGCGGGACTGCGGCCGAGCTCGCGAGCGACGAGTTCGGCGGCCGCGTGGCCGCAGACGCGGCCCTGGCAGCGGCCCATGCCGATGCGGGTGAACGCCTTGACGCGGTTCACCTCCGCGGCCGCCTTGCCGCGCACGGCGTCGCGCAGCGCGCCGGCCGTGACGCCCTCGCAGCGGCACAGGATCTCGTCGTCGGGAATCGCGCCGATCAGGTGGTCCGGATAGGGATAGGCCGCTTCCAGCGCGGCGCGGAACCGCGCCTGCCGGGCCAGTGCCTGGTCCAGCCTGGCGACCTCGGCCGGGTCCACGGGGCGGCCGATGTCCTCCAGCACGGCGAGAGCGGCGCGGCGGCCCTGCAACTCCGCCACGTCGGCGCCGCCGACGCCCGAGCCGTCGCCGGCCAGGTAGACTCCGGGCCGGCTGGAGCGGCCGTCGGGCTTGCGCTGCGGCGTCCATTGCCGAGTCGGCTCGTCGAAGGCGAAGCGGCAGCCGGCAAGGTCCGCGAGCTGGGTCTCGCTGCGCAGCCCGAAGGAGGCGCCGACGGCGTCGCAGGCCACGCGATGCTCGCGCCCGTCCGCGCCCAGCCAGGAGAGCGCCTCGACCCGGCCGGCGCCCTCCGCCCGGATCGCCTGCACGCCGCTGGCCCTTCTCACGCCGCGCAGGGCCGTCCGCGCCGTGTAGTAGAGCCCCTTGGCCAGCGTGAGGGGCTCGGCGGCGAGCCCGGCGGCGTTGCGCAGCTTGGCCGAGAAGGGCGTGGCGTCCAGCACGGCCGCGATCTGCGCGCCAGCCTTGGCGTATTGATGGGCGACCAGCGGCAAGAGCGGCCCGGCCCCGACCAGCGCGACCCTGCGGCCGATCGAGACGCCCTGCGCCTTCAAGGCGATCTGCGCGCCGCCGAGGGTGAACACCCCGGGCAGAGTCCAGCCCGGGAAGGGGATGACGCGGTCCATCGCGCCCGTCGCCAGGATCAGGCGGTCGAAGGCCAGCTCGCCGAAGGCGCCGTCGCACAGCGTGTCGAGGCGGTTCTCATGGACGTTCCACACCAGCGTCGACGGCCGGTGGTCGATGCGCTCGCCCAGCGCGGGCAGGAGGGCGTGCAGGGCGGCGGCCTTGCCGGCCTCCAGCCCATAGAGGTCGCGCCCGGGGCGCTCGGCGCCGGGCGGCGGTCGGCGGTAGATCTGGCCCCCCGGCCGGGGCGCTTCGTCGAACAGCACGGGGCGCAGGCCCGCCAGGGCCAGCGCCTCGGCCGCGCGCAGCCCGGCCGGGCCGGCCCCCACTATGGCGACCACGGGGCCGCGGGTCGCGGCGTCAGCCATGTGGGCCGCCCTCGATCACGACGGCCATGCCGTCCTCCACCAGCGTGGTGCAGGAGCGCAGGCGCCGTCCGTCCGCCAGCGTCACCCAGCAATCCTGGCAGGCGGCCATCAGGCAGAACCCGGCCCGGCGTCCCTCGCCGAACTCGAAGCGCCGCAGCGCGGAGCCGTTCAGCAGCAGCGCCGTGAGGAGGAGGTCCCCGGCCTGCGCGGCCGCCGGCGCGCCGTCGATGGTGAAGGTCACGGGAGGCCCGTCGCGGGGGACGAGCCGGTGGAAGAGCGGCGTCGGGGGGATCGACATTTCAGAGCATGTGCTCGTAGCGGCAGTTCACCAGAACCTCGGCGATGGCGGCGTTGTTGGGAAGCTGCAGGACCAGCGCGACGATCCGGGCCAGGTCCTCGGGCCGGGTCATCTCCTCGTGCGGCAAGTCCTGGACCTGGGCGGTAAGATCGGTGTCGACATAGCCCGGACAGAGCGCCGTGGCGCGGATTCCATGCTCCCATCCGAGCCGGCGGACGCCGTGCGTGAGCGCCACGACCGCGTGCTTGGACATCTGGTAGCCGACATTGAGCCCCATCACGCGCTTGCCGGACAGCGACGCGACATTGACCACGCGCCCCGCGCCCGACGCCTTGAGGTGGGGCAGGGCGGCCTGGATCAGCCGGAAGGGCCCCTTCACGTTGACGTCGAAGAGGGCGTCCAGGTCCTCTTCAGCGCCGTCCTCCAGGCGCACCTGCGGGGCGATCCCGGCGTTGTTGACGAGCGCGTCGATGCGGCCGAAGCGGGCCGCCGTCGCCTCCACCCAGGCGCGGGCGGACGGGCGGTCCGTCGCCTCGTAGCGGTGGACCAGCGCGTCGCCGCCCTGCGACAGCTCGGCCGGCGCGCTCTCCGGCCGCCGCACGCCGAGCGACAGGGCGAAGCCGGCGGCCTTCAGTTCGCGCGCCACCGCAAGGCCGATGCCGCGATTCGCTCCGGAGACCATGGCGACGCGCATGGGGGCGGCTTTCACTCGATCGGCAGCGGCAGCGCCTGCCGGGCGGCCTCGCGGGCGAAGAGCCCGGCGTACCAGGCCTCCACATGCGGGCGGCTCTGGCGGGCGGCGGGCAGGTTGAGCCAGCGATGCACGGAGGGCGCGACGACCATCTCGGCCATCGTGATCGTCTCGCCCGCCAGATAGGGGCTGCCGGCGAGGTGGGCCTCCAGGATGGCCAGCATGGTCTCGCTCTTGGCCAGCGCCGCCTCGGCGGCGGCCGCGTCGCGCTTGTCCGGCGGCAGGCGGACGAGGTTCATGAAGGCCGGCCCGATGGCGGGGTTGAGCGAGGTCTGCTGCCAGTCCATCCAGCGGTCCGCCAGCCCGCGCTCGGCCGGGTCCTGCGGCCACAGCGAACCCTGGCCGTAGCGCGCCGCCAGATAGCGCACGATGGCGTTGGACTCCCACAGCACGACGCCGTCGTCCTCGATGGTGGGAACGAGCGCGTTGGGATTCTTGGCCTTGTATTCGGGCGTCTGCACCACGCCGAACTTGCCGCCCGCCTCCCGCCGCTCGAAGGCGAGCCCCAGCTCGCCGGCGGCGAACGCCACCTTCTGGACGTTGACGGACGAGATGCGGCCCCAGATCACGAGCATCGAGAGGGTCCCTTGTCAGAATGCGCCCGATAAGACGCCCGCCACGGGCGTCCTGTCCAGAGGTTGTGTCCGTTGGGCGTCGATTCGACGAACCCTTTCACGCCGTCTTGGCGAACAGCTCGCGGCCGATGAGCATGCGGCGGATCTCGCTGGTGCCGGCGCCGATCTCGTAGAGCTTGGCGTCGCGCAGGAGGCGGCCCGTCGGGTAGTCGTTGATGTAGCCGTTGCCGCCCAGGAGCTGGATGGCGTCGAGCGCCATCTGGGTGGCCTTCTCGGCCGCGATCAGGATGGCGCCGGCGGCGTCCTCGCGGGTGGTCTCGCCGCGGTCGCAGGCCTTGGCGACGGCGTACACATAGGCCTTGCAGGCGTTCATGGTCACGTACATGTCGGCGAGCTTGCCCTGGACGAGCTGGAATTCGCCAATGGGCTTGCCGAACTGCTTGCGCTCATGGACGTAGGGCATGACCACGTCCAGCGCCGCCTGCATGATGCCGAGCGGGCCGGCGGCCAGCACGGCGCGCTCGTAGTCGAGGCCCGACATCAGCACGTTGACGCCCTTGCCGACCTGGCCGAGCACGTTCTCCTCGGGGATCTCGCAGTCCTCGAAGACGAGTTCGCCGGTGTCGGAGCCGCGCATGCCGAGCTTGTCGAGCTTCTGGGCGGTGGTGAAGCCCTTCATGCCCTGCTCGACGATGAAGGCGGTGATGCCGCGCGGTCCGGCCTCCGGGTCGGTCTTGGCGTAGACGATGAGGGTCTCGGCGCAGGGGCCGTTGGTGATCCACATCTTGGAGCCGTTGAGGACGTAACGGTCGCCCTTCTTCTCCGCGCGGGTGCGCATGGAGACCACGTCCGAGCCGGCGCCGGGCTCCGACATGGCCAGGGCGCCGACATGCTCGCCGGAGATGAGCTTGGGCAGGTATTTGCGCTTCTGCGCCTCCGAGCCGTTGCGGCGCATCTGGTTGACGCAGAGATTGGAGTGGGCGCCGTAGCTCAGCCCGACGGAGGCGGAGGCGCGGCTGACCTCCTCCATGGCGACGACGTGCTCCAGATAGCCCAGCCCGGACCCGCCATACTCCTCCTCGACGGTGATGCCGTGCAGGCCGAGTTCGCCCATGCGGGGCCAGAGGTCGCGGGGGAACGTGTTCGACTTGTCGATCTCCTCGGCCCGCGGGGCGATCTCGGACTGGGCGAAGCCCGCGACGGTCTCGCGGATGGCGTCGGCGGTCTCGCCGAGATCGAAGTTGAAGGGACGCGGAGCGTTGGCCAGCATGGCGGATGCGTTTCCTCTTGTGCGACTGCGCTTGGCTGCAGGATAACCCAGGCGCGCGCGGCGTGTAGAGGGCCGCACGAACGGGGGGATCAGGGATGGCGCAGGACTTCGGCGAGCGGCCCAACCAGATCCCGTGGCCGCCGCTGATCTATTCGGGGGCGCTCCTGGTCGCGTGGGGGCTGGAGCAGGTCGACCCGTTCGTCTGGCTCGATCGCGCGCTCGGCGTCATCCCGGCCTGGCTCGGCATGGCGCTGTTCGCGGCGGGCGTGATGGTGGATTTCGGCTGCTTCCTCGTGCTGCGGCGCCAGGGGACCACCGTGCTGCCGAACGCGCCCAGCCGCAAGCTGGTGACGACCGGGCCCTATCGCTTCTCGCGCAACCCCATCTACCTCGCCAACACGGCGGCGCTGGTCGGCTTCGCCGTCGCGCTGCGCTGGGGGTGGCTGCTGCTGCTCGCGCCGGTCACGGTCGCGGCCGTGAACTGGCTGGCGATCTCGCGCGAGGAGGCCCATCTGGAGCGCCGGTTCGGCCAGTCGTGGCGCGACTACGCCGCCAAGGTGCGGCGCTGGATCTAGGCGGGCCGCCGGCTCAGAACGGCAGGTAGCTGCGGACCGAGGCCGTGGCCTCGACCTCGGCGACCGCGGCCGGGGGCGTCAGCCCGGGGGAGGGCAGGCCGGGCGAGGGCGCGGCGGGCTCGTCGTCCTGCCGGCGCGAGCGGTCGAGGAAGGCCACCCACTGCCTCTCGGTGCCGTGGAAGGCGTTGCGGTCCACGTCCCCCTTGATGCCTGGCACCCGGCCGGTCGTGGTCCACTGCCACAGCGCGTAAGGCCGGCTGGAGTAGCGCTCGTGCGGCTCGGCCGCGACGCTGCGGATCCAGAACGGATACTCGTTCAGCTCGCCGCGCAGCACCTCCTCGTGGAAGGTGATGTCGGTGTAGATGATCGGCTTCTTGCCCGTGTGCCGCTCCAGCTCCGCCAGCATCACCCGGATCTTCTCCAGCGCGATCTCGCGCGGGATCTTCTTCGGGCAGGTCTGGGACGAGCCGTTCCACTCCACGTCGAGGACGGGGGGCAGCGAGTCCGGGTCGGTCGGGATGTGCTGAACGAACCACTTGGCCTGCTCCTGGGCGGAGCGGCACCAATAGACGAAGTGGTAGGCGCCCACCGGCACGCCGGCGGCCTTCGCGCCGGTCCAGTTGCGGTTGAAGGCCGGGTCGAGGTGGTCGCCGCCCTCCGTCGCCTTGACGAAGGCGAAGCGGGTGCCGGCGTCGCGCACCGAGTTCCAGTCGATCTCGCCCTGCCAGCGCGACACGTCGATGCCGTGGATCGGCAGCGTCTTGGCGCGCGCCACGCCGGCATGCGGCTTGGCGTCTCCCTTCCGGGGATAATAGTCGGGCGCCATGGTGCAGCCCGCCCCCGCGAGGGCGAAAGCAAGGCTGGCGGCGAGAAGGCCCTTGGCCTGGAGAACGCGGGTGAAGATACGCATCAAGGCTCGCCGCTTCGTGGACGGGAACGCGATACCCAGCAATTCGACCAAAGGTCTTAAGAAAGAGGAAATACGAAGCTGAAGCTGATTGCAATCACCCCAAACCGAACCAAAGCGTTGCTATGCCCAGGAAAGCGAAAAAGCCGACGACATCGGTGACGGTGGTGACGAAGACGCCGGAGGAGACGGCCGGGTCGGCGCCGAACTTCTCCAGCGTGAGCGGAATGAGGATGCCGCCGAGCGCGCCGGCCACGAGGTTGACCACCATGGCGACGCCGATCACCACGCCCAGATTCCAGTCCTGGAACCAGAGCGCGGCCGCCAGCCCGGTGAGGACGCCGAAGCCCGCGCCGTTGACGAGGCCCACGAAGGTCTCGCGCAGCGTCACCCGGAAGGCGTTGGCTGCGCCGAGCTCGCGCACCGCGAGCGCCCGCACGGCGACCGTCATGGTCTGGGTGGCGGCGTTGCCGCCCTGGCTCGCCACGATGGGGGCCAGCACGGCGAGCGCCACCATCTTCTGGAGCTGGCCCTCGAACAGCCCCAGCACGGCGGAGGCCAGGAAGGCCGTGATGAGGTTGACGAAGAGCCACACGAAGCGGCTGCGGGCGATGGTGGTGACGGTGTCGGAGAGTTCTTCCTCCGAGCTGACGCCGCCCAGCGCCTTCACGTCCTCGTCCGCCTCCTCCTGGATGACGTCGACGATGTCGTCGATGGTGACGACGCCGACCAGCCGCTCGGCCTCGTCCACCACCGGCGCGGAGACGAGGTTGTAGCGCTCGAAGAGCCGCGCCACCTGCTCCTGGTCGTCGGTGGCGTGGACGCGCCGGCGGTCGGTGCTCATCAGGGCGTCGACCCGCTCGCCGCGGGGGCTGCGCACCAGCTTGTCGAGGAAGATCTGCCCGAGCAGCCGGTGGCCGGGGTCGACCACGAAGACCTCGTAGAAGCTCTCGGGCAGGTCGGCGCTGGCGTGGAGGTGGTCGAGCGTCTGGCCCACGGTCCAGAAGGGCGGGGCCGCGACCAGCTCGGTCTGCATCAGGCGCCCGGCGGAATCCTCCGGATAGTCCAGGCTCTTCTGGAGGGCGACGCGTTCGGAGGCCGGCAGGCCCTCGAGAATCTCGTCCTGGTCCTGCTTGTCGAGGTCCTCGAGGATGTAGACCGCGTCGTCGGAATCGAGGTCCTTCATGCCCTCGATGACGGTCTGCGTCGGCAGCTCGTCGAGGATCTCCTCGCGCGTCGAATCGTCGACCTCGGTCAGCGCGGCGAAGTCGAACACGTCGCCGAGCAGGCCGATCAGCCGGGCGCGCAGCTCGCTCGGGAGCGCCTCCAGCAGGGCGCCCTGGTCGGCCTCGTGGAACGGCCTGACCAGTTCGCGCAGCTGCTCGGCGTCGCCAGCCTCGATCGCCTGGGCGACGGCGTCGACGAACGCCTGGCTGACGTCGCCGTCCTCGTTCCGGAAAGCGAGGATGCGATCGGCCGGCTTGGTCTGGTCGTCGAGATCCAGCATGCGACGGTCCGCGTTTTCGTGAGGTGGCCTGGCGCCTTGTAGCACTCGCGCCGGCGCGCGCAACGCGCCAGTCCGGGTCGCGGCCCTTCCGGTTTTCGGAACCTTAATCGAAGGGGCTCAGGATGGACCCGCTCAACCTCGCGGGGGCCCCTGCAGCGTGACCAGCCTTCCCAAGCATATGCCCGCGCTGGACGGCTTGCGAGGCGTGGCGATCCTGATGGTGATCCTGCACCACGCCGCGCAGGGCGCCTATGGAGCGCTGGCCATTCACCAGCCGGTCAGCCCGGAGGCCATGCCGTCGCTGCCTGCGTGGCTGGCGTCCATCGCCTCCACGGGCCAATACGGGGTCGAGCTGTTCTTCGTCGTCAGCGCCTTCACGCTGACATGCCGGATGAGCGACCATCCCGGCGGGCTGGGATGCTACGCCTTGCGTCGGCTGGCGCGGATCGCGCCCGGCTACTGGGCCGCCCTGCTGGGCTACACGGCTCTGGCCGGCCTCGGGCCGAGGCTGTCCGCCGAGGAGGGGCTGACCGTAGCGGACGTCGCGGTCGCGGCCGTCTTCGGCGGCGCGTGGCGGGGCGACGCGTCCGTCGCGGTGGTCCCGGGCGGCTGGTCCGTGGCGTGCGAGGTCGCCTTCTACATCGCCCTGCCGCTGCTCCTGGCGTTCATCGACGGGAAGCGTCTGCGCGGCGCGCTCCTCACCGTCCTGGCCATGCTCGTCGCCGAGGCGTTCCGCCGCCACGCCCTGCTCGCCGGGGCGTCGGAATTCGCGATCCACATCCACCCGGCGACCCAGGCTCCCGTGTTCCTTCTGGGCGTCACGGCCGCGCTGGCCGCCCGGCGCTTCGCGCCGCCCGCGGGGCAGGGCGCCATCCTCGCCCTGCTGGCCACGATCGTGCTCGCGCCGGCGCCGGAGCTGCTTTTCGCCGCCTGCGCGGCGGTGGTGACGGCGTGCGCGGCCGGCCATCCGCCCGCTCTCCTGGCCAGCCGGCCGATGCGGCGTCTCGGCGAGGTGAGCTACAGCATGTATCTGACGCATTTCGTCCTGCTGCTTCCGTGCCTCAGGCTCGCCGAAGTCGTGGCGCCCCATGCGGACGGGTGGACGCTTCTGGCGCACTATCCGCTGGTCGTGGGCTCTTCCTTCGTGGCGTCGCTGGCGACGCACCGGTGGATCGAGAAGCCCTTCATCGCCTGGGCGGCGCGGCTGACGCCGTCGCGCGCGGCGCTCGCGCCGGCCTGAATGTCGCCCTCCGTCCCTTGCGGCCCCAACCCCGGAGCATCGCCGCGCATGACACGCCTCCTCACCCGCCGCGCCGTTGCGGCCGGCCTGCTCGCCACGGCCGGGGCGGGTCCGGCCTGGGCTGGCGCCTGCGCGCCGGACCGGCTCGGGACGGCCCGCATCCTGCCGGTGGGGACGCGAGGCGGGCTCCAGGTCGGCCTCAAGACCTACCCGGCCGCGCTGCCGCTCGGCCCTCGCGAGGTCGTGCTGACCTTTGACGACGGCCCGGCCCCCGGGACCACGCCGCGCGTGCTCGACGCGCTCGCCTGCGAGGGCGTCCGGGCGACGTTCTTCCTGATTGGCCGGAACGCCGCCGCGCACCCGGCGCTGGTGCGGCGCATGCGCGACGAGGGGCATACGCTCGCCTGCCACACCTGGTCCCATCCCTGGACGATGCGCGACCTCGGCGAGGCGGCCCAGATCCAGCAGGTCGAACGCGGCTTCGCCGCCATCTCGGCCGCGCTGGGCGAGCCCGAGGCCAGGCCCGGCCAGGGCGGCGTCGCGCCCTTCCTGCGCTATCCGGGCTTCGCCGACACTCCCGCGACGAACGCCTGGGCGGCCGAGCGGGACATCGGCGTCTTCGGCTGCGACCTGTGGGCGTCGGACTGGGTCCGCATGGCGCCCGATTTCCAGCTCAGCCGCATGCTGGAGCGGCTGGCGCATGCCGGGCGCGGCATGATCCTGCTGCACGACATCCAGCCGCAGACCGCGGCCATGGTCCCGGCCTTCCTGCGGGCGCTCAAGAGCGAGGGCTACGCCGTGGTCCACATGGAGCGCGGCTCGGGCGCCGCCGTCACCGTTCCGGCCCGGCCCGGCTGGTCGAGCGAGACGGAGAAGATCATCGCCTCGATGCGCCGGCGCCGGGCGGTGTGACCGCCGAAAAACGAAACGGCGGCCCGGATCTTTCGATCCTGCCGCCGTTCGGAGCCCGGGGGCTCGAAAGAGAGTGGTGCGGTCGAGAGGACTCGAACCTCCACAACGGTTAAGTTACTAGCACCTCAAGCTAGCGCGTCTACCAATTCCGCCACGACCGCAACGTGTTCCGGGAAGAGGCCCCAAAAGGCCGCCCGACCGGAACGGCGCTCCGTGTAACAGATCGATTCCGGCTCGACAAGCGACCATTGTCCGGCGCGGGGGAAAACCCGGCGCGGGGCTCAGCCGCCGATTTTCTCGCTGGGAGGCCGGCGCAGCAGCTCCTTGACCTCGACCGTGATGGCGGCGCCGCTGACGATGACGTTTCCGCGCGCGATCGGCAGGTCGTTGGCGAGGATCTCGACCTCGTCGCCCTCGGCCGAATCGAGCGCGATCACCGCGCCGCGGCCCATGCGCAGCAGCTGGTGGATCGGCATCCTGGAGCGGCCCAGGACGATGGAGATGTCGACGCCAACGATGTCCAGACCAGATGCCACGAAGCACGCTCCACGAGAACTCAAGGTCGATGCAGGCAGCCGCCGGACCATTCCGGTGGAAGCGGCGGCGAAGGTTGTCTAAGGCTGGAGCAGCGGATCCGGGGACGGCCCCCGGCTCCGGTCCGTTCGCCGCCTCAGTGAGCGGCCAACAGGGTTAATGCGCGGTGAAGATCAGGGAAGAGCTGGCCGGACGGCTGTGGGCTGCCGAGGGATCGGAACCCGTCGAGTGGGTCACGAGCCCCGGCATCACGGACTATGAGGACGCCGTTCGCGTCATGGAGGCCCGCGCCGAGGCCATCGCGGAGGGGCGCGCGCCCGAATGCGTCTGGCTGGTCGAGCATCCGCCGCTCTACACGGCCGGAACCTCGGCGCGCGACGAGGACCTCGTGGACGCCCGCTTTCCCGTCCACCGCACCGGCCGGGGAGGGCAGTTCACCTATCACGGCCCGGGCCAGCGCGTAGCCTATGTGATGCTGGACCTGAAGCGCCGCAGGCCCGACGTGCGGGCCTTCGTGGCCGCCCTGGAGGCCTGGGTCATCGAGACGCTGGCCGCGTTCAACATCCGCGGCGAACGCCGGGAGGATCGCGTCGGCGTGTGGGTGAGGCGGCCCGAGAAGGGCCCCGGCGCCGAAGACAAGATCGCCGCGCTCGGCATCCGGGTGCGCCGCTGGGTGACGTTCCACGGCGTCAGCCTGAACGTGGAGCCGGACCTCGCGCATTTCGGCGGCATCGTGCCGTGCGGCGTCGTCGAGCCGCGCTACGGCGTGACGAGCCTCGTCGACCTCGGGCTCCCGGTGACCATGCAGGACGCCGACGCCGCGCTGCGCGCCGCCTTCGAGGACGTGTTCGGCCCGACCGTGACGTCCCTGGCCGGGTGAGCGCGCCAGGCCCGGGGGTGACAAAGGCCCGCCTCGCCCTAGGTTCTGGAACGACCCAGCAGGAGACTTCCTCATGTCCCAACAGATCATCGTGGACGCCAACGGCGCCCGCATTCCGGCGCTTGGCCTCGGCACGTTCCGGTCCGAGGGGCAGGCTTGCGTCGAAGCCGTGGCCACGGCCCTGAAGGTCGGCTACCGGCACATCGACACCGCCGCCATGTATGGCAACGAGGCGGAGGTGGGCGAGGGCCTTCGCGCCGGCGGCGTGGCGCGCGACGAGGTCTTCGTCACCACCAAGGTCTGGTGGAGCGAGATCGGGCCCGGCGCGCTGCAGCGCTCCGCCGAGGCCAGCCTCCGCAAGCTCGGGCTCGACGCGGTCGATCTCCTGCTGATCCACTGGCCGAACCCCGAGATCCCGCTCGCCGACTCGATCGGGGCGCTCTGCGACGCGAAGCGCCGCGGCCTGGCCCGCCACATCGGCGTGTCGAACTTCACGGTGGCGCTCCTGGACGAAGCCGTGCGGCTCTCCACCGAGCCGCTGGCGGCGCTGCAATGCGAGTATCACCCCACGCTCGGGCAGCACCGGCTGCTGGAAGCCGTCCGGCGCCACGGCATGGCGTTCACCTCCTATGCGCCGATCGGCAAGGGGGCCGACACGGAGGACAAGACCGTGCAGGAGATCGCGGTGGCGCATGGCAAGACCGGCGCGCAGACGGTGCTGCGCTGGCACGTCCAACAGGCGGGCGTCTGCGCCATCCCCAAGTCGTCCCATCCCGGCCGCATCGCCGAGAATTTCGACATCTGGGACTTCAGCCTCTCGCCGGACGAGATGGCGGCCATCTCCCGCCTCGCGCGGGCGGACGGGCGCATGATCAATCCGGCCTTCGCCCCGACCTGGGACGCGTGACGCGCGAAGCCGACGAGCGGCCGAGGCCTGGCCGGGCCGGGACCCAGCCCTGCCCGCCACGCCTTGCGCCGCCCGCCCTGCGGTGACACTCTCCGCGGCCTTTTCGCGGGACACCCGACATGAAGCTCGACGCTGACACGCTCGCCGCCTTCGAGACGATCTCGACGGCCACCATCACCACCGTCCTTCTCAAGAAGGGCCTGCGCCGGCTCTGGATGCGCGGCCCGGCGCCGCTGCCCACCGCCGAGGGCAAGCGCATCGCCGGACGCGCCTTCACGATGCGCTTCGTGCCCGCCCGCGAGGACCTCGCCACGCCCGAATCCTGGTCGTCGCCGCGCTCCACCCGCGCCGCCATCGAGGACATGCCGGAGGGCTGCATCGCCGTGGTCGACGCCATGGGCGTCACCGACGCCGGCATCTTCGGCGACATCCTCACCGCCCGCATGGCCAAGCGGGGCGTCGCGGCGCTGGTGACCGACGGCGTGATGCGCGACATCGCCGGCGTGCTCGGGACGGGGCTGCCCACCTGGTGCCGCGGCACCGCGGCGCCCGCCTCGGTGGCGGGCCTGACCTTCGTGGGCTGGCAGGAGCCGATCGCCTGCGGCGGCGTCGCCGTGTTCCCGGACGACGTGGTGGTGGCCGACGCCGACGGCGCGGTCTGCATCCCGGCCGCCTATCTGGAGACGGTGCTGAAGGAAGGCCCGGAGCAGGAGCGCCTGGAGGCCTGGATCATGACGGAGGTCGACCGCGGCCTGCCGCTGCCGGGGCTCTATCCCCCGAACGCCGAGACCAAGGCCCGCTACGAGGCCTGGAAGGCGAAGGGCTGAGGCCGTCGGGCCTCACTCCTCCCGGGGCGCGCCGAGGCGGTACACGCCCTTGAAGTCGTCCGGATCGACGGGCTTGCCCTTGCGGTAGATGACGATCTTGCCCTCATGGGCGAGGCGCACGGCGACGCGGCGGACGGGGACCATCAGCGGCCCCCAGCCGTCCGGGTGCGGGCCGCCCAGATGGCGCGCCACCTCGGACGGGCAGATCGTCTTCTCGGCGCCGCGCTGCCGGGCGAGGTCCAGGATGGCGGCTTCCAGCGCCTCGGGCGGCGCGGACACGGTGGATTTCGCGTTCATGCGTCGTGCGTGCGCCCGGCGGGGCCGTTCGTCAAGCCGCCAGGGTCAGACGCCCGTCGGGTCGTAGGCGTGGCTCACGGCCCTGAGGCCGTCCGAGCGGAACTGCCGCGCTCCCATCACGACCAGCACGGCCGTGGTGGACGCGATGAACACGACCGGCGACCAGAACCACCCCAGATAGCCGAGCGCGAAGAAGAAGGCGCGCTGGCCGCGGTTGAAGTGCCGCCCCGCCGCGGTGGTCATGCCCGCGGTGCGGTGCGCGTGCCGCACGGCGGCGGCCGTGTCCGCCTCCTCGTGGGGCGGCGTGGCGCCGAGAAGGATCGCCGCGTAGTTGAACAGGCGGTAGCTCCAGGCGAACTTGAAGAAGGCGTAGACGAAGATGACGGCCAGGCCGATCACCTTCAGCTCCCACAGCCCGCGCTGCGTCGCGATGCCGAGCGGCAGGTCCGCGAACACCCGCAGCACGTCGTCGGCGGCGCGCAGCAGCGTCAGCGACCCGCCGACGGCCAGCAGCGACGTCGAGGCGAAGAAGGCCGTCCCGTTCTGCAGGCTGGCCATGATCTGCGTGTCGATGATGCGCACCTCGCGCGCCAGCATCCGCTCCATCCACCGGGTGCGGAAGTCGTGCATGATCCCGTTCAGGCTGTGACGCCCCAGCCTGTCGCCCTCCACAACGATGGCGTAGCCGAACCACGAGACGACGAAGAAGGCGAGAGCGGCGATGTCGAGCGGGGCGAGGATCATGCGTGCACCTTGGGGCGGCCGCGGGGCGCGATGCAAGGGCCGGGCCCGGCTCGGACCAACTCCCTGGGCCGGACCTTCCAAAACAGGGCTTGAGGCAGGGTTGACGAAGCCTTAAGAGAGCGCCGCCGGTGAGGACCGGACGGGATCGCGGCCCTGCCGCAGGGTCCCGGGACGCCGCCCTGACATCGCCCATGATCTCTCACGCCCAGCCGCGCTCCTGCTGGAGCGTCGCCGCCGCGACGCTTTGCCTGTTCGCCGTCCTCGCGTTCCTCGCCTTTCTGCTCGGCGGGCTCGACAGGGCGACGCCGACCCGTTGACGGTCGGCCATCCGGCGCGACATCCTGACCCCTCATCGGAGGTTCCATGTCGCAGACCATCAGCAAGGGCTACAAGGCGCTGCTCGCCGAGGCGAACGCCATCGTGGACACGATCCCGGCCGCCGACGCGCTCGCCCTCGCGGGGCGCGACGACGTCGTCTTCGTCGATCTGCGGGACCCGCGCGAACTGGAGCGGGAAGGGCGCATGCCCGGAGCCTTCCACTGCCCGCGCGGCATGCTGGAGTTCTGGATCGACCCGGAGAGCCCCTATCACAAGCCGGTCTTCGCCGAGGACAAGCGCTTCGTGTTCTTCTGCGCGGGCGGCTGGCGCTCGGCGCTGTCGGCGCGCACGGCCCGCGAAATGGGACTGAAGCCCGTGGCCCATCTGGGCGGCGGCTTCGGGGCCTGGAAGGCCGCCGGCGGCCCCGTTGAGCCGCCGACGGCCGAGCCCAAGCCCTCGCGCCAGGGCTGACGCCGGAGCCGGTTCGGCGAGCCGAATCAGAGGCTTTTCGGGAACCGCTCGAGGTCTGAATCAGGGCCCGGCCGTCCGTGGCCGCCCCGGGCGGCAGGCCGCCGAAGGCGTCGTCGGGCAGGGCGGCGGCGCGGCCCGGAGCGCGTCGACGGCGAGCGCCGCCGCGATTGCGTTCGCGCCCGCTTCCGGCATGATCTGCGCGCCCGGACCTGGACCGGGCCTCAGGGGATCTTGCGTGGCCGTTCTGTCTTCCACCCTCGACCGTCGTTCGCCCGAGTTCGACGCCAACGCCGCCCAGTGGCGCCAGCTCGCCGACGAGCTCAGGAGCCGCCGCGCCGAAGCGGCCCTGGGCGGCCCGGCGCGGGCCCGCGAGCGCCACCTCGCCCGCGGCAAGCTGCTGCCGCGCGAGCGGGTGATGCGCCTCCTGGACCCGGGATCGCCGTTCCTGGAGATCGGCGCGCTGGCGGCCTTCGGCATGTATGACGACGCCATCCACGGGGCCGGCATGATCGCCGGGATCGGCCGGGTCGAGGGCCGCGAGGTCATGGTGGTGTGCAACGATTCCACCATCAAGGGCGGCACCTACTACCCGATGACGGTGAAGAAGCACCTGCGCGCCCAGGAGATCGCGCGCGAGAACCGGCTGCCCTGCGTCTACCTGGTCGATTCGGGGGGCGCGAACCTGCCGCACCAGACGGAGGTCTTCCCGGACCGGGAGCATTTCGGCCGCATCTTCTACAACCAGGCGACGCTGTCCTCGCTGGGCGTGCCGCAGATCGCGGTGGTGATGGGCTCGTGCACCGCGGGCGGCGCCTATGTGCCGGCGATGTCGGACGAGACCATCATCGTGCGCAAGCAGGGCACGATCTTCCTCGGCGGGCCGCCTTTGGTGAAGGCCGCCACCGGCGAGGAGGTCTCGGCCGAGGATCTGGGCGGGGCCGACGTGCACGCCCGCGTCTCGGGCGTCGCCGACCACTACGCCATGGACGACGCCCATGCGCTTGCGATGGCGCGCCGGATCGTCGCCAACCTGAACACCCGCAAGCCCGACGACCTGCCGATCGCCGAGCCGGAGGACCCGCGCTACGACACCGACGAGCTCGAGGGCCTGGTCCCGACGGACCTGAAGAAGCAGTACGACATCCGCGAGGTGATCGCCCGGCTGGTGGACGGCTCGCGCTTCGACGAGTTCAAGGCGCTCTACGGGACCACGCTGGTGACCGGCTTCGCGCGGATCTGGGGCATCCCGGTCGGCATCCTCGGCAACAACGGCATCCTGTTCTCCGAATCGGCCTTGAAGGGCGCCCATTTCATCGAGCTCTGCGCCCAGCGGCGCATCCCGCTCCTCTTCCTGCAGAACATCTCCGGCTTCATGGTCGGCCGCCAGTACGAGGCCGGCGGCATCGCCAAGGACGGGGCGAAGCTCGTCACCGCGGTGGCCTGCGCCAGGACGCCGAAGATCACCCTGCTGGTGGGCGGCTCCTTCGGGGCGGGCAATTACGGCATGTGCGGGCGCGCCTACGGCCCCCGCTTCCTCTTCTCGTGGCCGAACTCGCGCATCTCCGTCATGGGCGGCGAGCAGGCCGCCAGCGTGCTCGCCACCGTGCGGCGGGACAATATCGAGGCGGAGGGCCGCAAGTGGCCGGGGCGCGAGGAGGAGGCCTTCAAGGCCCCGATCCGGGCCCAGTACGAAACGGAGGGCAACCCCTATTACGCCACCGCGCGGCTTTGGGACGACGGGATCATTCTCCCGTCCGAAACCCGCCGCGTCCTCGGGCTGGCCTTTTCGGCCTGCCTCAACGCTCCCGTCGAGGAGACGCGCTTCGGCGTGTTCCGGATGTGACCTTCGAAACCAGCCTTTTTCAGGAAGGGATTGCTGCGATGAACCAGCCGGCGCAAGCTCACGCCATGATGACCGTGGCCGAATATCTCGCGTTCGCGGACGCCCGCCCGATGCAACGCTTCGAGCTGCTCGCGGGCGAGCCGGTCGCGATGGCGCCGGGGACGCTCCGGCATAGCCTGATCGCGGGCAACATCGATACTTCGTTACGCGGCCAAATCCGCGATCGTGGCTGTACGAGCTACCGCGACGCAGGCATCGCCCACAGCGACGACGCGGATTTTCTGCCGGAGCCGGACGTCATGGTCCGGTGCGGCCCTGTCGACGATCGTCGCCGGTGGGTACCCGATCCGGTGGTCGTCATCGAGGTTCTGTCACCTTCCACCATGGCGGACGACCGCGGTTACAAGCTGAAGGCCTACATGGCCTTCGCCAGTCTGCGTCATCTCGTCCTCGTGTATCAGGACGAGATGCGCATCGAGCACTGGTCTCGCCCGGACGACCTCGCCTGGAGCGAAGCGCCTCAGGTGCTGAACGCGCCCGACGACCGGCTGCTGCTTTCGGCCGTCGAGGCCGGCCTTTCATTGTCCGAAATCTACGCGGGCGTCACGCTCCGCTGATCTGCGAGCCCTCATGTTCTCCTCCGTCCTGATCGCCAACCGCGGCGAGATCGCCTGCCGCATCATCCGCACCGCCAGGCGGCTGGGGATGCGCACCATCGCGGTGCATTCGGAGGCCGACGCCGACGCGCTCTTCGTGCGCGACGCCGACGAGGCCTATGCGATCGGGCCGGCGCCGGCGCGCGAGAGCTACCTGGTGGGAAGCCGGATCCTCGAGGTCGCGCGCGACGCGGGGGCGGACTGCATCCATCCGGGCTATGGCTTCCTCTCCGAGAACGCCGAATTCGCGGAGGCCTGCGCCAAGGCCGGGGTGACGTTCGTCGGGCCGCCGCCGTCCGCCATCCGGGCGATGGGCCTGAAGGACGCCGCCAAGACGCTCGTCGAGCGGGCCCGCGTGCCGGTCGTGCCCGGCTATCACGGCCACAAGCAGGATCCCGCCTTCCTGCGGGAGAGGGCGGCCAATATCGGCTTTCCGGTGCTCATCAAGGCCGTGGCGGGCGGCGGCGGAAAGGGCATGCGCCGGGTCGACCGGCTGATCGACTTCGAGGAGGCGCTGCTCGGCGCGCAGCGCGAGGCCGCCAACGCCTTCGGCGACCCGCGCGTGCTGGTGGAGAAATATGTCCGCTCGCCCCGGCACGTGGAGATGCAGGTTTTCGCCGACCGGCACGGAAACGTGGTGCATCTCTTCGAGCGCGACTGCTCGCTGCAGCGCCGGCACCAGAAGGTCATCGAGGAGGCCCCGGCGCCGGGCATGTCGGCGGAGGTCCGCGCCGCGATGGGCCAGGCGGCCGTCGACGCCGCGCGGGCCGTCGGCTATGTGGGCGCCGGCACGGTCGAATTCATCGCGGACGGCTCGAACGGCCTCACGGCGGACAGCTTCTTCTTCATGGAGATGAACACGCGCCTGCAGGTTGAGCATCCGGTCACGGAGGCGATCACGGGCCTCGATCTGGTCGAGCTGCAGTTCCGCGTCGCCGCGGGCGAGCGCCTGCCCTTCACGCAGGACGATCTCGCCATCCAGGGCCACGCCGTGGAGGCGCGTCTCTACGCCGAGGACCCGGAGCGCGGCTTCCTGCCCTCGACGGGGCGGCTGTGGGCGCTGCGCTTCCCCGAGGAGAGCGACCGCCTGCGCATCGACACCGGCGTCGCGGAAGGCGACGAGGTGAGCCCGTTCTACGATCCCATGATCGCCAAGGTGATCGCCCATGGCGACACCCGCTCGCAGGCCCTGGACCGCCTCGCCGACGCGCTGGCGCGCACCGTCGTGGCCGGCCCGCGCTCCAACGTCGCCTTCCTGGAGGCGCTGTGCCGGGCGCCGGAGTTCCGGGCCGGCCGTTTCGACACGGGCTTCATCGACCGCAATCTCGAGGCGCTCGGCGCGACGGCCCGGCCGTTTCCGGCCGCCGCCGCCGCCGCCGGCGCGCTGGCGTTGGTGGGCCAGGCGGTCCGCCGCAGCATCGCGGCCGCCGCGGTCGCCAGCGGGGGCGCGCCGTCGCCCTGGGACGCGGCCGACGGGTTCCAGCTGTCCGGGGAGCGCCAGATCGGGCTGCCGCTCCTGATCGAGGGCGAACGCCTGGACGCGGTGCTCGGCTGGGACGCCGAGGGCCCCAGCGTGGAGCTTCCCGGCCACGCCGTGCCGCCGGGGTCGCATGAGCTCGACATCGTCGAGACCGAGGACGGCCTGATCGTGCTCGACCATGGCCGCCAGACCCATGTGCGCCTGTTCGACGCGCTCGACATGTCCTTCGACGAGGCCGACGCCGGCGGGGTCGTGAAAGCGCCGATGCACGGCAAGGTGGTGGCCCTCTTCGTGACCGAGGGCGAGACGGTGGAGAAGGGCCAGAGGCTCGCCATCGTGGAGGCCATGAAGATGGAGCACGCGCTCGTGGCGCCGCGGGCGGGCGTGGTGACCGAGATCGCCGTCGAGGCCGGCCAGCAGACGCCGGAGGGGGCCAGGCTCATCGTGATCGGCGACCCGGACTGACGGCCGCCGCCGGCCGGCCGCCGCGCCGGCCGTTGTCCACAGGCGCCGCGACGCCGCGTTGGCGGGAGGCGACGCCCGCGCTAGGAGTGGGGCATGGCCCTGCACATCCTGAAACTCTGCGTCGGCTGCGACTCGATCTCCGATCTGGAAGGCTGGATCGACGAGAACGCCGCGATGGCGCGGCGCCTCAAGCGGCCCTACGAGCAGGCGCACACGACCCGCATGGTTCCCAAGCGGGTCGACGAGATCGTCGACGGCGGGTCGCTGTTCTGGGTCATCAAGGGCCAGATCGCGTGCCGGCAGCCGATCCTGGAGATCCGGCCGTTCAAGGACGCGGACGGGATCGGGCGCTGCCACCTGGTGCTCGAGCCGGTGGTGACGCCGGTCGACCCGCGGCCGTGCCGGCCTTTCCAGGGCTGGCGCTACCTGGAGGCCAGGTCCGCTCCGCGCGACCTCGGCGACTTTGGCGTGGGCCTCGCCGCACTGCCCGAGACGCTGCGCCGCGAGCTCGCCGAACTGGGGCTGATCTGACCGGTGCGGTTCCCGAATCTCGCGCCATGTCACACATTCTCCGCAGTTCGGGCGCTCGGCTGTCTGCAGCGCATCGAGGGGCGATTCATGCGGATGTTGATTTTGGCGGTGGGAGCGGTCGGGGGCCTGATGTCCTCCGGATCCGCCGACGCCATGGACCGCGCCTGTGCGGTGACCGAGGTCGCCCCGGGAGTGAAGATGCGCTCCGGCGTCTGCTCCAACCTCTTCGAGACGCACCCGCAGCGCCGCGCCGAGCCGACGAGCGCCATCCCGTATATGAGCGGCCAGCCCACCGGCATGCGGTTCGGCGACACCGAGATCCGCGTCGGAGGATCGGCGCGCTTCGAGATGCAGCAACGCTCGAAACCCTGAGCGATCCGTCCCGTCACGGCGCGCCTGTTGCAAATCGCCGCCCAACCGCCACATTGACGCGGAACGGAGTGGGCATGAGCGGCCAGTCATGAGCGCGGACGACAGCAGCGGGATCGCCCCGAAGAGCGGGCGAGCGCTCGACGCCCGCACGGACCCCGCCGCCGTGGACGCCTTCCTGCAGGCCGCCAAGTCCCTGTCGCCGCGGCGCGACGGCAAACGGGGCCGGCTGGTGTTCGCGCTCGACGCCACCATGAGCCGGCAGCCCACCTGGGACCTCGCCTGCCGCCTGCAGGGCGAGATGTTCGCCCAGGCGGCGCAGGCCGGCGGGCTCGACGTCCAGCTCGTCTATTTCCGCGGCTTCTCCGAATGCCGCGCCTCGCGCTTCGTGGCCGATCCCCGCGCCCTCACCGGGCTGATGGAGCAGATCGGCTGCCGCGGCGGCCACACGCAGATCCAGAGGGTGCTCGACCATGTCCGGGGCGAGACCCGCGAGCGTGCGGTGCACGCCCTGGTCTATGTGGGCGACGCAATGGAGGAAAGGCTCGACGACCTGTGCGCCCTGGCGGGCGAGCTGGGGCTGTCGGGCGTCAAGGCGTTCATGTTCCACGAGGGGCGCGATCCGGCCGCCGAACGGGCCTTCCGCGAGATCGCGAGGCTCACCGGGGGCGCCTATGCGCGCTTCGACGCGTCGGCTCCGGCCGAACTCGCGGCTCTGCTCAGGGCGGCCGCCGCCTATGCGGCCGGGGGCCGGATCGCGCTCGAGGATCTGGCCCGGCGCGACGCGGGCGCCCAGCGCCTGCTGGGCCAGATGAGGTAGGAACACAGTGGCGCTGCTTGTCGGGGCTGCGGTCCTGTTCATCCTGTGGTGGGTCGGCAAGAATTATTCCGCCGCCAGCCCGAAGGCGCTCGCCAGGCTGGTGCGTCAGATCGGAGGCGTGGCCTCGCTGGCGCTCGCGGCCTTCCTGCTGTTCCGGGGGCGCCTGGACGTCGCCATCCCGGTCGGCGGCTTCGGGGCCTATCTGCTCGGCCTGCGCGGCTTCGCCTTGCCGGGCTGGGCCCAGCGGACGCAGGCGACGCCCGGCGCCCAGTCGCGCGTGCGCTCCGCTCTGCTGGAGATGACGCTGGACCACGACACAGGCGCGCTCGCCGGCCATGTGCTGGCCGGCCCTTTCGAGGGCCGCAGCCTCGACGAACTCGGCGAAGCCCAGCTCGCGGATCTCGCCGCGCTCTGCCTCAGCGCCGACCCGGAGGGCTCACGGCTTCTGGAGGCGTATCTGGACCGCAGGTTTCCCGGACGGCGCAAAGCAGCACAGGACGACGCGGATGCGGGGCCGCGCGTCGGCGGGGGCCGCGGCGCGGGCGCTCCGACCGAGCAGGAGGCCTACGAGATCCTTGGCCTTCAGCCGGGGGCGGGGGACGACGAAGTCCGCCGCGCGCACCGCGCGCTGATGAAGAAACTCCATCCCGACCAGGGGGGCTCGACGTATCTGGCCACCCGCGTGAACCAGGCCAAGGACATTCTGCTGAACCGGCATCGCTGATACTCCACGCGCGTTCCGGTGGTTACGTCCGTCTGTCGACAGGACCGGGTGAAACGCGCCCGGCCCCTTCGCCGCCTTGCGGCGGCGCCCTCTGTCCCTCGCGCCGCTTTGCGCGGCGTCTTCGGGCGGCGCTGACCGCCGCTCCGATCTGGTCCGGGTCGTGCCCGGCCGGTCTTGCGACCGACCGCATCCTGACTGGAAAAGGTGGCTCAGCCCTTAACGGCGAAGCACGAAAAGCCGCTGCGCTTGAGCTGCCTGCAGGCCGACTGGGCGTCGTCCTCGTCGAAGCCCGAGAAGCGGGCCCGGTAGAGCGTGGAGCCGTCCTTGTTGACCTTCTCGGTGAAGGGCGCGGCCTTGGCCATGAACCGGCCGCTCGCCTTGGCGCGGGCCAGGATGTCCTTGGCCTTGTCCTCCTCGTCGGTGGCGCCGAGCTGGATCACCCAGCCGGAGATCGTCAGGCGGGGGGCGGCCTTGGCGTCGGACTTCTCGACGCGGCTCTCCGGCCTGTCGGCCCTGGCCTCCGCCTTGGGCTCGGGCTTCGGTTCGGCCTTGGCTTCGCCGCGCGGGGCTTCGAGCCGGGCGGTCCGGGTCTCGGTCTCGGGACGCACGGTCGACGGGGCGCCCACGACCCAGCGCATGCCGCTGGACGGCGTAGCCGTCGAGGCGCCGAGCGCGGAGGCGACGACCGGCCGGGCGGCGGAGACGTCGACGGTCCGGTGAACGGGAGCGGCGGGGGAGGGCTGCATGGCGCCGGCGTCCTGGCCCGAGCGGGCCACGTCGGCCGGCGGGCGCAGCCCGGAGCGCGGCGACACGGTCGAGGTCGTCATCGGCACGGCGTCGTCCACCGAGGCGACCCGCACGCGCGGCGCCTCGCGGGCGGCGTTCCGGGCGGCCTCCTGACGGAGCGCTTCCTGCCGGGCGAGCTCCTGGCGGGTGAACTCGAGCTTGGCGGCTTCCCGCGCGGCGGTGAGCTCGGCCTCCTTGGCGGCCTCGCGGGCCGCGACGGCTTCCTTGCGGGCCGCTTCGAGCCGGGCCAACTCCTGCCGGGCCGCCTCCTGCCTGGAGTCCTGCCGGGCCGTCTCCTGCCGCGGCGGCTCCGCGGACGCGACCGCCGTCGATTCCCCGACCGGGGGAGCGGTGCGGGCGCCCGCATAGGCGCGCTCGAGAGTGTCGTCGAGAAGCGCGACCATCTGGCGGTCGCGCGAGGAGGCGGAGCGGCCGCCCAGCACCACGGCGACGACGTGCCGCCCCTCGGTGCGCACCGACGTCAGGAGGTTGAAGCCGGACGCCCGGGTGTAGCCGGTCTTGATGCCGTCCATCCCCTCGACGCGGCCGAGCAGATGGTTGTGGTTGCGATGCGACGCGCCCGCATAGGTGAAGGAGGGCGTCGAGAAATAGCGGTAGTAGCGGGGGAAGCGGTCCTGCAGCGACCGCGCCAGCGTGATCAGGTCGCGCGCCGTCGTCACCTGGCCGGGATTGGGCAGGCCCGAGGCGTTGCGGTAGGTCGTGCGGCTCATGCCGATCTGCCGCGCCTTGCGGGTCATCATGTCGGCGAAGGCGCTCTCGGACCCGCCGATGTTCTCCGCCACCGCGGCGGCGACGTCGTTGGCGGACTTCGTCACCAGCGCCTTGATGGCGTCCTCCACCTCGATGGTGGAGCCGGGCCGCAGGCCGAGCTTGGACGGCGCCTGGGCGGCGGCGTGCGCCGAGACCCGCAGCGGCGTCTCCAGGGTGAAGCGGCCCTTCTCGAGCTGCTCGAAGAGAAGATAGAGGGTCATCACCTTGGTGACCGAGGCGGGATGGCGCAGCGCATCCTCGTTCTCGGCGTGAAGGACCCGGCCGGTCTTGGCGTCCAGCGCCATGGCGGCGTAGGGGGGATTGTACCCCCCGCCATGGCCGTGATGCCTCCTGCGGGCTTCGGCCGGCGACGACGCGACGGCTGCGATGAGGGAGGCTGTCGCGACCACCGAGGCGAACGTTCCGAAACGCCCCGCGATAGAACCCAAACACGCACTCATACCACTCGTCCCCGTCTGTCCGGCCTGTTGACGCAGCCGGGGCCTGGGCCTGCGCGGCGGGCGAGGGGAGCCCACACTGTCGCATCCGCGGCACAGTCTTGGACGGTATCGAGTTGGGGTTACGCGGGAGTTAACCGCTCAACCGCCGATTGGCCCGAGCAGAGAATGGTGCGGTGCAACATTTTTGTTGACGTCGTTGTGCGCTGCATATAAAAGAGGCGCATCGGGTTCGCCGGTCCGGCGTTGAGTGATCAGGCCAGGAACCCTGTTTCAGGCGCCCGAGGGCGCAAACATTAAGGGGTGCACCATGGCTACGCAGTTCGAAGATTTCCAGAAGCTCGGCAAGGAGAACGTGGACGTGGCGATGAAGAGCCTCGGCACCGCCTCCAAGGGCGTGCAGGCGATCGCCGCCGAGACGGCCGACTACTCCAAGAAGGCTTTCGAAGGCGCCTCGGCCGTGGCCGAGAAGCTGGTCGGCGTCAAGACGCTCGACAAGGCTTTCGAGATCCAGAGCGACTACCTGAAGACCGCCTATGAGGGCTTCGTGGCTTACGCCTCCAAGGTCGGCGAGCTCTATTCCAGCCTCGCCAAGGACACGGTGAAGCCCTACGAGACCCTGTTCGCCAAGGCCACCGCCGCCGCGAAGTAATCCGTCTCCGTCTTTCGACGGCGACCGCAAAGGCCCGGGCGTTTCCCGGGCCTTTTTGCGTTCCCGGCGGCCCGGAAGCCCGCGCCCTCAGGCCCGCTTCCCCGCTTTCTCCAGGCCCAGGCTGTCCAAGCGCGCCGCGGCTCGCCGTGCGCCTGCGCGCCCTGCGTCACAGACGCCGCCGCGATCGCCTGAAGTACGGTCTGGCGAAGCGGGCCGGGTAACACTAGATTAACGGAACCGGCCGTGACGCTCTCCCGTTGGGCTGCGGTCGCCGCCCCCGGTCGTCCGGCCGGGGTCGAGCCGATCACCCGAATGGGACCGCCGTTTCCGCGATGGACCTCAAGCTGATCTTTCCCGACATGGTTCTCCGCCTCAAGCGTGCGCTCCTGCGCGGCAGGCACCTCGCATCCGGCCTGATCCGGACAGATCCCCTGCGTTCGGCGGAGCGCAGGCGGGGTCCGGGCAGACCGGGCGACGGCGGCTCGGGCACCGCCGTCATCACCCAAACCAAGACCAGGACCAAGCGCCCCAACCTGTATCGCGTGCTGCTCCTGAACGACGACTACACGCCGATGGAGTTCGTGGTCCACGTGCTCCAGCGGTTCTTCAACAAGGATGCGGACGAAGCCACCCGCATCATGCTCCATGTTCACCAGCACGGTGTCGGGGAGTGCGGCGTTTTCACGTACGAAGTCGCGGAGACCAAGGTCACGCTCGTGATGGACTTCGCGCGAAAGCACCAGCATCCTCTGCAATGCGTGATGGAAAAGAAGTGAAAGGCTGAGGCCCGATGCCGTCCTTCTCTCGCAATCTCGAACAAGCTCTTCACCGGGCCCTCGCGCTCGCCAACGAGCGCCATCACGAATACGCCACCCTGGAGCACCTGCTCCTGGCGCTCGTGGACGACCAGGACGCTGCGGCCGTGATGCGCGCCTGCAACGTCGACATCGACGCGCTGCGGCGGAACCTGACCGAATATGTCGACGCCGAGCTCGGCAACCTGATCACCGACGGCAGCGACGACTCCAAGCCGACCGCCGGGTTCCAGCGCGTCATCCAGCGCGCCGTCATCCATGTGCAGTCCTCCGGCCGCGAGGAGGTCACCGGCGCCAACGTGCTGGTCGCCATCTTCGCCGAGCGCGAGAGCCACGCCGCGTATTTCCTGCAGGAGCAGGACATGACGCGCTACGACGCCGTGAACTACATCTCCCATGGCATCGCCAAGCGCGCGGGCATGTCGGAAACCCGTTCGCCGCGCGGCGCCGAGGAGGAGCAGACGGAACGGTCCAGCGGAGGCGAGGAGGGCGGCGCCGGCCCGAAGAAGAAGGGCGAGGCCCTCGAGGCCTATTGCGTCAACCTCAACAAGCGGGCCCGCGAGGGCCGCATCGATCCGCTGATCGGGCGCGAGCCCGAGGTGCAGCGCACCATCCAGGTGCTCTGCCGGCGACAGAAGAACAACCCGCTCCTGGTGGGCGATCCCGGCGTCGGCAAGACCGCCATCGCCGAGGGCCTGGCGCGCAAGATCGCCACCGGCGAGGTGCCCGAGGTGCTGGCCGACGCGACCGTGTTCGCGCTGGACATGGGCACGCTGCTCGCCGGCACGCGCTATCGCGGCGACTTCGAGGAACGCCTCAAGCAGGTGATGAAGGAGATCGAGAACCACCCCAAGGCGATCATGTTCATCGATGAGATCCACACGGTGATCGGCGCCGGGGCGACTTCCGGCGGCGCGATGGACGCCTCCAACCTGCTCAAGCCCGCGCTGGCGCAGGGCACCCTGCGCTGCATCGGCTCGACCACCTACAAGGAGTACCGGCAGTACTTCGAGAAGGACCGCGCCCTGGTGCGCCGCTTCCAGAAGATCGACGTCAACGAGCCGTCGGTGCCGGACGCCATCGAGATCCTCAAGGGCCTCAAGCCCTATTTCGAGGAGTTCCACCATATCCGCTACACCAACGACGCCATCAAGGCGGCGGTGGAGCTGTCGGCCCGCTACATCCACGACCGCAAGCTGCCGGACAAGGCGATCGACGTGATCGACGAGACCGGCGCGTCGCAGATGCTGCTGCCGGAGGGCAAGCGCAAGAAGCAGATCGGCATCAAGGAGATCGAGGCCGCCATCGCCACCATGGCGCGGATCCCGCCCAAGACCGTGTCGAAGGACGACGCCGAGGTGCTGAAGGCCCTCGACGAGACCCTCAAGCGCGTCGTCTACGGCCAGGACGCCGCCATCACGGCGCTGTCCTCGGCGATCAAGCTCAGCCGCGCCGGCCTGCGGGATCCGGAAAAGCCGATCGGCAACTATCTCTTCGCCGGCCCCACGGGCGTCGGCAAGACCGAGGTGGCGCGCCAGCTCGCCGCCAGCCTCGGGGTGGAGATCGTGCGCTTCGACATGTCGGAATACATGGAGCGGCACACGATCAGCCGCCTCATCGGCGCGCCCCCCGGCTATGTCGGGTTCGACCAGGGCGGCCTGTTGACCGACGGCATCGACCAGCACCCGCACTGCGTGCTGCTGCTGGACGAGATCGAGAAGGCCCATCCGGACCTGTTCAACATCCTCCTGCAGATCATGGACCACGGGAAGCTGACCGATCACAACGGCAAACAGGTCGACTTCCGCAACGTCATCCTGATCATGACGACGAACGCCGGCGCGGCCGAGCTGGCCAAGCCCGTCTTCGGCTTCACCCAGTCCAAGCGCGACAGCGGCGACAACGAGGCCATCACCCGCCTCTTCGCGCCGGAGTTCCGCAACCGCCTCGACGCGATCATCTCCTTCGGCCAGCTGCCCAAGGAGGTCGTCTCGAAGGTCGTGGACAAGTTCGTGATGCAGTTGGAGGCGCAGCTCGCCGACCGCAACGTCACGATCGAGCTCACCGACGGGGCGCGCGAGTGGCTGGTCGAGCACGGCTATGACGAGACGATGGGCGCCAGGCCGATGGCGCGCCTGATCCAGTCCACCATCAAGACCCCGCTCGCCGACGAGGTGCTCTTCGGGCGCCTGAAGAACGGCGGCGCGGTCAAGGTCGTGGTCGAGGAGAAGGAGGGCAAGAAGGCGCTCGGCCTGGAGTTCCCGGCCGGCCCGGTCACGCCCAAGCCCGAAAAGGACGTCGAGGAGGCCACCAAGACCCGCGAGAAGCGCGCCACCCGCAAGTCCGCGGCCTCGCCCCGCAAGGTCTCCCGACCGAAGAAGGACCCGGGCGGCCCCGCGCCGGCCGGCCCGGCCGCCGGGGGCGGCGGCGACGGCAAGCCGGTCCGCACCGTCCCCAAGGTGCCGCTGGTCCGCAGCTGACGCGGCTCCCCGCGCTTCGACATCGCCGACCCGGATCATGCGCCGCATGGTCCGGGTCGTTTCGCATCCGCCCGGTCTTTCCGCGCGGCCCAGCCGGGCGTCCAGAGCCGGCCAGTCCCGACGGGGGAACGCGCTTCGGCGGTTTCGGCCGCGGCCGTGTTGCGCTAGAACGGACCGAGAGGGACGGGCGGGGCGGAAGCGCTCCGCCCATCCTCATGTTCGGGGCCGGATGCGGCCGGCGTCGGGAGGGGACAAGTGGCCTCGTGGTTCGAAAAGCGGCGGCAACGCCGGCGCAAACGGGAGCGGCTGGAGGAGTTGATCGCCTGGATCTTGGTGCCCGCGATGGCGTTCGGCCTCTATTGGGGCTGGCTGCAGGTCCGCGACCAGGTCAAGGCGACGCCCCTGATGGGCATCCTGACCGGCAAGGACAAGGGCGGCCCGTGAGCGGCGGCGCGGTCCCGTGGAGCTGACGCCCGCGCAGGAGCCCTCCGGGGACGCCCGCTGGTTCCTCAAGGGCGTGCGCGACGCCCTGGCGCTGCCGGCCTGGGTGGTGGCGTTGTCGCTGGTCGGCGTCGGCGGGCTGGCCCAGTCCGTCGGCCACCCCGTCGGCGCCGCCATGGCGTCGACGCTGCTGATCTGGGCGAGCCCGGCGCAGGTGATCTTCTATGGCGGGGTCGCGGCCGGGATGACCCCCTTCGCCATCGCGGCGGCGATCGGCTTTTCGTCGGTGCGGTTCTTTCCGATGACGGTGGCGATCCTGCCGCTGCTGCGCCGCCCCGGCCAGCGGCTCTCCACCCAGATCGCGTCCGCGCATTTCGTCGCCGTCACGGTGTGGACGGAGTGCCTGAGGCGGCTGCCCCACCTGCCGACGGCGGCCCGCGCGCCCTATTATTTCGGCTTCGCCGCCGCCTGCATCCTGCTCAGCACGGTCTCGACGGGCGTCGGCTACTTCCTGGTGGCGTCGCTGCCGCCGGCGCTGGCCGCCGCGATCCTGTTCGTCAGCCCGATCTATTTCACCATCTCGATCAGCGCCGGCGCCCGCGTTCCGGCCGACTGGATCGCGATCGGGCTCGGCTTCGCGCTCGAGCCGCCGATCCGCGCCGTGCTGGGCGACGGCTTCGACCTGCTGGGCGTCGGGCTCATCGGCGGCACGGCCGCCTTCTGGGTCGGGCGGGGACTGGAGCGGCGCCGGTGAGCTTCGACCTCGCCGTCGTGCACGGCCCCCTCTGGCCCTATGTGCTGATCGTGATCTGCGGGATGGCGCCGACCGAGATCTGGCGCACGCTGGGCGTCTTCGCCTCGCGGGGGCTGTCCGACGGATCGGTGTTCCTGGTCTGGGTCCGGGCGGTCGCGACGGCCCTGCTGGCCGCCGTCGTCGCCAAGCTGCTGCTCACCCCCAGCGGCGCGCTGGCCCTCGCGCCCTGGTGGGGCAGGGTCGGCGGCGTGCTGGCCGGCTTCGTCGCGTTCTTCGCCTTCCGCCGCTCCTTCTTCGCCGGCGTCATCGTCGGCGAAGCCGTGCTCATCGCGGCGGCCTATGCGGCGATGCCCTGAGGCTCACTCCGCCAGCGCGGCGCGGATCCGGTCCGCATGGGCCTTCAGGGCCTCCGGCTTCTCCATCTGGCCCGTATGGGGGCGCAGCGGCGCGCCGTCCCATCGCGGCAGGACGTGAACGTGGATGTGGAACACGACCTGCCCGCCGGCGCTCTCGTTGAACTGCTGGATCGTCAGGCCGTCCGCCGCCATGCCGGCCTTCACCGCCCGGGCGATCTTCTGGACGGTGACCATCAGGCGCGACAGGTCCTCGGTGCGGATGTCCAGGATGGTGCGGGCCGGCGTCTTGGGGATCACCAGCACGTGCCCGTCGGCGCGCGGCATGATGTCCATGAAGGCGAAGGTCGCCTCGTCCTCGTAGACCTTCTCGCAGGGCAGTTCGCCCCTGAGGATCCTGGCGAAGACGTTCTGGTCGTCATAGGTCGTCATCGGTCCGCCCCGTCGCGCGCCCAGCCGGCGCCCCCCGGATGTCGCGCGCGCGGCGCACGCCGTCAAGCCGCCCCGGCCATCGCCGGCGGGCCGGCCTCAGTCGTCGAAGAAGCGGTCGAAGGTCGGGTCGAAGCACACATAGAGCAGGCAGGCGGGCTGGTCGCGCGTGGGCACGAACTGGCGCTTCACCGCCTGGCCGGGCAGGCAGGCGCTGGCGTCCCTGACATAGCGGTCATAGGTGTAGCCGCCCGTGCCGAGCACGATCCCGCCATTGGCGGCGACGATGCTGCGCGTCTGCGCGCAGGTCATGGCGGGGGTCTGCGGACGGCCCTGCGCCATCGCCGGGACCTGGGCGGCGACGGCCGCGCCGGCCGCCGTCAGGACGAATAGACTGCGCCACATCGCCAGACTCTCCTGCCTTGCGAGCGCCGCCCGGGCGCCAGCCGTCGATCAATGCCCCGCTCGCGCCGGGCGTTCCGGCCTGTCCGCGCCGATCACGCCTTCCTGAACGGCGCGTGCTCCTCATATTCCTCGTGCAGGCTCGCCACGTAGCTGCGCTCGCGGGCGAGATAGTCCGCCACCGCCTTGCGCAAGGACGGGTCCGCGAGGTCATGCGCCGAGTAGGTGGTCACGGCGCGGTAGCCGCGGGCCAGCTTGTGCTCGCCCTGGGCGCCCGCCTCGACCCGGGAGAAGCCCCGCTCGATCGCGAATTCGATGGCCTGATAGTAGCAGATTTCGAAATGCAGGAAGGGGTGATCCTCGATGCAGCCCCAGTTGCGGCCATAGAGGGCGTCGCCGCCGATGAAGTTGATCGCCCCCGCCACATAGCGGCCGCCGCGCCGCGCCATCACCAGGAGCACCTTGTCGGCCATGCGCTCGCCGATGAGCGAGAAGAAGGTCCGGGTCAGGTAGGGCCGGCCCCATTTGCGCGAGCCCGTGTCCATGTAGAACGTGAAGAACGCGTCCCAGTGCGCCTCCGTGATGGCGGCGCCGGTCAGGCGTTCGACGACGATGTCGTTCGCCACCGCGTCGCGGCGCTCGCGCCGGATCGCCTTGCGCTTGCGCGAGGCCAGCGCCTCCAGGAAGCCCTCGAAGCTCGCATAGCCGTCGTTGAACCAGTGGAACTGCTGGTCGGTGCGCTGCAGGAAGCCGCGGGCGCCGAGGTCGTCCCAATCGGCCTTCGGCAGGAAGGTGAGGTGGATGGAGGACGAGCCCGTCTGGGCGCGGAGCGCCCGCAGGGCGTGGATGGCCGCCTCGCGGGCGAGCGCCGCCCGCGGGCCGGGGCGCACCAGCAGGCGCCGGCCCGTCGCCGGGGTGAACGGCACGGAGACCTGGAGCTTCGGATAGTAGCTGCCGCCGGCCCGCTCATAGGCGTCGGCCCAGCCGCTGTCGAAGACGTATTCGCCGCGCGAATGGGACTTGCGGTAGCACGGCGCGCAGGCGAGCAGCTGGCCCTCGCCGTCCTCGACCAGCACATGGGCCGGCGCCCATCCGGTGCGGGCCACGGCCGACCCGGACTCCTCCAGCGCCGACAGGAAGGCGTGCGAGATGAACGGGTTGGCGGGGTCGTCCTGAGACGCCGATTCAGGCGCGCCCCCCGGATGGGCGCAGGCGTCCCACGCGGCCGCGTCCACGGCCTTGAGGCTGGAGGCGACTTTCAGGACGAAATCGGCGGGGATTTCAGGCGGGGAGTGTTCGGCCATGTCGCCAGTTCGAACCGGGCAGCTTCCCCCAAGCTAGGCTTTGCAGCCCCGAGGGCAAGCCGGGCGCGTCGTCGCGGGCGCGCCTCAGGGCAGGAAGCCCTCGAAGACGATCTGGTCGGCTCCGGCCTTGGCCTCGGCCCGCTCCTCGGGCGTGCGGACCGTCCAGGTCATCACCGGCAGCCCCACCGCCTTGCGGCAGAGATAGGGCGCGGCGCTCTGCAGGTCCTTCACCTGCCAGGACAGGAAGTCCGGCCGGCTGCGCTCATAGTGGAGCAGGTTGGCCATGGCCCGCTTGGTCTGGGCGGACAGCCTGGCGTATTCGCCGTGCTCGTAGTCGTTCTCGGCCACGATCCCGCGCGGGCGGTCCGGGGCGAGCTCGCGCAGCAGGGCGACGATGTCGGGATCGAAGCTCTTGATCGCGACGGGGCCGTCATAGTCCTTCAGCACCTCGACGACTCGGCGGGTGAGCCGCATGTCGCCCTCGAAGGCGCTCTTGATCTCCAGCACCAGCGGCGTGCGGCCGCCCAGCACGGCGAGGAACTCCGCCAGGGTCTGCACCCGGTCCGCCGTATGCTTCAGCGAAAGCGCGGCCATCTCGGCCGCCGTGCGGTCCACGACCCGGCCGGAGCCGTCCATGGTCAGGCGCTCCAGGGCGTAGTCGTGGAAGACGACCGCCTCGAGGTCGCGGGTGAGCTGGACGTCGCACTCGATGGCGAAGCCCTTCTCGATGGCGGCGCGGGCGGCCGAGGCGGTGTTCTCCACGACCCCGCGGGCGCGGTCATGCAGGCCGCGATGCGCGATGGGGCGGGCGGTGAGCCAGGCGGGGGCCGACATTCACGCCACCTCGAACATGGCTTCGACCTCCACCACGGCGTCGAGCGGCAGTTCGGCCACCCCGATCGTGCTGCGGGCGTGGCGGCCCTTGTCGCCCAGCGCGGCGACCATGAAATCGGACGCGCCGTTCATCACCGGCGCGATGGCCCCATAGGTGGGAACGACGTTGATGAAGCCGCCGAGACGCACGCAGCGCTGGATGGCGTCGAGCGAGCCGAGCGCCACCTTGGCCTGGGCGAGGATGTTGATGGCGCACAGGCGCGCCGCCTCGGTCGCGGCCTCGGCCGAAATCTCGCCGCCGAGCTTGCCCTTGTGGGCGTCCGCGAGCTTGCCGTCCGCGCCGAGGCAGAGCTGGCCCGACACCACCAGGAGCGAGCCGGTGCGCACGCAGGGCACGTAGTTGGCGATGGGCGCGCCCGGCGTGGGCAGGGTGACGCCGAGTTCTTTCAGCTTGGCTTCGATGCTCATGGGATCCTCGCTCGTTCGGCGGCGTTGGCGACAGGCGCGGCGAACGGCCGCCGCAGCCGTTGTGGCGCATCGCCCGGCCCTCGGCAAGCATGCCCCGCCGGGGCCGCATTGCTGGCGCCGGTGGCGACGGCTATCGTTCCAGGGACGCCGCGCACCGCCGCGGACCAGAGGAGTTTCGAATGCGCGCGCGCTTCATCTTCGTCGGCCTGTGCCTGGCGACGGCTCATGCGGCGCCGGCCGCGGCCGGCCCGCTCGCGATGGCGCCGCACCGCGCCAGCTACGACCTGTCGCTGGCCAAGACCGGCGGGGCCAAGGGCGTCGAATCGGCGCGCGGGCGCATCGTCTTCGAATTCACCGGCTCGGCCTGCGAAGGCTACGCCCTGACCTTCCGGCAGGTGACGGAGCTGACCGGCGGCGACATCGGCTCGCGGCTCTCCGACATGCGCACCACCACCTTCGAGGAAGGCGACGGCAGGACGTTCCGCTTCAACACCGAATCGCGCATGGGCCAGGGGCCCGCGGAGGCCACGGACGGCACGGCGGAGAAGAACGCGGACGGCATCTCCGTGCGGCTGAAGAAGCCCCAGCCCGGGCGCGCGACGCTGAAGGGCGACATCGCCTTCCCGACGGCGCAGATGCGCATGCTGATCGAGGCGGCGCGGGCGGGCGCCAGCACCTCGGCGGTGAAGCTGTTCGACGGCTCGGAGGGCGGCAAGAAGGTCTACGACACCTTCTCGGTCATCGGGAAACCCGTCCCGCACGAGCGCGACGGCGAGCTGGAGCAGCCGCTGCGCGACGCCGGATGGGACAAGCTGGCGCGCTGGCCGGTGTCGGTCAGCTATTTCGAGGAAGGCACGCAGGACAGCCAGCGTCCGGTCTACACGCTCTCCTTCGAGCTCCTGGAGAACGGCGTGTCGCGCAAGCTCAGGCTCGACTATGGCGACTTCAGCCTGTCGGGCGACCTCAAGCGCCTCGACGTCATGAAGGCTCAGGACTGTCCGCAGTAGCGGGCGTCACTCGTCCCCGGACTTGCGCTCCCGCTCGCGCCGGGCGCCGAAGACGAGGCCGCGCATGACGGCCTCGCCGCCGAACTTCTCCCGCAGCCTGTCGATGGCGCGCTCCACGCCGGCGTCGCGCGGCGCGGTGACGTCGATCAGGTCGCCGCGGTCGGCCTCCGCGCCGGGGCCGAGGTCGGAGGCCCCGATGCCGATGAGGCGAAAGCGCGTGCCGTCGCACTCCTTCAGCAGCATCTCGCGGCCGGCCTCGAAGATGCGGGAGGCCAGCTGCGTCGGCGGGAAGCCGGAACGCGCCCGCGTCCGGGTGCGGAAATCCGCCGTCTTCAGCTTCAGGGTGAGCCCGCGGGCCGAGAAATCGGCCTTGCGCAGGCGCAGCGCCACCTTTTCGGAGAGGCGCAGCAGCACCGGGACGAGCTGCTCGGGGTCGGCGATGTCCTGGTCGAAGGTGGTCTCGGCGGAGACGCTCTTGGTGTCGCGCTCGGGCTTCACGGCGCGGCGGTCCTCGCCGCGGGCCAGCCGGGCGAGGCGCAGGCCCTCCTCGCCATAGCGGCGGGCGAGATCCGCCTCGGGGCGGCGCTGGATGTCGCCGATGAGGCGCAGCCCGTCGCGGGCGAGGCGCTCCTGGGTGACCTTGCCGACGCCCGGGATGATCCCGATCGGCCTGTCGGCGAGGAAGCCCGCCACCTCGGCCCGGCCGATCACCTGGAAGCCGCGGGGCTTGTCGAGGTCGGACGCGATCTTGGCCAGGAACTTGTTGTAGGAGAGCCCGACCGAAACCGACAGGCCCAGCTCCTGCTCGATCCGCCGGGCGAAGCGCGCCAGCGTCTCGGCCGGGCTCGCCCGGTGCAGGCGCTGCGTGCCGGAGAGGTCCAGGAAGGCCTCGTCGATGGAGATGGGCTCCACCGCCGGGGTCAGGTCCAGCATCATGGTGCGGATCCGCCGGCCGACCCGGGAGTATTTTTCGATATCGGGCCGCACCACCACGGCGTGCGGGCAGGCCTTCAGGGCCTGGAACATCGGCATGGCCGAGCGCACCCCATAGGTGCGGGCGATGTAGCAGGCCGTGGAGACGACGCCCCGCCGGCCGCCGCCGATGATCAGGGGCTTGTCGGCGAGCGAAGGATCGTCGCGCTTCTCGATGGCGGCGAAGAAGGCGTCGCAGTCGATATGGGCGATGCAGAGCTGGTGAAGCTCGGGATGGGCGAGAAGGCGAGGGGAGCCGCAGGCCGCGCAGCGTCCGACCCGTCCGGGGCGGGCCGGGGAGGCCGACAGGCAGTCCCGGCACAGGCGCGCGGGCGCCGCGGCCGCGTCGCTCCCGGCCAGGCCCTTCGGGTCGTCCCCGGACGCGCCCCCCATTGGCGTCAGCCCTCGCGAAGCCCCATGGCGTCGGGCCCGGCCAGCAGATCGCGCGCCGCCAGGACGTGCTCGGGCGGACGGCCGGCGTTGGCCGCGAAGGCGAGCAGCTGCGATTCGTCGCCCGCGAGGTGGTCCAGCACGGCCACGAAGAACCCCGGCTCGCCGGCCGCGCCGCGCAGCGTGTCGGGCGTCAGGCCCGTCAGGGCCATGAAGCGCTCCAGCCTCTCGGGCTCCGCCGCCAGGTAGCCGAGCGCCTCGATGGCGAGCGCCTCGGCGAGTGCGCGGGTCATCCGGCCCGGCCTGTCCGCCCTGGAGGGCCCGGGTTTGTGTTTCATCAACATGTATCAGCTATATCGTGAGAGACGGTCCGGGACGAGGTCGACGCCGAACCCTATGATTGTGGACGGCGTGCGAGGATATGCCAATGGCAAAAACTGTTCTGATCGTTGAGGACAACGAGCTCAACATGAAGCTCTTCAACGACCTTCTCGAAGCCCACGGCTACCAGACTTTGAAGACCGCGAGCGGCGTCGAGGCGATCGAGCTCGCGCGCAAGCATGCGCCCGACCTCATCCTGATGGACATCCAGCTGCCGGAGGTTTCGGGCGAGGACGTCACGCAGTGGATGAAGAGCGACGAGGAGCTGCGCTCCATCCCGATCATCGCCATCACGGCCTTCGCCATGAAGGGCGACGAGGAGCGGATCCGACGCAAGGGCTGCGAGGCCTATCTGTCGAAACCCATCTCGGTCGGCAAGTTCATCGAAACGGTCCGCATCTATCTTGGCGACGCCTGAGGGGGCTGCCGTTTCATGACCGCGCGCGTCCTGGTCGTCGACGATCTGCTGCCGAACGTGAAGCTCCTGGAAGCTCGGCTCACGGCCGAGTATTTCGAGGTCCTGACCGCCACCAACGGGCCGGACGCCATCGCGATCTGCGACCAGGGCCTGTGCGACATCGTCCTCACGGACGTGATGATGCCGGGCATGGACGGCTTCGAGGTCACCCGCCGGATCAAGTCCAACCCGATGACGGCGCATATTCCCGTCGTGATGGTCACGGCGCTCGACCAGCCGAGCGACCGGGTGAAGGGGCTGGAGGCCGGCGCGGACGACTTCCTGACCAAGCCGGTCAACGAGATCTCCCTCATCGCGCGCGTGCGCAGCCTCGTGCGGCTGAAATCCGTCACCGACGAGTTGCGCAGCCGCGCCGCCACCTCGCGCGACGCCGGCATGGGCGACCCGCTCGTGCAGGCCGTGGCCGACACGGGCGCGGGCGGGCGCATCCTGCTGGTCGACGACCGGCCGGGGTCGTCCGAGCGGCTGATGTCCACCCTCTCCCAGCACCATGTCGTCACGCTGGCGGCGGACCCGCAGCAGGCGCTGTTCTCGGCCTCCGACGACACGCCCGATCTCGTGATCGTGTCTCTGGACCTCGCCTCCTATGACGGGCTGCGCCTGTGCAGCCAGCTGCGCTCGGTCGAATCGACCCGGCACATCGGCGTGCTCATGCTGGCCGAGGCGGAGGACAACGCCCGGATCCTGCGCGGCCTGGACCTCGGCGTGAACGACTATCTGGTCCGGCCCATCGACCGGAACGAGCTTCTGGCCCGCGTGCGCACCCAGGTCCGCCGCAAGCGCTACGCCGACCGGTTGCGCGAGACGGTGCACGCCACCATCGAGCTCGCCATCGTGGACGCGCTCACCGGGCTGCACAATCGGCGCTATCTCGACAGCCACTTCGGCGCCCTGGTGGAGGACGCGCTCAACCGCGGCCGTCCGCTCTCGGCGCTCGTGCTCGACGTCGACAAGTTCAAGGCCGTCAACGACACCCACGGCCACGACGCCGGCGACGAGGTGCTGAAGGAGTTCGCCCTGCGCGTCCGCAAGAGCCTGCGCGGTCCGGACCTGGTGGCCCGATTCGGCGGCGAGGAACTCGTCGTGGTCATGCCCGACACGCCCATCGAGACGGCCCAGCTCGCCGCCGAGCGCATCCGCAGCCGCGTCCAGCAGGAGCCCTTCTCGATCCACAAGGGCGCTGGCGCGATCCCGGTCACGGTCTCGATCGGGGTCGCGGCCGTCACGCGGCTCGACGAGACCCCCGAGACCCTGCTCAAGCGCGCCGACCAGGCGCTCTACCAGGCCAAGGCCGAGGGCCGGAACAGGGTCGTTCTGGGCCGGGCGGCTTGACGCCGAGGCGCCGGAGCGCGATCCTTTACCTTAACGCCGAGTAAACGGACCTCATCATCGGGTGGGAGTGGACTTCGGCGTTCCATAGGATAAATTCATCTCACGCAGCGAGGACGGCTCGACCGATCGGTCTCCTCCTCGCCACGAATACCCCTCGGAGTGCTCAGGTCCGCCGCATCTCCTGGGTTCCGCGGGGTTCGGCCGGCTTGGAATTGGACGGAGTGGCCTCCTCGCGGTCCAATTCCAGCCGGCCACCTTTCTCCGCCTCATCGGCGAAACGAAAAAGGCCCGCGCTGGACGCGGGCCTTTTTCGATTCCAGGCAGGCGGCGCGGCGCCGTCGCGCCCCAGCAAAAAAGCCGCCCCGAGGGACGGCTTTCGAGCAGGTCCGGCCCGGGCGCGGCCCGGACGGCCAGGATCACTTGATCTTGGCTTCCTTGAACTCGACATGCTTCTTGGCGACTGGGTCGTACTTCTTCTTGGACAGCTTGTCCGTCATCGTCCGAGAGTTCTTCTTGGTGACGTAGAAGAAGCCGGTGTCGGCGGTCGACACGAGCTTGATCTTGATGGTGGTCGCCTTGGCCATGGCGGTCGTCCCTTGTCGTGATGCCGCCGGCGCGGCGTGCGGTTGGCGCGGCTGTGAGCCTGTCCGGCTCGACCCCAGCAACCCGTGTCCATGAAAGAAGCGGGCCGGTCCAGGGACCGGCCTTGCATGCCGCGCAACCTACGCATCGCGGCCGGGATGTCAAGGCGCGAAGCGGGGTCCTGCCGCTCACGGCTCCGGCGGGCCTCGCTCCGCCTCCCTCCCCACAAGGGGGAGGGGAACGCAGCAAGCGTGTGGAGTCAGAGCTCGTCCCGGCGGAACTTGCCCTGGACCTCGTAGTAGAACGGCACCGGCATCCAGGGCGCCATGCCGCCGTCGAGGCGGGTCTGCAGCTCCTTGAGGATCACGCCCGTGATGGTGGGCAGGTCGAGGCGCTGCGCCTCCTCCAGGTCGACCCAGACGAGCTCCACCAGCTCCGAGTCGGGGCCCACGACGCCCTCCACCCGGTGTGCGATGTCGGCGGCCTCGGCGGCGAAGAAGCGCGTGTCGAAGCGCTTGGGCCGGCGCGGCGGCGTGATCGCGCGGGCCACGAAATGCAGGTTCTCGAGCGTCGGATAGACGCCGTGTCCGGCGAAGTCGGCCCACGGGCCCTCGGGGCAGCCTTCCGGGGCGCCGTGATCCGTGGTGCCGAGCAGCAGCCCCGTCTCCTCGAAGGTCTCGCGGATCGCCGCCAGCGCCAGCGCGCGGGCCCGCTGCAGGCTGGGGCGCTGCACGCGCGCCATCAGCCGCTCTTCGACCTTGGCGTCCAGCGCGCCGGCGGCGGCCATGCGCCGGTCGCCGGCCTCGATTCGGCCGCCCGGGAACACGAACTTGCCGGGCATGAACTTGTGGCCCGCGTGGCGGCGGCCCATCAGCACCCTCGGGGAGGGGCCCTGCCGGTCGAGCAGGATCAGGGTGGCGGCGTCCTTGGGCCGGACGTTCGGCCATCTCCGCTCGCGCTCGGCGCTCGTGAGGGTGACCGCGTGGGCTTCGCTCATCGGCCGACGTCCCGGTGCGGCTGCAGGACGGGCAGGTCGTCGCCGTCGGGCATCGCGCCGAAGCCGTGCATGCGGTTGGCCCATTGCAGGCCGACGATCGCGCCCTTGATGGGCTGGATGATCATGAAGGACAGGACGATCGTGAGCAGCGGCCACAGGATCACGTGCCAGAGGATCGGCCAGTCGCCATAGGTCTCGGCGTAGAGCATGCCGCCGACCACGACATGGCCCACGATGCTGATCGTGATGTAGGCCGGCAGGTCGTCCGCCCGGTGGCCATGGAACTCGGCGCCGCACGCCTCGCAGCGGTCCGTGACCTTCAGGAAGGCGCGAAACAGCCTGCCCTCGCCGCAATGCGGGCAGCGCCCCGCAAAGCCGCGGCGGAGGGCCAGGCCGAGGTCGCGCCGGGGGAGCGCCTGGGGATCGTCGGCGTGGGCGCCGTAGTGGTGGGTGTGCGACATGGGGCTTTCTTGCCTTCAGAAGCTCTCGATGGTGCGAAGGGACCCGCCGTCATCCCCGGCCGGAGCCGCGCAGCGGCGGAGGGGAAGGGGATCCAGGAAGATCCTGCCCGCCTGGATCCCCTTCCCGGTCTGCGTCGCAGACCGCCGGGGATGACGGCGAGGAGGGGCGTTCAAAGGCGCTTTTCATCGTCGCACCTTCACCCGGCCCTTGCGGCGCGGGGCGCCTTCGGCTCGTTCGGCGACGCGGACGGTCGGGCGCGGGGCGGAGCGGCCGCGGCGGCCGCGGGCGGCGCCCTCCCGCCCCTCGGACAGCATCTCGAAGCGCAGCGCGCCGGCGAGCGGGGCGGCCTCCACCAGCTTGACCCTGACCTCGTCGCCGAGCCGGTAGGTCTCGCCGCTGCGGTCGCCCACGAGCGCGTGCTGCGCCTCGTCGTAGCGGTAATAGTCCGCCCCCAGCGTGGCGGCGGGTACGAAGCCGTCCGCGCCGGTGTCGGCCAGCTTCACGAACAGGCCCGAGCGGGTGACGCCCGCGACCCGGCCGGTGAACTCCGCGCCGATCTGGTCCACCATATGGTGGGCGATCAGCCGGTCGACGGTCTCGCGCTCGGCGGCCATGGCGCGGCGCTCGGCGGCCGAGATCTTGGCCGCGATCTCCGGCAGGTCCGGGATGACGCTGTCGGGCAGCCCGTCGCGGCCCGCATGCAGCGCGCGGATCAGCGCCCGGTGCACGATCAGGTCGGCGTAGCGGCGGATCGGCGAGGTGAAATGCGCGTATTTGCGCAGGTTGAGGCCGAAATGGCCGTAGTTCTCGGCCGTGTACTCCGCCTGCGCCTGGCTGCGCAGCACCACCTCGTTGATCAAGGGCTGGTGCTCGGAGCCCTCGACCCGCTTCAGGATGCGGTTGAAGAACTCCGGCCGCAGCGCGCCCTGGGCGGTGAGCTTGATGCCGATGGAGGCCAGCACCTCGCCGAGCCCGCGCATCTTCTCCAGCGTCGGCTCGTCATGGGCGCGGTAGAGCAGGGGGGTCTTCTTCTGCTCCAGCGTTTCGGCCGCCGCCACATTGGCGAGGATCATGAACTCCTCGATCAGCTTGTGGGCGTCGAGGCGCGGCGGCGAGACGACGCGGTCCACGCCGCCGTCCTTGTTGAGGATGATCTTGCGCTCGGGCAGGTCCAGCTCCAGCGGGCCGCGGTCGTTGCGGGCGCGCGTGGCGCAGCGATAGGCGTCCCAGAGCGGCTTCAGCACCGGCTCGAGCAGCGGCGCGGTGGTCTCGTCCGGCTGCCCGTCGATGGCGGCCTGCGCCTGCTGGTAGGAGAGCTTGGCGGCCGAGCGCATCAGCACGCGGTGGAAGCTGTGGCGCAGCTTGCGCCCGTCCGCGGCCAGCACCATTCGCACCGCCATCGCGGGGCGGTCCTCCTGCGGGCGCAGGCTGCACAGGTCGTTGGAGATCCGCTCCGGCAGCATCGGCACGACCCTGTCGGGGAAGTAGACCGAGTTGCCGCGCACCAGCGCCTCGCGGTCCAGGGCGGAGCCGGCGCGCACATAGGCGGCCACGTCGGCGATCGCGACATGGACGACGAAGCCGCCCTCGTTCTTGGGGTCGTCGTCCGGCTCGGCGTGGACGGCGTCGTCATGGTCCTTGGCGTCGGCCGGGTCGATCGTGATCAGCGGGATGTCGCGCCAGTCCTCGCGCTCGCCCAGCGTGGCGGGCCTGGCTTGCTCGGCCTCGTCCAGCGCCGCCTGCGGGAACTCGTGCGGGATGCCGTGGGTGTGGATGGCCACCATGCTGATGGCCTTCTCGCTCTTCAGCGAGCCGAGCTTCTCGCGCACCTTGGCGACCGTGGCGCCGAAGCGGCCGATCTTGGTCAGCGACACCGCCACGAGGTCGCCGTCGGCCGCGTCCTTCTCGTCGCCGGGCGGGATCGGGATCTCGCGGCCGAGCGACTTCTTGTCGACAGGAGCGAGGCGCCCGCCGCCGCCCGGGACCGCGCGGAACACGCCGATCACCTGCGCCTGGGCGCGGTCGAGCACCTTGACGACGCGGCCCGCATAGGCGGTCCCGTCGCCCTCGCGGTCGGCGTTCACGCGCAGCAGCACGCGGTCTCCGACGCCCGGGACCTTGAGGCCGGGCTTGGGCTTGCGCGGCAGATGGACGTGGATGCGCGGGGTGGGGCCGAGATCCTCCTCGTCCCACTCCACCGGCACGGCCGTGAACTCGCCGTCGCGGTCGCGCCCGGTGATGTCGGCCAGCACGACCGGCGGCAGCGCCCCGGCCTTCATCATCCGCTTGCCGCGCGTCTTCAGGGCGCCTTCGTCCTGCAGGTCCTTCAGCAGGGCCTTGAGGGCGATGCGGGCGCCGCCCTTGATCGAGAACGCGCGGGCGATCTCGCGCTTGCCGACCCTGTTTCCCAGCTCGCCCTCGGAGCGGATGAAGGCGACGATGTCCTCCTTGGAGGGGAGGCGGTCGCCGCCCTTCATGGCGTGGGGGTCTTGGGGCACGATCTTGGTCCGGCTCTCTGGCGGTGCGTTCACCCGCTATACATGGGGTTTCCGGGGCCGAAGTTCCATCGGAAGTTTCGCCGGTGCGGGTTGGCGCGTCGCATGAGGCTTACCTGTCTCCGTCATCCCCGGCCGGAGCGCAGAAGGCGCGGAGGGGGAGGGGTCCAGGGGACACGGCCAGAAACGGCGCCCAGTCCCCTGGATCCCCTTCCCGCGCCTGCGGCGCGCCGGGGATGACGGCGGACAGGTTCGGGCCTCTTCCTGGGAAGCGCTCCCTCTCCGTCATCCCCGGCCGGAGCGCCGAAGGCGCGGAGGGGAAGGGGATCCAGGGGCCGCGGCCCGAGACGGCGCCCTGAGGGGGAGGGGGCGCTGCGACGGTGAGGAGAGGCGTAGAGGCCCGCGCCGCGTCAGCCTGCAGCCTTGCGCTTGGCGGCGGAGGGGGAGGTCTTGGCGGCGCTCTTGGCTTTTGCAGGCGCCTTGGCCTTGGCCGGCGCCTTCGTGGCCGTCGTCGCGCCCGCGGCCTTGCTCTTGGCCGGGGCCTTGGCGCCGGACTTGGCGGCCGGCTTGCGCGCGCCCTTCTTGGGCGGCGCCGCGGCGGCGCGGGCGGCGATCAGCTCGAGCGCCTGCTCCAGCGTCACCGCCTCGGCCGGCACGGTCTTGGGCAGGGTGGCGTTGACGGAGCCGTGCTTCACGTAAGGCCCATACTTGCCGTCATGCACCGTCACGGGGCCGCCCTCGGGATGCTCCCCGATGACGCGCCCGGCCTGGGCCGCCGCGCGGCCGAAGCGGCCGGCGCCGCTCTCCTTGGCGACGATGAGGTCGATGGCGCGGTTGCCGCCGATGGTCAGCACGTCGTCGTCCTTGCCGATATTGGCGTAGACCTTGCCGTGCTGCACATAGGGCCCGAACCGCCCGATGCCGGCCAGGATGGGCTCACCGGACGTCGGGTGCCTGGCCACCTCGCGCGGCAGCGACAGCAGCGACACCGCGAAGTCGAGGTCGATGGCGTCGCGCGGCGTCCCTTTCGGAATGGTCTGGCGCTTGGGCTTCTCGCCCTCGCCGAGCTGCACATAGGCGCCGAAGCGGCCGTCGCGAAGGGTGACGTCGAGGCCCGTCGCCGGGTCCTTGCCGAGCGTCTTGGTCCCGCCCGCGCCGCCGTCCGCCGAGGCGGCCTCGCCGTCCTGGCCGCCGGCCGAAAGCTGGCGGGTGTATTTGCACTCCGGATAGTTCGAGCAGCCGATGAAGGCGCCGAACTTGCCGAGCTTCAGCGAGAGCTGGCCCGAATGGCAGGTCGGGCAGAGCCGCGGGTCGCCGCCGTCCTGTTTGGGCGGGAAGATGTGCGGCCCCATGATCTCGTTCAGCGAATCCAGCACCTCGCTGACGCGCAGCTCCTTGGTGCCGTCCAGCGCGGCCGAGAAGTCCTTCCAGAAGCGCCGCAGCACCTCCTTCCAGTCGATCTCGCTGTTGGAGATGCGGTCGAGGTCGCCCTCCAGCCCGGCCGTGAAGTCGTATTCCACATAGCGGTCGAAGAAGCTCTCCAGGAACGCCGTCACCAGCATGCCCTTGTCCTCCGCATGGAGGCGCTTCTTGTCGATGCGGACATATTCGCGGTCCTTCAGCACCGCGAGCGTGGACGCGTAGGTGGAGGGCCGGCCGATGCCGAGCTCCTCCATGCGCTTCACCAGCGAGGCTTCCGAATAGCGCGGCGGCGGCTCGGTGAAGTGCTGGTTGGCCTCGATCTTCTCCTTGCGGAGGTCGTCGCCGGCCCGCATGGGCGGCAGGCGCCGCGAATCCTCGTCGTCGCCTTCGTCGTCCTTGCCTTCCTGGTAGAGCTTCAGGAAGCCGTCGAACTTCACCACCTGGCCGGTGGCGCGCAGCTCCAGGGTCTTGCCGCCGGCCTTCGCCGTGATGTCGACCGTGGTGCGCTCGAGTTCTGCCGACTCCATCTGGCTCGCGACGGTGCGGATCCAGATCAGTTCGTAGAGCTTGGCCTGCTCGGGTTCGAGGAACTTCGCGACCTGCGCGGGCAGGCGGCCCATGTCGGTCGGGCGCACGGCCTCGTGCGCCTCCTGGGCGTTCTTCTGCTTGGTGGCGTATTTGCGCGGCGCGCTGGGCACGTAGCGGTCGCCATATTCCTGGGCGATGGTCTTGCGGGCCGAGGCGATGGCCTCCGGGGCCATGTCGACGCCGTCGGTTCGCATATAGGTGATGAGGCCGACGGTCTCGCCGCCGATGTCCGCGCCCTCATAGAGGCGCTGCGCCACCTGCATGGTGCGGGCCGGGGCCATGCCGAGCTTGCGGCTGGCCTCCTGCTGCAGCGTCGAGGTGGTGAAGGGCGGGGAGGGGTTGCGCCGGGCGGGCTTGGCCTCGACATTCGCGACCGTGAAGCGGGCGGCGTCGAGGTCGCGCTTGAAGGCCTCGGCCTCCTCGCCCTTGCCGATGTCGAGGCGGGTGATCTTGCGGCCGTCCGCGCCGACGAGGCGGGCCTCGAACAGCGCATTGGCGGGCGTCGCCAGCGTGGCCACCAGCGACCAGTACTCGCGCTTGACGAAGGTCTCAATCTCGCGCTCGCGGTCGCAGACCAGCCTCAGCGCCACCGACTGCACGCGGCCGGCCGAGCGGGCGCCGGGCAGCTTGCGCCACAGCACCGGCGAGAGCCGGAAGCCGACCAGATAGTCCAGCGCGCGGCGGGCCAGGTAGGCGTCGACCAGCGCCTGGTCGATCTGGCGCGGGTTGGCCATCGCCTCCTTCACGGCGTCCTTGGTGATCGCGTTGAAGGTGACGCGCTCGATGGGCACGTCCTTGAGGACCCGGCGGGCCTTGAGCGCCTCCAGGATGTGCCACGAGATGGCCTCGCCCTCGCGATCCGGGTCGGTCGCCAGGATCAGGCGCTCGGAGCCCTTCACGGCGGACGCGATCTCGGAGACGCGCTTGGAGGCCTTCGCCTCGATCTCCCACAGCATCGAGAAGTCCTGCTCGGGATCGACCGAGCCGTCCTTCGCCGGCAGGTCGCGGATATGCCCGAAGGACGCGATCACCTCGTAACCGGGGCCGAGATACTTGTTGATCGTCTTGGCCTTGGCCGGCGACTCGACGACGACGACTTTCATTGCAACGCCTTTCACGACGGCTGCGCGTTCTGCGCGCCGCCCAAGCCCCCGAAATGTGTCGAGCAAGCCCTAATTGCGCGGAAAGTGGGTCATCTGACTCGGCGTTGTCAAATGAAGTGGGGCGTACCGCTTTGCAAGACCCGCGCTGCGGGTCGTTGGCGCCACACTTGGGTTGCATTCGATGCATCCTTTGGTTGTGGGAAGTCTTCAGGCGACATTCGTCCGCCCGGGCTTGACAGATGCAGAAAATATTCCTATGTTGGTGACGCTCTGGTCCACGGAGGGGCGTCTGCAGCGTGAGGACGTGGACCAGGGGCGGCGGCCGCCGAAGGCCGGGCTCACCACCCGGTTCGAGGCGGCGGACGGAAGACAAGGTCCGACCAGCGAAGCGCGAAGGGGCTGAAAGCGCCCCGGGATCTTCCTTTCATCCTTCAAACGCTGCGCGCGGAGCGGCGGGGCCTGGCGGCCTCCCGGCTTCTACTCTACCCACCCCACTCGCCGTGAGGCCCCCAGCGACGCCGCTCCGCGCCGCCCTCCACCTCCGGGCCGAAAGGCCCCGGAGCTGAACGCGCTCCCTTCTCCCCGGCACGGGGAGAAGGTGGCCGAGCAACGCGAGGCCGGATGAGGGGCCGACATCCAGCCAAGCTCAATCACCCCCTCACCCCAGCCCTCTCCCCGTTCCGGGGCGAGGGGGCCCGCTGCGGCCCTTCCCAACACCCCGGTCCCACCCCTCCGTCATCCCCGGCGCGCCGAAGGCGCGGGAAGGGGATCCAGAACGGCCAGGCGAAAGGCGCCCCACCCAACCCTCCTGGATCCCCTTCCCGGCGCTGCGCGCCGCCGGGGATGACGGAGCGCTTGAGGCAGCATGGCGTCTCGAAGGACGAGGGCTCCAGGAGGCGCCGTCCACCGCAAGCGCTGGGGAAACGCCAGGCCCGATCCCCTCCCGGAGAGGCGCCGGCCTTGCCGCCTCGGCGGATTGCCCCTATAGCCGTGGCTTCAAATGACATCGTCAGCGCTCCGGCCCCGGTACCCGCATCGCCATCTTCTCGGCATCGAGGGACTGACTCCGCACGACATCACGGCGCTGCTCGACATGGCCGACGAGGCGGTCGACGTGTCGCGGCAGGTGGAGAAGAAGAAGGCGACGCTGAGGGGCCGGACGCAGATCAACCTCTTCTTCGAGGCGTCCACCCGGACCCAGTCCTCCTTCGAGCTCGCCGGCAAGCGGCTGGGCGCGGACGTGATGAACATGTCGGTGGCCTCGTCCTCCATCAAGAAGGGCGAGACGCTGATCGACACCGCCATGACGCTGAACGCCATGCGGCCGGACCTGATCGTGGTGCGCCACCATGCGGCGGGGGCGGTGCACCTGCTCGCCCGCAAGGTCGACTGCTCGGTGATCAACGCCGGCGACGGCGCGCACGAGCACCCCACCCAGGCGCTGCTCGACGCGTTGACCATCCGCCGCAACAAGGGCCGCGTCCGCGGGCTGGTGGTGGCGATCTGCGGCGACATCCTGCATTCGCGGGTGGCGCGCTCCAACATCATTCTGCTGAACGCGCTGGGCGCCGAGGTGCGGGCCATCGGGCCGTCGACCCTGCTGCCGCCGGGGATCGAGCGCATGGGCGTCAAGGTGTTCACCGACATGCGCAAGGGCCTCGCCGGGGCCGACATCGTGATGATGCTGCGCCTCCAGCGCGAGCGCATGAACGGCTCCTTCGTGCCGAGCGTGAAGGAGTATTTCCGCTATTTCGGCCTCGACGCCGAGAAGCTCGCCATGGCGAGGCCCGACGCCCTCGTGATGCATCCGGGGCCCATGAACCGGGGCGTCGAGATCTCCTCCGAGGTCGCCGACGGCGCCCAGTCGCTCATCCGCGAGCAGGTCGAGATGGGCGTCGCGGTGCGCATGGCCGTGCTGGAGGCGCTGGCCAGCCACCTGCCGAACCAGGTCCCGGGATCATGAACCAGGCCGGTCCCCCACTCGTCCTGGCCAATGGCCGCTTCATCGATCCGGCTTCCGGGCGGGAGGAGGGCGGCGACCTCGTCGCGGAGGCGGGCGTCATCCGCGGCTTCGGCCATGCGGTGCGCGGCTCGCGGCCGGAGGGCGCGACCGTGGTCGACTGCCGCGGCATGGCGGTCGCCCCCGGCCTCATCGACATGCGCGCCTTCGTGGGCGAGCCCGGCGCCGAACATCGCGAGACGCTGGCCTCCGCCAGCCGGGCGGCCGCGGCGGGCGGCGTCACGACCGTGGTCTGCATGCCCGACACGCATCCGCCGGTGGACGATCCCGCCGTGGTGGACTTCCTGATCCGGCGCGCCCGGGACGCCGCCATCGTGCGCATGCTGCCGGCGGCCGCGCTGACCAAGGGGCTGAAGGGCTCCGAGATGGCGGAGATCCGCCTCCTCACCGAGGCCGGCGCCGTGTTCCTGACCGATGGCGCGCGGTCGGTCACCAACGCCCAGGTGATGCGCCGGGCGCTGACCTATGCGCGCGACTTCGGCGGCCTCATCGTGCACCACTGCGAGGACCCCGACCTCGTCGGCGACGGCGTGATGAACGAGGGCGAACTCGCCAGCCGGCTCGGCCTGCACGGGATTCCGCGCGAGGCGGAGACCATCATGCTGGAGCGGGACCTGCGGCTCGTGCAGCTGACCGGCGGGCGCTACCACGCCGCCATGATCTCCTGCGCGGACTCGCTGGCCATCATCGAGCGCGCCCGGTCGGACGGGCTGGACGTGACCTGCGGGGTCTCGATCAATTCGCTGACCCTGAACGAGAACGACATCGGGCCCTACCGGACCTTCCTGAAGCTGTCGCCGCCGCTGCGGCACGAGGACGACCGGCTCGCCATGGTGGAGGCGCTCGCCGAAGGGCTCGTAGACGTCGTGGTCTCCGACCACAATCCGCAGGACGTGGAGACCAAGCGGCTGCCTTTCGCCGAATGCGCCGACGGGGCGATCGGGCTGGAGACCATGCTGGCCGCCGGCCTCAGGCTGGTGCACGCCGGCGAGCTCGAATTGGCGGCGCTGCTGCGCTCCATGTCGACGCGACCGGCCGAAATCCTCGGCCTGCCGCAGGGGCGGCTCGCCAAGGGAGCGCCGGCGGACCTCATCGTGTTCGATCCGGACGAGCCCTTCGTGCTCGACCCCGCCACGCTGCATTCGCGGTCGAAGAACACTCCGTTCGACGAGGCGCGACTGCAGGGCGTCGTCCACCACACGGTGGTGGCGGGCGCGGTGGTCTATTCGGCCGGCTGAACCCGGCCGCGGCGGCGCGCGCCGGCCGTCAGGTCCTTGGCCCAGCGGTTGATCGGATCCTCCACGATGCGCCTGAGCAGGATGGAGCCGATCACGGCCAGCACGGCCGAGACGATCCAGAACAGGCCGAGCGGCGGCTCGAACCGGTCCCAGACGACCCGAAGGGTGCGCAGGACGAAGGGGTGCAGCAGATAGAGGCTGTAGGAGGCGGCGCCGATCTCCACGCCGATGCGGGCGAAGGCGCCGTCCCGGGCGGAGGGCGACAGCGCCGCGCCGGCGACGACCAGGAGCGCCGGAAACCCGACGCTGGCCAGGGGCAGCCAGGAGCCCCTCTGCGCGGCGGCGTCGCCCGACAGGAGCAGCAGCACGAGCCCCACCGCCACCAGCGCGCCGCCTTGGGCCGACGTGAGCCGCAGGCCGCGCCGGTAGGCGACCGCGCAGCCGACGCCGAGCAGGAACTCCAGGATGATCGGGCTCGACCAGAACTGCAGGGCGACGCCGGACGGCCGCCAGACCTGGCCGGCCGCGACGACGCACAGCATCAGCGCGGCGAGGGACGGCACGGTCCAGCCCCGCGGCAGCAGCAGGGCGAGCGCGAACAGGGCGTAGAAGAACATCTCGTATTCGAGCGTCCAGCCGAGCGCCAGCACGGGGCGGATCTCCTCGCCGCGCAGCGACGGCCAGAAGGCGTAGGACGCGAGAACGTGCGGCGCGTCGCCGATCGGCACGTGCAGCATGCCGGGCAGCGCCAGCGAGCCCAGGACGAGCGCGGTGGTGAGGAGCCAGTAGAGCGGCGCGATGCGGGCGATCCGCCGGCCCATGAAGGCGGCCGCCGCGCCCGGCCGCCCCGCCTCGTCGCCCGCGGTGACCAGCATCAGGAAGCCGCTGAGGACGAAGAAGACGTCGACGCCGGTGGCCCAGGGCGTGATCTCGAAGCTCGACGTGACCCCGCGGCGGCCGGCGAGGTCCGCGACCTCCGTGCCGATATGAGACGCCAGGACCATGCAGGCCGCCACCGCCCGCAGGATCTGGATGTTCTCGAGCTTGTCCCGCATCGCAAACGTCATGTAATGGACCAGGGTTAAACGCCGGTAAGATTTCACCGCAAGTCCCGGGCCATTTCTCGTTTTGCGTGTATTTTCTCTTTCATTCGCGAATTTGAACGTAGCCCAGACCGCGATTGACGGCGGCGGCCGGGACGGCGACTGTCGCAGGGCTGATCGATCCACCGTGTCCCGCGCATGCTCCTCATCCTTCTCTTCCTCGCCTTCGGCTATCTCCTCGGCTCGATCCCGTTCGGCCTGATCCTGACCCGCGCGGCGGGCACGCAGGACATCCGCTCGATCGGCTCGGGCAATATCGGGGCGACCAACGTGCTGCGCACCGGTCGCAAGGGCCTGGCGGCCGCCACCCTTCTGGGCGACGCCCTGAAGGGAACGGCCGCGGTCGCGATCGCCTGGCGCTGGGGGCTGGAGCCGGCGCTGGCCGCGGCGGCGGGCGCCTTCGCGGGCCACATCGCTCCAGTCTGGCTGGGCTTCAAGGGCGGCAAGGGCGTCGCCACCTTCCTGGGCGGCCTCATCGGGCTGGGCTTCACGGCGGTGGGCTGGGCTCCGGCGCTGGCCTTCGCGGGCCTGTGGCTGCTCTGCGCCTTCCTGACCAAGTACTCGTCCGCCTCCGCGCTGCTGGCCAGCGCGGCTGCGCCGCTGGTGATGCTGCTCGTCGGCCAGCCGCTCGGCGCCGCGGTCTACGCCGCGCTGGCGGCGGCGCTGTGGTGGAAGCACGCGGCCAACATCCAGCGCCTCCTCGCCGGGACCGAGGGGCGGATCGGCGGCAAGGGATGACGCCGGGGCCGGGCCGCGCGGCCGCGCCGGACCTCACGGACGCCCAGCGTCTCGACTGGCTGCGGCTGATCCGCTCCGAGAGCATCGGCCCGCGCACCTTCCGGGCGCTGGTGAACCTGTTCGGCGGCGCCGGCGCGGCGCTCGCCGGCCTGCCGGACTATCTGCGCAGCCGCGGCGCCAAGCCGATCCGGCTCTGCACCGTGGCGGAGGCCGAACGCGAATGGGAGGCGGCCCGGCGCATGGGCGTGCGCTTCGTCGCCTCGGGCGAGGCCGCCTATCCGCCCGCGCTGGCGGCCGCCGATTCGGCGCCGCCGCTGATCGGCGTCCGCGGCCGGGCCGAAGCGCTGCTGCGCCCTTGCGTGGCCGTGGTGGGCTCGCGCAACGCGTCGGCCAACGGCCAGCAGATCGCCATCCGGCTAGCCCGCGAGCTGGGCGCGGCGGGGTTCACGGTCGTGTCCGGGCTGGCCCGGGGCATCGACGCCCGGGCGCATGAGAACACGCTGGAGACCGGCACGGTCGCGGTCCTGGCGGGCGGCCACGACAAGCTCTATCCGGCCGAGCACGCAGCCCTGCTGGAGCGGTTGCTGGAGCGCGGCGCCTGCGTCAGCGAGATGCCGATGGGCTGGGAGCCGCGCGGGCGGGACTTCCCGCGGCGCAACCGCATCGTGTCCGGGCTCGCGCTCGGCGTCGTGGTGGTCGAAGCGGCGCGGAAATCCGGCTCGCTGATCACGGCGCGCTTCGCGCTGGAGCAGGGCAGGGAGGTCTTCGCCGTGCCCGGGTCGCCGCTGGACCCGCGCGCGGCCGGGACGAACGACCTGCTGCGCCAGGGCGCCACCTTCACGACCTCGGCCGAAGACGTCATTGCGGCGCTGCTGCCGCTCATCGAGACGGGACCTGTCCCGCGGGACATGCGCGACGGCGGCGACGATGCGCCCCGCCAGGAATCGCTCTGGGACGAACTGGACCTGTTCGGCGCCGCCGGAGCCGCGCCGAAGGTCGATGTGGAAGGCTACGCCTTCGAGGAGAGCGCCGCGGCCGTTCAGGCGCCTCCGGCTTCACAGGACGCCGGCGCGATCGTGGCGGACCTGCTCGGCCCGGCCCCGATCGCCCTCGACGACCTCGTGCGGGCCTCGGGCCTGCCGGTCGCCACGGTGCGCTCGGTCCTGCTGGACCTGGAGGTCGCCGGCGCCATCGAGCGGCACGGCGCCGGGCTGCTGTCCTTGCGGCCGGGCGGCGGCGTCACGCCGTGAGGCTGCTGCGGCGGGCGGTCACGTTCGCTTCGATCTTCGCCATCTCGAGAAAATAGGCGAGCAGGTCGAGATTGGCCGAGCGGGCGATCAGGGCCATCTCGGTGGTCATCTGGGCGATGTAGCGGGCGATGTCCTCGGTCCCGGCCGGCTCGGGAGGGGCGGGCGTATAGCCGCGCGCCCGGCCGTTCGAGGCGATGGGCGTCGGCTTGGGCATGGTCGACGGAGAGGGCTTCAGGGCGGGCATCGCGGGCTCCCGGGCAGGTTGGGTCGATGGGGTCTACAAGTGCGTTCTTGCGAACTGCACGCACCATCACCCAACAATTATCAAATGTATAGCCCCTGAGTGGGTCACGCAGGTTGAAAAGTGCAATTCCTAGGTTGGCGAACTCGGATTGTGCAACCCGTTTGCCGCGCCGAGTTGCAATTTTCAAAGATGCTCGCGTCTCCGCACGGGGTCAGGCCAGGAGTGCCAGGGCCAGCGGCAGCGTGAGCATCGCCAGCAGGGTCTGGACCGTCAGGATCTCGGCCATCAGGGGTGAGTCGCCGCCCATCTGCCGGGCCAGCATGTAGGACCCGCTCGCCGTCGGGACGGCCGTGCACAGGACGGTCACGGCGAGGCCGGTCCCGCTGACGCCGAGCAGGCGGGCGAAGCCGGCGGCCAGCACGGGCAGGACGATCAGCTTGAGGGCCGTGGCGAGGAAAAGCGCCGGCCCGGGGCGGCGCAGCCGCGACAGGTCGAGGCCGGCGCCGACCACCAGCAGCCCGGCCGCCAGCGACGCCCGGCCCAGGATGTCGGCGAAGGACATCAGCGGCGCCGGGATCGGCGGCCGCAGGATGTTCAGCGCCAGCCCGATGGCGCAGGACCAGATGAAGGGATTGCGGGCGAGCGTTCCCAGGAGCGCGCCGGTCGAGAGCCGGGCGGGGGCGGCGTAGCGCGACAGCACCAGGACCGAGATGACGTTGAGAAGCGGGATCATGGCCGCGATAGCCACGGCGCCCAGCGTCGTTCCGGCGGGACCGTAGAGGCTGCCCGCCAGCGCCAGCGCCACGAAGGTGTTCCAGCGCGTCGCGCCCTGCATCACCGACGTGAAGGCCGGCCCGTCGATCCGCCAGCGCTCCTTCAGGACGGGGCGGAGCGCCAGCAGCATGCCCGCCACGATCAGGATGGAGGCGACCAGCGTGCCGCCGACCGGCAGGAGCGGCACGGTCCTGAGGTCCGTCCTGGCGAGGGTCTCGATCACCAGCGCGGGAAACAGCACGAAATAGGTCACGCGTTCGAACCCGGCCCATTGGACCTCGTCAATGACGCGTGTCACCCGCGTCGCCCAGCCGGTCAGCAGAAGCAGGAAGACGGGAATCAGGCTGGCGGCGACGGCGGGCATGGCGGGGCGCTCTCGGGGGGCGCACGCCGAATAGAGCATCGGGCGGTCCTGCGAAAGCGAAGATGCGGGCGAACCTGCGGGGGAGGGCGCGTCAGCGCTCCGGAATCCAGCCGGGCTGCTCGTCGGCCGCCGCCTGCCGCTGCATCGCGGCGAGCCGGTCGAGCAGGCCTTGCAGGATGTAGGCGGCGGCGAGCTTGTCGACGACCTCGTCGCGGCGGGCGCGGGAGGCGTCGGCGGCGATCAGGGTGCGGGTGACGGCGGCGGTCGACAGGCGCTCGTCCCAGTAGAGGATCGGCAGGGGCGTCAGCCGGGCGAGGTTGCGGGCGAAGGCGCGGGTGCTCTGCACCCGGGGGCCCTCGGTGCCGTCCATGTTGAGCGGCATGCCCATCACCAGCGCGGCGACGCCATGCTTGCCCGCATGGGCCAGGAGGGCGGCTGCGTCCGCCTGGAACTTCGTCCGGCGGATCGTCTCCAGGGGCGTCGCGATGCGGCGCTCGACGTCCGACAGCGCCAGACCGATGGTCTTCGTGCCGAGGTCGAGCCCGAGAAGCCGCGCGTGGCGGGGAAGCGAGAGCAGGGTGGTGATGTCGGCGCCGGGTTCGGTCATCCGCTGCTCTTGGGGCCGGAGCGGCGTTTGAGCAAGGCCGAGTACCCCTGCGGGTCCGCCCGCTCCAGCCTGTCCAGCGCCAGCTCGGCCTCGGCCCTTGGTTCGCCGCCGACCGCCTTCTTGACGGTTTCGATCCGCTTCGCGATCCCGGCCAGCCGGTCCCGGGAGCGGCTGGCCTCGGGCGAAAGGCTCGCCTGCTCGGCCAGCGCCAGCACCACCTCGGTGATGAGCCCGAGCTGCCGGCCATAGCTCGCCACGTCGGACACGACCCGCGTCTCCACGGGCGCGCTGCCCGCGAAGGTGATCGTGGTGGGGAACCAGACCGGGCGGATGTCTTGCGTGACCGGGACGGACACGCCGCCGCCGAAGCGGCCCAGCATGTCGAAGGGATCGAAGATGTTCGTGACGGCCATGGCGAACTCCTGCAGGGACGGGGAGCGATGGGCGGTGGAAGCGGCGATTGCCTGCGGCGGCTCGGCCGCTACATTCTGAGCCGACCCTTGGGGACGCGTCGAGGAGAAGACCATGAAAATCACCTGGTTCGGCCATTCCGCCTTCCGCCTCGATTTCGCCGGCAAGGCCGTGCTCATCGATCCGTTCTTCACCGGCAATCCCGCATTCACGACCGACCGCGCGGCGGCCGTGGACGGGGTGACGCATATCCTGGTCACCCACGGCCATGGCGACCATGTCGGCGACACGGTCGCGATCGCGAAGGAGACCGGGGCCAAGGTGGTCACCAACTACGACCTGTGCATGTATCTGGCTTCACAGGGCGTGCAGAATTTCGACCCCATGAACACGGGCGGCACGATCGACGCCGGCGGCTTCCAGGTCTCGCTGGTGCGCGCCGACCACTCGGCCGGGCTCGTGGAGGCGGGCGTCGGCTTCCCGCTGGGCAGCCCCAACGGGATCGTGGTGCGGGCGGCGGGCGAGCCCACCGTCTACCACATGGGCGACACGGACATCTTCGGCGACATGGCGCTGATCAACGAGATCTACGCGCCCAAGGTGGGCCTCGTGCCCATCGGCGACCGCTTCACCATGGGGGCCGCCTCCGCCGCGCTGGCGTGCAAGCGCTTCTTCCAGTTCGAGACCGTGATCCCGTGCCACTACGGCTCGTTCGGGATCATCGATCCCAACGCGGAGAAGTTCGTGGCGGCCATGGCGGGGAGCGCCACGAAGGTGCTCGTGCCGGAGAAGGGCGCGGCGGTGGAGGTGTGAGGGACCCTTCTCCCCGGGACGGGGAGAAGGTGGCCGAGCGCAGCGAGGTCGGATGAGGGAGCGGCTGGGCCGACCCTCACCCCAGCCCTCTCCCCGTTCCGGGGGAGAGGGAGCCGGCTGCGGCCGCGTCGCCGGGCGGACCCTTCTCCCCAGCATGGGGAGAAGGTGGCCGAGCGCAGCGAGGTCGGACGAGGGGACGGTGTCTGGCTGTCAGCTTCGCCCGGTCAGCCGCGCGAAGATCGTTTCGAGCACGACGTCCATCGTCAGCAACGCTTCGTGGTTCCAGAAGCGCAGGACGCGGTAGCCTAGCCGGGCAAGCTGCTCATCCCGGATCTTGTCGCAGCGGCTTTCGGCATGCTGCGAGCCGTCCAACTCGACGACCAGCTTCGCTTCCCGGCAGCAGAAATCAGCCACGAAGGGGCCGATCGGTTCCTGGCGAACGAACCTGAAGCCCGCCATGCGCCGGTCGCGAACGGCGTACCAGAGCTTTCGCTCCGCTTCCGTCATCTCGCGCCTCAGCCGGCGAGCGCGGCCGATCTGCGTTGTCGAGTGTCCCCGCATGCCGCGATGGTTCGCCGGTGCGACGGGTTGTGGCAACGAACTCAGGGCTGAGATCGGTTGCGTTTGCTCATCCCCTCACCCCAGCCCTCTCCCCGTTGCGGGGAGAGGGGGCCAGTTGCGGCTGGGGAGCGCGCGGGATAGAACGCGCTGCGGCCGGGCGCGGGCTCGGCCGAAGCCATTCAAGAGGTCCGAATGTCCGTCGACCAGGCGACAGTCCGGCGCATCGCGCATCTTGCGCGGGTGGCCGTCACCGAGGAGGAGGTGCCGCACCTCCAGGGCGAGCTGAACGCCATCCTGGCCTTCGTGGAGCAACTCGACGAGGTCGACGTGTCGGGCGTCGAGCCGATGACCTCCGTAACCCCCATGGTGATGAAGAAGCGCCAGGACGCGGTGACGGATGGCGGCATCGCCGACATCATCGTCGGCAACGCGCCCATGACCGAGGACCACTACTTCATGGTCCCCAAGGTGGTCGAATAACCGCGCCATCCTTTCCGCCGCCCTGCGGCGACCCGCTGCGCCAAGGCGCGGGCGGGAGAACCAGAGTTCAGCCATGACCGACCTCACCGACCTCACCCTGGCCGAAGCGCGCGACGCGCTGAAGGCGAAGCAGTTCTCCTCGGCCGAGATCACCGGCGCCTTCCTGAAGGCCATGGAGGCCGCGCGCGGCCTCAACGCCTATGTGCTGGAGACGCCCGAGCAGGCGCTCGCCATGGCGAAGGCCTCGGACGAGAAGCTCGCGAAAGGGCAGGGCGGCGCGCTGGAAGGCCTGCCGCTCGGCATCAAGGACCTCTACGCCACCAAGGGCGTGCGCACCACGGCGGGCTCCAACATCCTGGGCAACTTCACGCCGGCCTACGAGTCGACCGTGACCTCGCAGCTGTGGCGCGACGGCGCGGTGATGCTGGGCAAGCTCAACAACGACGAGTTCGCGATGGGCTCGTCCAACGAGACCTCGGCCTTCGGGCCGGTGAAGTCGCCGTGGCGGCGCGAGGGCTCCAACGCCGCGCTGGTGCCGGGCGGCTCCTCGGGCGGCTCGTCCTCGGCCGTGGCGGCGCGGCTCTGCCTGGGCGCGACCGCGACCGACACGGGCGGTTCCATTCGCCAGCCGGCCGCCTTCACCGGCACGGTCGGGATCAAGCCCACCTATGGCCGCTGCTCGCGCTGGGGCATCGTGGCTTTCGCGTCGTCGCTGGACCAGGCCGGGCCGATCGCCCGCACGGTGCGCGACAACGCCATCCTGCTGCGCTCCATGGCGGGGCGCGATCCCAAGGACACGACCTCCGTCGACATCGCGGTGCCGGACTACGAGGCGGCGGTGGGCCGCTCGATCAAGGGCATGAAGATCGGCATTCCCAAGGAATACCGCGTCGACGGCATGCCGGCCGAGATCGAGGCGCTCTGGGGCAAGGGGGCGGAGTGGCTGAAGGCGGCGGGCGCCGAGCTCGTCGACGTGTCGCTGCCGCACACGAAATACGCCCTGCCGGCCTACTACATCGTCGCGCCCGCGGAGGCCTCGTCCAACCTCGCCCGCTATGACGGCGTGCGCTACGGCCTGCGCGTGCCCGGCAAGGACATCCAGGAGATGTACGAGAAGACCCGCGCGGCGGGCTTCGGCAAGGAAGTGCGCCGGCGCATCATGATCGGCGCCTATGTGCTCTCGGCGGGCTACTACGACGCCTACTACGTCAAGGCGCAGAAAATCCGCACGCTGATCAAGCGCGACTTCGAGGAGGTCTACGGCCAGGGCGTGCACGCCATCCTGACGCCCGCGACGCCGTCGGCCGCCTTCGGCATCGGCGAGAAGGGCGGGGCGGACCCGGTGGAGATGTACCTCAACGACGTCTTCACCGTGACGGTGAACATGGCGGGCCTGCCCGGCATCGCGGTGCCGGCCGGGCTGTCCTCCGAGGGCTTGCCGCTCGGGCTGCAGCTGATCGGCCGGCCCTTCGACGAGGAGACGCTGTTCTCCGTCGCCGAGGTGATCGAGCAGGCGGCGGGGCGGACGAGGCTTCCCGACGCGTGGTGGTGAGCCATGTTCAGCACGGTCGTCGCCTCCGCGTGCCTGACCGTGCTGCGATGGCTGCTCTGGTTCACGGCGGGGCTGCTGGTCGTGCTGCTCGTGGTCCAGGCGGTGCGGGGCGACGCTGACGCGCGGCCGGTCGCGACCGTCGCCATGGCGGCGGGTTTCGTGCTGCTGGGCTGGATCTTCGGCGTCGCCGGCCGGCGGCTGACCGCGCGCTGACGTCAGGACAAAGCCATGCCCCCGCATTTCTGGCAGGACCTCGATCCCTATCGCTGGGTGATCCTTCTCGCCTTCGTCGACCCGGTGGTGATCGCGGTGGGGCTGTGGGTCGGCTGGAAGGCCGATCAGGCCGCCAAGCTGCTGCTCGCCGGCTTCGCGGCCGTGATCGCGGCCGTGGCGGTGAGCTTCCTCTTGCGCTTCGTCGGGATCAGCTGGTTCGAGGGCGGCTATTACTTCGGCGGCGCGCACGCCCTGGCGCGGTTCTTCGCCGGGGTGGGGTGGGCCGTCGTGGGGTATGGGGCAAGGCGGGCGAGTGGGCGCTGAGCTCGGGCGCCTCTTGACCCCGCGCGTCGCAGACCTGAAAAGCGGGGCGCAAGCCCGTCCGATCGTTACGAGAGATCTCCGATGAACGCCATCGTCGACAGCCGCACGCTCGATCCCAAGAAGCTCATCAAGGGCGCCACCGGCGACTGGGAGATCGTGGTGGGCATGGAGATCCACGCGCAGGTGACGTCGAAGTCGAAGCTGTTCTCGGGCGCCTCGACTGAGTTCGGCGGCGAGCCGAACGACCATGTGTCGCTGGTGGACGCCGCCATGCCGGGCATGCTGCCGGTGATCAACGAGGAGTGCGTCCGGCAGGCCATCCGCACCGGGCTGGGCCTCAAGGCGCAGGTGAACCTGCGCTCCACCTTCGACCGCAAGAACTACTTCTACCCGGACCTGCCGCAGGGCTACCAGATCAGCCAGTACAAGAGCCCCATCGTGGGCGAGGGCGAGGTGGTGGTGGACCTGCCGGAAAGCGGCGGGCAGATCACGGTCGGCATCGAGCGCCTGCACCTGGAGCAGGACGCCGGCAAGTCGCTGCACGACCAGCATCCCACCATGAGCTTCGTGGACCTGAACCGCTCCGGCGTGGCGCTGATGGAGATCGTGTCGAAGCCCGACATCCGCTCCTCCGAGGAGGCGCGCGCCTATGTCACCAAGCTGCGGACCATCCTGCGCTATCTCGGCACCTGCGACGGCGACATGGAGAAGGGGAGCCTGCGCGCCGACGTGAACGTCTCGGTGCGCCGGCCCGGCGAGCCCTTCGGCACGCGCTGCGAGATCAAGAACGTGAACTCGATCCGCTTCATCGGCCAGGCGATCGAGACCGAGGCGCGGCGGCAGATCGGCATCCTGGAGGATGGCGGCGTGATCGACCAGGAGACGCGGCTGTTCGATCCCGGCCGCGGCGAGACGCGGTCGATGCGCTCCAAGGAGGAGGCGCACGACTACCGCTATTTCCCGGACCCGGACCTGCTGCCGCTGGAATTCGACCAGGCCTATGTGGACGCGCTGGCGCAGCACCTGCCGGAGCTGCCGGACGCCAAGAAGGCGCGCTTCATCGCCGACTATGGCCTCTCGCCCTATGACGCCGGCGTGCTGGTGGCCGAGCAGGAGCAGGCCGCCTATTTCGAGGCCGTCGCCAAGGGCCGCGACGGCAAGGCGGCGGCGAACTGGGTGATCAACGAGCTGTTCGGCCGGCTCAACAAGGAAGGCAAGGACGTCACCACCTCGCCGGTGTCGCCGGCGCAGCTCGGCGGCATCATCGACCTGATCGGCGAGGGCGTGATCTCGGGCAAGATCGCCAAGGACCTGTTCGAGATCGTCTGGACCGAGGGCGGCGACCCGCGCGAGCTGGTCGAGAGCCGCGGCATGAAGCAGGTCACCGACACGGGCGCGATCGAGGCGGCCGTGGACGCCGTGATCGCCGCCAACCCGGACAAGGTGGAGCAGGCCAAGGCCAAGCCCACCATGATCGGCTGGTTCGTCGGGCAGGTGATGAAGCAGTCGGGCGGCAAGGCCAACCCGCAGGCGGTGAACGACATCCTGAAGGCGAAGCTGGGGATTTGAGTCTCGCCGTCATCCCCGGCCGGAGCCGCGCAGCGGCGGAGGGGAAGAGGGATCCAGGAGTGAGCGCCTTGCCCCTGGATCCCCTTCCCGGCGGTTCGCGCCGCCGGGGATGACGGACACGTGCTGATCGCCAGAGCGGGCTGGCGGCGTCCCTCAGCGCTTAGAGCCAGCCCTTCAGCGCTTCCACTCCGAACGCTCCCGCCCCAAGCGTCCACGTGGCCCAGGCGAAGGCCGAGAGCCAGTTGGCGAGCTGGAAGGACCATTGCGGCATCTTGCATGCGCCGGCCACCAGCGGCACGGCGGCGCGCAGGGGGCCGAGGAAGCGGCCGAAGAACACGCCGGCCCAGCCCCACTTCTCGAAGGCCGCATGGCCGCGCGGCAGCAGGTCCGGATGCCTGTTGAGCGGCCACATGCGCGAGATGGGATCGGCGTAGTGGTAGCCGAGCCAGTAAGAGAGCCAGTCGCCCAAGGCCGCGCCGAGGGCGGCGGCGAGCCAGAGCGGCAGGAATGCGGCGCCGCTCGCCCCCACCATCACGCCGATGCCCCACAGGATCACGGTGGCGGGGATCAGCAGCGACACGAAGGCCAGCGACTCGCCGAAGGCCAGCGCGAAGACGATCGGGATGGCCCAGCCCTCATGCGTCTTGATGAAGGACAGGATGGGCTCGACGAAGTCAGGAACGTTCAAACGGGCGTCTCCCGGAGCATGGATCAACGAAGGGGAGGCGTCCCGTCGAACCGCATGCAGGCTGCGATCTCGGCGCAGAGGTGGTGAGCGTGGGCCTGAAGTCAACCGCGCAGCCGTCTTGCGGCGCGCCTGCGAAGCTGTAGGCTCCGCGCCTTGGCTTCATCCCCTCGCATGAGGACGTCCATGACCGCGCGTTTCACCCTTCACGGCATCTATCTCTCGGGGCCCACCTACAAGGTTGGGCTGGCGCTCGCGCTCGCGGGCGAGCCGTTCGACTATGACCACGTCAATTTGCGCGCCGGCGAGCACAAGTCGCCGGAGTTCCTGGCCAAGAACCGCTTCGGCCAGGTGCCCTGCCTGACGGACACGTCCAACGGCCGCAACCTGTGCCAGTCGGCCTCCATCCTCGAATATGTCGCCGACAAGACCGGCAAGTTCGGCGGCGCCACGCTGGAGGAGCGCATCGCCGCGCGCGAATGGATGTTCTGGGTCTGGGACAAGCTCGCCGCCCCCGTGTACCGCACCCGCGGCGCCAAGGCGGGGTTCCGCACGCTGGACGAGGCCACGCTGCAGATGTACGCCGCCGAGGCGACGGCGGCGCTGGGATTCCTCGACAAGGCGCTCGCCGGCCGCGACTGGCTGGTGGGGGAGGCGCCGACCATCGCCGACATCGACGTCTATGGGGTGGTCCACTATGTCGGCGAGGCCGGCTTCGACCTGGCCCCGTTCCCGAACCTGACCGCCTGGGTGGCGCGCTTCCGGGCGCTTCCGGGCTTCGGCGACCCCGCCGACATCCTGCCGCCCGAGACCCGGGCCGCCGCGTGAGCGCAGCGGCCGGCGCCGTGATCCGGGAGGCGCGCCCCGCCGATCTCCCGGCCATCGTGGGCCTGCACGCGGCGGACCGCGGCTTCGGCCAGGGCGACGCGTGGAGCCCCGAGTCGGAAGCCGACTACCGCCGCGCCTTCCAGAACCTGGCCGACCATCCGGACCACGTCCTCTACGTCGCCGAGGACGCCGGCGAGGTGGTCGGCTCGCTGCTGCTGAGCTTCATGCCGGGGCTGACCGGCCGGGGCGCGCTGCACGCCGTGCTGCGCTCCGTGCAGGTGCGGGGAGACCAGCGGTCGCGCGGCGTCGGGGCCCGCATGGTGGCCGCCGCGGAGGCCGAGGCGGCGCGCCGCGGCGCGCGCGTCTGCGAGCTCATGTCGAACGCCGGGCGCGCCGACGCGCACCGCTTCTACGAGCGGCTCGGCTACGCCAAGAGCCATGCGGGCTTCAAGAAGCGCCTGCCCGCGGCGGCTGCGCCGGTCCCGGGCTCCTGAGTCGAGAAGGCCCCCGAAACGGGTTCGGGGGCCCCAGACGGCGAATTGGCCGCCTCTCAGGTCACTTCTTCTTCAGGCACTCGCTGGAGAACTGCCGCCAGGTCTTGCCCTCGGTCTTGCCGGCCTTCTTCATGGTCTGCCATTCGGCGCCGCATTCCTTCATGCGGTTGCGCGAGGCCATCTGGGCCTCGGACGGCTTCTTGGCCTCGCTGGCGGGCGCGGCGGCCGCAGGCGCCGCCGGGGCGGCCGGCGCGGCCGCGGGGGCCGCAGCCGCGGGCGCAGGCTTCTTCAGCGGGTTGGTGGAGGTTGTCTGCGCCGAAACGGGCAGCGCGGAGGCGATGAACAGGGCCGTCAATGCGATCAAGCGAGTCTTCATGGGACTTCAATCCTCCATGCGCCTGGGCGATCCGCTCCCGGCCCGGCGTTCTTCGAGCCGGCCGGCGCAGCCGGTTCGCCGGCTGCGTGGCGCAACCGCAATCGGATCACAAAAAACATCAATTACAAGTTGGAACTTGGAAATGGCGCGTCCGCGCCGCGGCGGGCGCGCATTCGTGATCCCGCGCCGGCCTTCCGGCGGCGGCCGGTTCGTCCTACCTTCCGCGCATCGTCACTCCCGAGGAGCGCACGCGCATGGCCGCAGCCGCCGGAAAACCCATCGACCTCTATTACTGGCCGACCCCCAATGGCTGGAAGATCAGCATCATGCTGGAGGAGACAGGGCTGCCCTACACGGTGCACGCCGTGAACATCGGCAAGGGGGACCAGTTCAAGCCCGAGTTCCTGGCGATCTCTCCAAATAACCGCATGCCGGCGATCGTCGACCCCGACGGACCGGACGGCCAGCCGATCTCGGTCTTCGAGTCGGGCGCCATCCTGCAATATCTCGGCCGCAAGACGGGCCAGTTCTATCCCGCCGACGAGCGCCGGCGCGTCGCCGTCGAGGAGTGGCTGTTCTGGCAGGTCGGCGGCCTCGGGCCCATGGCCGGGCAGGCGCATCACTTCCGCATCTACGCCCCGGAGAAGACGCCCTACGCCATCGCCCGCTACACAAACGAGGTGAACCGCCTCTACGGCGTGATGAACACGCGCCTCGCCGACCACGACTATCTGGCCGGGGACTACTCCATCGCCGACATGGCCTGCATCGGCTGGGTGCGGGGCTGGGAAAGGCAGGGGCAGGTGATGGACGACTTCCCGCACCTGAAGCGCTGGTTCGAAGCCGTGATGGCGCGTCCCGCCGTCCAGCGGGGCGTCGCCGTGATGGCCGAGGCGCGGGCCCAGACCGACCTGTCGAAGGACAAGGAGGCCCAGGCCGTGCTGTTCGGCCAACGGGCCCGCTGATCGGGCCGCCGGTCCGGGCGGAGCGCGGCCGCTCCGCCCGCGGCGGCGCGTCACTCGACCCTGGAGAGCGTCTCGGCCTTGCAGATCATCCCGCCGAGGACGCAGCCCTCGAGCTTCAGCTCGCGCGGGCCGAGGACGGTGAGATAGCCCGAATAGGTCTTGCCCTCGTCGGCCTTGTAGACCTCGCCCTTCCACTGGTCGGCCTTGCCGGTGGGCTTCATGCCCAGGATGACGGGCAGGCCGAGCGCCGGGCGGCCGCGCTTGGCGGGGTCGGGATTCTGGTCGTCGACGCGGGGCTTGCCGTCGGGGCCGTTCGGGTCCTTCAGCCAGGCGACCGCGCCGCACAGCGCGCCGCCGCAATTCACGATCCTGATCCGGGCCGTGCCCGTGCCGCGCAGCCACAGCCCCGTGGGGTCGGCCGCTTCGGCCGCCAGGGGCGCTCCCCCGAGCGCCAGGGCCACGCCGATCCATCCCGCCTTGCGCCATCCAGCCATCGTCCGCGTCCTCCCGCCGGCGCTCCGGCGGCGCCGTTGGGGGCAGTCTAGAGCATGCTGTGTTTCGACGGAAACACCGCATGCTCTAGCGTCCTGGCGGTCGCATGCTCTGGCGCGAAAGCCGGTTTCCGCCTTTTCGCAGCATGCTCCAGCGAAGCGGAGCGCGGCGACATGGGCCGCGGCGGCCGCCGGCTTCGCCATCCAGAGTCAATGAAGCGTGAAACGACGCGGGACGCGCCGATGCGTCCGGATGCGCCGGACCGAGGCGTTTCCTCGGATTCGGCGCATGCCCATCGTCAACGCCGAGTGAATTTAACTACTTCGAATGGAATCGGGAAGGAACGATTCACGCTCCTTATTAGGACGCTTTTGAAGAAAAAGCGATCAACTGTGATTGTTCAAGGCGACATTGAGCATCCGTCGATGGCGCCCCAAGTATTCAGCCCCCGTAAGGGGTCCGACAGGGAAACAGGACCATGGCTCGTTTCGAAATGTCCACGGCCGACATGGCCTCGATCGCCTCGCCCGAGATGGACGGCGTCGCCTTCCTCGAACTCGGGATGATGTACGCCGCCGGCCGCTCGGTGGAGGTGGACCGCGTGGCCGCGCACAAGTGGCTCAACATCGCTGCCGTCCGCGGCTGCCGCGACGCCCTGGCGCTGCGCGCCGAGGTGGCCGCCGAAATGACCTCCGCCGAGATCGCCGACGCCCAGCGGGCCGCCCGCATGTGGCTGCAGCTGCACTGACCCGGCGGCCCTCCGGCGCAAGCCGCGTTTGCGCCGTTGACCCCACCGCGATGATCGCCTAGAGCTTCCCGCGCTGGAGACGTGGCCGAGAGGCTGAAGGCGGCGGTTTGCTAAACCGTTATAGGGTTGTAAAGCCCTATCGAGGGTTCGAATCCCTCCGTCTCCGCCATTGTTGCGCTGAGATCTGAGGTGCAGCCTCAAATTTTCCGCTAGGGCGCGGAGCTTCCCCATCTTTTTCCCCACCTTCGGACGGGTTCTGCGACCTCCTCGGCCCGGCCCATGCGGTTTGGTCTACCGCTCATGTGCCACTGAGGCGTTCCTGCGTCAGTGGCCAGAGCTATTGCTAAGGCTGGGCGGTGCGCGTGAGCATCACGTCCGGCATCCAGGTGGGTCCGGGTTGGTATCACTCAGCCGCGTTAGCCCCTGGACAGGTCGCGGCTAACTAGCGCGGAGCCTCAACGTACCACAGACCGACGCCAATGAAGCGCTTCCTGCTCACGCGGTCGGCGGAAGTCGGCCAAATCGTCAGGCTTTTGGGACGGCTTAGGAAATGCTGGGCAGCACTCAGGGAAAGGCATACCCCTCGTTCGGCCAGTGCCCTTGAGGGCCCGTCGGATAAGGCCCTGCCTTGCAACCGGGGAACCGCTTCCGAAATTCCACATTGAGGCCCCGGTCCTCTAGTCGTCTATGGGCCCACGCCCCGGCGTGCGCTCAGTCGCCGAGCTTAGAAGGAAAAGCCCATGTCCGAGCTCGTCACAACCCCCATGCAGTATCTTGATCGGGCCACGCAATCGCTGCGGGCCATCGGCATCGTGCCCCCACAGGCGGTGGAGGCCCCCATCGCCGGGCTGCTCGAGAAGATATCCGATCTCGATCCGGACCGGATCGTCATGATCGCCCGGACCCTCGGACAGGCTGGGGTTTTCAACGAGGTCGTCCGCGAGCAGACCCAGGCTATGGAGATCGGCGAGCGCTACCGACAGATCGCCGAAGCCTTCAACTCCATCCGCGATGACGCCAAGACCATGGTCGATCAGATCGCTGACGCGAAGATCGACGTGATGGAGCGTGTCACGAATGTCTGGATGAAGCTCTCACGCGGCGATGTCGCCGATCGCTTTGACGAAATCAAGCGGACCTACGTCGAGGTGACGCGCTCGACAAAGGATCAGATCGTCCGCGAGCAGACTATCCTTGACGCCTACCGCGACTTTCGCGGGGCGCTGAAGCACGCCGAGGTGATGGCCCTGGAGGTGCTGAAGACCGCGCAGGCGAAGCTGGACGCGGCCAGAACTGACCTGCAGGCCACCTCAGCGCGGGTGGTCGATTTTAAGGGTGAGGAGATCGCCGACCGGGCCCGCCTCGAACTCGCCCGGGACGAACAGCTTCGCCGGACGCAGGATGAGGAGAAGCGCTACCAGATCGCGAAGGACCTCTCTGACAACCTGACGATCAGCTACAACACTTCCGAGGTCATCATGGCCCGGCTGATGCAAATGACGAATGCTAAGGAACGCGTCTATGCGCAAGCGGTCACGTTTTTCTCAACCAACGACTCGGTGCTGACGGCCCTGAAGGCGTCTTTCACTGGCATGTTCGGCTTACACGAGGCGACCCAGAGCCTCGACGCCATGAAGGAGGGCGTGTCCCGCAGCCTCGAGGTGCTCGCCGAGATCGGCGATCAGGTGGGCGAGGCCGCCATCAAGGCCGGCTATGGTCCCACAATCCGGGCAGACGCCGTCAAAAAGCTGGTCGACTCTGTGGTTTCGTTCCAGGAGCACTCGTTGGAGATAGTCGGCGACATGCGCCGGCTGGCAACCCAGAACTCGGCCGAAATCCGCGATGCGGTCGAGGAGGGCAAGCGCCGCATCGCCCGGCTCGTGGCACAAGGAGAGGCGCTCCCTGCCCATGGCTGAAGCGACCGCCATAGCAGGCGCGTCTGTCAAGGCTGGGCCGAGCCTTGACGAGATGATGCTCGCCATGGACGTGGTGGACACGATCCGCCATCAAGACGCTCTTGTCAGCCGCGAACTGGGGCAGGAGGATCGTGACGCCGAACTGCTGGAGCGCCTGCGCCAGCTCTATCGCGGCCAGGGAATCGTAGTTCCGGACCGGGTTCTCTTGGAAGGCGTGAAGGCCCTCAAGGACCAACGCTTTGTCTACGCGCCGCCGCCGCCCGGCTTGGCGCGGAGTGTCGCAACGGTGTGGGTCAACCGGAGGCGGCATGGTCGCAAGCTCGTCGCGGTCGCCGCATTCGCGGCACTCGGCTGGGGCGCTCATCGCCTCGGCGTAGTCGAGCCCGCTCGGGAGCGGGCCGCCCAAGAACAGGCACAGGCCGAACGAAACCGGATTGATCTCGCTCAGAGGCTCCCGGTCGCCTTGGATCAAGGGCATGAGGACGTATTAAGGGAAGCAAGGACCCCGGCGGCGCGAGAGCGGGCTGACCAACTCCTGGCCGACGGGAAAGCCGCCATCGCGCAAGGCGACGCCAAAACCGCCCGAGAGATCCTGAACGACATGGAGGTTCTGCGCGCTGACCTTCGCCGTGAATATGTGTTGCGGATCGTCTCCCGCCCGGGCGAGCCCAGTGGCGTTTGGCGCGTCCCGCAACGGAACCCGACGGGTCGGAATTACTACCTGATCGTCGAGCCCGTCGCCCCCGATGGCCGCGTCCTGAGCCTGCCGGTGACCAGCGAGGAGGACGGCCGGACCGTTACAGCCAAAAAGTGGGGCGTGCGCGTGAGCCCCGCCACGGCCGCCCAGGTGCAGCGGGACAAGGACGACGACGGCATAGTGCAAAACAACCGCGTGGGCGAGAAACGGCGCGGGCAGCTCGACGTCAACTACCAGATGCCGGTCCTCGGCGGCGCGATCACCCAGTGGTAGAACCATGATCACGGGACGGCAGGCGCTCGCGCAGATTGAGCAGACCATCGGGAGCGCGCGCAAGCAGGAGGCGCAATTCGAGCGCGATTTCGCGGCCGCGACGCAGGAGGTCGGACGCCTTCGCATTCAACGCACCGAAGCCTTCCGCGAACTCGCCCGAATGAAGCTGGACACAATCACCCAGCACAAGGTGGTCAGCACTTTGGACGCCGCGGAACGACAAGCGCTCGCCTTGCTGAACGAGCGTCAGGAGGCGCTACGGCATCTGACGGAACGCAGGCGCGAAGCCGAGGAAGGCGTGCAAGTCGCGGGGGTGGCGCGCCAGGCCGCTGTGGACGCGCTCGAGGAGGCCCTGGCCCGGGTCGATGACCTGCGCAAACGGGTCGAGGCTCAGGCCAGCGTCGACCCGTCCTGGACCGCAGCCCGGGCCAGGGTCGACGAGCTGACCGGGCATGCGCGGCAGGCTCTTAAAAAGGCCTCTGACGCGGCCGCAGACAGGGACGAGAAGCGCCGGCCATATGAAGCCGACCCGCTTTTCATGTACCTTTGGAACCGCAGATTCGGTACCGCGACCTACACCGCCCGGGGATTTGTGCGCGCCATGGACCGACTCGTTGCGCGCGTTGTGGGCTTCGACAAGGCCGGTGCCAACTACACCCTGCTCAACCAGATTCCCGAGCGGCTTGGCGAGCACGCCAAGCGAATGGCTGAGGAGTTGAAGGCGGCGCAGGACGCGTTGACGGCGCTGGAGCGCACGGCGCTGGTGAACGCCGGCATGGAGGCAGTCGAGGCAGCCGCTACCAAGGCCCGGGAGGATGTCGGCCAAGCCGAAGCTCGGCTGGCCGATGCGCGGGACAACCTTTCGACGCTCGACCGCACCTATGACGCGTCAATCCTGGAGGGAGACGCTCCCTACCACGACGCCGTCGAGGTGCTAGCGGCAGCAGACCAGAAAGAAAAGCTCGATCAACTCTATGAGGAGGCGCTACGGACGCCGTCGCCAAGAGACGAGGAAGTCGTCCGGCGCATCCAGGCCACCGACGCAACCATGAACCAAGCGCTCCGGCGCGCGGTCGAAGCGCACCGGCGGATGAAGGAGACGGCGGTGCGCCGCGTCGCAATTGAGCGACAATGGCGGGAGCTTCGGCAGCAGGGATACGACACCCCCTATGGGACGGTCCGCAACGAAGCCGCCCTCGGGAACGTGCTCGGCAGTGTGCTGACGGGTGCGATTGGGGGCGCGATCCTGGGGCAGGTTCTGCGAGGCGGCTTTCACCAAGGGCCAAGTCCGTGGGATTCCGGCTTTGGCGGAGGTATCTCCATCCCACCCCCGGACGGTTTCGCGACGGGGGGGGCATTCGGCAGCGGGGACGGGTTCAGGACGGGCGGGTCATTCTGAAAGGGTACTATCGATCCGCGTTGGCGATCCGCGGCTTACAACTGCGGGCGGACCGCACTTCCTGCTACGGACGCCAATTTCTAGCCGTTTGCGGCAGACCGAAAGCCATACAGGCCAGGATGGTCGAATGCCGCTGGCATGGCGTCGAGTGGATGAGTAGCGTCAGCATCTATCAGGGATTGGCTCGGCCGGAACGTCGAGGAAGGCGTCTCTCATCTCGGTCGCGATAGCGTCTAGGATGACTTGCTGGTCGGAGTGCGGCATGGCGACGGTCTCACGATGACCGCCAACAGTGCAGCTGCAGCCCGGAGTCGGGAACCGTCATCTTCGCAGTTCACAAGCTTTATCGGAGCAGCCCGGAATGAGCGCCACGGTTCGCCGTACGCCGCTTGCAGGAAACGGGATGCTGTATGCCGTTCAAACGCCTTCAACGATGCGGATGTCCCGCTCGGCGGCGTCGCCCAATGCCGCCAGGGCTTCCTGATAGCCGGGGCTGTCGTGAGCTGCCTTGGCCTGCTCGACACTGTCGAACTCGATCACGACCGTGCGCTGCATCAGCCCGTCCTCAAAGACATGAGCCGGCGTTCCGCGCACCAAAATGCGACCGCCTGCAGCGACGATGGCCGGGCCACTGAGCTTGGCATAGGCCGCCAACGCTTCGGGATCGCTGACTGAACGATAAGCGGCGACCCAATAGGCTTTTGCCATCCCGGCTCTCCTTCGCTGGCGTGGAGCCCCTCATTGCTCCTCACGCGCCCCATGGCGGGGCGCTTTGAAGCGTAGCAGATGTAGCAGGTGTAGCAGCAGCCGCTGGTCAGACGTGTCCAAGAGCGCGCCGGATGGCGATTTCCCACTCCCGATAAGTCTGAAGCGAGTAGTCGCTGGCTGGGCGTTCAAAAAAGGCGACGCTCGATCCGTAATTGGCCGGCACCTCCCAAATCGCATGCCGCCACGTGTTGGTGTTGCCTCTGCCCCACTTCGAGACGACAAGGCCGCTTCTCCAAATTCCTGCGTGCACAGGGGCACCGTCGCCGTCGAGGTAGATGACGAGAGCCCCGTCAGGGACGCCATCGCGATCGTTGATTTCACGGAGCGACGCGATGAACTCGGACATGAATTCCTTTCCGACGAACAGCACGTGGTCCGTACACTTCTTCAGGTCATCCGGGTCCAGCCCCAGTGCGAACTCAAAGCAGTTCAGTCGCGGGTCCTGTGCCGCGGCCGGAATCTCAAGTTGGATTGAGTGGGGGGCGCGCTGATTGAGCTGAGCGATGGCGCCGACATGCTCCTCCGGCGGAGACCCGCTTTCGGTCAACTCGAACAACTGCTCACGAAGGGCGGCTTCCAAACTCTCCATATCGGGGCTCCGCTGCATTCGGTCCTGCATTATCAGCGGCGCCACGCCGTCGGCCGGTAGACGGTGCACTGGCCGACCCGCTCCTTTTCGAATGCCCCTTTCAGTGGGGCAGGGCGCTCGCTCTCAATGATGGCGCTGAAGTCGAGGACCAGCGCCGTCTCGTTCGGCAGCAGGGGTGGGATCTTCCCCCATGGGTGCCAGACGTCCTTCGGCGGCCACGCCCACGGATCCGCACCCCACGTCTCCGCGTAGAAGCTCGGTCCGGGCGCAAGCGTCTCCAAGTCGTTCTGGCTCTGTCCCTTGCTCATGCTTCACGCTCCTGTTCCTTTCCGGACGCGCGCCTAGCGCGGCGCTGAATGCAGAGGTTCAGATCATTGATGTTGCATATCAAGATGCTGATCTGACTGGCGTTTTCGCCAAACCCGCAAAATCGAGGGCAGTGGCCTCGCATCGGTGCAGGAAGTTGGCCGCCCAGGCTGATGTCCGGGACGTGTGGGGGCGGTGAACCAGACGAGCGATTCCGACTAGCTCGACATTGGCGATGTAGGACGGAACGGGGCAGAACATCGGACGTCTTCCGCCCAGCTCGTTCTTGGCCCATTCGATCTGCGCCTCGGTCAGTCGCGACAGCGCGGCGGTGTGGGCCGCGGTCGCCACGGCCTGCTCCACGGTCTCGCCGGTGCCGGGCAGGGCATAGGCGTGGAGGACTTGCGAGCCCGCTCCGAGCCCGTTGACGACATGGCCCACCATCTCAAGGAATCCGGCGGAGCCAAGCGAGCCCCAGACCTTCCAGAACTCCGCGCTCGCTTCATCATTCGAGAGCCCCTTGCGCCGGAAGGGAGCAGCTAGGGGTTCCCAATCAGCCGCAGACCCGTCGGCGGCGAACGCCCAGATCGTGTGAAGGCCGAACTTGCAGACACTCACGCGCTTATATCTGTCCCGGACGACGCTCCAGTTCAGGCCGCCGTCCTCGGCGAGGTTCTGCAGCTGGTAGCACTGCAGGAGCATCCGGATCGCTCGCACATCCTGCATGTCGCGCAGGCGCTGAAGGGGAGGGGCGCCCGCCCCGAAGCCATCCACCAGCGAGTTTGGCAGCCAGATCCAGTCGGGCTCCTTCAGCTTGAACTTGCTCTTCCCGGGCTTGGCGTCGGCGACCAGGTCCAGCGCTCCCTTCTGTGCGAGCGTGTAGGCGATCTGGTAGTCAGGGTCTGACGAGAGCGCGATAGGCGCGCGCTTGCTCCTGACGCGCTTCAGGACGGCCATCTGCCTGTCGGTCGCCTTGGCGCGGCGGGCGCCGACTTCGCCCCAGCTCGGCAGGACTCTGGCGGTCCCCTTCGTTGGCGCAGAGATCAGCGACGCGCGCTCGAGCACCTTCATGGCGAGTTCGGCGCGACCGCGCGTTAGGCCCAGCTTGCGGACTAGGGCGGCTCCGCCGGCGATGGTGTTCGATTGGTTCTTGGACGTGAAGCGCGCCAGGGTCAGATAGGCCAGCGCTGTTGCGACCCCATCGCCCTGGTTGGTGGCATCCATGACGCAGCGCGCATCGACTGCGAAGAAATTCCCGTGTCCGTCCGACATGCAGTCTTCAGTAGGGGAGGGGTAGGCTGCTACGCTGGCTACATTGCTACGGTTCAGGCGGGCTGGCCGTGTTCGCCGGCCTGAAGGTTGCTGCTACACTCGCTACGGCTGCTACAGCATGCCGTGTACCGCTCGCCGTTTACGGCATGATGCAAACAGCGAAAGTCCGGGGCTATGGGTGGGATCCGCTGGTGAACTTCACCATCAACAGTTCGTCCGCGTACCCGTCAGCGTCCTTCAGCGCTCGAGGCTCCAGGCCGTAGCGCAAGAACCCTAGGCGCTCATAAAGACCAATGGCCTGAGCATTATGCGCGACAACGGTCAACCTGACCTGCTCGACCAATGTCGGCGCGGCTTCAAGGGCGGCGGCCACGAGTGCTGCGCCGATCCCTTTCGCTCGCTTCTCGGCCACGACATACAAGCCCCAGATGTAGCCTTTGTGGGATTCCTTCGGGCCAATCTCCCGCTTGAGGCCCACGACTCCTACAATCCTGTGACCTGCATAGGCGCCATACACGAGCGATGTCGCGAGCCGGCGCGTGTGCTCCTCGAGAGACCTTGCAGCTTCCTCGCCGTGGATCGCCCCGAATGCGTCCGGAGAGTCTTTCAACGCCATGAGCCGGATTTCCACGTAATCGCGGACATCCGTGGCCGAGAGCCGTCGAATAGTAACCTCCTCCATCTCAGGCCCTTTCAATTTCTGGTTATGGCGCACCCCGGATGCGGGGAGGCGGATCGCTGCGCAGGCACACGCCGGCCCGCAGTATGCCCACGGTGACGAACATGGCGCTCCAAGCCCCCAAAATACCGTTTGCCGTATTCCAACGTACATGCGATTCTTGGTTCCGATAAGAAGCGATTACCGGAAGCGAGCCGCCGCCCATGAGCGACCACCTGCCCGCCATCGTTGACGACGTCCGGGCCTCGCTTCCCGCGCCCATCATGGCGTTCTCCGATCGCGCCCGGGACTACGCCAGCCACGCCAAGGCCGAGAACACCAATCGGGCGTATCGGACCGACTGGGCCGACTTCTCGGCCTGGTGCGCAGGGAAGGGGGCTTCGGCGCTCCCGGCCGCCTCGGCGACGGTGCTGGCCTATCTGATCGACCGGGCCGACACCGTGAAGGTCTCGACCCTGCAACGCCGCCTGTCCGCCATCCGCGAGTTTCATCGCTACGCCGGCCACCAGCTCGACACTGGCCACGTCGGCTTCCGCGACACATGGCGGGGCATCTGCCGGACCAAGGGGCTGCCGCCGGCGAAGAAGGCTCCCGTTATGACGACGGACCTGCGCAAGGTCGTGGCCGCGCTTCCGGCCGACACCCTGGCCGGGATCCGTGACCGAGCGCTGCTGCTGGTCGGGTTCGCCGCCGCGCTGCGCCGCTCCGAACTAGTGTCGCTGCTCGTCTCTCCGGTGGAAGGCCGGTCCCATGTCGAGGAGACCGCTGATGGGCTGCTGGTCCACCTGGTGCGCTCCAAGACCGACCAGGGAGGGGAGGGGAGCACGATCGGCGTCCCCTACGGGAGCAATCCGGCGACGTGCCCGGTCCGGGCGCTGAAGCGCTGGCTCGAGGTGTCCGGCATCCGCGAGGGCGCCGCGTTCCGGAGCATCAGCCAGCATGGCCGGATCGGAGCCGGCGCGATCACGGACAAGTCGGTCGCCCTCATCGTCAAGCGCGCGATCGTCGCCACCTCGCTGGCTGACGGGGCCACGCTGGAAGAGGCCAACGCCCGCGCCGCACGCTTCGCCGGTCACTCCCTGCGCTCCGGGCTGGCGACGTCGGCCGCGGCGAACGATGCGCCGGGCCACGCGATCCAGAAGCAGCTCCGCCACAAGAAGTTCGACACGACGTCGGGCTACATCCAGGCGGGACAGATCTTCAAGCAGAACGCCGCCGGGATGGCTGGGCTCTAGGCCCGGCTTCGGGCGCTCACGCCTGTTCAGGATCCGAGCCTCGCGCGCGCGTACTGCTCCGAAAACCCTTTTGGGACTCCGACAACCCCTGAGGGAGAGGGCCGCGTTCCGGGGCTCTAGCGCTTGGTGCGCCGACGCTCTGCGGCCGTCCACCGCTGTATCCAGTCCTGCATTTGCAGCGAAGACCACTGGAAGCCACTCCGGCTTCCCGAATTTCAGGCCACAGTGGCGGGAAGCCCGGTTACGCGAAGAACTTCGGCTCGAGTGAGATTCCGGTTCCGATCAGTGGGGCGACCTTAGCCACGTTCTCGGGGCTTTCAGAAAAACTGGCCAGCACGTCCGCCACGCTCGTCCCGGACTGCAGCCTTCCGATCCAGTAGTCCGTGCCGCCCTGCTCGCCCGCGCGCCCAAGCACGTTGTGATAGAGCCTGTCGACGATCTGCGCGTTCGAGGCGCCGGCTCCGTAGACGGCCTTGAACTCGACTGAATTCACGAACCCCAAGGCAACGTCGTGCATAGACATTCCTGTATCGAGCGCGTGAACCCAGAACGAAAGACCGCTCTTGTCGGGAGTGCGGTTGAAGGCGGCCTGGTAGAGGCGGAATCCCTGGCCGGCGTCTCCGGCCGTATCGAAAGCGAGTATGCCGTCGGCGAACTGAAGGCGCTCAACGACTGTCAAGGTATCTGTGCCATCTCGGCCGCTGCTGACATCGCTGACCGACAGACCGGTCGATGATTGCTGCAGTACATACTGACTCCTGAGCCCGCGGTAGATCGCGGTATCGATGCCCGGCCCCCCATATATGCTGTCGTTTCCTCCGCCTCCTTGGATCCGATTAGGCCCGTCGTTGCCGTTGATCGTGTCCGCTCCCGATCCTGCGGTCGTTTCCTCAATGATCGTGTCGTAGGAAATCCTGATTGAAGCTCGATCATTTGTTATTTGCCCTGACAGAAAACCAGGGCGAAGGTCTATGAGAAGATTTCCTGAGAACGCCGAGAAATCAACTCTATCAGATCCCCCCACGTCGTAGATTGTCTGAAAGGCCGACGTCGTTGTTATTTGATATGATGAGTTGCCTGCGCCTGTCGACGGGTTTGCCCCATATAGATACTGCAACGCAATGATATCGTCGGCACCTGGTGTAGCCGGCCAACCCGAGGCCACATTAGACCCTCGTGGCGAGATGTAGGTCATCACGGTTAGTGAGGGGTCGTCGACTTCTCCCACTTCCGCGAAGGTCGGATGCCCAGTGCCTCCGTCATCGTGCGGGTGTTTCAGCCCGAGCGCATGGCCGATCTCATGCAAGAGTGTGTCGAATACGGCGGAGCCGCGATCGTGGTATAATGTCGCTTGAGTGGAGAAATCGTTGTTTAGCCATATGTCTCCTTCAGGAAACAGGTATGTCGATCTATCAACGCCAAAACTGGCCAGTGTTCTGTCGGCTAAGCCTTTGTTCGGGAATACCGCCTCACCCAGCACAAGTGATGAACCAAAAAGCAAACTGTCACCAAGATTGAATGTGATGTCAGCTGCAGACGTTTTCCAATAAGATTGGCCAGTGTACTGGAAATTCACGTTCAAAATCTTCTCGTATTCGGACAATGCGGCACCGATGATCGCTGCTGAGAAGGCTGGATCAGACCAGCTGTAAGCTTCGTTATTTCCGAGCGCCCAGGTGATGGTCCGGCTCTGATCCAGTTGCCAAAATGCGCCGCTGAGAGCCGCGTCCAGTGGGGTATGCGTAAGCGGCAGAAGATTGGTGGACGCGGTCGCCATGACGGGATCTCTCACTTCAAACGAAGGGAGACGATCATGAGAAACGTAACTAAGCAACAGCTTTGGCGTGGCCGTCGGGCCGCTGCACGATGGCCTCGGCGTTCGAGCACGCAGGAGCCACAGGGAAGGCTCAGGACGCCGCGACAATGCGCGGCAGGAAAGCGCCTGGCGGCTCCATAGGCGCACGCCGGCCCTTCCTTGCGGGCGATCATCCGGAAGCCGTCGTGCTTGATCTCGTGGATCCACTGCGGGCTAGTCGGGACGTGGGGCGAGAGCGTGGGTTGGCAGGGGAGGATGAAGCCCGGCGGCGGCGCTCGACGCTCGCGGGCGAGGATCGGGGGACGCCACATGCGGGAATAAGCACCAGGGTTGCGGGGCCTACCATGCGGCGCTGAATAGGGCAGGGGAGCTGTCGGGCTCGACTGCGGCTGAGCGCGACCATCTGCAGGCCTGGGACCGCCTCGCCGCCGTCGCCCTCCGGATGCGGGTCGAGAAGGCATCGACGCCGGAGGGCCTGATTGTGAAGGCCGCCATTAGCGCCTCCAGGGCGGCCGAGGAGGACGAGTTGCGTGAGGCCCGCGATGGCTACGATCCGAACGACCTCGACGCGCTCCCGTGCCTGGCAGGGCGAGGCGTTGTTTCGCCACGCTTGCGCCATGGGCTTGGAAGGGATCATCAGCAAGCGCCGGGACAGCCCGTATCGGTCGGGGAGGTCGCAAGCCTGGCTTAAGTCGAAGTGCCCAGACTACGTGCGGCGCGGGTAGGCTCGCGTGCGTGCACGCGCGCGCCTAGGGGTTTAAGAAACTCAGGGCCCTACGGGGCAGGCACCCCGATGCGCTGCTATCCCTCAAGCTCGAGCAACCGGCGAAGATGCCGGGCACCTTCATCAGTAATCTGAAAAGCCATGAAACCACCCGACGCGAACCGTTTGACCCAACCGTTGCGCTCCAGCGCCTCCGCGAAGGGGGCCATGAACTTTGCGGCATGCGATCCGACTTCGTATCTGAGGCGTCCCTTTTCGGCGAGAATGAGCAGCCGCCGGTGAAGTCTGGTCATTCGTAATCCCGATACGGTTTCAGTGAAGTCGTCGGCGAGATTTGCTCCCCCTCTCGACGGGCCAGCTCAGCAAGCAGCATCAGGATCTTCGGCGGCCGTCGCGCCAGTACTCCCAGAGGGCCTCCTCGATCAACACGGTGTGCTGCTCGCCAGCCATGACGTCGTCGTCCGGTTCCATCCGCTCCGCCCCAGCCCCCGCCGTCGCACCCCTCGCGGACAGAATGTCGCGGCCGCCTGCTTCGTTCTATGTGGGGGACAGAACCCGCCGTGTTCTTGAGCCGTTCTCCTCCTCTGAAGGCAACGAACTGACGGGCCCGCCCTTGCGAGCTTGTCCCGCACAGCAATCCTATTCGGCGGCCGCAAGTTTAGGCGTGGGGCCCAGAAGCCCGGGGGTATCTTCGCCGTAAAAAACCGGGCACGAAAAGCCCCGCAGCAGGGTGGCTGATGCTGCGGGGCCGTTGTCGTCGGTGAAGTGCATTTTCAACGAAGAGCGTGAGGTCTGGTTCCGATCCTCAGGTCAGGCCGCCCTCGCCGAACTCGATCAGATCGAGCAGCAGCGAACTGCAGGCACGGGAGCGCGTCCAGGTCGTTTGGGTTGTAGCCAGTTGGACAAATCCTGCCAGAGCACGTTTGTCGGGTTGCGGGACACGCACCTGACCAGAGGATCACCGATGACCAACGAGATGATGGGCCTTCGCTCGCCCTTCATCAAAGCTGTCCCTATACCCACTCATGCCTTGATCTCGTACTCGCGGACTACGAGTTCGCTCAGTCCGGACCTCACGCGATAGGAGATCTCGCCACTTGTGTCAGCAGGCAAAAGCCGAACGATCTCATATTCGTTAGGAACACTGCCGTGCTTGCCCAAGGCAGGAGGACGGACCAGACGCACGGTCTGTCGCAACTGGAAATTGTAAGTCATAGATTTCCGCTCTCCTGAGCGCGCTACTTCGTTGTTTTTGGTGATGCCTTGGGCGTCGCAGGAGGCGTGGCGCCCTTCTGCGAAGGAGCCGCAGCTGGTGTTTTTGGCTTTTCCTTCTTCGGCTTTTTGGCTTCTTTGTTGCCGCGCTGTTCGCCCTTAGCCATACTATCCTCCTCGTAATCGAAGCACTTTCGCCTTAATCATCTTAGGCCCTAGGGCACGAAAAAGCCGCCGTGAGTTTTTCCCGCGGCGGCCGTTAGGGTCAGTGTCCCGAGCTATCAACTCGCCAGTACATCCGTGGTCGGACAACGGCTCAGGACTTAGCACCGCCCAGCCGGAGCTGGGTGGTCTTGAGCCTTACGCGGCTTCGATGTTGCCGACCGCCATTTTGCCGCTGCGGCGATCAGCTTCGGTGTCGAAAGCCACCTTCTGGCCTTCAACGAGACCACGCATTCCGGCGCGCTCAAGCGCAGTGGCGTGAACGAACACGTCCTTGCCGCCATCGTCGGGAGCGATGAAGCCGAAGCCTTTTTGGTCGTTGTAGAACTTTACGGTGCCGATGGTCATAATGTTAATCCTTAAGCGCAAGCGCACGTGAAAGCAGGATACGCGCAAGCGCTTCTGCTCTCGGGCAGTCGAAATTTGGAGAAATGTCTGAACGTGCGCCCGGCTAAGCCAAGGGCAACGGCCCGATTGTCCGGCCAAAGTCGATGCTGCTGTGTAGGTCATCTTTGAAACACTTGCAAGGACATTTGTGATTGAGCCGGATTAGTCCGCGCCGCCCCCTCCGCTCATGCACGCGAACAAGAGGGGTGGGTGGGGAGCACCGTCTGTTGAAGATAGTCGTCCCCGGGCCCTTGTGTGGCCGGTCGGTTCCCATGCGATGTAGAGTGCCCCTTGACCGGAGACTGAGCATGAGTGAGATCCCGAAGATCGACGCCTTGTTGGCCGAACTGCGCCAGGTCGCCGAGGGGCAGGGCGGCGAGCAAGCCCGCCTCCAGGAGATGATGGCCCGGGTCGAGGCTTTCGAGCGCCAGGTGCTCGACTTTTACAGGGACGACCCGGACGAGGGCGCCCGCGTTGTGTCAGCCATGTCCGGCGTGCGTGACCGCGTGGAGAGCTTGGGTGGGGAACTGGTCGGCCACTCGCGCGGGAGCCTCGTCTTCGAGCGGCTGGTCGCTCGTCTTCGAGCGGCTGGTCAACGAGCAGCAGCGCCGGGCTTAGGGTTGGTTTCGACGCCCTGCCCGTAGGAAGGCGCCTGCATGACGCAGGCGCCTGCGCCAAGGCGGCGCACGTCGGAAGGGATTGTCAGCAGCCCCTTGTTGGACCCCCACGTCGAGCATCGGTGCATAGCCGTGAAATTTCAAGACAAATGGCTTTGCGCGCAGGAACAGCTGGCGGGTGTGGTGGTTGCTCCCTCTGAGGTGCGACATGACCGAAAGTCACAAGGCCGTCCTGATTGTCGAGGACGATCACCTCGTTCGCACGATGGCGGTCGCCATGGTGGAAGAAACCGGATTGCGGACGCTCGAAGCCGAAGACGCCGACAAAGCCTTGGCGCTGCTCAAAGACCCGGCGATCGCCGGGGACGTCGTCGCGGTGTTCACGGATGTGAGAATGCCGGGTCGACTGGATGGCGTGGATCTGGCCCGCGAGATCGCTCGCTCCTGGCCTACGGTCCGGATCATCGTGACGTCAGGCTACGCCGCCGGCCGCCGCGGCGAACTGCCCGAAACCGCCGTGTTTCTGCAGAAGCCGTGGTTGCCGCTGCAGCTGCTCACGCTGCTGAATTCGGCCGCCGATCACGCGGCTGACGTGGACCGCAGCGGGATGACCATGGCGCAGCGCAACCCTTCCGGGCGATAGTCCATCTGGAGCTTTGCGCCCGCGTGATGCTTCAAACCGTGCTCGAGCAGGCGCGTGCCGAAGCCAGCCTTGCGCTTTGCTTGCACAGGCGGGCCACCCTCTTCGATCCATTCGAGATGGAGGAACGCGCCTGGCGCGACATCCCATGAAACGGTGAGCTTGGCTGTGGGGACGGACAAGGCACCGTATTTCACCGCGTTGGTGGTGAGTTCGTGAATGGCCATGCTGACCGGAACCGCAACACCGGCCGGGAGGCTCACGGGTGGGCCGTCCAGATGGATGCGCTTGATGTCACCATCAAAAGGAGCCAATTGGCTCTTGAAGATCGAGCCGAGCGTAACCTCGCCGTTGAGGCTGGCGGTGAGGAGCCAGTGAGTGTCCGCCATCGCGGAAACGCGGGCCACGAGGCTGGCGTGGTAGTCTTGAAGCGAAGTCGCATGGCCCGCCGTAGCGTTGGCGACGGCCAAGACCAGCGTGAGGGTGTTCTTAACCCGATGGCTGAGCTCCTGGACCAAGAGCTCGCGCCCTTCTTCGCGGTGTTTCCGATCCGTGATGTCGAGTGAGACGCCGACCAGCCGGCGGGCTTGGCCGTCGGCCTCGCGATGTGCTTGACCCCGCACTTCGAGCCAGTGCTCGGAGCCGTCTGGCCAGTGGATCCGAAATTCGCTGCAGTAAGGCTCGCCGGTTTCCATCGCACGCGCGATCGCCTTGTCCCTGGCTGACCTGTCCTCTGGGTGGATGGCCGCGCGCAGGTCGTCAAAGGTGAATTGGGCGGAGGCTTTTCGGCCGAAGGTCGCCTTTAAGAGGTCCGAGACCTGCAGGGTCCACGTGCGGACGTCGAGCCCCCAGTAACCCATACCGCCCGCCTCGGCGGCGAGCCTTAGCAGCTGTTCGCCGGCTTCTCTGGCGTTCTGCGCCTCGTCCGCTTCGCGGTTGCGGATAGCGAGTTCCGTGGAGACCGCCTTCAGACGCAGCAGCGCTTGCACATTGGCGAGCAACTCCTCCGGGTGAACGGGATCGATCAGATAGCCGTCAGCGCCGCTGTCCAGGCCGCGGATGCGATCCTCTGAGGCGACCGCTACGGCCGAAATGTGCAGCACGAGGGCCGAGGGATCGGCGGCTTTGATTTGGCGGCATACGGCCACCCCGTCGATATCCGGCAGCATGATATCGAGGATGACGAGCGCCGGGTCATGCTCGGCGAAGGCGTCCAAAGCGGCCTGACCCGAGGACGCTTCGACCACGTCGTAGCCCGCTGTTTCCAGCGTTCTTTTGCGCGAGTAGCGACTTGCCTCCGTGTCATCCACGAGGAGAAGGACTGATCGCCCCATTGATGGCCCCCAGCTTTGTATTTTGGACCACCTTACACACACAAACCGAAAAAGCCGGAATCCCGCTTCCTTTGTAGCGACGAAAAAGGCCCGCGCTGGAGGGCGCCTGCCAACCAACCATTTTCCTCGGTCTTGACGCAGTTCGGCCCCGCCGCGAAACGGGACCGACCTACTTTCCCGATTCAGGAGAGGGACCGAAACTCCTGTGGCCTGAGGCTTGGGTCAGCATGGTTCCCGAAAGGTTGCTCGCGAGAGCCCTTCCGGCACAAAGGCTTGCGGGCGCAAAAGCCCCGGCGCGACTGTGGCGAAGAGGCATCGGCCAGCGCTGTCGCGGTCTGTTCCCGTTGACCGGGGCGACCCCGCAGACAATCCTCAGGGCGTCCACCAACCCCTAACCACCCCGCCAACATTCCGGCCGTCTGCGATCCGCATTCAGGCCCCGCAAGGGTTTGCCCGTCATCCATGGAAGCCACGGGAGGATCACGCATGAGCGCTCTTCGCGACTTCGCCACCAAGGCTCTGGAGACGAACCGGATCGGCTTTGCCGACCTTCGCCGGCTGCAACGCGACGTGCTTCCACAGCGGGTCACGACGACGGATGAGGCCGAGCTGCTGCTTGCCATCGATGGCGACCTGGTCCGAGCCGACCGTGACTGGAACGACTATCTGGTGGACGCCGTCACGCAGTTTGCTCTTTGGGGCATCCAGCCGCAGGGGCGCGTCACCCAGACCAAAGCGGCCTGGCTTTCAGCCGCGCTGGCCGCAGCTCGCCCGAAATCCGCGACGACCATTCTGAAAGACCTCTATCGCCAAGCCCCCGTCATTGAGCCGGCCTTGCACAGGCGGCACAGGTCGGCCGGACAAACATAGGGCCCTGCTCATGCCCCGGGCGGGAACCCTCAGGTGCCCGCTCGATCACCGCTGCCGCACAAAGCCAGCGACGTCTCTTTGCCGGGTTTCCCAGCCGGCGTCTTCCAACTCCGGAACTGCTGCGTTGCGCTCCGGATAGCCAAGGCAGAGATAGGCCACAAACGTCCACTCACGTGGCACGTCGAGCGCTGCCGACACGCATTCTGGATTCAGAATGGACACCCAGCCAAGTCCGATGCCCGCAGCTCTCGCCGCCAGCCAGAGCGTGTGTATGGCGATCACGACAGAGTGCGTGATTGTTTCCGGCATGGTCCCCCTTCCGAGGCCATGGCCCTGTTTGGTGCTGGGGTCGGCGAAGACGCCGAGATGAACCGGCGCCTCCCTCAGGCCGGATAATTTGAGCTGGGCGTATAGCGCGGCTCGGTCGGGGCGTTCTGCGGCAAGGGCGGCCGCGTTGCATCTTTCGAAGTTGTCTTCAATGGAGCGACGCCGCGCCGGATCGTTCACAAGCACAAAGCGCCAAGGCTGGCTCAAACCCACAGACGGGGCTAGGCAGGCTGCACCTAAGAGGTTTTGAAGCACAGATTCTGACACGCGGTCCGGCCGAAATCTCCGCACATCGCGCCGCCACGTTAAAAGGTCGTACAGGCGCTCTCGGAATGCGTCGTCGAATGTGGGCTGTCCCAACGTTAAGCTCTCCAGCCAAGGTGCGCGGTCCGAGGGCAAGGGTGAGGTGATCAGCGGGGCAGTATGCTCACACTCGGTCCATGCGAGGGTGTTCTACAAGGAAATTCAGCCACGGGAACCTACATACCCCGGGGTTCCATATCCGCGCCGAGGAGACCAAATTCTACATTTGAGGGGACCGGGCTGTGTCCTCGTTTGCGAATGCGGGGACCTCGTGCGAGAGGCGCCGCAGGTGGATGTTCCACTACGTTGGTCCGCTCGGCCCTCAGCGACCGCACAGGGTGGCGCGAAAGCCGTCGGTAGCCCAGCCGAGATAGACACCATGCCGACCGTCGGCTTGCGGATCGGGTGTATCCTGACCTGACAGATGGATCGGCGGTCCGGCTCCCATCCCATCGGCGCTGGCGTAGCCAGCGCCTTCGCATAGGCGATCCGGGATAGAACGGCAGAACGTCCGTCTGGTGAAAGCCTCTCTTGAAGATTGGAGGCGAGCAATGGCTCAGGATGCTGTGTGCGAGACGCCCGGATAACCGGGCCCCTCTGCAGAGCGTCAGCCCCTCGGGAGCGGCCCCCTCCCGGCGGGCCTTTTAGTGCGATCCCGTCCTCTGAGCCTCGGCTCTGATCTGATCGAGCTGATCTTTCAGATGAAGCTTCTTGAGCTTAAGTAGCTTGAGCTGCACGTCATCGACGCTGGGCCGGGTTGAAAGTCGCTGAATTTCTAAGTCAAGTTCACGGTGCCGTTGCTGGAGGCTCTGGGCGAAATGATTCATAGGCATCGGCGTTCTCCTGTTCCAAGCGGCGAACAAACTGACTCAGACGTTAGTAGATCGCATCACATTTATTTCATCGCCGATCTTGGAACAACGCGCCTTGTTTCGGATTAGTTACGCCATGTTTTTCCAACTATCCTCCGGCATGTGCCCTGACGAGCAGTCCCAGAACCAACACCCGATGATCTCCCCATAGCGCGTCCGCCGCGCCTCGTCGTGCGTTAGGTCGCCTGCTTCAGGGTCGCTGTGGTAGATGACCGCCAGCCTGATGCCGCTCGCGTCGGTGACCGAGAACCAGGTTTTCCGGTCCTCAACGAAGAACGGCCCCTGCGTCCCGGGCGGGAATGCCGCCGATCCGACGCCGTGCATGAGGTCCGGCATGCTGGCGATCATCTCCGCCATGGCCTTCGCCTGGTCGGGCGACATCATCACGCTGCCCGTGCTCCGATAGCCCGTGGTGTCGCCGTAGCAGTAGGCGAGCCATACGCCGTTCGCGTCGGCGACGCGGAAGCCGGCCGGCATGGGGTGGACGGTCCAGGGCGGCGGAAACCGGCGGTTCTCAGCCATGGCGCACGTAGTCCGGACACTTCGACTTCAGCCAGTTCGGCGAGCGGCCCGATCGATATGGGCTGTCCCGACGCTTTGAGATAATGCCCTCGAACCCGAGCTTACAGGCATGGCTGAACAGGGCCTCTCCGTCGTCGTCCATCGCCTCGACGAATGCGACGCCATCGACCGGCCCAGCCTCGACCAGCTTCCGTAGCTCGGCCCGGCGCTCGTCTAGCGGAAGGGGTCGGAGATCGCGCCCGTCCAGTTCGAGGAGATCGAACGCCATCAGGATGGCGTGCGTGGCGCCGGTCTTGGACCTCAGCGCGTGGAAGTCGTCGCGGCCGTCCGGCAGTTGAATGACTGCCTCGCCGTCGAGCACGCAGGAGTGACAGGGAAGCTCCAGGAGGCCGCCGGCAATCCTCGGCAGCCGCTGGGTCCAGTTCAGGGCATTGCGGCTCCACAGACGCGCTTGTGGCCCTTCGCGTCGGCAGATCATCCGGAAGCCGTCGTGCTTCGGCTGGTAGATCCAGAGCGGACCCTTTGGGACGCGATCGGCGGGACAGGCGAGACACGGCGCAATGAAGCCTGGCGGGGTACGGCGCTTGTGGGCTGGGACAGGAGGGCGCATGCACGTCCAAATGAAAAGGCCCCGCGGAGTTCCGTGGCCGCGGGGCCTAGGTGCAACTTGGAGGGGGCAATCTTTCAGTTGCGCCGGGAGAACGTCGGCCAGTGCTGCGAGTTCCCCTGGCCGCCTCAGCCTCGGCGGGCGCGTTCCGCCAACCTTAAGCCCACATTCCAGTACCCTTGATATTGCCGCCTCTTACCTTTAGCTCTGCACAAGAAACAGGAGACCAACGTGGCGGAGCTTCCCGAAAACACCCTTGATCTCGTTGCGGACATCGTTGCGGCGTACCTGGCCAATAATTCAGTTCCGGCTAGCGAAGTACCTATCCTGATCGCCAGCGTTCACGGCGCTCTGAATTCTGCGCTGAAAGGCGAAGTCGAAGAGCCCCAGCCCGAGCAAAAACCCGCCGTTTCGATCAAAAAGTCGGTGACGCCTGACGCGATCATCTGCCTGGAAGATGGCAGGAGCTTTAAATCTCTGAAGCGCCACTTACAAATCAAGTATGGCATGACGCCCGCGGAGTACCGCGCCAAGTGGGGCCTCCCGAACGACTATCCAATGGTGGCGCCAAACTACACGGCGTCGCGCTCGGCGCTTGCCAAGGGCATAGGCTTCGGGCGCAAGCGCGCCGTCGTTGCGCCAGTCGAGTCGCCTGCTCCGAAGGCGAAAAGAGGCCGTCCGCGAAAGGCAGCTTAGGCCGCCCAGGGCGCAACGGCAGCTACTGCGCGAAAGAGCCCTCATGCAGCCGTGCGTGAGGGCTCTTCGTCGTTATAGATCTTCGACACGCTGGGCCTAGCTCGGCGGCTTTTAAGCCATTGCCGGAGTCAGACGGAGACAGCACGTCCGCCCTGGCCGAGGAGCTAATTCGGCGCTGCATCCCGGTCATCGTTGTCACAGCATTTCAGCGAGAAACCTCGCCCGCACAGGTCGCTGCGACTTTCTGGCTGGCGAAGCCGACTTCTCGCAAGGCTCTGGCCTTTCCGTTCGCGCGGTGACCGAGGAAGGCTAGGCCTAGTTCAGGGTACACCGGCCGGCAGTACCGCTGCGGTCTGGGAAACCAGGTCTGAACCCGGTAGCGGCGCGGGGACGCCGGAACCGGCAATGAAGGATCTAATCGGGTCCAAGGAGGTGGAGGAAGTGTGTTCTCACACCGCAAGGGGGCAAGGTTAGGGACAGATTTCCAAGGGGGCAATGAAGCAGGAGGGTAAGATGAGCGTCGGATATCCCGGCCAGAATGACCCGTCCTATTGGCCTGTAGTCAAAATCGTGGCGACGTACGCCGATGGCTCGAGCACATCAGGCAGTGGTGTCTTTGTTGGCCCGAACGACATTCTAACTGCTGCCCATGTCGTGGATAACGAGCCAATCGACGTTGACATCTATGCTGCCTATCGCGATGGCCCTTCAAGCGATCCCGCTTTCAGCTTCACCGAAGATTCGCTGCAGGTGGATTTCTTCGGCATTCCAGCTAAGACCACTTTCAATGATAACGAATCTGCCTGGGATCTCGCCCTGATCGGGATTTCCAAAGACATGGGAGATGTTGTCGGGACATACCAAATTCGGCCGTGGGCGGAGCCGTCGTCTTACAATCACGCGCTGGGCTACCCTGGCCAGTGGGGGAATGATCATCTGGTTGAAAGTTACCCCGAGTTCGGGGGCGGCACATCTCTGACTGGTGCAGGAAACTTCGCTACCGGGGGCTATACGATCGGCAAGGGCATGAGCGGGGGACCATTGGTCGACCGCGATGGCTATGTCGTTGGCGTGTTGTCGACCGCCGGCGCATTCAATCGGATTGATGGCGAGTGGGACCAGCTGCAGAAGTGGATCTTGGAAAACGACCATCTTCGCCCGGGGGTCGGCCACCAGGATTACTCGCCCGGACTGAGCACATCATTCGCAGGGGCGAGCGCTCTGGATCCCCCGTTCATCAAGGGTTACTCGTCAGGCGCGAGCACATCGTTCGCGGGAGCGAGCGCACTGGACATCCCCAGCGCTGCCAAAGAGTACGCGCCCGGCGGGGCAAGCACGTCTTTTGCGGGGAGCGGTCTCACCATTCCGAATTCCGCCAAGGAGTACTCCGCCGGCGCGAGCACGAGTTTCGCGGGGACGAGCGTTCTGGAGGGGCACAGCTCC